>NZ_JAPNJY010000035.1:0-562500 GCF_026626625.1 Corallococcus sp. BB11-1 | reverse complement strand
GCACACCGGCTCGAGCAGGCGGACTGCCCCGCGCGGGCAGTCCGGACAGAGGGGCGACCTACTCGCTCCCTTGAGCCGTGTGCCTTCCCCCAGAAGCACGGCGTACAGCCCCCTGCCCTGCCACCAGCAAGGTTCTCGCGAGACGGGGTGCCCTTCATGCTCGGCACGCCGTGTCGCTCCGGTGCCTCCAACTGCGGTGGCATCCCTCGCAAGACTGCTTCCTCGCCCGGTAGCCACCGATCAAGGAGCAAGCGGGTCTCTCTTCGACGAACTCCGGGAGGCTCGACCGCCTCCCCTGTCGGGGTCACGGCTGAAGTCGAAGGGCTGTTCCACTGAGGGTTGTCTGCCTGCCGCACAGGTGGATGGCCTCTCCCTGCTGGCCCATTCGCCTCCTCGCCCCAGGCTCGTGCTGCCCCTTCGCGAGGCCGCCCTGCATCCCTCACCGCAGGGGCTCTACCTTGTGCTTGCGCGCGGGGTTCTCCTGTCCCACCCGGAACCAGCGGTAGCCGTAGCCCTCCAGCGTCAGCACATGGCGCTTGCCGTCCACGGGTTCGGAGTGGGCCTCGGTAAGGACGTTGTACAGCGGGCAGGCCTCATCGCCGCCCGTGTCCAGTTTCACCGTGCAGGGCCGGGACGACAGGTTGTGCAACGTCACCATCGCGTTGCCCTTCCAGACGTAGCGGAGGGCAAGGACGCCCTTGTTTCCCGTGCGCAGGAGCTTCCATGCGCCCCAGCCCAGCTCCGGGCACTCCTTGCGTGCGCGGATGATGCGCTCGGTCCAGTTGAGCTGTGAGCCTGGGTCCCTCCGCTGCTGGGCGACGTTCACGTGCCGATAGCCGAAGGGCCCCTCCGTCACCAGGGGCTTCACCGGCTTGTCCGCCAGCGTGAAGCCACCGTGTGGCTCCGGGCTCCACTGCATCGGCGTGCGCACCGACTGACGTTCCACGAGCGCCAGGTTCTCGCCCATGCCCAGCTCGTCGCCGTACCAGAGCACCGGTGTTCCCGGCAGCGTGAACATCAGGCTGTAGGCCAGTTCGATGCGGCGGCGGTCCCCATCCAGCATCGACGCGAACCGGCGGCGCAGGCCCCGGTCGTAGAGCTGCATGCCCTTGTCCGGGCCGAGCGCGTGGAACACCTCCGCCCGGTCCTCATCCGACAGGCGTCCCAGATCCAGCTCGTCATGGTTGCGCAGGAAGTTCGCCCACTGCGCGGTGTGCGGCAGGTCCGGCGCCTCCTTCAGCGCGTCAACGAGCGGCGTCGCATCGCCTCGCGTCAGCGCGAGGTAGAAGTTCTGGTTGGCGAGGAAGTTGAAGACGAGCTGCATGCGGTCGTTCTCACCGAAGAACTCCACCACCTCATCCATGGTGACATTGGCTTCCGCCAACAGGATGGCGTCGCCCTTCCGCCAGGAGAGGAACTCGCGCATCTCCACCAGGAGGCCGTACGGGTCCTTCACGTCCGGATTCTTCACGCCCTTCAACTCCACGAGGAAGGGCACCGCGTCCACCCGGAAGCCGGACACCCCCAGCTCCAGCCAGAACCCCATCACCTTGAGGATCTGCTCGCGCACTTCGGGGTTGGCCACGTTGAGGTCGGGCTGGAAGTCGAAGAAGCGGTGGAAGTACCAGAGCCTCGCCTCCTTGTCGTAGGTCCACGTGGATGGCTGCACGCCCGGGAAGACCATGCCCTTGTTGGCGTCCTTCGGTCGCTTCTTCGACCAGACGTAGTAGTCGCGAAAGCGGCTGTCAGGGCTCTTGCGCGCCGCCTGGAACCACGGGTGCTGATCCGACGTGTGGTTCACCACCAGGTCGATGATGACGCGGATGCCGTGCAGCTTCGCTTCGTGCGTGAAGGCCACGAAGTCACCCAGGTCCCCCAGGCGGGGATCCACGCCGTAGTAGTCACTGATGTCGTAGCCGTTGTCCCGGTTGGGCGAGGGCTGGAAGGGCAGGAGCCACAGGCAGGTGATGCCCAGGCCAGCCAGGTAGTCCAGCTTGCGCCGCAAGCCGACGAAGTCCCCCACGCCGTCGCCGTTGCCGTCCATGAACGTCTCGACGTCGAGGCAGTAGATGACGGCGTTCTTGTACCAGAGGTCTTCGATCATCCCATCTCCCAGGGGGTGCCCCCGGCGCGAGGGACACCCGGTCCCTTTAAGCATCCAGGGTGTCCCGACCGGCTGGCGGTCCCAGGCGCGCGTGTGGAACCCCACACCTGGGGGCGAACGGGCTTTCTTCAGCGAACACTCGCGCGGAAGAAGGCCTCGCGGCGCGGCGACTCTGACGCCAGGGTGGAGGGCCTCATGGCCCTGCTCGGATTCCACGCCTCGCACGAACAATTCACGCCCAGCGAGCTTCTTCGCCTCTGCCGGAAGGCCGAGGGCGCGGGCTTCCAGGCCGCCCTCAACTCCGACCACTTCCATCCGTGGACGGACGCCCAGGGGCAGAGCGGCTTCGCCTGGTCGTTCATGGGCGCGGCGCTCGCCTCCACCGGCCTGTCCTTCGGCGTGGTGAACGCGCCCGGACAGCGCTACCACCCGGCCCTCGTCGCCCAGGCGCTCGCCACCCTCAACGAGATGTTTCCTGGACGGGCATGGGCGGCGCTCGGCAGCGGGCAGTACCTCAACGAGGCCATCACCGGCACCGGCTGGCCCGCCAAGGACCTGCGCAATGCTCGCCTGAAGGAGTGCGTGGACGTGATGCGCGCGCTCTTCCGCGGGGAGACCGTCACCCACCGGGGCCTCGTCACCGTGGAGGAGGCGAAGCTGTACACGCGCCCCGTGGAGCCTCCCATGCTCCTGGGGGCGGCCGTCACGGCGAAGACCGCGCGCTGGGTGGGGAGCTGGGCGGACGGCCTGCTCACCACGGCGCGCCCCCCGACAGAGCTTCGCGAGGTGGTGAGCGCCTTCCGGGAGGGCGGCGGCGAGGGCAAGCCGATGTTCCTCAAGGTCCAGCTGTCGTACGCGGCGGACGAAGCGAGGGCTCGCGAAGGTGCCTATGACCAGTGGGCTTCCAACATCTTCGCCAACACCGTCCTCACCGACCTGCGCACGCCCGCCCAGTTCCAGGAGGCCGCGCGCGTCGTGCAGCCGCATGACCTGGATGGCCCGCTGCGGGTCTCCAACAGCCTCCAGCAGCATGTGGACTGGCTGGGCGAAGACCTTCGCCTGGGCTTCGAGCGGCTGTACCTGCACAACGTCAACCGGGAGCAGGACGCGTTCATCGACGCGTTCGGCGCGCAGGTGATTCCGGCGCTCACTCGCTGAGCCCCCTGGCCATGCGCCCTGGCTATGCTCGGGCGCATGGCTACCGAAGTCCTGTCGTCCCAGGCCCTCAACCGCGCCACGCTCGCGCGGCAGTTGCTGCTCACACGCGAGAAGATGGCGGTGGCTCGCGCCGTCGAGCACCTGGTGGGGCTCCAGGCCCAGCTCGCCCGGCCGCCGTACCTGGCCCTGTGGTCCCGGATCCAGGGCTTCCAGCGGGACTCGCTCACGAAGCTCGCGCTCAAGCGGGACGTGGTTCGCGGCACGATGATGCGCGGCACGCTTCACCTGATGAGCGCGAAGGACTACCTGCGCTACCGCGACCTGTACCGGCCCCTGCTCACCGCCGCCATGCACAGCGTCCTCAAGCAGCGCGCCACGTCGCTGGACCTGCCCGCCCTGCTGGCCACCGCCCGCCCCTTCCTGGACGAGACGCCCCGCACGTTCGAGGAGGTGCGCGCCCACCTGATGAAGCACCACGTGGAGGGTGACGAGCGGGCCATGGGCTTCGCCACGCGCATGCTGCTGCCCCTCATCCAGGTGCCCGAGGAGGGGCTGGACTGGGGCTGGCCGGGCAACTCCGGCTTCACGCTGGCGGAGTCCTGGCTGGGGAAGCCGCTGGAACCCAACGCGGACGCCTCCTCGCTGGTGTCGCGCTACCTGGCCGCCTTCGGCCCGGCCTCCGTGGCGGACATGCAGAACTGGTCCGGCCTCAAGTCCTTGAAGGGCGCCTTCGAGCAGGTGCGCGACGAGCTGGTGGAGTTCCGCGACGAGAAGAAGCGCGTCCTCTTCGACCTGCCCAGGGCTCCTCGTCCTTCCGAGGACACGCCCGCGCCGGTGCGCTTCCTGCCCGACTACGACAACCTCATCCTGTCCCACGCGGACCGGACCCGCTTCGTCACCGATGCGCAGCGCAAGGCCATGTCCACCGGCAACCTGCGCGTGCAGCCCGTGTTCCTGGTGGATGGCCGCGTCGCCGGCATGTGGGCCACCACGCGCAAGAAGGGCTCCGCGACGCTGGTGTGCAAGCCCTTTGGCGCCCTCAAGAAGCCGGTGCGCGACGCCCTCGCCCAGGAGGGTGAGGACGTGCTCCGCTTCACCGAACCCGACGCCACCGCCGTGGCGGTGACGTTCGAGAAGTGACGACGGGCCTCACGCGAAGAGCTGGAGCAGGTCCTCGCGGGTGATGGCGGCGGCTCCGGAGGCTTCGCTGAGCGCGGCTTCGAACAGCGCGCGCTTCTTCTCCTGGAGGCCCAGGATCTTCTCCTCCACCGTGCCCTGGGACACCAGCCGGTAGACCATCACCGGCCGCTCCTGCCCGATGCGGTGCGCACGGTCCGCCGCCTGCGCCTCCACCGCCGGGTTCCACCACGGGTCCATCAGGAACACGTGGTCCGCCGCCGTGAGGTTCAGGCCCGTGCCGCCGGCCTTCAGCGACATCAGGAGCACCGGTGCTCCGTCCGGCCCCTGGAAGCGCGACGTGATGTCGCCCCGGTTCGTCGTCGTGCCGTCCAGCCGCTCGAACGCGATGCCCGCACCCTTCAAGCCCGGCTCGATGAGGTCCAGCAGCGACGTCCACTGCGAGAACACCAGCGCCTTGTGACCTTCCGACACCGCCGTCTCCAGCGCGTCCACCAACGTCTGCACCTTGGAGGACGTCTTCGCGTGCTGGCCGGGCACGAGCGCGGAATGGCACGCCGCCTGCCTCAGTCGCAGCAGGGCCTCCAGCGCCTTGAGCACGCTGCCGCCCTCGTTGAGCAGCGCGACGACCTCCGCCCGCGTGGCCGCCATCACCGCGTCGTAGACGGAGCGCTCGCGCTCATCCAACTGCACGTGCATCACCGAGTCCGTGCGCGGCGGCAGCTCCGGCGCCACGTCCCGCTTCAGGCGCCGCAGGATGAACGGCCGGATGCGCCGACGCAGGCCCTCCGCCGCTCCTGGCTTGCCGTCCGCGATGGGCTGCGCCGTCTTCTCCTCGAACTGGCGGCGGCCCCCCAGCAGGCCCGGGTTGGTGAAGTGCATCAGGCTCCACAGCTCGTCCAGGCGGTTCTCCAGCGGCGTGCCGCTGAGCGCGAGCCGCAGGTTCGCCTTGAGGCCGAACGCGGCGCGCGACACCTGGCTCTCCGGGTTCTTGATGGCCTGCGCCTCGTCCAGCACCACCGCCTCCCACGTGGGCGCGCCCAGCGTCGGCGCGTCCAGGCGCAGCAGCGCGTAGGTGGTCAGCGTGACGTCCGCCGTGGGGTCCAGCTTGCGGCCGGGGCCGTGGTAGACGCAGACCTTCAGCGACGGCCGGAAGCGCTGCAGCTCCGCCACCCAGTTGGGCAACACGCTGGTGGGGCACACCACCAGCGAGCGCGGCCCCAGGATGCAGATGGTCTGGAGCGTCTTTCCCAGGCCCATGTCGTCCGCGAGGATGCCTCCCAGCCCCGCGCCCTTGAGGAACCCCAGCCAGCTCACGCCCTGCTGCTGGTAGGCGCGCAGCGTGGCGTTGAGCTCCGCAGGCAGCACGGGCGGCGGCAGCTTGTCGAAGCCCTCCACCATGGGGGCCAGCTTGTCGAGGCCCGGAGGCGGCGGCTGGTCCAACGACTCGCACAGCGCGGTCAGCTCCGGCAGCGCGTGGTTCGCGACGCGGCCGTCCGACTGACGCGCGGCCAGCAGGTCCGCGACGCGCTGGCCGTTCTTGTCCAGCCACGCGCGCGGCAGCGGCGCCCACCCGCCTCCCTCCAACGGGACGAGCCCCAGCCCTTCGGTCCAGGCCCGCACCACGGCCGCCGCGTCCACCGTGCGCGCGCCGCCCTTGCCTCCCTCCACGTCGAACTCCAGCGTGAAGCGCACCTCCGGCACGCCCTCGCCGGATGCGCCGCCCTCCACCCGCAGCGACGGCCGCAGGCGCATGTCCGGGCTGACGATGCCCGCCGCGTCCCCGCCCAGGTCGCCGCGCCACTTCCGCAGCTTGTCCGCGAAGCGCATCATCTCCGGCCCCTGCACCGTGAGCCTTCGCCCGGGCACCAGGTTCAGCTCGTCGCGCAGTTGGTGGAGGAGCTTCGTCTCCGCGGCCTCGTCGCGCAGGGGCACCGCGCCGCGCAGGTACACCATGCGCCCGTTGTCGATGCGCACCGTGGGCGGCGCGCCGTACACCAGCGTGGGCAGCACCGACAGCCCCGCGGTGAGCTGGTTCAACTCCAGGAGGATGCGCGGCTTCAGGTCGCGATCCAACGGCGGCAGGCGGCGGCTCTTCACGTCCACCGGCATGCGCCGCGCCAGCTCCGGCAGGACCTTGGCGGACAGCTCACCCAGTTGCTCCGGCGCGTAGGTGCGCACCAGCGGCAGGTGCTGGAGCCAGGCGCCCGTCATCGCCGTCTCGCCCAGGCGCACCAGCGAGTCCGACGTCAGCGCGACGCCCGGGCTCACCACCTCCTTGATGCGCGGGTCGCCGGACACCGTCAGCACCCACTGCTGACCCCGGTCCTCCACCCTTGCTCGTGGGGGCAGCACTTCGCTGGACACCGCCACCGGACGTCCGTCCAGCAGCACGTTGCGCGCGGGTTCCAGCGCCCGCAGCAGCGCGTCCAGCTTCTCCGCCAGCAGCGGCCCCCGCGTGCGCCGCTCCAGCAGGCGGTCCATGTTCAGGTCCACCTGCTCCACCTGCAACGTGACGCCGCCCGTGGGCTTCGCGATGCGCCCCGCGAGGCTGTCCTCCAGGGGCTCCTCCGTGCCGTCCGCGTGCGCGAGGACGCGGTGCAGTTGCAGGCCGCCTTCCACGCGCGTGAAGCGGTACACCACGCGCGACCAGCGCTCCGCCACGGCCTCCAGCGGCGCGTCCTGCTTCTCCGCCTGCTCCAGGGAGATGGCCGCCGCGACGACGTGCTCGCAGGGGTCCACGCGGCTGGGACAGTCACACTCCCACGCCTCGTCGCCCGGGTAGAGGACGACGGTGAGGGCCACCGGCCGGCCCGCCGCCTTCACGCGCAGCTCGATTTCGGAGGCCGAGCGGGACTGGAGCGCCACCGCTCCGGCGCGCGCGAGGCTCACGCCGTTGGACCAGATTCCGGGGCGGGCTTCTTTACGGACGGCTTCGAGGAGCTGGGCGTTCTCGGACATGGCAGGGGCGACTTCCCTACGCCCCGCCACGCCAGCGCGCAACGTCCGATGCGTCCCGACTGACGGCTGCCCTACTCGTCGTCGTACGCCGGCTCGAACAGGTAGGTGAGCCGCACCATGAACTCGCGGGTGAAGACGGGCAGGGGCGCGTGGCCACCGTTGTAGGGCTGGGCCACCCGGAAGTCGCTGCCCAACAGGTTGTAGACGCCCGCGCCAATCTCCAGGCCCTTCGTCCCCACGTTCTCCGCGCGCACGAAGAGGTTGAGCAGCAGCCGGGGCGACAGCTTCTGGACCTCCGACACGCCCTCCTCGTCCGGCGCGCCGACGGCGAAGCGCTGGCCCACCAGCACGGCCGTGGGGCTCAGGGACAGCCACGGCAACACCCGGGCGGTGCCCGTCAGCGTCGCCTTGTGCGTGGGCAGGCCGGTGAAGGCGTGGGGCTGCCCCGGCACCAGGTAGTCCTCCACGTCGTTGCGGCCGCCGGGCCGGTAGAACGAATAGCCCACCTGCGCGCGGCCCCAGGCGCCCCGGACGCGGTAGTCCAGTTCGACGCCCCGGCTGCCCAGGCGGCCCAGGTTGCGGTAGGCCTCCGAGTCCGTGTCCGTGTCGTACGAGTAGATGATGGGGTCCGTCACGCCCACGTCGAAGGCGTTGGCGCTCACCGTCTGGCCCTCGCCCAGGCGCACCGTGGCCTCCAGTTCGTACACCGTGGTGCGCTCCGGCCGGACGTCGTCGCCCAGGGAGATGTTCTCGATGCCGGGCGCCCGGAAGGCGCGGCTGTAGAGGGCCTTGCCGCTCACCGGGCCGAAGGACTTGAGCAACACCAGCCGCGGCACGAAGGAGCTGCCGAAGAAGCTGTGGTCTTCAAACCGCGCGCCCGCCACCACCGTGGCGATGGGGTTGTCCGAGTACGCCTCCACGAAGCCCGCGAAGTTGCGGTACGACACGACGTCCTGGTCGCCGTTGAAGGGCTCCTGCTGACCGAGGCCCGCCGGCCCCAGGAGCTTGCCCTGGTCGAACGCCAGGTCCAGGCCGCCGGTGAGCTGGAGGACGTCGAGCGCCGCCCAGCGCGCCAGGGCCCGGCCGCGCAGCCGGCGGTAGCGCTTGTCGTAGAAGAAGTCCGACGCCTCGTCGGAGTCCCGGTACGACTCGCCCAGCGTGAGGTTCAGGCGGGGGATGATTTCAATGCGGTCCGTCGGGCGGTAGCGGTCGCTCAGCTCCGCGTGGAAGGACTCGAAGTCGGTGTTGACGGGCTCCGGCAGCACCTCGTCCACGGAGACGACGGTGGTGGTGTCCTGGCGCTGGTAGAGCAGGCTCAGTTGCAGGTCGCGATAGCCCACGCCCGCCTGCACCACCGTGGGGTCCAGGCGCGACGCGCCGTTCATGCTCGCGGAGCCGCCATAGAAGTCGTCGAAGATGACGTCGCTGCGCTGACCCTGCCCCAGCGACGCGGAGGCGAAGGCGCTCAGGCCCGGCACGCCTTCGAACACCTTGCGCCCGGACAGCGTGAGGCTGCGCCGGCCGTTGCCGTGCGACAGCTGCCCGTAGGTGCCCACCGCCATCACGTCCGTGCTGCCCTGGATGCCTCGGGTGATGACGTTGATGACGGCCAGCTCCGCGTTGCCGCCGTAGATGACCGAGCCGGGCCCGCGCACCACCTCGATGCGTTCGATGAGCTCCACCGGGAACTCGTGGCCCAGCTGCATCGTGGAGTAGAGCTGTTCGTTGATCTCCTTGCCGTCGATGATGAGCAGCACCTTGCCTTCCTGGCCCCAGAGACCCCGGAAGCCCGGCCCCACCACGCCCGACACGTCCACGCCGAAGAAGAAGCCCGGCACCAGCAGTAGCACGTCCATCAGGTCGCGCGCGCCCGAGGCGCGAATCTCCTCCGCCGTCACCGACGTGACGACCGCCGGCGAGTCGTGCAGCTTCGTGATGGCGAACGACGCCACCTGGCTGTGCACCTCCGGTTCGTCCTCCAGCGCTTCGAGCCGGGCCTCCTGCGAGGGCGTCTCTGGCGGTCCCGGGTCGATTCGTGGCCCTGTCTCCGTCTGGGCGGAGCCCGTGCCCGCGCCCAACAGCGCCAGCAACACACCCACACGACGGCCCGACCCGCAGCGCCTGGTGAAACCCATACGCGACAAACCTCTCGAAGACGCAAAGGATGCGCGCGGCGTCGTCCCGGGGGAGAGACACCGTCCGCGCGAGCCCGGAGTGTACCGGCTCCAGCGCCATCCGAAAGTTCTGGGATTGCGAGCACTGCTTCGAATCCCGACGCCGGACTGTGTTTCAGCGCACGCGGACGCGGGTGCTGCGCCCCGGCTCGACTTCCACCGTCATGCGCCGCTTCACCTCGCCGTTGACGCGGACCTCCAGGCGCGCGGGTCCGGCCGGCAGCGCCAGCGCGGAGACGGGTGGAAAGCCATACGGCCGGTTGTTGATCCACACCTCGCCGTAGAGCCCTGGCGACGACACCTCCAGGTCCCCCAGCCGGGGCCCCTGCGCCACGGCCGCCTTCGCGACGGACGGCTCCGGGGGCGGCGCCGCTTCCGGGGAGCGGGCGGTGGGGGCGGGCGCGGTCGCCGTCGTCACCACCGGCGCCGGGGCGGGCGGCGTGGGCCTGGCGGCGGCGGGCGCCAGCTCCGCGGTGAGGTCGCGGTTGAGCGAGCGCACCGCGTCCTCGTCCACCTCCACCGTTTCCGAATAGAGGTGGCGGTCGCCCTGCGCGAGCACCACGCGGTGCGACCCCGCCGACACGGGCAGACGCGCGGGCGTCATGTCCACCGCCCTGCCGTCCACCAGCACCACCAGCCCGGGCGGCGTGGAGGTCACCAGCAGCAGGCCCCCCCGCGCGACTTCCGGTTCGGCGGCCTGCTGCTGCTCCCGGGCCTGGGCACGCGCGGCGGCCAGTCTGGCGGCGCGGGTGCGGGGCGCGGGCTTCGACGGGGGCGATTCGCGCTGGGCGGGGGCCTTGGCGGCGCGCGCCTGCTCACGCGAGCGCAGGTCGGTGGCGATGCGCAGCAGGTCCCCCATGTCCCCGAGGGGATCCTGGCCCAGGTCGATGACCGCGGTGAACTCCTCCACCGCCCTGGCGTAGTCGCGGTCCTCCAACGCGGCGAGCCCCGACGCGCGCCGGGCCCTGGCGAGGCCCGCCTTCGCTTCGTCGGAGGCGGCCACCACCCCGGCGGGAGGTGGCGACGCGGGCGTGGAAGGCACCGGCCGCGCGACGGGGAGCTCCGACGGGACGGGGGACTGCGCGGCACGGCGGGAGCGCACCACCAGGTACGCCCCGGTGTTCACGGCCACGGTGCCCAGCAGGATGACGGCGACCCAGGTCTTCTGATTCTTCACGTTCGTTGTCCTGCTTCCCACGACACGGTGCGCCCCTGCCCCTTCACGCCACGAACAGCCAGAACAACGCGCTGCCCACCGCGGCGGCGCCCGCCGCGGCCGCGAGCCCCCAGGGGAACGATTCGGCCCCCACGACCTGCTCCGGTGGGGCGACGAGGCCCGTCGCGCCCGTGTCCGTGCCGCGCGCCATCACGCCGGTGACCACCCGCGCGCTGGACTCCCCGGGTGCGCCGCGCTCCTGCGGTGGGAGGTCCGCGAGGTGGGAGATGCCCGTGGGCGTGCGCGTGGAGCCCTGGCTGGAGGAGCCCGGCATCGAGCCCGGCGCCGCCACCGCCGTGGCCACCCGCCCCTTCGCGTCCGGCGGGAACAGCGTGGCCATCAGCGTGGCCAGCTCCCGCCCCCCGGACGTCCAGTGCTGCGTGCCTCGGAAGCGCTCCAGGTCGTCGTGCAGCTCGCGCGCGTTCGGATAGCGCGCGTCTGGATCCTTCGCGAGCAGGCGCAGCAGGATGCGCTCCAGGTCGGGCGGGAAGCCCGGCGACACCTGCGACGGCGGGGGCACGTCCCCCTGCGACGCGGCCACGATGGTGGCCTCCATCGTGTCGCGCTTGAACAGCCGCCGCCCGGTGGACGCCTCGTAGAGGACGATGCCCAGCGAGTACAGGTCCGAGCGGTGGTCCAGCTCCCGGTTGGTGATCTGCTCCGGGGACATGTACGCGTACTTGCCCTTCACCACCCCGGCCACCGTGCGCTCCAGGTTCACGGAGCTCTTCACGATGCCGAAGTCCGCCAGCTTCACGATGCCGTCGCGCGACACCAGCACGTTGCCCGGCGTGATGTCCCGGTGCACCAGCTTCAGGGGCGTGCCGTCCGACAGCGTCTTCGCGTGCGCGTACGTCAGCGCGTCCGACATCGCGAGGCCCACGTCCACCGTGACGCGCAGGCCCAGGGGCATGGAGGCCGCCGCCGCGTGCCGCATGATGCGGTCCAACGACTGACCCTGGATCCACTCCATCGCCAGGTAGTACTGGCCGTCGATCTTCCCGAAGTCGAACACCTGCACGATGTTCGGGTGGGTCAGCAGCGCCGCGACCTTGGCCTCGTCCGCGAACATGCGGCTGAAGGGCTCCAGGTTCGCGTACTCCGGGAGGATGCGCTTGATGACGCACGCCTTGGAGAAGCCGTCCGGCCCGTCGAGGGTGGCCAGGAAGATGTGGGCCATCCCGCCCACGGCGAGCCGCTGCAGGATGCGGTACTTCCCGAAGCGCTCATCGGCTTCAGGCGCGACCGTTGGCGGCGTCACCATGTCAACCCTGTCCAACTTGTACTCCCAGGACGGAACTCGGAATCCCCGGAAGATAGCGATGCCAAGAGGTCCCGACAAGTTTCGCTCTCCCTGTCAACTTGTTTTGCGGTGAATCCCCTTTAATGACGTGACGGATGGGGCGGGTCCGGGTGTCCCGGCATATCCTCCGGGGCCTCCCGCATGGCGACCCTCCCTTCCGACGCCCTCCCCGCTTCCGCCGCATCCCGTCCGCTGTCCGCGCGAGACGTCCGCACGCTGGGGCTGGCGGCGCTGGGGGGCGCGCTGGAGTTCTACGACTTCATCATCTTCGTGTTCTTCACGGCGGTGATGGGCCGGCTGTTCTTCCCTCCCGAGACGGCGGACTGGCTGCGGCAGTTGCAGACGTTCGGGCTGTTCGCGGCGGGCTACCTGGCGCGTCCGCTGGGCGGCATCGTGATGGCGCACTTCGGGGACCGGACGGGGCGCAAGCGGATGTTCACGCTGAGCGTCTTCATGATGTCGGTGCCCACGCTGCTGATGGGGCTGCTGCCCACGTTCGCCACGGCGGGGTACGCCGCGCCGCTGGCGCTGCTGGCCCTGCGGCTGCTCCAGGGCGCGGCGGTGGGCGGCGAGGTGCCGGGGGCGTGGGTGTTCGTCTCCGAGCACGTGCCGGCGCGCCGCGTGGGGCTGGCGTGCGGCACGCTCACGGCGGGCCTCACGCTGGGCATCCTGCTGGGGTCGCTGGTGGCCACCGCCGTCAACACGGTCTTCGCGCCGGAGGAGGTGCTCGCCTTCGCCTGGCGCCTGCCCTTCGTCGTGGGCGGCGTGTTCGGCTTCTTCGCCGTGTTCCTGCGCCGGTGGCTCCAGGAGACGCCCGTCTTCGAGGAGATGCGTCAGCGCCACGCGCTGGTGCGGGAGCTGCCGCTCAAGGCCGCGCTGAAGGGGCACGCGCCCGCCGTCGCGGTGTCCATGCTGCTCACGTGGGTGCTCACCGCGGGCATCGTGGTGGTCATCCTGATGACGCCCACGCTGATGCAGCAGTTGCACGGCATCCCCGCCGCCCGGGCGCTGGGGGCCAACAGCGTGGCCACGCTCACGCTCACCCTGGGCTGCATCTGCTTCGGCATGCTCGCGGACCGGCTGGGGACGGCGCGGGCGCTGACGGTGGGGACGGTTGCCCTGCTCGTCACCGTGCAGCTCTTCTACCGGGGCGTCGCCAGCGCGCCGGAGCTGCTGGTGCCCCTGTACGCCCTGGTGGGCTTCTGCGTGGGCGTCGTCGGGGTCGTGCCCGCGGTGATGGTGCACGCCTTCCCTCCGGCGGTGCGCTTCTCCGGCATCTCCTTCTCGTACAACGTGGCGTACGCCCTGTTCGGCGGCCTGACGCCGCTCATCGTCACGCTCGCGATGAAGCAGAGCCCCCTGGCGCCGGCCTCCTACGTCACGGCGGTCTGCTGCGTGGGGTTGGTGGTGGCGGCGTATCTGTTCCGCAAGGCCTCCGCCGGCCCCGATTCCGGCACCCGCGAGGGCGACGCGGACGAGCGCTCCCTGACGGCACGCTGAGCCTCGGCCCGCCCGCCTGGGGGCCGGAGGTGTTCACCGGGCGCCTGAGCGCAGCAGGCACCGTGCGTGGCGCTGGCCCTGACCCTGAGCGTTCGCTATGCCCCGCAAAGGGGGTGGTTGTTCGGGCATGCCGCCTCCACGGCACCTATCCTTGTCCCGGCGCGCGCTTTCGAGCGGCAAAGCTGCGCGCGTGGCCCACCGCCGCCGATGGACCCGGAATGCAAAGCAGCAAGCCGCCGCTCTTCCAGAGTGGCATCCCCAGCTTCGACGTCATCCTGGGCGGAGGCATCCCCGAGCGTCAGGCGCTCATCGTCACCGGGACCCCCGGGTGCGGAAAGACGGTGTTGTGCAGCCAGGTGGCCTTCCAGGCCGCGGCGCGTGGCATCCCGGTGGTGGTGGCGACCGTGACCTCGGAGCCGCACGACAAGCTGATGGGGGCGCTGTCCAGCTTCGACTTCTTCCAGCCGGACGTGCTGGGCGAGAAGCTCTTCGTCATCAGCGCCTACTCCGCGCTCAAGCGGGGGCCCAAGGAGGCGCGGGACCTGCTGCTCCAGACGGTGCGCGAGCGGGGCGCGGCCCTGTTGTTCATCGACGGGCTGCGCTCCATCCGGGACCTGTGGCAGGACGAGTCCCGGCTGCGCGAGTTCCTCTATGAGCTGGGCATCGGGCTGGCGGCCATCAACTGCGTGGGCATGTTCACCACGGAGTACCCGCTGGAGAAGCTGATGTCGCTGCCGGAGGCCACCACGGTGGACGGCATCGTGTCGCTGTCCATCCAGGCCCAGGGTTCGCGCCGGGTGCGCCGGGTGGAGGTGGTGAAGCTTCGCGGCCGGGAGCACCTGCACGGCGAGCACGTCATGGCCATCAACAAGACGGGCGTGGAGTTCGTGCCGCGCCTGGAGTCCACCCCGCTGGACTTCAAGGACGAGCCTCCCACACTGAAGCGCAAGGGCTTTGGCCTGCCGGAGCTGGACGCGCTGATGCAGGGGGGGCTGCCGGAGCTGAGCACCACGATGCTCGCGGGGAGCATGGGCATTGGCAAGACGCTGCTGGCCACCCACTTCGTCGCGGACGGCGCGCGCCAGGGGGAGCCGGGGCTCTTCGTCTCCTTCTTCGATTCGCCCGCGATGCTGATGGCCCGCGCGCAGCGCGTGGGGCTGGACGTGTCGGCCCTGCACGGCGGGGGGATGCTGACGCTCCACCACGTGCCGCCCATCGAGATAGAGGCGGACGTGCTCGTGCAGGAGATCCTGAGAAAGGTAGACGCGCTGGGCGTGAAGCGGCTGGTGCTGGACGGCCTCACCGACCTGGAGTTGTCCATCCTGGACCCGGCGCGGCGCCGCACGTTCCTGGCCTCCCTGGCGATGCGGTTGCGCATGCGGGGCGTCACGTCCGTCTTCACGCGCGAGGTGCCCAAGGTGGTTGGCACGGAGCTGGATTTCAGCGACGCGCCGGTGGCCATCCTGGGAGAGAACCTGCTGCTCCTGCGGTACGTGGAACTGCACGGTCAGATGCACCGCATCCTGTCGGTGCTCAAGATGCGCGACAGCAAGTACGCCAGCGACCTGCGCGAGTTCCAGATCAACGACTCCGGGGTGAAGGTGCTGGCGCCCCTGCGCTCCGCGGCGGGCTTGCTGACAGGACAGGCCCGGCCCATTGGCACCAGCGTCGGAGGGAGCGGCGAATGAGTCTGGTCCTCATCGCGGAGGACGAGGAGGCGCTCCTGGAGGTGTTCTCCGAGGTGGTGGAGGACCTGGGCCACCGCGTCGTGCGGGCCCACAACGGCGAGGAGGCGCTGCTGCTGGCACGCACGGAGCCACCGGACCTGGTGGTCAGCGACCACATGATGCCCCGGCGCACGGGCATGCAGTTGCTGCACGCCATGCGCTCCGAGCCCACGCTGTCGGAGGTGCCCTTCCTGCTGCTGAGCGCGGCCCGGCCGTCCGGGCGTGAAGCAGCCCAGACGTTCCTGGCGAAGCCGGTGGACCTGGCCACCTTCGAGCACGCGGTGAACTCGGCGCTCCAGCACCGCGCGACGGCTCGCACGGAGGCGACCCAGGCCCTGCGCGAGCCGGCCACCGCGGTGAGCCTGGCGCGCGAGGAGATGCTCAACTGGGTGGCGCACGAGCTGAAGACGCCCCTGAGCTCCGCGCGGCTCAACACGCAGCTGCTGCTGCGCAAGGTGCAGAAGCGCGGCATCGAGGACGAGAGCCGCTCGGCGGAGGCCATCCTGCGGCAGCTTGACCGGATGAACGGGCTGGTGACCTCCATCCTGGATGCGTCCCGGCTGGCGGACGGGAAGCTGGAGCTGAAGCAGGAGCCCACCGACCTGGGGCCCTTCCTCCAGGAGCTGGTGCAGGACTGGCGCGAGATGCAGCCGGAGATGGACATCACGCTGCACCTGGGAGAGCCGGTGGAGCCCCTGTCCCTGGACGCCGAGCGGGTGCGCCAGGTGCTCAACAACCTGCTGTCCAACGCGGTGAAGTACAGCGGGGAGGCGCGGCGCATCGAGGTGGGCATGACGCTCAGCCCGGGGCTCGTCCTCATCCACGTGCGCGACTGGGGCGTGGGCATCCCCGCCAGCGCCCTGCCCCACATCTTCGAGCGCTTCCAGCGCGCGGACGCGGACCGGGGCCGGGGGCATGGCCTGGGGCTGTTCATCGCCGCCGCGCTCGCGAAGCTGCACGGCGGTTCGCTGTCCGCCCGCTCCACGCTGGGTGAGGGTTCCACCTTCATCCTGCGGCTGCCCCGGCGCACCTGAGCGCGCGGGGGGACGGGGACGGCGAGCCGGCCGACCCCGTCCCGTCCGGCGGGACTACCGCGCTTCCATCCGGAACTGCTGGCAGTCGTTGTTGGACCACGTCCACTGCTGGAGCAGCGTGCCGTCACCGCTGCCGCCCTGGCAGCCCGTCACGTCCAGCACCTTGCCGCTGTGCCGCGCCTCCAGCCGGACGTAGCCGTTGCCCAGGGCCACCGGCTTGAACTGCTGGTTGGCGCCGCCGGAGTACGTCCACTGCTGGAAGCCCGCGCCGTCCGCGCCGCTCGCGTCCCGCACGTCCAGCGCCTTGCCGCTGTGGCGCGACACGAAGCGGAAGTAGCCGCTGTCCGTGGCCTCCATGGACCACTGCTGGCTGGGGCCGGTGTGGCAGGTCCACTGGTGGAGGATGGCGCCGTCCGCCGTGCTGGGGCCGGAGATGTCCACGCAGCGCCCGGAGGCCTTGTTCACCAGCCGGTACACGTTGGTGCCGCCCGTGCCCTGCGCCACCGAATAGATGGCGTTGAGCAGCGACGTGCTCCCGGACGTGTCCTGGCTCAGCTCCCAGATCATCACGCCGCCGTTCTGCATCCCCAGCCGCGTCTTCGCCTGGATGGTGGCGATGCCGTTGTAATAGACGTCCCCCACGTTGTCCTTGTAGGGGGCCTGCGAGTCGCGCGCGACCAGCTCCGAGTACCCTACGTAGCTGGACGGCGAGCGGCCGTAGAACGGCACGCCCAGCACGGCCTTGGACGCCGGCAGCCCGCGCCCCTTCCAGTAGTTCAGCGACTGGACCGCCAGGTCATAGGTCGAGTGCGGCTGGCCGCCGTCGTAGGCCATGAGGTTGAGGAAGTCGACGTCGCTGAACACCGACGCGGGCACGCCGCCGCCCGTGTAGCCGAGCGCCACCACCGCCGCCGTCAGGAGCTTGCCCCGGCTGTGCATCGCCGTGCCCAGCTCGCGCATGAGCAGCGCGTAGTTGTTCCCCGACGTGCCGGGGTCCGGGTATTCCCAGTCGATGTCCACGCCGTCCAGGCCGGTGGCGTTGACGAAGTTCACCACCGAGTTCACGAACGCGGTGCGCGTGCTCGCGTTCGCGGCCATCTGTTCAAAGGCGCTGTCGTTGCCGTCGTTCCAGCCGCCCACCGCGATGAGCACCTTCACGCCCTGCGCGTGCGCCTTCGTCACCAGCGAGCGCAGCCGCGCATCCGAGCTGCTCACGCCCGTGAGCCCGCCCTGCGCCGTGGGCAGCGCGAACGCGTAGTTGATGTGGCTGAGCTTGTCGTACGGCAGCGTGTCCACGTTCCCCGCCCACGTCGGCAGGTAGCCCACCACCCGCGTCGCCAGCGCCGGGGACTCCACCACGCCCGGCGACTCTTCGGCCGGGGCCACGTCCCCGGGGCCCGCGCAGGCCCCCAGCGAGGCGAGAATCACGGCGCCCAGCGCCAACGTCCGGAACGGTGTTGCGATGAAAGACAAGGAAGACTCCTGCATCATGGGTTTGACGGGCCGAACCCGCAAAAACCCATCAAGCAGTTTTTCCCGTAAACCTCAACGACTCATCGCTTCAGCAGCAGCGGCCTCCGCCGCCCCGGTAGCGGGCCTGGAGGCGGTCGTTGAAAAACTCCGCATAGGTCATCACCGCGCTGTCCGGATGGTGACGGTTCATGTGGGCGACATAGGTGTCGTAGTCGGGCACGCCAATCATCTGCCGCGCGATGCGCACGGCCTTGCGCCAGGCCTGCTGGAGCGTCTGGACGAAGCCTGGCATCAGCGCTCCCCCGTGGCGGCGGCCACGTAGGGCGTCTCCTGCGCGGTGGCCTCCGAGGAGCGCCGGGCCGCGAGGACGGCGCGCACGCCGAAGAGGAGCGTCGCGACCACCACGGCCATGAAGAACACGGTGAGGCCGGCGTCCAGGTAGTCGTTCCGGATGATCTGCTCCATCTCCTCCAGGGACTTCGCGGGGGCGATGACGCGGCCTTCGTCCACCGCGCGGGAGAAGGCCCTGGCGTGGGCGACGAAGCTCACGCGCACGTCGCCTCCGAAGACCTTCTGGAAGCCGGCGGTGAGCGTGCACAGCACCAGCCACGCGGCGGGGATGCCGGGCACCCAGACGTAGCGCTCGCGCTTCATCTTCATGAGCACCACGCACCCCAGCGTGAGCGCCACGGCGGCGAGCATCTGGTTGGCGATGCCGAACAGCGGCCACAGCGTGTTGATGCCGCCCAGCGGATCCACCACGCCCTGGTAGAGGAAGTAGCCCCAGGCGCCCACGCACACGGCGGTGGCCAGCAGGTTGGCGCCCCAGGACTCCGTGCGCTTCAGGGGCGCGTACACGAGGCCCGCCAGTTCCTGAATCATGAAGCGGCCCACGCGCGTGCCGGCGTCCACGGTGGTGAGGATGAAGAGCGCCTCGAAGAGGATGGCGTAGTGGTACCAGAAGGCCATCATCCCCTGCCCGGACACGAGCCCGTGGAGGATCTGCGCCATGCCCACCGCCAGCGTCGGCGCGCCGCCCGCGCGGGACAGGATGGTCGTCTCACCGATGTCGCGGGCCGTCTGCTCCAGGACGTCCGGGGTGATGACGAAGCCCCACTGGCTGAGCGTCTGCGCCGCCTGCGTCGCCGTGGTGCCGATGAGCGCCGCGGGCGAGTTCATGGCGAAGTAGACGCCCGGGTCCAGCACCGACGCGGCGATGAGCGCCATGATGGCGACGAAGGCCTCCATCAACATGGCGCCATAGCCCACCATGCGCGCGTCGCCCTCGTTGGCCAGCATCTTGGGCGTGGTGCCCGACGCGATGAGCGAGTGCCACCCGGACACCGCGCCGCACGCGATGGTGATGAACAGGAAGGGGAACAGGCTGCCGGAGAACACGGGGCCGGAGCCGTCCACGAACTTCGTCACCGCCGGCATGCGCAGCTCCGGCGCCGCCAGCGCGATGCCCACCGCCAGGAGCAGCACGGTGCCAATCTTGAGGAAGGTGGACAGGTAGTCGCGCGGCGCGAGCAGCAGCCACACCGGCAGCACCGCCGCGCAGAACCCGTAGCCGATGAGCATCCACGCCAGCGCCTTGCTGTCGAAGGTGAACCAGGGCGCCCAGGTGGCGGACTCCGACACCAGGCCTCCCAGGAAGATGCTGAGCATCAGGAGCACGAAGCCGACGATGGACACCTCCAGCACCTTGCCGGGGCGCACGTAGCGCAAATACAGGCCCATCAGCACCGCGATGGGGATGGTCATGGCCACGGTGAAGGTGCCCCAGGGGCTGTGCGTCAGCGCCTTGACCACCACCAGCGCCAGCACCGCGAGGATGATCATCATGATCATCAGCACGCCCACCATCGCCGTCACGCCGGCGGCCGGCCCCAGCTCCATGCGCACCATGTCGCCCAGCGACTTGCCGTCGCGGCGGACGGACAGGAACAGCGTCATGAAGTCCTGCACCGCGCCCGCCACCACCACGCCCACGAGGATCCACAGCGTGCCGGGCAGGTAGCCCATCTGGGCGGCCAGCACCGGGCCCACGAGCGGCCCCGCGCCCGCGATGGCCGCGAAGTGGTGGCCGAACACCACCCACTTGTCGGTGGGCACGTAGTCCAGGCCGTCATTGCGACGCTCGGCGGGGGTGGCGCGCGTGGGGTCCAAGCGCAGCGCTTTTTCGGCAATGAACCGGCCGTAGAAACGATATCCCAGCATGAACACCGCGACCGAGGCGACCACCAGCCAGATGGCGTTGATGGACTCCCCCCGGTGCAGCGCCACCACGCCCAGGCTGAACGCCCCGGCCACGGCCACCAGCCCCCATCCCAGCTTCCGAGCGATGCCACCCATGAGGACTCCCCGTCGCGGGCCCCGCACCGGCACCCCGCGTGGGGCTTATAGCGCACCGTTTGTCCCAGCCTGCCCCGTGCGCCAGGGGATGTCGGATGTTGAAGGAAGCATGATTGCCATGAACGCTCCGCCCCGCCTCCGTGCGCTTCCTCGTTTCGCGCCCCTCCTCCTCGCGGGCCTGCTGACCGCGTGCGCCACGGCGCGCGCTCCGGCGGGCCCCGTCAGCGGATCCGCTCCGGAGGTGTGGCGGTCCCGGGGGTATGGGTGGCTGCTGTCGGTGACGCCGGAGGGCCTGCGCCTGCACCACGAGACGGCGGCCGGGTGCCATCCGGATCCGGCGTCGTCGTCGGAGCTGAAGGCGCTGTTCGGCACCCAGGAGCCGGGGCCCTCAGGGGACGTCCGGGACTTCCTCGCCGCGCCGGGGGAGACGCGCTACCGATTCGACCGCGTGGCCGCGCTTCCCGCCGGCTGCGACGCCCCCCACGCGTGGAGCGCGCCGGAGCTGTTCGACGTGTTCCAGGCGACCTTCGCGGAGCACTATGCCTACTTTCCCCAGCGGGGCCCGGACTGGCTGGCGCGGCTGGAGGCGGAGCGGCCCCGGGTGTCGCCGGACATGGAGGGCCGGGCGTTGTTCACGCTCTTCGCGGAGGCCCTGCGGACGCTGGGCGATGCGCACGTGGCGCTGGTGCCGGATGACGCTTCGTCCGACACGCTGACGTACGAGGAGCCCGCCACGGGCACGTTCGCGCTCCTGGAGCAGGAGGCCCGGCGGACGGGGCGCACCGCGAAGGCCGTGCAGAAGCAGTGGTTGGGCGCCTACCGCGACGGAGTGCTCCATCAGGTGCTGCGCGGTCAGGGACACCACGTCGCGAACCAGCGCGTGTTCTGGGGCTTCGCCGCGCCGGGCGTCGGCTACCTCAACGTGATGACGATGGGCGGCTTCGTCGCCGCGACCGAGGGAGGCGACGCGACGCCGGAGCAGGAGCTGGCCGCGCTGGAGCCGGTGCTGGATGAGGCGATGGCCGCCTTCGCCGGGGCCACGGCGGTCATCGTGGACGTGAGCAACAACCGGGGAGGCCATGACGTCGTCGCGCGGGCCATCGCGGCGCGCTTCGCGGACCGGCTCCGGCTTGCGTATTCCAAGTGGGCGCACGGGGCGAAGGACGTTGCGCCCCAGGCGTTCATCCTCGCACCCACGTCGCGTCCGGCGTTCCACGGGCCCGTCCACCTGGTGACCAGCGACGTCACGGTCAGCGCCGGTGAGGTCTTCACGCTGGCGATGCGCGCCCTGCCCCAGGTGGTCCACGTGGGCACCCGCACGCGGGGCAGCTTCTCCGACGTGCTCGTCAAGCCGCTGCCGAATGGCTGGACGGTCCACCTGTCGAACGAGCACTACACCGACGCGCGGGGAGAGGACTTCGAGGCGCGCGGCGCGCCTCCCCAGCGGACGGTGGAGGTGTTCCCGGAGGGCGACCTGTTCCACGGCCATGCCCGGGCGATTCGCGCGCTGGCCGACTCGCTGGGGGTTCGCGAGGCGAAGTAGCGGAAGCGGCCCCCGGGGGCACGAGGCCCCCGGCGGCGGACATGCATCAGATGTTGATGCTCTGCGGAATCTCCGAGGGGAGCAGCGAGCGGTACGGGATGCGGCGCAGGTTGCGGCGCGCGATGGTCGCCTCCACCTCCCCGAGCCGCTGCTGGAAGTCCTTCAGGGGGACCGCCACGCGCGGGTCCTGGAAGTAGGGCCCTGCGCTGTACCGGTCATAGGACCCGAGCGAGCCGAAGTACACGCTGCCCAGCAGCGTCATCAGCGTCTGCTGCGAGAAGGCCTGCTGGAGCGGCGGCAGGTACGCGAGGAGCGCGTCGATGTTCGCGGGCTCCGCGACGAGCGGCGCGCCAGGCAGGGGCGCGTAGGCCGCCAGCGGCAGGGACGGCGTGAAGGACATGACGTAGGACTGGGGGAAGTTCACCGCGGCGTGCTGCGCGCTCGCGGTGAAGATGATCATCGTCACCAGGTCCGCGAGGTAGCCGCGGGTCCGCAGGCTCCCGCCCTCGCCGATGTCCTGCAACCGGCCGCCCTGGGGCGAGGCCAGCTCCTTCAACCACGCCTGGAGCTCGTAGTCCGCCGACACGTCCGCGTCCGAGCCGTAATAGAGCGACACGTAGTCCGACACCCATTGATGGAGCGACGCCCAGACGAGCAGCCCGTCATCCCGGTACGGGTAGTCCGGGAACGCCTGCGCATCGTCCACGCCCCGGTTGGCGAAGGTGCGAGGGAACAGCTCCTGGTTGAAGCGCAGGCCCTCCACGGCCTGCACCGCCAGGGACGCGGACGCTTCGATGGTGCCCGGCAGCAGGCGGTCCACGAAGCCGCCCGGCGCGATGAGCGACTCCACCGCCGCGTTGTTGATGGCGAGCGTGCCCTGGAAGTGGGGCGTCAGCAGGACCTGGAGCGGGTGCTCCGGCGGAAGCTGCCGCGCGGTGGCGAGGGTGAAGGCCTCCGTCAGCAGGTGGGTGAGCCCCAGGTGGCTGATCATCTCGTGCCAGGTGCCGTCCGCCACCTGGAGGAAGAGCCGGGCGACCTGCCAGCCCAGCCCCTCCGCGGGCGTGACGACGGGCGTGGAGGGCCCCGGCGTCTGGGAGCACTGGATGGCCACGGCCCGCAGCAGCCGATCCGCTTCGCCCGCGCGGGGCACCGCGAAGAGGGCCAGCGGCGCGCAGACGTACTTCTGCTTCGGGAAGGTGCCCCCCTTCAGCCCTTCGAGCACCGCGTAGTCCGCCAGGTACACGCGCCCTTCGCCCATGGCCGCGGCGAGGCTGTCGTCCGGCCCCATCGTCGAGCGGAACTGCGCCTCCGTCACCGGGAAGCGCGCATCGGGCCTGGACAGGCGGCGGAGCACCACGGGGTTGGGACCCGCGACCCGCAGGCGCGCGAACATGACGTCATCCAGCGCGGCGCCCGCCCCCGGGGTCATGGGCAGCAGTTGGAACTGCGACTGGTAGCCCTGGAGGTTCTTCGCCTGGCCGTACTGACCGATGACGCGCAGGAGCAGATCAAAGGCGGTGTCACCCAGGAACTCCGACAGGTGGCCCAGGGAGTCCTTGAGCCCCTCCGCGAACTGCTCCAGCGAGGCGGGTGCCGCCGGCTGGTCGCGCGGGGTCAGCGGGGAGGCGGTGGACGTCCGGGTGCCACCGCCGCCGCCCAGGTCGATGGCGAGCGACGGGCCCGTTCCCGTCGCGAGCCCCTGGCCCGAGGCCACCCCCGCCAGCGCCACGGCGCTGGCCGGCGCGGAGATGACGTGGGTCTGGTCGAAGAGTCGCGAGAGGTTCAGGTGGTGGGTCTTGAGCTCCAGGTAGGCCTTTTCGGCCCGGTGGAGCTCCTCCTCGGTGAAGTCCTCCAGCTTCTTCGCGAGGGAGGCCGCCGACTCGAACAGGTGCGAGCCCATGGAGATGAGGTTTCCCGTAATGCCAAGCGCCTGGTTCAACACGCCCAGGGTCCAGACAAAGGCGAAGCCCTGCCCCGCGGGCACGGACTGGGCGACGCCCAGGGGCTGGACGCGCGTGGTGAAGTCGTAGACGTACTCCGTCTGGAGTTGGGCAAGCTGCTGCTTGCGCTTCTCCTGCTCAACACCGGGGGCGTTCTGCGGCAGCGTGGGAGTCATTGGCATTCCATGGGCGCGTTCGCCCAGACAGCGGGTGGAATCCAGGGCGGGGCCGCGCTCCGGAGGAGGCGCGGCCATTCTTTCCCAAACCAGACACCGCCGGGAAGGGGGGCAGGCAGGGAGGCCCCTGGGGGCGCCGTGCCATCGCGGTCGGGAAGACCTACCTCTTCTCCCGTGGAGCCCACGTGGGCCCATGCCTCATGAGGAGGAGAGCCGATGCCGACCCGTTCCCCTGTCCGCAAGCGCGTCACCCGCGGCCGGACGCTGAAGGACCCCCAGGGCGGACTGACCGATGCGGGCCGCGCCTGGTTCCATGACAAGGAAGGCGCGAACCTCAAGCCGGGCGTGAAGGGCAAGGCAGACACGCCGGAGAAGATGCGCCGCAAGGGCAGCTTCCTGCGCCGTCACTTCACCCACCCTCGGGGCCCCATGGTGGATGCGAAGGGCAAACCCACGCGACTGGCATTGTCCGCCCGTGCATGGGGAGAGCCGGTGCCTCGCGACACCGCCGGGGCGAAGAAGCTCGCGGACAAGGGGGCCCGGCTGCTGGAGCGCTACCACGCGGCGAAGGAGCGCTCGGGTCCGGCGGCGAAGCGCGGCGGCGTGAGGAAGACTCGCACCGCCGTGGCGGCGAAGCGCACCGGGGGAAAGAAGACGCGGACCGTGGCGGCGGCCCGCAGCGTGAGGGCGAAGAAGGGCACGCCTTCCACCTCGCGCAAGCCCGCGACCCGGCGCGCGAAGAAGAAGGCCTGAGACACCGCATGGGACGGCTCAGCCAGGAGTCCCGGGCGTGCCCTCCCACGGACAGGCGAGCGGAGGTGACGTGGCCGGCGGGGTCGAAGTGCTCCACAGGCCGTCGGAAGGGGGAGGTGGTGCCGGGCCGGAGGGCGGAGTTGCGCGTTCGGACGACCACCGCCGATGCAGGCGGGGACCACGAAGCCCCGGCACCCCGGCGGTCAGCGACCTGCAAGGCTCATGATGGAGGGCGCGCGATGTGCCTTGCAGCTTCCGGAGGGGATACGGTTCCCCTGCCCGCGCGCCGGATGTCCTGGCGTGCACCCGAGGAGGAGCCTGCTCCGTGACGACTCCCGTGCCCTTCACACCCCACTTGCGGCCCGTCACGCCCGGGGACGACGGCTTCCTCTTCACGCTCTACGCGAGCACGCGTGCCCAGGAACTGGCCGCCTGGGGCTGGAACCCGGCGCAGCAGGAGATCTTCCTGCGCACGCAGTACCAGGCCCAGGCGCGTCACTACGCCGCCCTCTACGCCCCGGAAGGCCACGCCCTCATCGAGGTGGACGGAGCGCCCGTGGGCCGCCAGTGGCTGGTGCGCACGCAAGCGGAGACGCTGTTGGTGGACATGGCCCTGCTGCCCTCGCACCGGGGCCAGGGGCTGGGCACGCGGCTGCTGTGCGCGATTCAGGAGGAGGCAGCTCGGGCGCGCGTGCCCGTGCGGCTGAACGTCACGCGCGACAATCCGGCGCTGCGGCTCTACACCCGGCACGGGTTCCTGCCCGTGCCAGGGAGCGACCCGGCGTCACCGTACCTGGAGCTGCATTGGCGGGCGCCGGAGGGCGACTCCGGAACCGGTCCCAGGTGAAGGCCGGCTCCGGGCAGGGCCCCATCGACTACAGGCCCAGCAGCGACTCCGGCTCGGGGGCGACCGTCTGGAGGAAGTAGCCGCCCGTGCCCGCGCTGGCGTTCCCGTTCGTGGTCGTGCCCGGGATGATGCCACCGCCATTGCCTCCCGAGCCACCGCTGCCTCCGCCGCCGCCCGCCGTGAGGATGCTGCTCCCCGTCTGCGCTGCCGCGTTGGCCCCCGCCCCACCGCCTGTCACCACCACGGTCCCCGTCACGCTGGGGGTCGCGGAAGCGATGAAGTGGACGATGCCACCGCCACCGCCACCGCCACCGCCCTCACCCGTGCCGGCGTTGCCGTTGAAACCATCCGCGCCATTGCCACCCTGCACGCGGATGATGCCGCCCAGCGTGATGTTCCCCTTCGCCGCCACCAGGACGACGCCGCCACCGCCGCCGCCCGTCCCCACGATGGACTGGCCCCCCGTCTGGGGGTTCACGCCATTGGCCCCGTTCGCGTTGATGGCGCCACCGACGACGATGCGCACATTGCCCCGCGCGGCCAGCATCACCGCGCCACCACCAGCACCACCCTCCGCGCCCGCGCCCGCGTAGAGGCGGGCACCGGCCCCGCCGGACGTGTTCTGGACCCGCCGCACCTGGGCGCCCTGGAACGACGCGAGCCCCACGCCACCGCTGTACGAACCCGCCGCCGTCCGGGCGACGCCGGTGGGAGCCTGACCGCCGCCCAGGTCCTCCGCCCCCGGACGCACGGTGACCGTCCCGCTCACGGTGATGTCACCCGAGGAGCGCAGCACCGTGCCGCTGGGCACGATGAGGTTGCCCGTGATGTTGATGCTGCTGAACTGGAGGTTGAAGCCCGCCGGAAGCTGGGAGACACCCGTGGGGGTGGTGAGGTCCACCGTCTGGCCGGAGCCCACGTTGAACGCGCCCGCGGAACCGTCGCCATAGAGCCCCTGCGAGCCCGACGCGCCCTGCGGACCCTGCGGACCTTGCGGTCCCTGAAGCCCTGCGGCGCCTGGCGTTCCGGCCGGCCCCGTGGCACCCGGCGCTCCGGCAGGTCCCGTGGCACCCGGCGCTCCAGCGGGCCCCGCCGCGCCGACCGCACCGGCCGCACCCGGGTCGCCCTTGTCACCCTTCGCACCGGCAGCGCCCGCCGCGCCCGTGTCCCCCTTCGCGCCAGCAGCGCCCGTGTCACCCTTCGCACCGGCGGCACCCGCCGCGCCCGTGTCTCCCTTGTCCCCCTTCGCGCCAGCAGCGCCCGTGTCCCCCTTCGCGCCAGCAGCGCCCGTGTCGCCCTTGGCGCCGGCGGGCCCCGTGGGACCCGCGATGCCCTGCGGACCGAGGGGCCCCATCGGACCCATCGGGCCCATGGCCCCCTGCGCCCCCTGCGCTCCCGTCGCGCCGGCAGGGCCCGTGGGGCCCGGGACGCCCTGCGGTCCTTGCTCCCCTCCGCCGGGACCCGGCTCACCCGCCGGGCCCTGCGGACCGATCTCGCCCGGCTCGCCCTTCTCACCCGCGGGGCCCATCGCTCCGGCGGGGCCCGTCGCTCCCGGAGGACCCTCGGGGCCGGCGGGCCCATCTCCCGTCTGGCCCGTGCAAGCGGACACCATCAAGGTCGCGCAGAGCGACAACACACGGAAGCCCGAGAACTCCCCACGGAGGGGCACGAAGGATCGAAATGACATGAATTGGGTCCTTCCCCAACAGCAGGCGGTGCGGCGACGTGCAGCGTAGGAGGAAACGCGTTCACGCCCTGTGAAGCATCGCACACCCCAGGTCGGATTCGTGAATGACGCGCCACGACCTTTCTTCAGGCAGTCGAGGCATGTTCTGTTCGACGCCCAACACCCACCCAGGGGGAACCATGTCTGAACCGTACCTCGGTCAAATCATCATGTTCGGAGGCGACTTCGCGCCTCGCGGCTGGGCGCTCTGCAACGGCGCGCTGCTGCCCATCGCGCAGAACCAGGCCCTCTTCGCCATCCTGGGCACGACCTACGGCGGCAATGGCACGACGACGTTCGCGCTGCCGGACCTGCGCGGCCGCTTCCCCATGCAGCCCGGCCAGGGCCCCGGCCTGGCACCGCACACCCTGGGCGAGGCCGCCGGCACGCAGGCCGTGACCCTCATCTCGACGCAGATGCCCGCGCACACCCACCCGCTGATGGCCAACATGCAGGAGGGCAACGCGGAGAGCCCGGAGGGCGCGTACCTCGCCGCCTATCCTCCCGGCAGCACGCCGACCCCCTACAACACGACGCCCAATACGGTGATGGGGCCCCAGGCCGTGGGCATCGCTGGCGGCAGCCAGCCAGTGCCCATCATGAACCCGTACACCTGCGTGAACTTCATCATCGCGATGGAAGGCATCTTCCCCTCGCGCGGCTGAGGCGTGTCCGCGGCGGGCCCGGCCCCGAAGCCGGGGCTCGCGGCCTCACCCCAGGGCCTCCGCGCGGGTGATGCGGTCCAACCGGAAGTGGCGCCGTTCGCCGGACGCGAGGTCCACCGCGTCCAGCCGCGTCTCGTGCCGGTCCATCACCACGGACTCGATGCGCACCTCGCGCACCGTCTCCAGGTAGTTGCCGTCCACGTAGGTGATGCGCAGCGGCTGGCGTTCGAACCACGCGCGCTCCAGCGCCTCGCGCACGGGCTTGCGCGTGGGCAGCGACGGCACGCCCAGGAACGTCAGCTCCCGCAGCCGCTCCAGCAGCTCCCGCTGCGCGGACGTGGACAGGGCCGAGCGCACCTTGTCGAGCGCCGACTCCAGCGTCCCCGTGAAGGGCAACAGCCGCATGTCGATGGCGAAGCGGCCCAGCGCCACGATGAGCGCCGCCTCGCGCGCGGTGAAGTTCACCGGCGGCAGGCTGTAGCTGCGGTCCAGCGCATAGCCCCCGCCCCGGCCCCGCTCCGCCCCCACTGGCAGGGACGCGGCGCGCAGCGTGTCCAGGTCGCGGTAGATGGTCCGCACCGTCACGCCGAAGCGCTCCGCCAGCACCTCCGCGGTGACGCCGGTGCGGCGGCCCCTCAGGTACTCGGCGAGGGCGAAGAGTCGCTCGGTGCGCTGCATGGTCCGGGTATCCTGACATACCGCTGTCAGCCGGGGGCCTCAAGCTGCGGGCCGAGCCTCCGTGATGCGAAGCCCCTTCGACAGCGCCGTCGCGCCTTGCGCCACCCGCCCTTGCGAACCCGGCACCGGCGCGCCTATGAGCACCGGGAGCGCCGCGCGCATCCCGCCGCGACCCGACCCCGTCCCCATGGCCCCACCGCCCCCGGCCCATCCGAAGGAGGACGCGTGGTTGTGGGGCTGGGACCCCACGCCGGGCATCGTGTCGGTGTGGGCGGAGCCGGACGGGCGCGCCTTCGTGTGGAAGCGCCAGCCGGGCACCTCCGTGAGGCTTCGCGAGGACGCGCGCTACCGGCCCTGGCTGCTGCTCGCGTCGCTCCAGGACCTGGAGCACCTGGGCCCGGCGCTCCAGCCGGAAGGGGCGCGGGCCCCGGCGGGCGCGGTGACGTTCCGCGAACTGGAGGGACCAGGGGCGCTGCGCTATCAGGTGAGCGCGGACGACGGCCGGGCGCTGGGGGCCGCGGTGCTCCGGGGCGCGTCGTCGCGGCTGGGCCAGCGCGTGGGGCACCTGCGGGACCTGGGCCCCCACGCGGTGCTGGTGCTGCCCCCGGAGGAGCAATACCTGGTCGCCACCGGGCGCACGTACTTCCGCGACCTCGTCTTCGATGACCTGCGCCGCCTCCAGTTCGACCTGGAGACCACCGGCCTCAATCCCACGAAGGACCGCATCTTCCTCGTCGCGCTGAGGGACCCCGAAGGCCGCGCGGAGACGCTGGAGGTGACGCAGGACGGCGACGCGGGGGAGGCGGACCTGCTGCGCCGGCTGGTCGCGCGCATCCGGGAGGCGGACCCGGACGTGGTGGAGAACCACAACCTGCACGGCTTCGACCTGCCGTTCCTGGACCAGCGCGCGAAGCAACTGAACGTGCCGCTGGCGCTGGGCCGCGCGGGGCTGCCGGGCCTGCGCCACCGGCCCTCCGCCCGGGGCGCCGCGCTGGGACATGGGCCCGGAGGCCGCGAGGCGGACGCCATGCGCCGCGCGCGCTACACCGTCCCGGGGCGCGAATTCATCGACACGCTGGACGCCGTGCGCCGGCACGACTTCTCCGCGCGCGACCTGCCCGGCCACGGCCTCAAGGCGGTGGCACGGCACCTGGGGCTGTCCGGGCCCGAGCGCGAGCTCATCCCCGGCGCGCGCGTGTACGAGGTGTTCGGCAAGGATCCGGAGCGGGTGCGCCGCTACGCGCGCGACGACGTGACGGAGGCCGCGGGGCTCGCGCACCTGCTGGGTGGCGCGGCGTTCGCGCTCGCGCGCATGGCGCCCCGGCGGTACGAGCGGCTGGCGGACGCGGGCCCGGCCACCGGCGTGCTGGATCCGCTGCTGGTGCGCGCCTACCTGCGCGAGGGCGCGGCGCTCCCGGCGCACGAGTCCGGCGACGGCACGTCCCACAGCGGCGCGGCGCTGCACCTGTTCGCCACCGGCGTCGCGCACCACGTGGTGAAGGCGGACGTGGCCAGCCTCTACCCGTCGCTCATGCGCCAGTACCGGATTGGACCGAAGCGCGACCGGCTGAACGTGCTGCTCGCGCTGGTGGACCGGCTGGTGGATCAGCGGCTGGACGCCAAGGCGAAGGCGAAGCTGGCCCCGCCCGGCTCGCCGGAGCGCCACACGCACGAGGCGCTCTCCGCGGCGATGAAGATCGTCATCAACTCCGCCTACGGCTACCTGGGCGCGGTGGGCCTCACGCGCTTCTCCGACGTGCACGCCGCCAACGAGGTGACGCGGCACGGACGCGAGGTGCTGGGCCTGCTGTGCCGGGAGCTGGCGGGCCGGGGCGTGACGCTGCTGGAGGCGGACACGGACGGCGTCTACTTCGCGGTGCCGGAGGCGTGGACGGAGGCCGACGAGCGCCGCGTGGTGTCGGAGGTCGCGGCCCTGCTGCCGCCCCGCGTGCGGCTGGAGTTCGACGGGCGCTACGCCTCCATGCTGTCGCACGAGCCGAAGAACTACGCGCTGCGCCCCTACGCGGGGCCGCTGCTCCTGCGCGGCGTGGCGTTCCGCTCCAGCCGCGCGGAGCCCTATGGCGAGCACTTCCTGCGCCGCGCCATCCAGGGCCTGCTGGCCGGGGACGTGCGCGCCGTGCGGGACACCTGGGTGGACGCGGTGATGGCGCTGCGGCGGCGGCTGGTGCCCACCTTCGAGGTGACGGCCCAGGTGCGGCTGACGAAGTCGCCCGCGCAGTACCTGGCCACGCGCAAGCAGCGACGTGAGCTGTCCTACGAAGCGCTGCTCACCAATGGCCGCGACCGCTGGGCCGTGGGCGAGCGCGTGCGCATCTACCGCGCCACCGGAGGCCGCGCGGGCCTGCTCGTGGAGCCGGACGCGGAGGAGGGCGAACCCGCGGCCCGGCTCGCGGTCGGCTCCCCTGCCGGCGACGACCCGCGCGACTACGACGTCGAATACTACGTGCGCCTGCTCAAGGACTCCTTCGCGGCGCGGCTCGCGCGAGGCCTCACGGCGGAGGACTTCGCCACCGTGTTCGCGGATCCCGACCAGCCCTCGCTCTTCACGCCCTCCCTGACCGAAGCGCGCCCCGTGCTCACCGTGCTGCGCGAGCCCAGGGGACCGGAGTTCGCAGAAGCCTCCGCGAACCCGGACACCGCCGCATGAAAGTCCTTGGAACACCGCGCTTCTCAGTGGCGCTGGAACGCTGCCGTGTCCCGGTTCCTCCGGGAGTCGTGGGGAGGGCCCTGCTACAGTGCGTCAACCGCGATGGCCTTTCCGTTGATGATGCGTCCCACGCCCCGTGCGCTGGTGGTTCCCGGCACGGTGGTGATGCTGTTCCTGCTCCCCTGGCTCATCTATTCGAGCGCGGTCGTCCACCGCTACGGCCTGCGTGACGACTACGCCATCCTGAGGGAGGCGCGCGAGGAGCCGGGGAAGATCCTCCGCTTCTGCGCCTCGCAGGGCCGCCCCTTGTACGGCTGGCTCCTGGAGCTGTCCGCGAAGGCGGCGGGCGGCATCGACGGGTTGATGGGGCTGCGCCTCCTGGGCGTGGCCGGGCTGGGCGCGCTGGCGGCGGCGGTCTTCCTGCTGTTGCGCAAGGAGGGCTGGAGGACGGGCTCCGCGGCCCTGCTCGCGGCGTTCCTGACGCTGACGCCGTCCGCGCAGGTCATCGCCAACTGGAGCATCTGCTGGCCGCAGGCGGTGGCGTTGGTGCTGGGGCTTGTGTCCTTCGCGTGCGCCCGCCGCGCCATCGGCCACGAACACGAGGGGGCGTCGCGGGGGCCGGGCTGGATGCTGGCGGCGGTGGGGGCCATGGCCACCGCGACGCTCATCTACCAGGTGAGCGGGCTGTTCTACGCGGTGCTGCTGGCGGCGGCGGTGGTGGTGCGGAAGGACGCGTCGCTGAAGGACACCGTGCGCTGGATGGCGAAGCACCTGGTCGTGATGGGCGTGGGGCTGGTGGTCGCCTACGCCATCACCCGCGTGACGTTCGCCACGGGCCTCTTCACGGCGTCCCCCCGCTTCTCCTTCGAGAAGCACTGGGTGGACAAGACCCTCTGGGCGCTCACGCACGTGTTCCCCAACGCGCTCGCCCTGTCCGCGCTCAATGAGGCCCCCGGCGACATGGACGGCTACTGGGGCATGGTGGCGCTGACGTTGACGCTGCTGGGCGTGGGCGTGGGCGTGGAGGGCCGCCGCTCGGGGCTCACCGGGGTGGGGCGCTGGCTGCTGGCGCTGGTAACGCTGTCGGCGGCGGCGTACTCGGCGGGCTTCCTCGCTGGCGAGCGCTGGCCCACCTACCGCACGCTCAACGCGCTCACCGGCGTGTGGGCCGTCTTCTTCGCCGCGTCGCTGGTGAACCTGGGCACCGTCTGGCCCCGGTACGGGCCGCGCGCGGCCACGCTGCTGCTCAGCGGGTTCGTGGCCTTCAGCGCGCTCCTCGCGCACGAGCAGTCCCTGGAGCTGTTCGCCCTGCCCCAGGGGCGGGAGCTGGCGCTGATGGAGCAAGGCGCGAGCCTCGTCGTCCCGGCCCAGAGGCCGCGCGTCTTCGTGCTCACCGCGAAGCAGGCGGACTCCACCGCGCCCTTCCACTACCTGGACGAGTTCGGCTCCGTCTCCGTGGACGCGGAGTGGGTGGCCAAGGAGATGCTCAAGGCGCTCGTGAAGGAGCGCTTCCCCCGGGAGCCGGACGTCGGAGGCCTCTACCGCTTCGCCGCCGGCCCGGTCGCCCCCGAGCCGCGCAACTACGACATCCTCATCGACATGCGCCGGCAGCACGTGGGCGCCGTGCGCCCCGCGCTCCACCCGCCCCGTTAGCCCCGCGTTTCCGGTTCTACACGCCGGGCACGGGAGCGCTCCGCCTCCCGCGAGGCGCCTCCTCACACAGGGCCTCCCACCCGGATTTCCGGGGAGAGGTGCTGGACAGAGGACGGCCGGACGGCTGTCGCGCCGCCGCGTGCAGGTTGGGCCCCACCCGGGGCGTGAATCCGGGTAATGAATCGGGTGGTGATGGCCTCCGTTGCTCCGCCCCTCCTTCCGCGTCCGCGAGCCTCCCGGCGAGGGCGCCCGGGTTCCGCCCGGGCAGAGGGGTCCGTCATTGATGCCGGGTAAGCGTCCGGTACGGCACGACTGGGTGTACCTGGGCGCCGACTGGGCGGAGCACCTGCGCTCACCGCTGAACCCGGACGTCCTCCGGCAGGTGAAGGCGTGGAGCGACCAGGGCCGGCCCCTCACGGTCGCCCGCCAGGACATGCCGGACCAGGACGACGAGCTGCGCCTGGGGCTCACCCTGCCCGACCGCCGTCACCTGGCGGTGCACGTGGCCCTGCCGGCCGTGGTGCGCGTGTTGCCGCCGCCCACCGTGGGCGAGGCCCGCGCCTCCGCGCCCGCCGCGTGGCAGCCCGCGCTGGAGGACGTCCTCGCGCTGGGCACCGTGTTGGACCTCACGGTGGCGGTGTTCGGCTCGCTGGCGTGGCAGCTGCGCTCGGGCGTGCCCTTCCTGCGGCCACTGTCGGACGTGGATCTGCTGTTCGCCCCCGCGCGCTGGAGCGACGTGGAGCGGCTGCTGTTCGGCCTGGAGGCGGTGTCGCGGCGCCACTCGGTGGTGCGCCTGGACGGCGAGGTGCTGCTGCCCGACGGCGGCGCGGTGGCCTGGCGCGAGCTGGCGCTGGAGCCGGAGATCATCTGGGTCACCGGCCCCCGGGGCGCCAGTCCCCGCACGCTCAAGGACCTGCGCGCGCTGTTCCCCGCCGAGCCCTGAGCGGCACGTTGGCCGCCCGGGGCCCGGAGCCGCAGCGCTAGTTTCGCGTCACCGCCACGTCGTCCACCTGGAGCCAGGTGTCGCCCGTGTTCGCCCACGTCCCGGCGTACACCTCCACGGCGTGGTTCGGGCCGGAGTCGAACGAGACGCTCTGGAGCGTGTAGTTGCCCAGGGCCTGGGTGAGGTGCGCCTCGTTGAGGATGGGGCCATTGTTGAGCCCGCGCGCGCCGAAGTAGCCGTCGTCCTGGTTGGCGGACGTCTTCACCCAGCCCGTCAGCGTGTAGCGGGTGTGGGGCGTCACCGCGACCTCCTGCTTGATGGCGTTCCAGCCCGTGTTGTTGCGCACCCACGCGTTGTTCGCGCCCGTGCGCGCGAAGCCCAGCCCCCGGTCGATGCCCGCCTTGCCCAGCGTGTACCAGGGGGAGGTGGCCGTGCCGGAGGGCTGCTGTTCGAAGCCGCCTTGCGCGACGAGGTTCGCGCCCCGCGTGAGGCTCACGTCATCCAGCTGCGCCCAGGTGTCGGCCGCGTCCGCCCAGACGCCGCCGTAGACCTCCACCACGGTGTTCGCGCCGGAGTTGAAGGTGACGGTGCGCTCGGTCCACGCCGCCAGCGCGCCGAAGGGCGCCTCGCCCAGGACGGGGCCGTTGCCCGCCGCGCGCGCACCGAAGTAGCCCGCCGCGTTGTTGGAGGACGTCCGCAGCCACCCCTTGAGCGTGTAGTCCGTGTGGGGCTGCACGACGACGTTCTGCTTGAGCGCGTTCCAGCCGCTGCCGCCGCGCACGAAGCCGTTGTCCTGTCCGGTGCGCGCCTGCCCCTGCGCGCGGTCGATGCCGCCTCCGCCCGCGAGGTACCAGGGCGCCATCGTCGGCGTCGCGGCCTGCGTCTCGAAGCCCGGCTCCGACAGCAGGTTGTCCCCTTGCGTGTCGGCGGCGAGCGACGCGCGCAGCAGGAACGTGTTGTAGGGCGTCCACTGCGAGGAGATGAAGTACAGCTCCGTGGCGCTCTGGCCCCACGGGTGGATGAACGCGTTGTAGATGCCGGGGAAGGCAGCGCCGGTGGCCAGCACCTTCTCCCCGCTCCAGGGCCCCGTCGGCGTGCCCGCGTCGCGCAGGACGACGGCCTGACGGTGCTCGTTGAGGTACGTCATCAGGAAGCGGCCCAGCGCCGCGTTGTAGACGACGGACAGCTCTCCCGCGACGCCGACCGCCACGGGCCGCGCCGCCGCCTGCGACGTGGACCAGCCGTTGCCGTCCCAGTAGCGGTACGCGTTGATGTCCAGCAGCGCGCCCTCCGGAGCGCGCGCCAGGTGCACGTTGCCGAAGCGGCCGTTGGGCGTGGTGAACAGGTAGACGAACCCGCCGTTCTTCACCATCGCCGCCATCTGGAAGGGGTTCGTCCAGGCCGCGTTGTTCGCCCAGCGGGCCGACGGGTGCTTCACCCAGTTCTGGCCGTTGTCGTCCGAGTACGCGATGCCCGCGTGGTTCGTGAACCACTGCCCCGGGTCACCCCAGTGGTGCACGGACATGTAGTGGATGTAGTGCCGCGACCCCACGGTGACGCCCGCGGTGGGGATGACGGTCATCTCGTCGTTGTTCACCTTCTTCGACGGGAGGATCTCCTTCGCGTGCCTCGTGCGGTCCTGCACCATCGCGGTGAAGGTGAGTCCGTTGGACAGCGTGGCGTCCGCCGAGCGCGCCAGCACGTTGCTGCGCCACCCTCCCCCGCACCCGCCGTCGCCACACCAGCCCACGCCGAAGGTGTCCCCGAACAGGACGAACACCTCCCCGCCGCCCTTGTCCCAGACGATGCCCAGGTCCGTGCCGTACACCTCATAGTTCGTGTGCGTCTGGTTCGGGTTGGGCAGCAGCTCCCCCGCGGGCGTCGCCCCCGTCACCCGCGCCACCTTCGTCACGTTCGTCGGCGTCACCGCGCCCGCGGTGCCCGTACCTCCCAACAGCCACACCGCCTGCACCACCACCGCCCGCTTCCACGTCGTCATGCGTCCCATGTCTTGAGCGCCTCTCCCGTCCATGAACCTGGATTCAGAGCAAGAACAGAAAAACCTTAGCGCTTCCGGCCGGGGCTCCGGCATGGCCGCGCGGGGACGGTGAATACGCAGGGCCTCCGCGACGTCGGCAACGCACGCACGCGACCCGGCGCCCACGGTGGCTCCGAATCACCCGTGGGGGTCTTTTCGACCTGCGGGGGCTCTGGAGGCAGGCCCCCCTGGACAAACCTGCTGGTTCCTGAAAGCCGAGTCCGGATTGCGCGTTTCCCCAGCAAAAGTGGTGGCTTGCAAGGACGTGGGGGCACAAAGCGAAGCAACCCCCTGCTCCCCTGCTGGCCCGTCTGGGGGCTGCAATTGTCTCCCTGTGGATGCTTTGGTAAGGGTTGCCTTTGGGAGCGCTTGGGGCCTCTCCGTCATGATGGGATTCACCGTTCAGCGCTGGGCCGCATGGGCCCCTGGCCTCGTTGAGCCGGCCGCTTGGGACACCTGGCTCGCGAAGCCCCACCCCCTCCCTGCCGAAGGCACGCCCGCGCTCACGGAGATGCCCGCGATGATGCGCCGCCGGGTGGACCGGCTGGGGCGAATCGCCCTCCAGGCCACGTATCAGGCGCACGCGGACGCCCCGGAGGCCCCGGTGCTCTTCGCCTCCCGCTACGGGGACCTGGGCCGCTCGCTGGAGCTGCTCACGCAGCTGGCGCGCTCGGAGCCGCTGTCGCCCACGTCGTTCAGCCTGTCGGTGCACAACGCCATTGGCGCGCTCTACTCCATCGCGCGGGGGGACACTTCCGCCTATGGCGCCATCGCCGCGGGCGAGGAGACGGTGGAGGCCGCCTTCACGGAAGCGGGGGGCCTGCTGGCGGACGGCGCGCCCCGCGTCATGGTCGTCATCTACGACGAGCCGGTGCCAGCCCCCTGGCAGCACTTCTCCCCGGCCGCGGAGTGGAAGTTCCCGCGCGCCTGGGCGTGCCTGCTGACGGCCGCCACGGGCCCGGACTCCATCCACCTGGGCTGCCACGCCGGGACCCTGGACGCGCCGTCACAGGAGCCGGAGTCGCTGCCAGAGGACCTGCGCGCGCTGCGCTTCCTGGTCTCCGGCGCGCGGCGGTGGGAGCACCCGGTGGGCGGCGCCCGGAGCTGGCGGTGGGAACGCCATGCTTGAGAAGCTCGACCGGCTCTGGCGCATCTTCGCCACCGGCCTGTCCTTCGCCACGTTCGGGCTGGGGGGGCTGGCGCTGCGCCTGATCTACTTCCCGCTGCTCCAGCTCTTCGTTCGCGAGCCGGCCCGGCAGACGCGGCTGGCGCGGCTGGCGGTGCACCACTCCTTCCGCTTCTTCGTCGGCTACATGCGGTTCCTGGGCGTGCTGCGCTACGAGCTGGAAGGGGTGGAGAAGCTGTCGCGCTCCGGGCTGCTCATCCTGGCCAACCACCCGACGCTCATCGACGTGGTGTTCCTCATCTCGCTGGTGCCCAACGCGGACTGCGTGGTGAAGGCGAGCCTGGCGAACAACCCGTTCATGCGCGGCCCCATCCGGGCGACGCGCTACCTGTGCAACGACTCCGGGCCCGGGCTCATCCAGGACTGCATCGCGTCCGTGAAGGCCGGCAACAACCTCATCATCTTCCCGGAGGGCACGCGCACGCCCGTGCACGGGCCCATGCAGTTGCAGCGCGGCGCCGCCAACATCGCGGTGCGCGGCCCCTGCGACATCACGCCCGTCACCATCCGCGTCGCGCCGCTGGGCCTCACCAAGGGCACGCCCTGGTGGAAGGTGCCGCCGAAGCCCATGCACTTCATCATCCGCGTGGAGGATGACATCCCCGTCTCCGCCAGGGACGCGGATGCGGGCGACGCGGCGAAGGCCGCGCGCCACCTCACCACACGCCTTCACGACCATTTCTCCCGGGAGAGCCAGGGCCATGCTGGAGCTTGAGCACGAAATCAAGCGTCTGGTCATCGAGACGCTGAACCTCGAAGACCTCAAACCGGACGACATCGATCCGGCCGCGCCGTTGTTCGTCGAAGGCCTGGGGCTGGACTCCATCGACGCCCTGGAGCTGGGACTCGCGTTGCAGCGGTCCTACGGCGTCGTGCTGGCGAGCGACTCCAAGGAGAACCGCCGCCACTTCGCCAGCGTGCGGGCGCTCGCGGACTTCGTCAGCACCCACCGCACCAAATCCTGATTCCTGAACCCCCAGCGCGGAGCCACCCACCCCATGACCAAGCCCGAGTTGTTCGAGCGCCTCAGCGCCATCCTCCAGGAAACCTTCGACATCGAACCGTCGCGCATCATCCCGGAGGCGCGGCTGCATGATGACCTGGACATCGACAGCATCGACGCCATCGACCTGCTGGTGCGCCTGAAGCCCGTGGCGGGCCAGCGCGTTCCGCCGGAGGTGTTCCGTTCGGTGCGCACGCTGCAGGACGTGGTGGACGCGCTGCACGGCCTGCTCGGCAGCGACTCCGCCGCGGCGTGAAGCGCCTGCGTCCGGTGCTGTTGGGGCTCTTGAGCCTCGCGTATCCGCCACTCGTCTATCTGGGCCTGGGCCACTTCGAGCCCCGCTGGATGGCGCTCCCCCTGGCGGGCATGGCGGTGGTGCGCGCGGTGGCCACCCGCGAGAAGATGTGGCTCGCCGCCGCCGTCGGGGCGCTGGTGCTCGCGGCCTCCAGCATGCTGGGCAACCACGCGCTGCCCCTGAAGCTCTACCCGGTGCTGGTGAACGGCGTGCTGCTCACCGTCTTCGCCACCAGCCTCGCCTATCCCCCCAGCGTCATTGAGCGGCTGGCGCGGCTGCGGGAGAAGGACCTGCCCCCGTCCGGCGTCGTCTACACGCGCAAGGTAACGCAGATGTGGTGCGGCTTCTTCGTGCTCAACGGCGGCCTCGCGCTCACCACCGCGCTCTGGGCGAGCGACGCCACCTGGGCGCTCTACAACGGCCTCATCGCCTACGGCCTCATGGGGCTGCTCTTCGCCGGCGAATGGGTGGTGCGGCAGCGGGTGCGCGCACGGCACGCCCATGGGTGAGCCGCTCGCGCTCGAACACCTGCTCGTCCACGGCCGTCCCGCCGGGTACCCCGTGGCCCACCGCGAGGGACAGGTGCTGGACTTCGCCGCGCTCCGGGCCCGGGTCGCGGGCTGGCGCGCGGCCTTCGCGGCGCACGGGGGGACGCGGCACGCGCTCTTCCTGGAGGACACCTTCGAGTTCGCCGCCGCGCTCCTGGGCGCCTGGCATGCGGGCGTGTGCATCTATCTCCCCGCCGACGCGCGGCCCGCCACGCTGGACGCGCTGCGCGCCCAGGTGGAGGGCTTCGCGGGACGGGCCCCCGCGGGCGTGACGGCGATTGCGCCGCTCCCGGACGCGGACGGGGCGTTCTACTCGCTGGCGCCGGAGCTGGCCGCGCTGGTCGTCTACACGTCCGGCTCCAGCGGCGAGCCCACGGCCATCCCCAAGCGCCTGTCGCAGCTCTCCCGCGAAGTCGTGACGTTGGGGGCCCTGTTCGACGCGGAGGCCGGGGACGTGCCCGTCCTGGCCACCGTGTCGCACCAGCACATCTACGGCCTGTTGTTCCGGGTGCTGTGGCCGCTGGCGTCAGGCCGGCCCTTCGACGCGCACGCGCTGCCCTACCCGGAGGACGTCGTGGCCGCGCTGCGCCCGGGCCCCGCGCTGCTGGTGGCCAGCCCCGCGCACCTGAAGCGGCTGCCCCCGTCGCTCGACTGGGCGTCGGCGCGCGGCCACCTGCGCGGGCTGTTCTCGTCGGGAGGGCCGCTCGGCCCCGAAGCGCTCCAGGCTTGCCGGGACCTGCTGGGACGGGCGCCGGTGGAGGTCTACGGCAGCTCGGAGACGGGCGGCGTCGCGTGGCGGAGGCGGGACACCGATGACGCCGCGGCGTGGCGGGTGATGCCCGGCGTGCAGGTGCGCACCGGCGCCGACCCTGGCCCTGGCGCCGACGACGTCCTGGCCGTCCGCTCGCCGCACCTGGACCTGCCCGAGGGCGCGTGGTTCACGACAGAGGACCGGGCGCGGCCCGTGCCCGGCGGCTTCGAGCTGCTGGGCCGGCGCGACCGGCTGCTCAAGCTGGAGGAGAAGCGCGTGTCCCTGAGCGCCATGGAGCGGGCGCTGGTGGACAGCGGGCTCGTGCACGAGGCGCGCGTGCTGCCCCTGGCGGACGGGCACCGGGTGACGCTCGCGGTGGTGGCGGTGCCGGACGCGGCGGGCTGGCGGCTCCAGGAGGCGGGGGGCAGACGCTCCCTGAACCAGGCGCTGCGCGAGAAACTGGCCCCGCATTTCGAGTCCAGTGCCTTGCCGCGCCGGTTCCGGTATCTGGAGGCCATGCCGGTCAACCCCCAGGGCAAATCCACCGAAGCGGCGCTCGCCGCCCTCTTCGACCCGAGGCGCCCCTCGTTCCGCGTGCTGGAGCGCGCCCCGGACCGCGTGCTCCTGTCGCTGGAGGCCCAGGAGGGCTCGCCCTACTTCGAGGGGCACTTCCCCGGCACGCCCATCCTGCCCGGCGTCGTCCAGGTGGACTGGGCGCTCCTGCTGGGCCGCGAGCACTTCGCCCTGCCGCCGGACTTCCTGCGGCTGGAGACGCTGAAGTTCCAGCAGGTGATTCCGCCCGGCACGCACCTGACGCTGGAGCTCACCTGGGCGGCGGAGTCCGGACGGCTGGGCTTCAAGCTGACGTCGGACGCGGGCGCGCACGCCAGCGGTCGCATCGTGCTGGGTGGAGGGGTGGGATGAAGGTCTGCGCGGTGATTCCCGTCTACAACCACGGCGAGGCCGTGGGCGCGGTGGTGCACGCGGTGCGCGCCCACGGGCTGCCCTGCGTGCTGGTGGACGACGGCAGCGAGCCCGGCTGCGCGGCGGTGCTGGACGGGCTGGCGCGCGACGACAGCGGCGGCGTGGAGGTGGTCCGCCTGCCCCGGAACGAAGGCAAGGGCGGCGCGATGATGGCGGGCCTGCGCGCGGCCCGGGCGCGCGGCTACAGCCACGCGTTGCAGATCGACGCGGACGGCCAGCACGACGCCCGCGACATCCCCCGCTTCCTCGCGCTGGCGCAGCAGCACCCCGACACGATGGTGTGCGGCACGCCCGTCTACGACGAGTCCGTGCCCAAGGGCCGGCTGTACGGCCGCTACGCCACGCACGTCTGGGTGTGGATCAACACGCTGTCGTTCGCCATCCGCGATTCGATGTGCGGCTTCCGCGTCTACCCGCTGGCGCCCACCGTGGCGCTCATCGACTCGGTGCGCATCGGCAAGCGGATGGACTTCGACGTGGAGGTGCTGGTGCGCCTGTTCTGGCGCGGCATGCGCATCCTCAACCAGCCCACGCACGTGCGCTACCCCACCGACGGCATCTCCCACTTCGACGTGCTCTGGGACAACGTGCGCATCTCCGGCATGCACGCCCGGCTCTTCTTCGGGATGCTGGCGCGCCTGCCCCTGCTGCTGTGGCGCAAGGTGGCGCGATGAAGCCCCGCCATTGGGCGGAGATGGGGGAGACGACCTTCGTCGCCGGCATCTGGCTGCTGTACTGGATCCACCGGCTGCTGGGCCGCTGGCCGTTCCGGCTCTGCCTGTACCCGGTGGTGCTGGCGCACTGGCTGGGCCGGCCCCTGCTGCGCCAGTCCTCGCGCCAGTACCTGGAGCGGGTGGAGGCCGCGACGGGCGCGCTGGGCCACAAGCCCCACTGGCGCGACAGCGTCCGCCACACGCTGAGCTTCGCGGAGACGATGCTGGACAAGCTGCTGGCGGTCAGCGGGCGCTACCGCTTCGAGAACGTGCGCACCGAGGGCCGCGAGGAGTTCTACCAGGCGGCGAAGGCGGGCCGGGGCGGCGTCATCGTCACCGCGCACATGGGCTGCCTGGAGCTGTGCCGCACCATGGCGGAGCGCAGGGGCGAGGTGAAGCTCAACATCCTGGTCCACACGCTGCACGCGGAGCAGTTCAACCGCCTGCTCAAGCGGCTCAACCCGGAGAGCGACTTCCGCCTGATGGAGGTCACCGACATGGGCCCGGCCACCGCCGTCGCGTTGAACGAGCGCGTGGAGGCCGGCGAGTTCGTCGTCATCGCGGGCGATCGCATTCCCGTGAATGCCAGCCAGACCGTGCGCGTCGACTTCCTGGGCCACCCCGCGCCCTTCCCCGTGGGGCCCTACGTTCTGGCGGCGCTGCTCAAGTGTCCGCTCTACCTGCTGGGCTGCATCCATGAAGGCGACGGCTACACCATCCACTTCGAGTGCCTCTCCGAGCGCGTCGTCCTGCCCCGGGGCCAGCGCGAGGCCGCGCTCACCGACTGCGCACGCCACTACGCCGCCCGGGTCACCGCGCTCCTCCAGCGCGCGCCCTACGACTGGTTCAACTTCTTTCCCTTCTGGGATCAGGTGAATGTCTCCGCGAAGCCCCCTACCCACTGACCTGCCGGTGCGCTTCGACGGCGGGCGGCTGACCCTGGAGGACGTGGGCGCGCTGGCGCGCCGTGAACGCCCGGCCGCGCTGGGGACCGCCCCCGCCTTCCGCCAGCGCATCGCGAAGGGCGCCGCGTTCCTGGACCGGCTGCTGGCGGAGGACGGCGTCATCTACGGCGTCACCACCGGCTACGGCGACTCCGTGACGGTGTCCATCCCGCCCGCGCTCGTCGCGGAGCTGCCGCACCACCTCTACACGTACCACGGCATCGGCGCGGGCCGGTTCCTCACGCCCGAGGAGACGCGCGCGGTGCTGGCCACGCGGCTCGCCTCGCTGTGCCAGGGCTTCTCCGGCGTGGGCGAGGGGCTGCTCTCCCAGTTGGAGCTGCTGCTCCAGCACGACGTGCTGCCCCTGATTCCGGCCGAGGGCTCCGTGGGCGCGAGCGGTGATTTGACGCCCCTGTCCTACGTGGCGGCGGTGCTCTGCGGCGAGCGCGACGTCTGGTACCAGGGCGAGCGGAAGCCCGCGGCGCAGGTGCTGGCGTCGCTGGGCGTCCCTGCCCTGAAGCTGCGGCCGAAGGAGGGGCTGGCCATCATGAACGGCACCGCCGTGATGACCGCCCTGGCGTGTCTGGCGTGGGAGCGGGCGGAGTACCTGTCCCGGCTGGCCACGCGGCTGACCGCGTTCAACGTGCTGGCGAGCGCCGGCAATACGCACCACTTCGATGAGACGCTCTTCTCCGCCAAGCCGCACGCGGGCCAGCAGCGCGTGGCGGCCCGGCTGCGCGCGGACCTGGTCACGGACCGGCCGTCCCGCAACGAGCAGCGGCTTCAAGACCGGTATTCGCTGCGGTGCGCGCCGCACGTCATCGGCGTGCTGGAGGACGCGCTGCCCTTCTTCCGCACGCTCATCGAGAACGAGCTGAACAGCGCCAACGACAACCCGCTCATCGACCCCGACGGCGAGCGCGTGCTGCACGGCGGCCACTTCTACGGCGGCCACATCGCCTTCGCCATGGACGGCCTGAAGACGGCGGTGGCCAACGTGGCGGACCTGCTGGACCGGCAGCTCGCGCTGCTGGTGGACCCCCGCTTCAACCACGGGTTGCCCGCCAACCTCTCCGCCTGCACGGGCCCCAGGGCGGCCATCAACCACGGCCTCAAGGCGGTGCAGATCAGCGTCTCAGCGTGGACGGCGGAGGCGCTCAAGCAGACGATGCCCGCGTCCGTCTTCTCCCGCTCCACGGAGTGCCACAACCAGGACAAGGTCAGCATGGGCACCATCGCCGCGCGCGACTGCCTGCGCGTGCTGGAGCTGACGGAGCAGGTGGTGGCGGCCATGCTCATCGCGGCGCGCCAGGGCGTCACCCTGCGGCAGCGCGTGGACGCGGAGGTGAAGCCGGGCCCCGCGCTCGCGGCCATGCACGCGGACCTGGAGGCGCGCATCCCCCTGCTGGTGGAGGACCGGGCCCTGGATGGCGAGCTGCAGGGCCTGCTGACGGCGCTCCGCCGCCGCGAGTGGAGGTTGCATGAAGCCTGACCTGAGCTGCGAAATCGAAATCGAGCCGCCGTTCCACGACCTCGACATGATGGAGATCGTCTGGCACGGCCACTACGTGAAGTACCTGGAGCTGGCGCGCTGCGCCCTCCTGCGCCGCCACGACTACGACTATCCGCGGATGCGCGAGTCCGGCTACGGCTGGCCCGTGGTGGACATGCGGCTCAAGTACGTGTCCCCCATCTCCTACAAGCAGAAGATCATCGTGCGCGCCGAAATCACCGAGTGGGAGAACCGGCTGCGCTTCGACTACGCGCTGCGCGACGCGGCCACGGGGCGCAAGGTGAACCAGGCCCACACCATCCAGGTGGCGGTGGCCCTGGCGACGGGGGAGATGCAGTTCGTCTGTCCGGAGGTCCTCTGGACCAAGCTGGGAGTGAGACCGGAATGAAGCGCCTTCTCGCCCTTGGCTGCGCGCTGCTGTCGCTGAGCGCCCACGCCTCCGACCTCGTGAAGGACGTGCGCGCCCGGCTGGTGGACGCGCCGCTCGTGCGGGGCCGGTTCGAGCAGAAGAAGACCGTGACGGGCTTCAAGAAGCCGCTGGTGTCAAAGGGCGACTTCCTGCTCGCCCGCGACCAGGGCGTGCTGTGGAACACGCGCACGCCCTTCGCCTCCACGCTGACGCTCACGCGCAAGTCGCTGAGCGCCGAGCAGGGCCAGGGCGGCGCGGCCTACCACCTGGACTCCACGAAGGAGCCGGCGCTGGCGGCGGTGAACGAGCTGCTCTTCGCGCTGCTCGCCGGTGACGTGACGACGCTGCAGAAGCGCTTCAAGGTGGAGGGCGCGCTGGTGGGCCCCGCCGGCTGGCGGCTGGAGCTGACGCCCACGGACGCCGGGCTCGCGCGCGTCTTCAAGCACATCCAACTGGAAGGCGACGGGTACGTGCGGCAGGTGCGGATGGAGGAGACGCGCGGCGACGTGAGCGTCATCCTCTTCGACCAGCTCACCCGGACGCCGCCGCCGGATGCCACGGAAACCGAGCGCCTTGGCAAATAGGCTGGCCATCCTCTGGGCCCTGGTGGTGCTCGCCGTGGGCGTGCACCAGGTGCACTTCTGGCGCGCGGCCCGCCTGGACACCGACGTGCTCGCGCTCCTGCCGGAGGACGAGCAGGCGCCGGAGGTGGACGCCGCCACGCGCAAGCTGGCCGACGAGGCCGGCCGGCAGGTGGTGCTGCTGGTGGGCGCGAAGGACTGGGCCTCCGCGCAGCAGGTCGCGGACGAGGCCACGCGGGCCCTGGCGCAGGCCTCCGACGTGCTGGAGCCCGCCGTGGTGGACACCTCCGCGCTGGACCAGGCGGTGGACTTCTACCGGCCCTATCGGGACCGGCTGCTCACGCCCGCGCAGCGCCAGTGGCTCACGCGCGCGACGCCGGAGGAGCTGGGCGGCACGGCCCTGATGAAGCTGTACCAGCCCGCGGGCGCGCGGATGACGGACTGGAACGCGGATCCGCTGGGCCTGTGGCCGGACTGGTGGCAGGCCCGCGCGGGGGAGACCTCCGCGCGGCCCCGCGACGGGCGGCTGTGGCTGTCGGGCGAGGGCCGCGAGTGGGTGCTCCTCACCTGGAAGAGCAAGGTCTCCGCCTTCGCGCTGGGAGACGGCGCCCGCGTCACCGCCGCCGTGGAGCAGGCCCGCGCGCGGGTGGAGGCCGCCGTGCCCGGCGCCCGGCTGGTGGCCTCGGGCGTGCCGCTGTACGCGGAGGCCGCCGCGGCGCAGGCGAGCTGGGAGATGTCCACCATCGGCCTCGGCTCGCTGGCGGCGGTGCTCGTCCTGGTATGGCTCACCTTCCGCTCGCTGCGTCCCATCCTGCTCGTGGGCGTGTCGCTCGCGCTGGGGTGCGCGGTGGCGCTGAGCGTCACCGCGCTCGTGTTCGACCGGGTGCACCTGCTCACGCTGGTGTTCGGCGCGAGCCTGGTGGGCGTGGCGGAGGACTACGGCTTCCACTACTTCGCCGCGCGCCAGGGCAGGGCCCCGTCCGAGCGCGGGCCGGTGATGCGCTCGCTCCTGCCGGGCATGGCGCTGGCGCTCGTCACCAGCGTGGTGGCGTACCTGGCGCTGGGCGTCGCGCCCTTCCCCGGCCTGCGCCAGATGGCGGTGTTCTCCGCCGCCGGCCTCACCGCCGCGTTCCTCACCGTGATGTGCTGGTTCCCGTCCCTGGACCGGGGCACGCTGCACGTCACCGCCTTCTCCGCGCGCTTCTCCGCCTCCATCACCCGCTGGCCGCGCATCACCTCCACGCGGGGCTGGTGGCTGACGGGCGCCGCCGTCGCCGCGCTGGTGGCCGTGGGCCTCTGGAAGCTGGAGCCCCAGGACGACCTGCGCCAGTTGCAGGGCGCCCCCGCGAACCTCATCGCCGACCAGCGCGAGCTGGGGCGGCTGTTGGGCCTGCCCAGCCCCGCGCAGTTCTTCCTGGTGGAGGGGGACAGCGACGAACAGGTGCTCGCGCGCGAGTCAGCGCTCAAGCAGCGGCTGGACGCACTGGTCGCGGCCCGGGTGTTCGCGGGCTACCGCGCCGTGTCCGACTGGCTCCCCTCCCAGGCCCAGCAGCGCGAGGACGCGGCCCTGAGCGCTCGCGCCGAAGCGCGGGCCGTGGCCGCCGTCAGCGAGTCCACGGGCGAGGCCCCCACGCGCGCCGCCTTCGCCGAGGAGCCGCTCACGCCCTCGCGCTTCCTGGCCGGCCCCGCCGCCGCCACCATCCGCCAGCAATGGCTGGGGACGCTGGGCGCGCGTCAATACAGCGTCCTCATGCTGCGCGGCCTCAACGACCCCCAGCAGCTCCCGCGACTGGAGGAGGCCACGCGCGGCCTGGAGGGCATCCGCTGGGTGGACAAGACGGCGGAGATCTCCGGGCTGCTCGGCCGCTACCGGCGCATCATGGGCGGGCTCATCGTCGCGGGTTATGTCGCGGTGCTGCTCATGCTGGGGGCCCGCTTCGGGCGGCAGGCGTGGCGCGCGTGGCTGCCGTCCGTGCTGGGCACGCTCATCACGCTCGCGCTCTTCGGCTGGGTGGGCGCGCCCCTGCAGCTGTTCACCGTGCTGGGACTGGTGCTGCTGCTGGGCATGGGCGTGGACTACGGCATCTTCCTGCTGGAGCACCCCGGTGACGGCGCCGCGTGGCTCGCGGTGGCGCTGGCCGGCGTGAGCACGCTCCTGTCCTTCGGCCTGCTGGCCCTGTCGGCCACGCCCGCGTTGCGCTCCTTCGGCCTCGCCATGCTGCTGGGCGAGGTCACCATCTGGATCCTCACCCCCTGCTTCCGACTTCCACCCAAGAAGGCCACACCTTGAAAACTGAACTGGCGGACATCCTCATCATTGGCGCGGGCCCCGCGGGCTCCGTCGCCGCGGGCCTCCTGCGCAAGCAGGGCCGGGACGTCCTCGTGCTGGAGCGCGAGCAGTTCCCCCGCTTCTCCATCGGCGAGAGCCTGCTGCCGCAGAGCATGGAGTACATCGAGGAGGCCGGCATGCTCCAGGACGTGGTGGAGGCGGGCTTCCAGTACAAGAACGGCGCGGCCTTCGTGCGCGGCGACCAGTACACGGACTTCGACTTCCGCGACAAGTTCTCCCCCGGCTGGGGCACCACCTTCCAGGTGCAGCGCGCCCACTTCGACCACGTGCTCGCCAGGAGCGCCGAGCGCCAGGGCGCCACCGTGCGCTACCGCCACGAAGTCCTGTCCGTGGACACGAGCGGTGCCAGGCCGGAGGTGACGGTGCGCTCGCCCGAAGGAGAGACGTACCTGGTGCGCGCGCGCTTCCTCCTGGACGCGAGCGGCTTTGGCCGCGTGCTGCCGCGCCTGCTGAACCTGGAGACGCCGTCGGACTTCCCCCGGCGCGGCGCCATCTTCACCCACGTCCTGGACCGCACGCCGCCGGGCAGCTTTGATCGCAACAAGATCCGCGTGACGGTGCACCCCGAACACGTGCACGTCTGGTACTGGACCATCCCCTTCTCCGACGGCCGCTGCTCGCTGGGCGTCGTCGCGAAGACGGAATACCTGGACCAGTACCAGGGCACGGACACCGAGCGGCTCCAGGCCATCGTGAAGGAGACGCCGTCGCTGGCGGAGCTGCTGAAGGACGCGGTGTGGGACACGCCCGCGCGCAAGCTCACCGGCTACGCGGCCAACGTGAAGTCGCTGTGGGGCCCGGGCTTCGCGCTGCTGGGCAACGCGGGCGAGTTCCTGGATCCGGTGTTCTCCTCGGGCGTCACCATCGCCTTCAAGTCCGCGAGCCTCGCGGCGGCCTGCATCCAGCGGGCGCACAACGGGGAGACGGTGGACTGGGAGCAGGACTACGCGAAGCCGCTCAAGGCGGGCGTGGACACCTTCCGCACCTTCGTGGAGTCCTGGTACGAGGGCGGCTTCCAGCGGGTCCTCTTCCATCCAACCCCGTCCCCGGACGTGCGGCGGATGATCTCCGCCATCCTGGCCGGCTACGCCTGGGACACGAACAACCCCTACGTCGCGGAGAGCAAGCGGCGTCTGGGCGTGCTCGAGGCCGTGTGCGCCTAGCCATCACCGCCCTGCTCACCGCCACGCTGGTCGCCTGCGCCACCGCGCCCCGGCCGAAGCCCGCCGCCCCCGGCGAGCCGCTGCCGGAGCTGCGGCTGTCGCCCGCCGCCCTGGGCACCAGCGTGAGCCTCACCCAGCGCCTGGAGTTCGCGCACGAAGCGGACCCCGGCGGCCCCCGCTCGCTGGAGGCCCTGCTGGAGGTGGACGCGGAGTGGATGCAGTTGGCGGGCTTCGCGATGGGGCAGCGCATCCTCACGCTGCGCTGGAACGGCACCACGCTGGACGAGGAGCGCGACCCGCGCCTGCCCGCCCGGTTCCAGTCCGCGCCGGTGCTGCGGGACGTGCAGCTCGTCTACTGGCCGGCCGACGCCGTGCGCGCCGCCCTGCCCCCCGGGTGGACCCTGGAGGAGGGTCCGGGGCGCCGCGCCCTGTCGAAGAACGGCAGGGAATGGGTGACGGTGCGCTACGATGGCGAGCCGCGCTGGGCAGGGCGCACGCAGCTCCTCAACCTCTCCGAGCACTACCGGCTCACCATCGATTCGCGCCCGGCGGACGAGTGACCCTTCCATGATGCCTCCCGTCTTCCTCCACCAGCTCGGCCTCGTCTGCGCCCTGGGCGCCGGGAAGCGCGAGGTGGCCCGCGCGCTGTTCTCCGCCACCCCGTCCGGCGTGGCGCCCCATGAGGGGTACGCGGATCGCGCGCTGCACCTGGGCGTCGTCACCGCCGCGCTCGCGCCCCAGGACGCGCTGCCCGGGGCCTGGCGCAGCCGCAACAACGCGCTGCTGCTGACCGCGCTCGCGGAGGTCCGTCCCGCCGTGGACGCCGCCGTGGCCCGCTTCGGCCCGGGGCGCGTGGCCGTCGTGCTGGGCACCAGCACCTCCGGCATCGGAGAGGGCGAGGGCGCCATCGCCGGGCAGCACGCCACGGGCCAGCTGCCCGCGACCTTCCACCTGGCTCAGCAGGAGCTGGGCGCCCCCGCGAGCGCGCTCGCGCACGTGCTGGGCCTTTCGGGGCCCGCCTATGTCATCTCCACCGCGTGCTCCTCCAGCGCCAAGGCCCTGGCGAGCGCGGCGCGCCTGCTGCGCGCGGGCACCGTGGACGCGGTGCTGACGGGCGGCGTGGATTCCCTGTGCCGCTTCACCGTGGCGGGCTTCCGCGCGCTGGAGTCGGTGAGCGAGGCGCGCTGCAACCCGATGAGCGTCCACCGCCACGGCATCAACATTGGCGAGGCGGCGGCGCTGTTCCTGATGACGCGCGAGCCGGGGCCGGTGCGCCTGTCCGGCTGGGGCGAGTCCTCCGACGCGCACCACATCTCCGCGCCGGAGCCCGGGGGCCGGGGCGCCATCGCCGCCATCCGCGAAGCGCTCCGGCGCGCGGGGCTTGAGCCCGACGGCGTGGACTACGTGAACCTGCACGGCACCGCGACGCAGCAGAACGACGCCATGGAGAGCCGCGCGGTGCACGCGCTGCTGGGCCCCGGCGTGAAGGCCAGCAGCACCAAGCCGCTCACCGGCCACACGCTGGGCGCCGCGGGCGCGCTGGAGGCGGCCTTCGCGTGGCTGACGCTGACGGACAACCCGGAGGGGCGGCTGCCCGCGCACTTCTGGGATGGGGCGGAGGATGAGTCGCTCCCCGCGCTGTCGCTGGTGAAGCCCGGAGAGTCGCTGGGGCGGCCGGTCCGGGCCGTGCTGAGCAACTCGTTCGCCTTCGGGGGCAGCAACGCGGCCCTCGTGCTGGAGCGGGCGTGATGCGCACCGCCATCGACCTGCCCATCGCGGACCTGGTGCCCCACGGCGGCCGCATGCGGCTGCTCGACCGCGTGCTGGAAGGCGACGCGGAGACGCTGCTCGCGGAGGTCACCGTGCGCGAGGACAGCCTCTTCTTCGCCGACGGCGGCGTGGGCGGCTGGGTGGGCATCGAGTTCATGGCCCAGGCCGTGGCCGCCTGGGCCGGCTGGCACGCGCGGCTGCGCGGGGAGGTGCCGAAGGTGGGCTTCCTCTTGGGCACGCGCCGCTACGACTGCCAGCGCCCCGTCTTCCGGACGGGGGAGTGCCTGCGCATCGAGGTCCACCGGCAGTTCTTCGCGGACAACGGGCTGGGCCAGTTCGACTGCACCATCACCATTGGGACGGAGACGGTGGCCACGGCGGCGCTGACGGTGTTCGAGCCGCCCGCCGGGCACGACGTGAGGAGGGGCGACACAGATGGGTGACAAGACGGTGCTGGTGACGGGCTCCAGCCGGGGCATCGGCCGCGCCATCGCGCTGCGCCTCGCACGCGACGGCTTCGACGTCGTGGTGCACTGCCGCAGCCGGCGCGAGGAAGCGGACGCGGTGGCCTCCCAAGTGCGGGACGCGGGCCGGGAGGCGCGCGTGCTCCAGTTCGACGTGTCGGACCGGGCCGGGACGCAGGCCGCGCTGCTCGCGGACGTGGAGGCGCACGGCTGCTACTACGGCGTGGTGTGCAACGCGGGCATCGCGCGCGACAACGCGTTTCCGTCCATGACGTCCGAGGAGTGGGACAGCGTCATCCACACCAACCTGGACGCCTTCTACAACGTGCTCAACCCCCTCACGATGCCGCTGGTGCGCCGCCGCAAGCCGGGCCGCATCGTCACGCTGGCGTCGGTGTCCGGCCTGATGGGCAACCGGGGCCAGGTGAACTACAGCGCCGCCAAGGCGGGCATCATCGGCGCGACGAAGGCGCTGGCGGTGGAGCTGGCCAAGCGGAACATCACCGTCAACTGCGTGGCCCCGGGCCTCATCGACACGGAGATGGTGGACCCGCAGGTGGTGGAGGAGGCGCTGAAGCTCATCCCCGCGCGCCGGATGGGCACACCCGAGGAGGTCGCCGCCGCGGTGAGCTTCCTCATGGCCGAGGACGCCGGCTACATCACGCGTCAGGTGATCTCCGTGAACGGGGGGATGGTCGGATGAAGCGCGTGGTCGTCACCGGCGTGGGGGCCCTGAGCCCCCTGGGCCACGACTGGACGACGGTGGAGGCGCGGCTGCGCGCCCGCCAGAACGCCGTCCAGGTGATGGAGGGCTGGAAGCAGTACGAAGGCCTGCACACGCGGCTGGGGGCCCCGACCGCGCCCTTCGAGCTGCCGCCGGCCACGTACTCGCGCAAGACGACGCGCACCATGGGCCGCGTGGCGCTGCTGGCGACGCGCGCCAGCGAGCTGGCGCTCCAGGACGCGGGCCTGCTGGGCGACCCGCTGGTGAAGAGTGGCCGGATGGGCATCGCCTACGGCTCCTCCGCGGGGACGCCGGAGAACATGGGCGACTTCGGGAAGATGATCACCCACAAGACGACGGAGGGCATCACCGCGACGACGTACCTGCGGATGATGTCCCATACGGCGGCCGTCAACATCGGCGTCTTCTTCGGCATCACCGGGCGCATCATCACCACGTCCAGCGCGTGCACCTCCGGCAGCCAGGGCATCGGCTACGCGTACGAGGCCATCAAGCTGGGCCGCCAGGTGGCGATGCTCGCGGGCGGCGCGGAGGAGCTGGACGCCACGGGCGCCGCCGTCTTCGACACCCTCTTCGCCACCAGCACGAAGCACAACGAGGCCCCCCACCTGTCCCCCCGCCCCTTCCACGCGGAGCGCGACGGGCTGGTGCTGGGCGAGGGCGCGTGCACGCTGGTGCTGGAGGACCTGGAGCACGCCCGCGCGCGCGGCGCGACCATCCACGCGGAGGTGCTGGGGTACGGCACCAACAGCGACGGCCGCCACGTCACCCAGCCCAACGCGGACACCATGGCGCAGGCGATGCGGCTGGCGCTGGAGGACGCGGGCGTGCCGGCCTCCGCCATCCCGTACGTCAACGCGCACGGCACCGCGACGGACACCGGGGACGCGGCGGAGAGCGCGGCCACGCTGGCGGTGTTCGGGGAGCAGGTCGCCCTGTCGTCGCTCAAGAGCTACATGGGCCACACGCTGGGGGCCTGCGGCGCGCTGGAGGCGTGGATGAGCATCCAGATGATGCGCGCCAACTGGTTCGCCCCCACGCTGCACCTGGACGCCGCCACCGTGGATCCGAAGTGCGCGCCGCTGGACTATGTCACCGGGGAGGGACGTGCTTTGCGGACGGACCTGGTGATGAGCAACAACTTCGCCTTCGGTGGCATCAACACGTCGTTGATCTTCCGCCGCTGGCCCTGAGCCCTGGAGCACCCGCGATGAAGAAGACCCTGTTGCTGCTGGCCCTCACCGCCGCGAGCCCCGCGCTGGCGCGCGACACCGTGGTGAAGGTCAAGCTGGCGGACGTCATGGCCCTCCCGGAGGCGAAGCAGAAGCTGGACGGCACGGTGAAGATCTACCTGGACGGCCAGAAGACGCCCAAGGTGGCGAAGACGCTGGGCAGCGACGTGACGAACAAGAAGACCAACGCCGTGGGCAAGTCGGACGAGTACGCCTGCAAGTGGGTCGCGCTCTCCGCGCTCATCGCCCTGCAGGACGGCGCGAAGAAGAACGGCGCCAACGCGGTGATCAACGTCACCAGCTATTACAAGAAGGTGGAGTTCAAGAGCGCCACGGAGATCGAGTGCCACGCGGGCACCATGGTCGCGGGCGTCGCGCTCAAGGGCGACTACGCCACCGTCGGCAAGTAGGCGCGCCCGTCCCGCCGCCTTCCTCCTCGTAGATCTCCCGGACAGGTCCGTTGCCCGAAAGCGGACGCCGGCTGGCGACTGGCTTTGGCGAGCCTCGCGGCACGGCTAGCGTCCTCCCGTTCAAAGAGGCCCGGGAGGGACGCGCATGCGAAGCACAGAGGCACTCACGTTCCTGGGCACGCTGCTCTCAAGCGGCGCGGCCCTCGCGTGCGAGACCTGCCGGCCCGCGGTGGAGGCCGGCATCTTCAACGAGCACTTCTGGGGCCGGCTGGCCATCACCGTGCTGCCCTTCGCGGTCATCCTCTGCGTCGTGACCCGGCTGCACTTCACGGCGCGCGCGGAGGGCGAGCCATGAGCCGGATGCACCGGGGGCCCCTGCTCTCCGCGGGCGTGCTGCTGGGCGTGGGGCTGGGGGGCTTCGTCGACGGCATCCTCCTGCACCAGCTCCTGCAATGGCACAACATGCTCTCCAGCCACCTGCCCCCGGACACCCTGGTGAACGCCAAGGTGAACATGTTCTGGGACGGGCTCTTCCACGCCTTCACCTGGCTGATGACCTTCGCCGGGCTGGTGTTGCTGTGGCGCGCCGGGCAGCGCGCGGACGTGCCCTGGTCCACGCGCACCTTCGCCGGGTGCCTGCTGGGCGGCTGGGGCCTGTTCAACGTCGTGGAGGGGCTCATCGACCACCAGCTCCTGGGCGTGCACCACGTCCGCTCCGGCCCCTCGGAGCTGGCGTGGGACCTGGGCTTCCTCGCCTTCGGCCTGGGCTTGCTGGCGGCCGGAGGCGCGCTGGTGCGCGCGGGCCGGCATGACGTCACGCCCCGGGGGGCCCCCGTCGCCCGTTGACGCCGGGGCCGGTCCGGTCGCCGGGACGCGCCTGCGCTTCAACGCGGGTCGCCATGAAGTCTGGGATGAAATCCCTGTTTGGAATGTTGGCGGCGCGCCCCGGTGCGCCAGAGTGCGCCAGCCCGTTGGGCCCATCCAGGAGCTTCCATGACGTCCCGTTCCAGACCGCCCTTTGGCGCCGCGCGCATGACGCTCGGCGTCTGTGCGTCCGCGCTCATCACCGCGTGCGCGTCCACCGCCCCCGCAGAGAAGGCCCCGGCGACGCCGCCCGCGCAGGCCGCCGCCCCGACACCGCCGCCCGCGCCGGCCGCCGCCCCCAAGCCGGTGTACGGCAGCTTCGGCATCGACACGCCGGGCATGGACACCGCCGTGGCGCCGGGGGACGACTTCTACCGCTACGTCAACGGCAAGTGGCAGGACACGACGGAGATCCCCGCGGACCGCCCCGCGTACGGCATGTTCTCGCGGCTGGCGGACGGGGCCGCGCAGCAGACGCGCGACCTGCTGGAGGCCGCCGCGAAGTCGGACGCGGCCCCGGGCAGCGAGGAGCGCAAGCTGGGTGACTTCTTCGCCAGCTTCATGGACGAGGCGGGCATCGAGGCCAAGGGCATCACCCCGCTCCAGCCGGAGCTCCAGCGCATCTCCGCCATCGCCAACCGCAAGGAGCTGTCCACGCTGCTGGGCACCACCCTGCGCGCGGACGTGGACGCGCTCAACACCGGGCAGACCACCACCGAGCGCCTCTTCGGCCTGTGGGTGGCGGAGGACCTGAACGACCCCAGCCGCTATGCCGCGTACCTCCTCCAGGGCGGCCTGCTGCTGCCGGACCGCGACTTCTACCTGAAGGACACGCCGCGCTTCAAAGAGGTGCGGGAGAAGTACCAGCGGCACATCGCCGTGCAGCTGAAGAACGCGGGCATCGCCGACGCGGACACGAAGGCCCGCGCCATCCTGGCGCTGGAGAAGAAGATCGCCCAGGCCCACTGGTCCGCCCAGGACACGCAGGACGTGGCCAAGGTGAACAACCCCTGGAAGCAGGCGGACTTCGCGAAGAAGGCGCCCGGGCTGGACTGGGCCGCGTGGTTCGCGGCCGCGGGGCTCGCCCAGCAAGGAGAGTTCATCGTCTGGCAGCCGAGCGCGCTGACGGGCATCTCCCGCCTCGTGGGCAGTGAGCCCCTCCAGACGTGGAAGGACTACCTGGCCTTCCACGCCATCGTGCGCGGCACCCCCGTCCTGCCCAAGGCGTTCGTCGACGCGGGCTTCGAGTTCAGCGGCAAGACGCTCTCCGGCGCGCAGCAGCTGCGCGAGCGCTGGAAGCGCGGCGTGGACCTGACCAACCACGCGATGGGCGAGGCCGTCGGCAAGCGCTACGTGGAGAAGCACTTCCCGCCCCAGGCCAAGGCCGAGGCGGACGTCATGGTGCGCAACATCCTGGCCGCGCTGGGCCGCCACATCGACGCGCTGGAGTGGATGTCGCCGGAGACCAAGGCCCGCGCCAAGGAGAAGCTGGGCACGGTGCAGGTGGGCATCGGGCACCCGGACACCTGGCGCGACTACGCGGCGCTGGAGGTCATCAGGGGTGATGCCTTCGGCAACGCCGAGCGCGCGGAGCGCTTCGACTACCAGCGCAACCTGGCCAAGCTGGGCAAGCCCGTGGACCGCAAGGAGTGGTTCATGACGCCGCAGGAGGTCAACGCGCTCAACTCGCCGCAGCAGAACTCCATCATCTTCCCCGCCGCCATCCTCCAGGCCCCCTTCTTTGATCCGAACGCCGACCCGGCCGTGAACTACGGCGGCATCGGGTCCGTCATCGGCCATGAAATCATCCACAGCTTCGACGACGTGGGCGCGCAGTTCGACGCGAAGGGGAAGCTCGCCAACTGGTGGACGGCCAAGGACCTGGAGCGCTTCAAGGCCGCCGGCAAGGCGCTCGCCGCCCAGTACGACACCTACCGCCCGCTGCCCGACATGACGGTGAACGGGGAGCTGACGCTGGGGGAGAACATCGCCGACGTGGCCGGCGTCTCCATCTCCCATGACGCCTACATGATGTCGCTGGGCGGCCAGCCCGCGGCCGTGAAGGACGGCTTCAGCGGCGAGCAGCGCTTCTTCCTCGGCTTCGCCCAGGTGTGGCGCAACAAGTTCCGCGAACCGCTGCTGCGCCGCCTGCTGATGACGGACGGGCACTCGCCCGGCCCGTACCGCACCGCCACCGTGCGCAACCTGGACGCGTGGTACCAGGCGTTCGACGTGAAGCCCGGCCAGGGCCTCTACCTCACGCCCGAGCAGCGCGTGAAGGTCTGGTAGTCGCCCCACCGCGCCGGACGCGCGCGAACGGGGCGCGTCCGGTGCACCGGGGGGCGGGATTCCGCCTGTTTGCACCCCGAAAACAAATGCAACGAAACTTTAAACGGGGGCTGGCGACAATGTGGGAGTCAGTGGCCGCTCCGCATCCCCCCACGGAGGAACACCATGGAAATCAACCGCAAGTCGCCCGCTTCCGTCGCCCCCACGACCCGTACGGGTGAGACCTCCCGCGCGGAAGCGCCGAAGCAGAAGCCCCTCACGGTGCGTGACGGCTTCGAGACGCGGGGTGCGCGTCCCAACAACTTCGTGGACCGCCCCACGGGCCGTCCCGCGGCCCCGGCGGGCAGCGTGCCGGCGTCGGCCTTCGCCTTCGGTTCGTCCAACGTCGCGGTGAAGCCGGACGCGAACAAGGTCGTCGACGCGAAGAAGGTGGACCCGTCGCAGCCGAAGCCCAAGCCGTCGGGTGATCCGGTCATCGCGGTCATCGACGGTGGCGTGGACTTCAAGCACACCGACCTGGACGACGCGATGTGGACGAACCCCGGTGAGGTCGCGGGCGACGGCATCGACAACGACGGCAACGGCGTCAAGGACGACATCCACGGCTTCAACGTGGGCACCGGCGGAGGCGACCCGTTCAAGGGCGACGGCACGGACCACGGCACGCACGTGGCGGGCATCATCGCGGCCGAGGACAACGGCGAGGGCAACACCGGCATCGCGGCCGGCAAGGCGAAGATCCTGAGCGTGGGCGGCCTGTACGACGGCGCGGACCTGCTCACCAACTTCGAGCGCTCGGTGGACTACCTGGTCAACCTGAAGACGGAGCAGGGCGTGAACATCCGCGCCGCCAACGCGAGCTTCGGCAACACGTACCGCTCCCCCGCGGACCAGGAGCGCTGGACCGCGGCGGTGCAGAAGCTGGCGGACGCGGACATCCTGCTGGTCGCGGCCACGGCGAACGGCAACGGCAGCAACATGAACAACGTGGCGGACATGCCCGCCAACATCGACCTGCCCAACGTCATCACCATCGCGTCGATGGACAAGAACAACGACAAGCTGGCGCGCTTCTCGTCGCACGGCGACAAGGTGGTGGACCTGGCCGCAGTGGGCGAGGACGTGCTCAGCACCGTGCCGGGCAACAAGTGGGAGGAGATGAGCGGCACCTCCATGGCGACGCCGACCGTGGCCGCCACCGCCGCGCGCATGTTCGCGGAGAACCCGGACCTGACGGCCGTGCAGGTGCGCGACCTCCTCATCAAGACGGTGGAGCAGGACGCGGACCTCAAGGGCAAGGTCATCACCGGCGGCAAGCTGGACATCGAAGCCGCCATCCAGGCCGCCAAGGACACCGTGGTCGCGAAGCCCGAGCAGCCCGCCGTCGCCACGCGCTAGTCCGCGACAGACACACCCTGGGTTCCGGGCCGGGTGCGCTTCGAGCGTGCCCGGCCCGTTGTCTTTCGACGACAGGCCGCCCGCCTCAGGGCATGGAGAAGAGCTCCGCGGTGCTGAGGGGTGAGCCGCCGCCATCGCCCCCCGTCACCAGCACCTGGCCCGACGGCAGCAACGTGGCCGTGTGGAAGACGCGTCCCCGGAAGAGCGGGGTCGTGGCGGCCCAGGTGCCGGTCGGCGGATCATAGATTTCCGCGCGGGCGAGGAACGCTTCGCCGTTCACCTCCTGGCCCCCTGTCACCAGCACCTGCCCCGAGGGCAGCAACGTGGCCCTGTGGAACTGGCTGCCCGTGACCATGCGGCTCGTGCGGGTCCAGGTGCCCGTCCCCGGGTCATACAGCTCCGCCTGGGCGCTGTTGTCGCTGGTCACCAGCACCCGGCCCGTGGGCAGGAGCGTGGCCTCCACGGCGACGCGGTAGGAGGCCAGGGCGCCCGTGGCGGTCCAGGCGCCCGTCGCCGGATCGTAGAGCTCCGTGGGGAACAGGACCCCGCTGTTTCCAACGCCCCCCACCACCAGCACCCGGCCCGAGGCCAGCCGCACCGCCGCGTGCACGGTGCGGCCCCTGAGCAGGCTGCCCGTGGCGGTCCAGGTGTTCGTCGCCGGATCGTAGAGCTGCGCGGTCGCGAGGGTCGCGCTGGCGTCCACGTCGCTGCCGCCCGCCACCAGCACCTTGCCGGACGTCAGCAGCGTCGCCGTGGCATGGGCGCGGGCCACGGCCAGGCTTCCGGCGGGGGCCCAGGTTCCCGCCACCGGGTCGTACAGCTCCGCCGACGCCAGGACCGCGGCGCCGTTCGCGCCGCCCACGACGAGCACCTTGCCAGAGGGCAGCAGCGTCGCCGTGTGCAGGGCGCGGCCCGCGGCCATGCCCCCCGTCAGGGCCCAGGTGCCCTTCGCCGGGTCATACAGCTCCGCGGTGGCCAGGGACACGGTGCCGCTCGCGCCCTCCCGGCCGCCCGCCACCAGCACCTTGCCGGACGTCAGCAGCGTGGCCGAGGCACCCGAACGTGCTCGGCCCATGCCGCTGATGCGCGTCCACGTCGGGCAGGCGGGGAACCCGGTGGCGGAGAACCGGGCGATGACCGCCAGGTCCAGGGCGTTGCTCACCGTGAGGGTGAAGGACGCCGTGACGCCAGGGTCCAGGCACGGGGGCGCCGTCCAGACGACCTGGCTCGTGGTGCCGGTGTCCTGCGCGGCGTCCAGCGAGCCTACGTTCGCGACCCAGGCGAAGCGCAGGGCGCTGCCCTGGGGATCCTCCGCGACGGCCCGGAGCGTCACCCGGTCGCGCGGCTTCACCTCGAAGGAGGCCGGGGGTCGCTCAATGAGGAGCGGGGGAAGGAACGGCCCCGCGTCCGGAGTCCCTCCATCGAAGCCCTCCCCGCCGTCCACGCCCCCGCCGTCCACGCCCCCGCCATCCTCCGGGTCCCCGCCATCCTCCGTGTCCCCGCCGTCCTCCTCGCCCCCAGCATCAGGCCCCAGGACGCCGCACCGCTCCGGGTTGCGCAGGCAGAACTCACGCCCCTCCTGGTCGAAGTCGATGCACCCCGTGAGCAGCAGCAGGCCCCCCACCAGCACCGCCCACCTCGCGAACGCGCTCACGGCCACCTCCCGGAGACGAAGGCGGACGTCCCGTCCGTGCCCAGCGCCAGCGTCCCCGGCCCCTGGGGCGCGCCCAGCAGGTACATGCCCGCGGAGAGCCCCAGCCCCGCCACGCCCGCCCCCGCGAGGACCCAGCCCACCGTCTGGAAGGTCTTTCCTCGCGACACGCTCCGGTCCACGTCCGAGGAGGAGGTCAGGCTCGGGTCGTCGTTGCGCAGCCGCGACCGCTCGCTCCGGGCCTGGAGGTAGGAGACCCCACCGCCCACCAGCAGCGCCCCGCCCACCGTCGCGGGGATCCACGCCTTCGCTCGCGCACCGCCACGCCCGGAGACCTCCTCCAGGGAGGACTGGGACCCCGCCGTCATCGGGGACGTGGGCGCGCCCGGTGCGGACGAATCCCCCGACGAAGGGGCCAGCGCGAGCTGCGCCTCCCGCTCACGCCGCACCTGCCGCCGCACGTCCTCGAACCTGCGCTCCACCTTGGGCGAGACCTTCAGCGGCAGCACTGCCCGGGGCTGAAGCTGGAGGGCGGACTTGAACGCAGCGGTGGACGCCTCGTTCTTGCCCAGGTCCGCCAGGATGACGCCCTCGTAGAGCGACAGGAGCACGTCGTCCGCGTCGCTGGCGGCGAAGCGCCGGGCATCCGCGAGCCGCTCCAGCGCGCGCTCGTACTCCAGGGCATCGTAGAGCTGGTGCGCGGAGCGCAGGTGGGTCCGCACGCCCTCGGACTCCTGGGCCTGGACCTGCCGTGGGGCGAGCATGGCGCCGCCCAGCACCAGCGCCATGAGCGACAGGGCGCGCTCACGCCTCCGGCGCTCCACGAATGACTGTTGTCTGCCCATGGAAGGCTCCCGGTGCCGGCGCGTGCCCAGACCATAAACCACGGCTCCCGGCCCCACACGGTTCCTGGCTCCGGTCCGTGGGGCTAGGGTGGCGCGAGCACCATCCGTCTCCTCCTGGAAACCCATGCGCGCGCCTCCCGTGATCCGCCTCGTCGTGCTCTCCGCCTCCCTGTTCGCCCTCCCCTCCTGGGCCGTGGAGGACTGCCAGTTCAAGGGCAAACCCATCAACCTGGACAACGGCAACTCGACCGCGGGCATCACCGGCACCGTGCGCTGCGTGGACCGGGACACGAAGAAGGAGACGCACACCGTCGCCTACCGCGACGGCAAGAAGGACGGCTGGGAGGTGCGCCGCTGGTCCGACGGCCGGGCCGTGGAGCAGGAGTACAAGGCCAACAAGCGACACGGCGGTTTCAAGCGCTACGAAGACGGCCGGCTGCTGGAGACGTCCACCTACGCCGACGACAACGAGCGCGGCGAAGGCGTGCGCTACCACCCCAATGGCAAGGTGTCCCACCGCGTGGACCGGCAGCCCGAGGACGCGAAGAGCACCTACGCGGACTACGACGACACCGGGCGGCTGAAGGAGGCCGGCTGCGGCCTCCAGTCCTCGCACGAGGCGGGCATCAAGGACTGCGTCTGGAAGGGCCCCTCCCCGCTCGTGTTCTTCCACGCAAACGGCCAGAAGAAGTCCGTCATCCCCCTGAAGAACGGCCTGCGCGAAGGCGTGACGGAGTCCTTCGACGCCCAGGGCCAGCGCACCAGCGCCATCTCCTACGCCGCCGGCCTGCGCGACGGGCTGAGCACCGTGTACTCCGGCGAGACCCCCCGCCGCTCGACGACGTACGCCAAGGGGCAGATGGAGGGCGACGAGACGGAGTACTTCAAGGACGGCGCCAGGAAGCTCGTCACCACCTGGAAGGACCGCAAGAAGCTCAAGCGCGTGGAGTACTTCCAGAACGGCGAGCGCAAGAGCGAGTTCGTCGTCACCGGCGAACGCGCGGTGGAGTCCCAGTTCGAGGACGACGGCTCGCTGCGCCAGCGGCAGGCCCTGGCCCTGGACGAAGGCAAGCACCGCTTCGAGCCCCACGGCGTGACGGAGTCCTTCTTCCCCGACGGGGGCGCGCAGTCGCGCGAGCACTTCGTCCAGGGCAGGTCCGAGGGCCAGCGCCAGGTCTGGGCCGACAACGGCGTCCTCGTGGAGGACTCGCAGTGGGCGAAGGACCGCGTCACCGCGCGCAAGCGCTGGAACCCGGACGGCGGACTCGTGGAGGACGAAGCTTTCTACGAGGACGGCTCGCGCAAGAAGAAGCCCTGAGCCTGCCCGCCCGCCTCATGGCGGCTTGACGGATGATGGTCGAAATATCACTACTGTCACCCGCCATGACCCAGAAGACGGAGCAGAAGCAGAAGTCGCATGACGCCATCCTCGCGTCCGCCGCCGCGTTGCTGCTGGAGCGGGGCATCCAGGCCAGTTCCATCATGGACGTGATGAAGGGTGCGGGGCTCACGGTGGGCGGCTTCTACGGGCACTTCGAGTCCAAGGAGCACCTGTTCACGGAGACGCTCCGGGGCACCACGCGCACGGTGTGGAACAAGCTGGTGCGCAAGGCGAAGGAGGACGCGCCCCAGGCCCCCGCGGCGCGGGTGCTGGAGGGCTACCTGTCGCGCAAGCACCGCGACGCCGCCGCCCCCACCTGCCCGCTGCCCAGCATCGTCGCGGACGTGTCGCGCACCGGAGAGCCGTACCGGGGCGCGCTGGAGGCGGAGCTGCAGGGGTTCACCCAGTCCTTCGCGGAGCTGCTGGGCCCGGGCGCGCGCCACCGCGAGAAGGCCCTGGTGGCCATCGCGCTCATGTATGGCGCCCTGTCGCTGTCGCGCGCCATCCGGGGCACGAAGCTGTCGGATGAGCTGCTGGAGGCGGCGAAGAGGTGGGGGGCGGAGCTGCTCGCGAAGCCGGCCGCGTGAGCCCCGGGGCTCCCCTGCCCGCAATGAAGAAAGCCCGATCCGTCACCGGACCGGGCTTCCTGGGACCAGGCCTACCGGGCCCTCATCAGTCGCGCTGGATGGCGCCCTTCGGGACGAGGATCACGACTTCCTTGCAGTCCGAGTAGATGATGGACGGCATGTCCTTGTAGTTGTGCGTCGTCTTGCCGCCGTTGCGCACGACGCCCATGTCGTTGCCCTTGGAGCCGCCGCTGTAGTCCCAGCCGTGGCGCGACTGGAAGATGATGGCGCCGTCCGGGACCTTGCCCTCCGCGACGAGCTTCTTGTACTGGTCCGCGGTCACCACGTTCGCGGTGGCGTTGCCGTACGGGCTCTTGATGGTCTGCTGACGCGAGCCGGGGAACGGGATGGAGTCCCAGCCCTTGCGCAGCATCTGCGCCATGCCGCCGCGCGGGTTGTTCGGGTCGTTGCCCGTGGCCGCGGGGGTGTTCGGGATGCCCAGGCGGGTCATGTTGTCCAGCGTCGTGCGCACGCAGTAGCCCGTCGCGCCGTTGTTCAGGTGCGAGGTGGCCAGCTTCTTCAGCGTGGGGTCGTTCGTGTTGATGCGCACGCCGTTGCCCAGCACCGCGCCGTTGTTGTTCGTCGCGGTGGTGCTGTTGCCGGTGTTCGTCCCGTTCGTCGTGTTGCCCGTGTTCGTGCCACCGGTGGTGTTGCCGGTGTTCGTGCCGCGGTTGCCCTGCAGCGTCCGCAGCGTGGTGGGCCCCACGTGGCCCTCCGCCGTGCCCGGGCGCAGGTCATGGGCCTTCTGGAACTCCGCCACGGCCTTGCGGGTGACGGGGCCGTACTTGCCGTCCGCCGGGATGCCCAGCATCTCCTGGATCTGCTTCACCGCGGGGCCCTGCATGCCCTCGCTCAGCTTCACGCCGCCCGCCTGCACCTGCGCCAGCGACGGCGCGGTGGTCCAGCGCTTGGGGCCACCCTGGTCGAAGGAGTCCGCCGTCTGCGTCGGGCGGGTGTTCGTGCCGGTGGAGGACGGCTGGGTCGTGGTGTTGCCGCCCACGGGCGCGCCACCGAAGCTCGGCGCCAGCGCCTGCGCGCGCGCCCAGACGTCGTTGGAGTAGTCGTTGCCCGTGGTGCCCTGGTCCATCCCACCCTGGGTCTTCACGTTCTTGGGGCCGAAGTTGTAGGCCGCCACCGCGCCGCGCAGCTGCTGCGCCTCCGGCCAGTCCGGGTGCGCCTTCTTCACGTCGTTCAGGTAGCCCTTGAGGATGCCCGCCGCCTGGTCGATGTGCGCGGCGCTGGTGGGCCCGCCCTTCGTCGAGTGGTAGCGGTGATCCACCTGCATCAGGCCAAAGCCGTTGCCCGCGTCACCGTGGCCCGTCCGGTCCAGGGCCGCGCCACCGCGCGACTCGCGGCTCGCGATGGCCGCCAGCAGCGCCGGGGGCACGCCGTGCTTCTGCGCCGCCGCCTCGATGGCCGCCTTGTGCGGCAGGATGCGGGGCAGGTCCGCCTGCGCCATCTTCTTCGACGCGTCCACTCCCGCCTGGTGCCCGTCCTGGCGTGCCGTGCGCGCGGACGCGCCCGTCGGCGTGTACTGCGAGAGGATGGCGTTCGGGTTCGCGGCGTCATTGCGCGCCGACGTCGCCGTCACTCCCTGAGAACGAGTCGAAGCAACTGAGTTCGTGCGCTGGGACGTGGTCGCGGACAGGCTCATGCGTGAATTCCTCGGTAGCGGCTGTGTTTCCTGTCCCGATTATCCAGATCACTCCCAGTGAGTTGCGTGAGATCCGAAATTTAAGATCTCACAGTTTAGCCAGCGTGAAATTTTCCGCTCAAACATGTCTGCCTTGAGCGCTTTGTCACGACTGGGTGACACGGACACCGTGGGTCCGTCTGGATTCACACCCATGACGCACCGCGATTAACGGAAAAGTCCATCAACACCAGAAAATCAGACGGGGCCTGCCTCCGCACTGGAAGCAGGCCCCGTCATGACAGAAAGCTACAGGCTGGCTAGACGAAGGGGACGCCGGGGATGTCGTCCGGGATGAGGTCGTCCAGGAAGTCCTTCACGGAGTTGAAGGCGTCGCCCGCGAGCTTGCCCACTTCGCCGGGGAGGTTCGCGAGCCCCTCCAGCGCGTCCTTGGCTGTTTCAATGCCCTTGCGCGCCAGGTCGTCCAGGTGGCCCACGGCGGCCTCCGCGAGCTGCCCGCCCGCGCCCGCCAGGTCCTTGAGCGCGTCCACGCCCGCGTCCTGCAGGTCCGCGACGGCGACGAGCAGCGCCTTGCCGCCGTCGGTGAGGTTGTCCTTCCAGGCCTTGGCGACGTTCATGAAGGACTCCACGCCGTCCTTGAGCAGGTCCTTGGCGAAGTCCTTGGCCCACTCCACGCGGTTGTCGACGAAGTCCTTGATGGCGCCGGCCGCGGCCTTGGCCGCCTCGCCGCCCTTGCGGGCCATGCTCGACAGCGTGCTGCCGACCCACTCGCCCGCCTTCGTCAGGGCCGCGCCCGGGTTCTCCGCGATGTACTTGAGCGTCTCCACGGCCTTCTCGCCGGCGTTGGCCAGGCCCTTCACCAGGTTCTCCGCCAGCTGGGCGCCCTGGGCCCCCAGGTCCTTCACGGTGTTCCAGGCCTTCTTCGCCAGCTCGCCGCCCTTGGCCAGGACGTCGGTGAGGGCCTCCTTGGCCTTGGTGGCGGCCTCGCCGGGGTTGTTGGCCGTCCAGGCCAGCAGCTCCAGGCCCTTCTCCCCCAGCTGCTTCGCCTTGTTCACCGTGCTGGAGACGAGCGCCGTCGCCCCGTCGATGAGCTCCTTCGCCTTCTCCTTCGCGGCGCCGGTCAGCTTGTCGTAGCCGGCCTTCAGGTCGTTCAGCGTGGAGACGGCCTTCTTGTAGAGGTCCTTGCCGGCCTGGGTGGCCAGGTCCACGCCCGAGTCGACGATGCTCTTGATGCCCTCGAGCGCCTTCTTCGCGGCCGCGCCGGGGTTCTGCGCGATGTACTTGAGCGTCTCCAGGCCCTTCTCGCCCAGCTTCTTCGCCTCGTCGACGACGCTGCCCAGGACCTTCTGGGCCTCCTTCGCCAGCTCGCCGCCCTTCTCGATGGCGGTGTTGAAGGCCTCGGTGGCCTGCTTGACCACGGCCTCGCCGTATTTGGACGGGTTACGCACCACGTCCGCCAGCTTGTGGATGACGGCCGCGCCCGTCTTCAGGCCATCCCCCGCCGCCTCCGCCTGCGACACGCCCACGAACTCGGCGAGCTTCACCGCGCCCTTGGCGGCCGTCTCCACGCCCCACTGCAGGAGCTGCGCGGCGCCCTCCGGCCCGTAGTACGCGGCCATGTGCGCCAGGCCCGCCGGACCCTGGGCCGCGGCGCCCGCGATGTTCACGGCCTTCATCCAGCCCGGGGCCTCGTAGCCCTCCGGGTCGGCCTCGTACTTCGCCTTCTCCTGGTGGAAGCCGATGTCCATCGCCAGCTCCGCCGCGCCCAGCAGCACGCTGGCGCCCACGTCCGCGGCCACGCCCACGCCGGTGAGGTCCAACGCGATGCCCAGGCCCGCGTCCGCGACGTTCAACGCCGCGATGGTGTGCGCGAAGTAGCCCAGGTCGTTGTTCTTGCCGTGCAGCTCCAGCGACTCCTTCTCGAACTTCGCCGCGTCGATGGCGTTGGGCAGCGCGCCCGCCACCGGGACGACCTTCGCCAGGTTCTTGAAGACCTTCTCGGCCACTTCGCCGGTGATCTCCACGCCGACCTTGCCCAGCACCTTCTCCATCACCTTCAGGCCCTGGCCCACGAGCTTGCTGCCCGCCGTGTCCAGCAGCGGGCCCAGGCCCTTGATGGTGGTGTTGAGCGCGTCCGCGCCCACGCCGTCGGTGAACTTGAGCAGCGCCTTGAGCGCGCCGGAGTCCATCTCCGTCACGGCCCTGGCCAGGACCTTGCCCGCGTCGTCGTCCAGCTTGCCCGCGAGCTTCGCGAACTGCTCGGCCGTCTTCGGATCGGAGAGGACCTCGTTGAGGACCTTGTGCTCCATGCCGCCCAGGGCGCTCACCAGCCGCTTGCCCGCGGCGGCGTCCAGCGTGCCCAGCTGGCCCACCAGGTTGTCCAGGGCCTTGGGGTCGGTGATGCCCTTGAGGGCGGACTCCAGCGACCCCGGACCGCCCAGCTTCGTGGCGGCGGCGTTGAGCTTCTCCAGCTGCTGGGGCGTGAGCTTGGACGCCAGCGCGGGGTCCAGCCCCTTCACCGCCACCTCCGCCAGCCGCGTGCCCTGCTGGGCCACCTCCGACGCGTTCTTCACGCCCGCGTTCTTCAGCAGGTCGGTGAAGCCCTTGAGGTCCTTCTTGAGGTCGGGCACCTCCGCGAGCAGCTGGGCGGCGGCCAGCGCCTTGTCCTGGAGGGACGCGTTGGGGTCCGCCAGCGTGATGGCGGCGCCCGCGGCGCGCAGCGAGCCGTCCAGCTTGCGCAGGTCATTGGCCAGGTCCGGGAACTTCTCCCCGGCGAAGTCCTTGAGCGCCTTGCCCAGCTCCAGCGTGGCCCGGGCCTTGTCCGTGGCGGACGCGTTGGGGTCCGTCCACTTGCCAATGGCGCCGACGAGCTTCTCCGCGGCGGGCAGGCCCTTGAGCGCGGTGTCCAGCACGCCCTTCAGGTCCTCCGGCTTGAGGATGTCCCCGGCGGACTTCGCCAGGGTGAGGGCGGCCTGGGCCTTCTCCACCGGGGTCTTCTTCGGGTCACTCAGCGTCCCCAGGGAGCTCAGCGCCTCCGCGTTGGTGGCGAGCTTCGCCAGCTTGTCGTCCTTGACGCCCAGGCGCTCCAGCGCGTTGGGGACCGTCTCCGGGAACTGCGAGGCCAGCTCGCCCAGGGCCGTGGCGCGCTCGGAGAACGTGCCGGCGCCCAGCGTGTTGAGCGCGTCGTAGGCCTTCTTGAGGTCCTCCTTGCTCTTCTCCTTCAGCTCCGGGAACAGCTTGGGCAACTCCTCCGGCGTGGCGGGCAGCGCGTCCGCGCGGGGCGGCGTCCCCTGCGGAGCCTCTGCGTTGACCTGCGCGTTGCGCGGATCCGCCGCGTTGGCGGCGACCGGCGTGGCGCCCGCGCCGCCCGGACCCGGCGGAGCGAACGGCGGCGCGGACTCGCCCGTCAGCCGGTTCGCGCCACGGCTGTTGACGTTGCCCGTGGAGAAGTCGTCCTTCTTGAAGAGCTGCACCTGGGGCTGCTTCGGCTGCTGCTTCGCGGCGTTCTCGGCGGCGGCCTTCGCGGCGGCGTCAGCAGCGGCCTTCGCGGCGGCGGCACGAGCAGCGGCTTCGGCGGCGGCGCGGGCGGCAGCAGCGGCGGCGGCGGCGGCGGCGGCGGCGGCAGCGGCGGCGCCTCCATCAACAGGGCGGGACATAAGGAATTCTCCTACCTTTGGGGAAACCGAGAACGGCTCCCGGAGTTCTCTACATTTCGGGACGAATGTTGCTGGCAGGCCCCCCATTGCACCAAGGCCCCCTCGGACAGCGGCGGTACGTCGTCACCGCTGGAATGGTTTCAACCTCCGGGTTTTTTCCGCATGACGCGCGAAGACATACCGGACGGAATGGGAGCCCCAGGCGGAGGGCGCCTCGCGACGCGGCGCGACAAGGCGGCCCCACCCGGAGCCCCTCAGCCGCCTGCTGGCTAGCGGAGGAGGACGCGGTTCGTGCCCAGCCCGTCGATGACGGCGATGACGTCATTGGGGGCGCGCTCGAAGAGGCCGGGGGTGTAGTTGCGCGACGTGCCCGTCCAGACGGGGCTGGGGGCGGACCAGGTCTCGAAGTTGACCGTGGTGCTGACGAAGCCGACGTGGCAGCTGCGCTGGTCCACCGGCGCGCTGGACAGGTCGGGCGGGCCGGCCTTGTCCTCGTCGGTGCAGAACGCGACGCCCACCGGGCCGCCGCCCACGCGGATGGCGTAGGGGACGTAGGCGTTGTAGCGGCGGCCGGAGCCCGGGTCGATGCGCGAGCTGTACACGGTGCGGCGCAGCGAGTCGTCCCAGGTGCGGCCCCCGTCCCAGGACTGCGCGGCGTTGATGACGTTGGCCCGGGCGCCTCCGGTGGGAAAGCCCTCCACGCCCTCCACGACGGCCATGATGCGGTCCCCGGACAGCTGCACCACCGTGGGCATGCCCTCGCGGCTGAGCGCGCCCGCCCGCTTGTCGCGCGACACGGTGACGGTGCCGTACGCGGTCCACGCGCCGGTGAGGCCCCGGCGGCCCTGCATGGCGATCCACTGGTGGCCGGGGAAGCCGCCCTGCGCGGCCAGCAGCTCCGAATCGTAATAGACCTGCAGGTCGCCGTTGCCCCGCCGGAAGAGGAAGGGCGCGCCCACGAAGCGCGTCGTCGGGCCGGCGACGGTGCTGTCGTAGACCCAGCCGTCACCGTCGTTGTCGCTGCGGGTGATGGTGACGCGGAACTGGCCGTTGGCGTACTCGCGGAAGGCGCAGAAGACGGTGCGCGTGCCCGGGATGGCCAGCATCGTCACGTCGCCGAACTCCACGTTCGGGTTGTTCGCGACGGAGCCGTGCAGGGTCCAGCTCGCGCCCCCGTTGGAGCTGATCCACACGTTGATGCCGTGGCCCCAACTGGAACCACCGATGAGCCGCCCGTCCGCGCGGCGGGTGATGCCCCGGATGGGAGCGCCGCCGGACGGCATCAGCACCCGCCACCCTCCCGCCGGCAGCTCGGACTCCACGCGGGCCACGGGCTCCGGAGCCTGCGCGTCCTCTTCCGGAGCGCAGGCCCCGAGCGAAGCCGTGAGCAGCGCGAACATCATCAGGCGTCGGGCAAGACGCGGGCAGGACGACCAGGGGGCTGGGTTCATGCCCGTGAGCCTGCCGTCACAGGATTCCGCGCATCAAGCGCCAGAGCGGCAAAACGGGACGAAGTTGACGGCGGGTCCGTCAGGCCTACAGCTTGATGAGACACGCCTTCTGTTCCGTGCCGCTCACGCCGTTGCAGGCGTAGTTGTCACGGCAGTCGTCCTGGGAAGAACAGACGGGCGAGCACATCAGCGACTCCGACTGACGCGCGCACAGCATGTCGGCGGGGCAGCCGGCCTGCGCCCCTTCCTGGGTGCACTCCTGGGCACAGAAGCCGCCGGGGAAGTCCTGGCGGCACTCCAATCCGACGTCGCAGCCGTCCTTGCTGCAGGACTCACCAGCGGCGCCGCTGCTGCCGCAGGCCATGAGGGGAAGGACCGCCAGACCCAACACCAACATCCAGACAGCGCGCATTCGCATCCACTCCAATGACAGGCAGGGCCCATCCCCGCGACGCCCAGCATGAACAGCCTGGAGACAGCCGTCCAGCCGCCACCCCTTGTGGTTGCACGGTGGAGGGCATCCGTCGCCTTCGAAAGGAAATCGAGCCAGCTTCCGGGCCCCGCTCCGTATGGGCGCGTCTCCACGCCGCCGCGGGACAGGGCCCTCCCTGTCCCGCGAGGCGCGGCGGCTCTAGAGCGCTTCGGTCCGCTTCAGCAGCCAGTCGCGCGCCGCGCCCTCCACGAGGGGCAGCAGCCGCTCCCGCACCGTGGCGTGGTAGGCATTGAGCCAGTCGGCTTCGGCCCTGGACAGCAGGCCCGGGTCCACGAGCCGCGTGTCGATGGGGCACAGGGTCAGCGTCTCGAAGCGGAGGAACTCGCCAAAGGCCGTCGTCTCCGCGGGGACCGTGGCGATGAGGTTCTCGATGCGGATGCCCCAGCGGCCGGGGCGGTAGAGGCCCGGCTCGTTGGAGGTGACCACGCCCGGCTCCAGCGCCGTCTGCGCGTCGTTGGGCAGCGTCTGGGAGATGCCGTGCGGCCCCTCGTGGACGTTGAGGAAGTAGCCCACGCCGTGGCCCGTGCCGTGGCCGTAGTCCATCCCCTCCGCCCACAGCGGCGCGCGCGCCAGCGCGTCCAGGGCCGGGGAGCGCGTACCCCGGGGGAAGCGCGCGAGCGACAGGTTGATCATCCCGCGCAGCACCAGCGTGAAGTCGCGCCGCTGCTCCGCCGTGGGCTCGCCCACCGGGACGACGCGGGTGATGTCCGTGGTGCCCGTCGTGTACTGCCCGCCGGAATCAATCAGCAGCAGCCCCTGGGCGGGGCTCCCCGGCGTGCACACCGTCGCGTGCGATTCCTCCAGCGCGCGGTAGTGCGGCATCGCGCCGTTCGCGTTGAACGCGGCGATGGTGGCGAAGCTCAGCGACACGAAGCCCGGGCGGCGGGCCCGCGCCGCGGACAGCCGCGCGTCGATGGTCAGCTCCGTGATGGACTCGCGGCCGAGCGCCGACTCGAACCAGGCGAAGAACTCGCACAGCGCCGCGCCGTCCTGCTCCATGGCGGAGCGGATGTGCGCGAGCTCCTCGGGCGTCTTGCGGGACTTGGCCACCGTCGACGGGTTGAGCGCCTCCACCACCGACACGCCCGACGCCACCGCCTGCCGCAGGCCGTACGTGACGCGCCGGGGGTCGAGCAGCAGCTTCGCGCCCTGCGGCAGCGCGCCCAGCGCCGGGGCCGCCTGCGCATAGGGGGCGAGCGTGACGCCATCCTCCTCCAGGGCCCGCCGCAGGGCGTCCGGCACCTTGCCGTCGGCGATGAACAGGCGGACGGCGCCGGGCTCGACCAGCAGGTGCGCGAGGAACACCGGGTTGTAGTCCACGTCCGCGCCGCGCAGGTTCGTCAGCCACGCGATGTCGTCCAGCGTGGAGATGAAGTGGTGCGTCACGCCCAGCCGGCCCAGCTCCTCGCGCAGCGCCTGGAGCTTGTCGGCGCGCGACATGGGCGCCAGGTCATGCGCGTACACGGGCGCCGCGGGCATCTCCGGGCGGTTTGGCCAGGCCTCCCCCACCACGTCCAGGTCCGTGCGCAGCGTCACGCCCTTCGCCGTGAGCAGGCTGGATGCCGCCCTCGCCTGCCCCAGGCCCAGCACCGCGCCATCCACCGCCACGGCCTGCCCCGGGGCCACGTTCGCGGCGAGCCAGTCGATGAACGGCAGCCCGGGCGCGTTCGTCGTGCGCACCGTCGCGATGCCCGTGCCCGAAAGCTGCGCGTCCGCCTGCTCCCAGTAGCGGTTGTCCACCCAGAGGCCGGCGAAGTCCGCGGTCACCACCAGCGTCCCCATGGAGCCGGTGAAGCCAGACATCCACTCGCGCCCCTTCCAGCGGCCGGGCTGGTATTCGGACAGGTGCGGATCACTGGACGGCACCCACACCGCCGCCACGTCGCGGGTCCGCATCACCTGTCGCAGCCGCGCGATGCGCTCGCGCGCCGCGGCACCCTGGCTCTCTTGAAGGCTCATGGCTTCCTCCGTCCGTTCCATCCGCGCCCCCCTCATGCCGGAAACGGGGCGTCTTTTCGAGGACTCCGGCGACCCGCGGCGCCCGACCCTCCCTCCGGCGCTCCATGAACGTGGAGGAGCGGATGGGCGCCCTCCGCACCGCGCCCTGGTCGGGACCGCGAGGCGTGACGGCGTCGGTGGGACGACGCGGTGCGGTAGCGCGGGGCGTTCCGGGAGGGGCATCTGTTGGCCATTGACGGAAAAACGTTCCCTGGCCCTGGGCCCCTTGCGCACGGGTGCTTACCAAGCCGGTGGCCTCGGTGAGGAGCCCGAGGCCACGTCCACCTGTCTCCTTGAACCGGATCTGGCCCCTACCGTGCGTCGCGTCCTCGCCGTCCTTCCCTACGTCCCGCTGCCCTCGGATACGGGCGGCACCCTGCGCACGCTGGAGCTGGTGCGCGCCCTGGCATCGCGCTTCTCGCTGGACGTGCTCGCGCTCCACCGGCCGGGCAACGACGCGGGGGGCTTCACGCGCTGGCTGGGCGAGCTGGGCGTCCCCGCCTCGCGCCTCCACCTGGTGGACATGCCCCGGGTGGCCCCCTCCGAGGCGCTGAGCAGCGCCCGGGCCTTCCTGCGGGGCACGCCGCTCACCTACGTGCGCTACACGCGCCAGCGCCTCCAGGAGGCCTTCCGCCGCGTGCTGGCCCGGCAGGGCCCCTTCGACATCATCCACTTCGACCACCTGCACATGGCGCAGCTGCTGCCCCTGGCGCGGGAGCTGAACCCGTCCGCGCACCTGGTCATCGACGAGCACAACGTGGAGAGCCAGCTGCTCGCCCGCATGGCGCCCTTGAGCGCGGCGCCGCTGCGGCCCTTCCTGCGCTGGCAGTTCGACCGCGTGGAGCGGCTGGAGCGCGAGTGCGTGAGTCAGGCGGACTCCGTGCTCGCGTGCTCGGAGGTGGACGCCGCGCAGCTGCGCGCCCTGGGGGCGAAGCAGGTGCACGTGGTGCCCAACGGCGTGAAGCTGCCGGACTTCGTGCCCGCGGAGAAGGCGGGCAACGACCTGGTCTTCGTGGGCTCCATGGACTGGTGGCCCAACGAGGACGCGGTGCTGCGGCTGGCCAGGGAGGTGTGGCCGCTGGTGTCGTCGGAGCTGGCGCCGGGCAAGCTCATGGTGGTGGGCCGCAGCCCGTCCGCGTCCGTGCGGGCCCTGGAGAACGAGCGGCTGGTGGTGACGGGCTCGGTGCCCTCCGTGGCGCCACACCTGGCGCGCGCGCTGGCGACGGCCATCCCCCTGCGCGCGGGCAGCGGCACGCGCCTCAAGGTGCTGGAGGCGGCGGCGGCCGGCGTGCCCGTGGTGGCCACGCGGCTGGCGGTGGAGGGCCTGCCCGTGGTGGAGGGCCAGGACGTCCTGCTCGCCGAGTCCCCCCAGGAGTTCGCCGACGCCCTGCGCCGGCTGCGCAATGATCCGGACCTGTGCAAGAAGCTCGCGATGAACGCCCGCCGGCTGGCGGAGTCCTTCGCGTGGGAGGGCATTGGCGCGGGCCTGGGCGACATCTACCAGAGCGCCTCCGTCACGGACCGGAAGCCCTCCGGCGGAGAGCACGCCCGGTAGGGGCCACGCGGGGGCCCCATGTCCATGTCCGCGCCAGGAGCCCGACCGCCGGGCCTCCCGACGCGGCAGCGGTGGCCTACTTGCGGACGGCGCGCGTCTGCATGGCGGCGACGTCGGCCTCGAACTTCGCGAACCGCGTGTCCAGCTGCTTCGTCAGCCGCTTCTTGTCCGACTCGGGCAGGAAGGCGTAGCGCAGGCTGTCGTAGGAGAGCTTCTTCACCTCCGCGTAGGTGGGCTTGTAGCGGCTGGCGAACAGCACGTATTCGTTCGACAGCGTGTGGCGGGTGACGCCGGAGTCGTCGGTGCAGATGACGAACGGGACGCCGTACTTGCGGTACAGCGCGACGGGGTGGGCATCGCCCTTGACGCCCAGGATGAACTCGTTGCTGGTCAGGTTCACCTCGATGGGGATGTCGCGCTCGCGCAGGGTCTTCAGGGTCTGCGGCGCGTCGCTCTCCTGCGCGATGTCGATGCCATGGCCGATGCGGTTGGCCCCCGCCACCCCGACGGCCTCCGCGATGTGGAACTTGAGGCCCTCCGGCGGCACCATGCCCAGCGCCAGCTCACCGGCGTGCAGCGCCAGCTTGACGTCCGGATACCGGGCCTTCAGCAGCCGGAACATCCGCATGTGCAGGCGGTAGTCGCGCATCGCGACGTTCCCGTTCTCGGCGCCCACCAGGTTCACCGCCACCACCTGCTTCTCCTGGTTCGCGATGTTGAACGCGGCGGCGATCTGCGAGAACACCAACGACGGTGAGAGCGCGCGCAGCACGTAGGCCTGGTAGCGCATCGTGAAGTTCTCATCGTCGATGCCCTGGCTGCTGTCCTTCACCCGGGCGACGTACTTCTGGACGCCCTGCTGGAAGGTGGGGTCGGCCTCCAGCTTCGCCAGCTGCGCCGTCAACCGGGCCTGGAGCTTCGCGTCGTCCAGGCCCGCCGCCGCGACGTCGCGGTCGAAGTCGGCGTCCGGAATCCCCGCGGTCAGCTCGAAGATGGTCTCGATGTAGCCGACGTTCTCCGCGAGCGCGCGCTGCTTGAGCGTCCGCAGCCCTTCGCGGTTGTTGGTGGAGGCGACGTCGTCGAAGTACAGGAAGGTGTTGAAGAACTGGAGGTCCGGAGGAGGCTTCGCCCCGCCGTGGTTGCTGAAGTCCTTGCTGGACCAGCGCTGCAACAGGTCGCGGTAGGCCGTGTCGTCCGCCGCCAGGTCCTTGCCGCTGACGCACTCCGGGGTCGTGGGGCGCTGGAGCTGGATCTTCGAGGTGGCCTTGTTCACGCAGTAGCCCTGCTTGTCCACCCACTCCAGGTACTGCTCGGCATAGATGGCGCCCGAGTAGTGGTGATGCAGGTCGCCCCCCTTGGGCATCAGGTTCATGAACAGGGTCAGCTCCGCCAGCTTCGGCTCGGCCCCGGACAGCAGGGACGCGAAGTGGCGCTGGGTGACGGCTTCGTGGCTGGCGGCCTGGGCGGTGGGCGTGGCGACGCCGGCAGCCGCCAGGGTGAGCATCAAGCCCGTCAGGGTGTCTCGCATGGGTGTCCTCGGAAGAATGGAGAAGCGCGGGCTCCCGTCGTGGGGAGCCACGCCCGCCCCTTAGCAAGCGAGGGGCCTGCCCAGGTCCCGCGAAGTGCTCCACGAAGCGCCAGCGCCCCCTGACGCCGCTGCGCGGGGATGACACGTCAGCCAGGCCGACGGACCCGTTCGCCCCCTGGCCTGACACGTCAGGACGCCTCGCGTCGGAGGCTCCCCTGCCCTTACAAGCGGTAGAAGCGCTTCCCCCCCGGGGGCGCTGTCCCAGCAGGGCGGTAACGGTTAATCAGGGGCAGGCCCGCCCCGGACACACCCCGCCATGTCACGCACCGCGTCCCTCCGCCCTCCTGTCGCCCCCGCTCCGTCGCTCCGCCCGGTGGAGGTGCGCCCGTGAGCACGCGTCGCGGCACGGACGCCTTCAGCTTCCAGGTGATGCTGGGGCTGTGCGCCCTGTGGGGCATGCAGCAGGTGGCCATCAAGCTGGCCGCGCACGACGTCGCGCCCATCCTCCAGGCCGCGCTGCGCTCGGGCGTGGCGGCGCTGCTCGTGGGGCTCCTCATGACGTGGCGCGGGGGGTGGGAGGGCCTGCGGCAGGGGACGCTGCGAGGCGGGCTGCTCGCCGGCGTGCTCTTCAGCGCGGAGTTCCTGCTCATCGCGCTGGCCCTCACGTACACGAGCGCGGGCCACGTCGCGGTGTTCCTCTACACCGCGCCCGTCTTCTCCGCGCTCGGGCTGCACCTGCTGCTCCCCGGCGAAAGGCTGCGGCCGTTGCAGTGGCTGGGCATCGCCGTGTGCTTTGGCGGCATCGCCCTGGCGTTCATCGGCGGGGCGTCGCACACGCAGCTCGACGCGCGGACGCTGCTGGGGGATGCGCTCGCGGTGGGCGCGGGCCTCGCATGGGGCCTCACCACCGTGGTGGTCCGCGGCTCGCGCCTCTCCGAGGCGCCGCCGAGCCTGACGCTGTTCTACCAACTGGCCCTCTGCTTCGTCCTGTTGATGGGCGTCGCGTTGGCCACCGGGCAGACGGAGCACGTCACCCTGACGCCCATCGCGGTGGGCAGCGTGCTGTTCCAGGGCATCGGCATCTCCTTCGCCAGCTACCTCGCCTGGTTCTGGCTGCTGCGCCGCTACCTGGCGTCCAACCTGGCCGTGTTCTCCTTCATGACGCCGCTGTTCGGCGTGTCGATGGGCGTGCTCATCCTCAAGGAGCCGCTCACGACGAGCTTCGTCGCAGGCGCGGCCCTGGTGCTCGCGGGCATCGGCCTGGTGAGCGGCGAGGCCTGGCTGCGCCGACGGCTGGGGACCGCCACCACCTGAGCGAGTGAGCGTTCGACGACGGGGCAGACGCCCGAACGCACCTGGAAGCCATGTCCGAACCGCCAGCCCTGGCGAATTCCAGACTCACGCCAAGCCAACACGGACACTTCACGGATTCCGGGCGTGATCCATAAACTCGGTGAAGGAACAATGAAGTAAGGCCCATGCTCCAGACGTTCGGATACGGGAGCGACGGTCGGATGCCGCGCGCCTGGCCTGGGAGTGAACGTCGGTCTTTCCCCTTCATCACGGGAGGCGCACATGGGGGTGCTCGCTCGGAACAACGTCAAGGTGAAGGGTCAGGGCGCCCGGCCCATGCTCTTCTCCCATGGCTTCGGCTGCGACCAGAACATGTGGCGGTTCGTGGCGCCCGAGTTCGAGCGGGACTACCGCACCGTGCTCTTCGACCACGTCGGGGCTGGGGGCTCGGAGATCGCCGCCTATGACCGCACGAAGTACTCGACGCTGGACGGCTACGCGGACGACGTCCTGGAGGTCTGCCACGCGCTGGACCTCCAGCGGGGGGTCTTCGTCGGGCACTCGGTGAGCGCGATGGTCGGGGTGCTGGCGGCCATCCGGGAGCCAGAGCGCTTCGACAGGCTCGTGCTCGTGGGCCCATCGCCCTGTTACATCAACGACGAGGGGTATGTCGGCGGCTTCTCGCGAGAGGACATCGAACAATTGCTGGAGTCGCTCGACGACAACTACCTGGGCTGGTCCAGCACGATGGCGCCCGTCATCATGGGCAACCCGGACCGGGCCGAACTCGGCGAGGAGCTCACCAACAGCTTCTGCCGGACGGATCCAGAGATCGCGAAGCACTTCGCGCGCGTCACCTTCCTGTCGGACCACCGGGCCGAGCTGCCCAGGGTCAAGACGCCGTCCCTGGTCCTCCAGTGCTCCCATGACGTCATCGCGTCGGAGGCCGTGGGCGAGTACGTGTTCCGGAACCTGCCCACCGCCGAGCTGGTGCTCATGAAGGCGACCGGGCATTGCCCGAACCTGAGCGCTCCCGCGGAGACCGTCGCCGCCATGAAAGCCTACCTGGGCACCTGAGCCGACGATGCGGGATGACGCGGAGGACACAAGCTCCAGGGGGGCACCATTCGAGGAGTCGGCGGAGGATCTCTATGAGAACGCGCCGTGCGGCTACCTCTCCACGACCCCCGAGGGGCTCATCGTCAAGGTCAACCAGACCTTCCTGACCTGGACCGGCCATTCACGAGAAGCCCTGGTCGGACGCAAGCGGTTCTCCGAACTGCTCACGGTCCCGGGCCGCATCTTCCACGAGACGCACCTCGCGCCGCTCCTCCAGATGCAGGGCTTCGTCCGCGAGCTCTCCCTGGAGCTGACCTGCCCCGGCGGCCCTCCGCTCCCGGCGTTGATCAACGCCGTGCAGATGCGGGATGCGCTGGGCAGGCCCCTCTGCGTCCGGCTCACCGTCTTCAACATGACGGACCGCAAGCGCTACGAGCGCGAGCTGCTGCTGGCACGCCGGAAGGCGGAACAGCTCGCCCAGTCCAAGGCGGGCCTCCTGGCGACCCTCAGCCATGAGGTGCGCAACCCCGTCAACGCCATCACCGCCGCCACCCGGCTCATGGGGATGACGCCCCTGACGGACAAGCAGGCGAAGTACCTGCGCGTCCTCGGCGCGTCCTCCGGCACCCTGCTCGCGATGGTCAACGACATCCTCGATTGGAGCAAGATCGAGGCGGGCCAGCTCGCGCTGGAGCAGCGCGAGTTCGATCCCCGGGAGCTCATCAGCGGCATCGTGAACGGGCAGGCCGCCCGGGCCGAGGAGAAGAAGCTCCAGCTCCGGGTGGAGCTGGACGCGCAGCTCCCCCACTGCCTCCTGGGAGATCCGCTCAAGCTCGGGCAGATCCTCACGAACCTCGTGAGCAACGCCCTGAAGTTCACGGAGAAGGGTCACGTCACGCTCTCCGTCGTCGTCCGGTCCCGGGACGGCGACGTGTGCGACCTCACCGTCCAGGTGAGCGACACGGGGATTGGGATCTCCGCGGACCGCATCGCCGCCATCTTCGAGGAGTACGCCCAGGCGAACTACGACATCGGGATGAAGTACGGGGGCACGGGTCTGGGCCTCTCCATCAGCCGCAAGCTGCTGGAGCTGCATGGCAGCAAGATGGCCGTGAGCAGTGAGCTGGGAAAGGGGACCCGCTTCTGCTTCGACCTGCGCATGAAGGCGCGCGCGGGCATCCCCGACACGGCGCCCGACCGCGCATCGCCCACGCGGGGGCTCCAGGGCCTGCGGGTGCTCGTGGTCGAGGACAGCGAGGTCAACACCTACGTGCTCGCCCGCTGGTTCGAGCAGTGGGGCGTCGTGTTCGACGCCGTCAAGAACGGGCAGCAGGCGGTGGAGCGGCTGCGCGAAGGCACCTACGAGCTTGTGCTGATGGACCTGCACATGCCGGAGCTGGGCGGCTTCGATGCCCTGAAGGTCATCCGGCAGCTCCCGGACGAGCGGCTGCGCAAGCTGCCCGTCATCGCCATCTCCGCCTCCGCGCGGGCCTGGCAGGAGGGCCGCATCCTGGCCTCTGGCTTCACGGACTTCATCGGCAAGCCCTTCGACGCGGACGTCCTCTTCCACAAGATGGCGCGGTGCACGTCGCGCGAACTTCCGGACCGGCCCGAACACACGCCGGCGCCGGTCCTCCGCGCCCCCGAACCCACCGCCTCCGCCGACAACCCGCTGGCCCTGGCGCAGGACTTCAGCTTCGCGAAGCTCGGGCAGCGGGCGGCGGGAGACTCCCAGGCGCGCGCGGCGCTGGCCCGGCTCGCCCTCCAGGAGCTGGAGCAGGCGCGCCCCGCGCTCATGGCGTCGCTCACGGCGGGCGCGCGCGACGACTACGAGCACCTGTGCCAGGGGCTCACGGGGACGCTCCTCTTCCTCGAAGCGAAGGGGCTCGCGGCCGCCCTGCGCCGCGCACGGGGGCTGCTCGCCAGCGCCTCGAAGCCCCCCGCGCGGGTGCAGGCCGCCACGTTCGCCATCGACTGGGAGCTGGACACCCTCGTCGTGGCCCTCACCGACGTCGCGAGCGAAGCGGGCGCCTGACGCGCGCCAGGAGCGACGGCGCCCGGTGGCCGCTCGCGGGTTGGACCGCGTGCGCGTCCAGCAAAAGCAGTAACGTCGCGGGTGATGAATCGCACCGAAGCCACCCAGGCCCTTGAACTCATGCGCCGGGTCGTCGCGCAGGCCCGTGACGACACCGCGCTCCAGAACTGGGGCGCCATCTGGATGCTCCACGCCTTCATCAACGGCGGGGGCTTCCTGGCCACGGACGGGCTCTGGGAAGCGGGCCATCGCGGCCCGGGGCCCTTCGTGCTGCTGTGGACCGTGCTGCTCTCCTTCAACCTGACCAGCATCTTCGTGATGAAGCGCGGCCAGTCCGCCGGGGTGCGCTCGTTCATCGAACGGCAGATCTGGTCCATCTGGACCACCTTCATGGGAGGGCTGGTGCTGGTGGCGGTGCTCAACCTGCTGCTGGGGCTGGACCGGCTCTTCGTGCCCGGGGTGGCGTGCGTCCTGTTCGCCATGTCCTTCGCGTCCATGGGCGCGCTGATGGGCCGCGTCTGGTACGGGATGGCCCTGCTCTTCGCGCTGGTCGCCCTGGGGATGACCCGCCTGGAGTCCCACGCGTTCGGCGTGCTGGGCGGACTCTGGTTCCTCGTCCAGTTCGGCTCCGGCCTCGCGCTCCACCGCGCCCGGAGCCGGCGGCTCGCCGCCGGGGACGCGGGACCCCGGCTGGTATGAGCCCGGAGGCGCTCGCGGCCCTGGTGGCGCTGGCCATGGAACCGCTCGGACTCACCGAGCGGGCGCTGACCGCGCGGCTGAAGGAAGCCGGCGTCGTGGAGCCCGGCGTGGTGCTGCGGCGGCTCGTCGCGACGGGGCTGGTGCAGTCCTCGCGAGGGGTGTGGGTGCTGACGCCGTCGGGGCACGAGGCGCTCAGGGAGGCGCACGCCGCGCTCACCCAGGCCCAGGACCCCAGCCCGAGCTCCGAGGGCATGGAGGCGTGTCCTTCCGTGCCGTGGCTCACACAGGTGCAGACGCACTGGGTGGAGGCCCTGTCGCTCAACTACGCGGTGGACCCGGGCCTCCTCGCGCGCCTGCTGCCCGCGCCGCTGGAACCGGAGGTCTTCCACGGCACCGCCTGGGTGCAGGTGCTGATGTCCTCGCTGCGCGACATGCGGCCGAAGGGGCTGTCCTCGCTGCTGGGCGTCTGCTTCTACCAGGTGAGCTACCGGGCCGCGGTGCGCTACCGCAACGCGCGGGGCGCCTGGCGGCGCGGCGGCTACTTCGTGCGCAGCGAGACCAGCGATCCGGTGATGCGCGGCGTGGGAAACGCGCTCAAGGAGTTCAAGTTCCACGAGTTCGGCGAGGCCCGGATGGTGATGGCGCGCGAGGGCGACCTGCTCACGGTGGGCGTGGACCCGGAGCCCGCCTTCCCAGGAGGGAAGCTGGTGGGCGTCTTCGACACCGAGCCCCGGACGCAGCCGCCCGAGGGCAGCGTGTGGTCGGACCTGGACGCGCTGCATGAGCCCCTGGTCGAGTGCTACGACGCGCTCGGCGTCGCCGACGGGTTCGTCTACGTGCTGACCATCGACCGCGAGCCCTGGAACGCGCGCTTCGCCAGCCCGGTGCAGTTGTATTGCGAGTACCTCCAGGAGGGCCCGCTCGCTCCGGGCGCGAGGCTCGACTCGGTGCTGCACCTCACCGAGTGCGCCTACCGCTGGCGCCCGCTGCGCCGCGAGCGGTACGCGCGCTGAGCGGCCCGTGGGCCGGACGGGGCCCAGCGCGTCCGCCCTGAAGCGCGAGGCGACGGACGGGAGCCGGGCTCGTCCCGGTCGCGCTACTTCGGCGGAGGCCGCTCCGAAGGAGGCGCGGACGGGCGCGGGGGCGCGGCCTTGAAGGAGGCCCAGGACAGGGACAGCTCCCGGCCCGTCGCATCGCGCCCGTGGAGGATGTCGATGACCTGCTTCACCTCCGGCCGCACGCTGGAGGGAGGCACGGTGACGTGGCCCCGGAAGCCGCCACGCCCCAGGTCCTCCTCCACGGTGATGAGCTCGCGCCACCCGCTCGTGCGGACGTCCACCTGATCATCCCAGCTCACGGTGAGCCGCTCCACCCGCTCCCACGCGACGTCGCCGCCCTCGGGGACGTCGACCTGGACGCGGCTCCGCCAGCCTTCCTCCCCAGCGCGGCCGGGCACCCGCTCGACCTTCAGGTTCGCCCCGGGAGGTGCGTCGGAAGGAGGCTGCCCCCGGACCCATACGAACCGCGTCGCGGTCCGCTCCCCTTCCCTGCCACGGGCGGACAGCGACACGGTGAAGCCACGGACGTCCGGCGCGCCAGGGGCCTGCTTCGCATAGACATGCGTGGCCCCGGGCTCCGTCGTCACGGTGGAGGTCCCATCACCGAAGCTCCAGGTGTAGACGGCAGCGGGCTCTAGCGACACCGCGCGGAAGGAGAAGTCTTCGTTGCCCCGCTGCGCGACCTCGATGCGGAGCGTGTCGGCCTGTCCCTCTCCCGCGCCACACGCACGCACGTCGATGCCGACGACCTGCTCGGCCAGCACGCCGACCCGGCGGCCCCCCAGGTCCTTGCAGAGCTGGAAGTGCACGAAGTACCGGCCCGCGGTGGCCGGTGCGCGCCACGGGAGCCGCGCACCGGGGTGCAGCTCCGCGCCCGTCTCCGAGCCCGGCCACACCCAGCGCGGGACCATGCCCGGTTCGGCTTTCCCTCCCGTGCGAGCGGACAACGTCAACAGCTCGCCCGTGCACACCCACGGCTGGTCCGCGTCCACGCCCTCGATGATGGCGCTCGATGGCAGCACCACCCGCTCCTCGCTCAGCGCGGCGGAGAGGGCGGCTGCCGTCGCGGCGGGCGGAACGGGCGGGGGGGCCAGGGGCTGCGCTCGCACGACGGGGCGCGGAGTCACCTCCGCGATGCGCGCGGGCGCGGCCACGACGGCGACGGGGTGGACGGGCGGGAGCGGCGGCTCACCGTCCTGGAGCAGCACCCACGCCAGGCCGACGCCCAGCAGGGCGCCACCAGTCAGCAGTACCCGTGCGCCGAGGCTCTGGTCGCGGCGTCCATGCGCTCCTGGCGGCACGGGGGTCAGAAGCCGAAGTCGTTGAGGTGGCGGCGGTAGCCCTGGGAGTTGGGCCGGTACCACTGGTCATCCCAGCCCTTGAAGTCCACGTCATCGAGCAGGCGCTCCGTCTTCCCGTTGAGGACGACCTGGTTGATGAGCTGCACCACCGTGGAGCCCACGTTGCGCGAGGCGAGCTTGTTCGCCGTGGTGTCGAGGTACTGGGACGTGGTGCGGCTGCAGAAGTCCTGGGAGAAGCACCCGCTGTCGCACGTGGACAGGTTGTTGTAGGCCGCGTGCTTGTCCTCGGCCATGTAGAGGACGGGCCATCCGCGGTAGCCATTGCGCGCGTCGCCCAGGTCGTACTCGAGCTGATCGAACGCGTACCAGGCCGACGAGTCGCACACGCTCTTGCGGTGCGCGGACAGGTAGGCCCAGTCGAGGTACCAGCGTCCTCCGGAGGCGTGCACCTCGAAGATCTGGAACTCGGGGTCGCCGTCGTGGCCGGTGGTGACGCCGGTGTCCTCGTAGAAGGTGTTCATGTAGAAGATGCGCACGGTGCGGGAGGCGAAGGACTCGCTCTTGACGGCGAAGTACGGCCGGCGCGCGGCGCCGCTCTCACCGCTGTCGAACCAGAACAGCGGCATGAACCACTTCGCGAGCTGGTATTCGCAGTCGTCATTGAGCCCATCCCGATCCGCGTCCGTGCCGGTGCCCCAGCAGTTGTCGCCGTAGGGAATGACGGAGAGGCCATCCGCCCGGGCCACCGGGGCCGCCAGCGCGAGGAACAGGCCCAATGACAGGACAACGGCGCGGCTACCGTGGTTCATCGAAGCGCTCCCAGGTGGGACGGCGAAGGGGCCCGAGAATACCCGGGAACTCGTGCCCCAGACAGGCCGGGCTGGAACGCACGTCGCAGGTTGGTCCAGGGCCCCTGATGCCCTCGCGCTCTCGCATTCAGTCAGGCGTCTGAAGGTGTGCCGGGCGGCCTTCTGGCCGCCTGGGGGCCTGCGCGCCGGGCGCCAACCATTCCACGCCGGCCCCCTTGGATCGTCTACGCTGACTCAAGACTCGGAAAGGTCGGTGCTCGTCTCATGCGTGGTGGTCGTGACCTCTCGCCAGTGCTCCTCGTCGGTGCCGGAACGGGCGAAGCCACGTGCGGCATCCTCTACCTGGCGAGCTACCTGCGACGCGGCGGCATCGAAGCCTTCGTGCGGCTGTACGACGGCGATGAGACCGAAGCCGAGGTCGTCCGCTCCTTTGAAGCGCTCGTCACCCGCGTGCGCCCCAAGCTGGTCGGCATCAGCCTCAAGTGGTTCCACCACGTGGACCGCGCCCTGCTCATCGCGCGGACCCTGCGCGCCATCGACCCGGCAATCCGCATCGTCGTGGGGGGCAACTCCGCCTCCTACTGGTGGCGGGAGCTGAACGCCTTCGACTGCTTCGACCACATCGTGCTGGGCGACGGCGAGAAGCCCCTGCTGGCCATCTGCCAGGGCGACCCCACCCCACCCAACTGCGTCACCCGCAACGCCGACGGCAGCCCCCGCAGGCTGCCGCTGGCCTACGTGCAGGGCGCCACCAACACCGAGGACGTCTACTACTCGCACTTCAACGAGCTCTTCCTCAGCCAGATGGACTTGAACTCCTTCTCGGGCTGGGTCGCGCCCGGCAAGGGGTGCGGCGAGAACTGCCTCTACTGCGGCGGCGCCCGCGGCAACCAGAAGGCGGCCTTCGGACGCGCGAAGCCGTTCCTGCGCTCCGAGGAGAGCGTGCGCCGGGACCACCAGGAGATCGCCAGCCGGACCTGGCAGATGCGCTACGACTTCGCCGGCAGCTCCGCGGAGTTCCTGGACAGCACCTGGGCGGGCGTGGACCTCTCCCGCCACTGCTGCACGTACTTCCTGTGGGGCGTGCCCCGGATCGAACTCGTCGAGGCGCTGGCCCGGACCTTCAAGCGCATCTACATGGTGCTCGACATCGGCTGCTTCTCCGAACAGCAGCGCCTGGAGCAGATGGGGCGCGGGCTGCTCAAGCCGTGCGCGAAGGACCGCGAGCTGCTCGACGTCATCGAGGCCTCCCGCCGCCACCCGAACCTGGAGGTTGAAATCTCCGGCATCGGAGGCCTGCCCTTCGCGAGCGAGGCCACCCTCGCCGAAGAGCTGCGCCTCGTGCAGAAGGTCATCAGCCTGGACTGCGTGGTGGGCTACCAGCGCCTGGAGGCCCAGCCCGGGGCCCTCGTCACGGAACACCCCGCCCGGTTCGGCATGGTGAGCGAAGCGCGCACGTTCACGGAGTTCGTCGACTACTTCGAGCAACGCGAGCCCGGCGACGTGTCCGTGCCGATGATCCGCTTCAAGGACGCCGCGCTCGAAGCCGCGGTGCAGCGCACCTCCGACCGCGTGGATGCCCTGGCGTGGGAACACCGGGACGCCCGGAAGCGGCTCGACATCCAGGGCCGCACCCGGCTCGTCAACACCGCCCCGTCGAAGAAGCAGTTCACGCTCGGGGACTGGCTGGGGGCCCACCGGGCTCCCACCAAGGTGGCGCAGGAGCCCGTCACCGTCCTGCGCTCGGTGGATGGCATCACCCTGAGCTGCGCCCCGTCCGTCAGCCCCCGCAAGTTCTCGGATCCCACGCTCGCGCAAGGCCAGGACGGCGCCATCCTCCTGGCGGCCCTGGCCGCCTTCGAGCGCCCCACGACCGTCGCCACCGGGGTGGCCCAGCTGGGCACCAAGGCGAAGCTGGATCCGCACTCGGCTCGCGAGGTCATCGACCACCTGGTGGACGGCCGCTTCCTCCAGCCAGCGTAGGCCCCGGCGCGGACGCGCAAAGCCAGACCCGGCGCGGATGACAGCGTTCAGCGCCCGGGACCCGCGCGCCGGCCCCATATATTCCTTGACGGGAATATACCCCGTGTGGAATGTATGGGACATGATCGAGACGTTCGCCGCGCTCGCGGATCCCCACCGTTTCCGCATCGTGGAGCTGTTGCGGGCTGGCCCGCGCGCGGTGAATGACATTGGCGAGCGGCTGAGCCTCAACCAGCCACAGGTGTCGAAGCACCTGCGCGTCTTGAAGGAGGCGGGGCTCGTCGACGTGCAGCCCCGGGCCCAGCAGCGCCTCTATGAGCTGCGCGCCCAACCCCTGCGTCAACTTCACGAATGGCTCGAGCGCTATCACCAGCTCTGGGATGAGCGCTTCGAGGCAATGGACGAGCTCATCGAGGAGCTCCAGCAAGAGGAGAAGTCCCATGGCCGAAGCAAGAAGTGAGTCGCCCCGGAGCGCCACCGTCCTGGAGGTGAAGTCCGACCGGGAGGTCCTCATCTCCCGCACGTTCCGGGCACCGCCGCGCATCGTGTTCGACGCGTGGACCCGGCCGGAGTTCGTGAGGCGCTGGTGGGCGCCCAGGTCCTGTGTGGAGGTCGTGGACATCCAGGCGGACGTCCGCGTGGGTGGGGCCTACCGCTACCAGACGCGGCACGACGGCAGGGACACCACCTTCTACGGCACCTACTCCGAAGTCACCCCGCACACGCGGCTCGCCTACACGCAGATCTTCGACATGTTCCCCGACGCGGCCGTGCTGGTGACGATCACCTTCGAGGAGCGCGACGGCAAGACGCACCTCGTGTCGCATGAGGTGTATCCGTCGAAGGAGGCACTCGAGGGAGCCCTCGCCTCTGGCATGGAGCACGGCCTGCGGGAGACCATGGATCAGCTCGACGAGCTCGTCGCGTCGCTGCGCTGAAATCGGTAATCTCCAGGACTCCTCACCACCCCCTGGAGGTCCGCATGTTGCGTTCTCTGTGTTTCATGGTCCTGTGCACCGTTGGGCTCACGGCTTGCGGGCCGGATGCCGTCGAAGCGGATGAGTCCTTCGGGAGCACGCAGCAGGGGCTCGCCTGCGAAGTCGACACGGGCTATTGCCGCGGCACCACGAACACCTGCGCCTGGCTCACCAGCAATCCGAGTGAAGGGCTCTGTCGCCCCAAGTGCAGCCCCACTCGGACCTGTGAGTCCGGCCAGACCTGCTTCACGCAGCCGAACGGCCAGCCGTACTGCAACACCGTCAGGCTCTAGCGTCCACGGCGGGAAGCAGCACCTGCGCCAGCAGGTCGCGCACTTCCTGCTCCAGTCCCGGCACCGAGGCGGCGCGCAGACTGCCGCCGCCTCGGAAGAGGGACAGCCCTTCGAAGAACGCGACCAGCAGCGCCGCGCGCCGCTCCCTGCGCGCTGGCGTGAGGTCGGGGAGCAGCTCCCGCAGCAGCTCCACGACCGCGGCCCGGTAGCCGGCGTAGAAGACCGCCAGCGCGGCCGCCACCATCGCGTCCCTCGCGGCCAGCGCCCACAGCTCCGCGAAGAACTGGCAGGCGTGGGGGGAGTCCTGATCCTCCAGGACGGCGTCCACGGCATGCCGCAGCCGCTGCGCCGGTTCGCTGCCGCCCCCCTCCACCCTCGCGTGGACCCGCTGCAGGGCCTGCTCCAGGTAGCGCGCCAGCAGCGCGCGCACCACGTCCTGCTTCGTGGGGAAGTAGTACTGGAGGTTGCCCAGGCTCACGCCCGCGCGCTGGGCCACGCCCCGCAGGCTGAGCCCCGCGGCGCCGTCCTGGACCAGGACGTCCATGGCGGCGTCGAGGATGCTCCCCACCCGCTCGGTGCCCTTCGCGTGCACCGCCGTCCCCTCCCGGGGATTCGCCGAAGGCAGGCTCCCGGCGACCTTCTTGCTCGCGCGGCGGGGCATCACGCCACCTCGCGTGCCAGGGACTCGTCGATGCGGACCTCGACGCCGCAGGCGCGCAGCGCGGCCAGCGTCTGCTCGGGGCGGGGCTCGTGCTCCGGGAACCACACGCCCGCGGGCGGCGGCGGCGCGCCATCCAGTCCCAGGAGCCGCTCGGCGCCCAGCAGGGCCCCCACTGCGGTGAGGTGGGCCTGTCCCTTGGGATCCACCACCTCGATGCGGACCTGGCCCCGCTCGCCCTCCACGTCCGCCACCCAGGCGGCCTCACCGCCCGTGTTGCTCCCGGTGAGCAGCGTCCGGCGCAGCCCCGTCCAGCGGGGGTGCTGGAGCAGCCGCAGGATGCCGAGCCGCTGGAGCACCGCGAGCGTCCAGGTCGCGGAGCCCGAGTCGAACCCCAGCCGCGTCGCCACCGTGCGCGCCCCCAGCACCCGGGGCAGCGTCGCCTGTTCGGGCGTGTCCAGCCGGAAGACCCGGGTGGCCCGGCCGTCGGAGAACGTCACCCGCCGGCTGTCCGTCAGCGGCAGCACCTGACGCTCGCGGCCGTCCTCCGTCACCTCGAAGGACAGACCCAGCCGGTCCATGTACTCCAGGGAGTCCGGACCGGCCTGATCCGCGAGCGCGAAGCGGATGGCCACCTCCACGCGCTCCAGGCGCCCCACCCTGCGCGCGGCCAGGGCCACGAGGCGCGGCACCAGCCCCGCCATCCACGCGGAGCCCAGCAGCATCGGCGCGCGCGGCGGCGCCCCCGACAGCCGCAGCACCGTGGCCATCATCCGCGACGTCCACCGCGTGATGTCCAGCACGGGCACCCCGTCACGCGACGCCGCCATCAGCAGGGCGTCGTCCGGGTCGTTGACCAGCGACAGCACCGCCCGGGGCTTCCCGCCCAGCGCCGCCAACGCACCGGGGGAGCGGACGTCCAGCGCGACGCCCTCCGCGTTCCCCAGTCGCGCGGCCAGCTCCCGGGCCGGCTCCTCCCTGCGCCCGGCGATGAGCAACGGCAGCTCCGGATGACGCTCCCGGAGCAGCCAGGCCAGTTGGGCCCCCACCACCCCATAGCCTCCCACCAGCACGACATGCCCCTCGGACGTCATGACGACTCCCACGTTCGGCCACGGCTTCTTCCGTGGCCCACCGGGCATTTATAGGTCATACGACCTATTTCTTCACGACAATCGACCGGGCCACACCCGCGGTCACTCCGCCGGCGCCCGGGCGCTGACCCTCCAGCAGGCGGCGGTAAAGCGGACCTCGGCTCCGTGTACATGGGGTTCAAAGGCGGCGCGGACCGCTTCGAGGACCTGCGCGCGGGTCCGCGCATCCGCCTCTTGAAGGAGCAGGCCCACGGGACCGAGCCGGGTCACGTAACGGACCAGCTCCTTCTCCGGCAGGGTGCAGGTGACGTCGAGTGGCCGGACGTCGACCGCCGTCCAGCCGCTGTCCTCCAGGATGGAGCAGACCCGGCCCAGGTCCGCGAAGGCGAACTGCCCCGGCCCATCCGGCCGGCGGACGGGCAGGTTCGGCAGGAGCGGGGCCGCGGCGCGCTCGGCGGTCGTCATGAACGGATTCTCCGCGGCGCTCCGCCAGGCGATGAACTGGAGCCTGGCGTCGGGCCTCGCGGCACGCCGCAGGTTCGCGAAGGCCCGGACGGGGTCTTCGAAGAACATCACGCCAAAGCGCGAGATGATCAGGTCGAAGCTCGCGGGCTCGAACGCGTGGAGCTGCGCGTTGGCGCGGATGAAGCTTGCCGGCGTGCCCTCCCGCTCGGCCTGGGCCCGGGCGGCGGCGAGCATCGGCTCGGAGATGTCGATGCCGACGCAGCGGCCCTCCGCCCCCAGCCGCCGCGCGACGGCGAGCAGGGTGCTGCCCGTGCCGCAGCCGACGTCGAGCACCCGACCGCCCGCTCCGGCGGAGGCCGCTTCGACGAGCAGGTCCTCGAACGGCTTGAACATCGCATCGAGCACCTCCTGCACGTCGACCCATGCGCGTCCCGCGGTGCCATTCCAGAGCTTCGTCTGCGCGTCCTCGGGCGGGTTCGTGACATCCATGCGCGTCTCCCCTGACTGGCCTGCCTTCATGCCGTGGAAACCGCACTGTGCCAGTTCAAGTCGGCCAAGGCGGAACAGTTGGACCGGACGCTCCATGAGCCTGGCCCCATGCGCGAGGCTCCGCGAAATGTCGAGGAACCTCCAGGCGGGCTGTTTCCGGAGGACCGTCCTTCCCCGAGGAGGCGATTCGGAAGAGGCTGCTCCATGGCGAACAAGGATCCCAAGACACACCCCCAGCGGGACCACACGGATGAAGGCCTCCGTGTGGAGCGGGAGAAGTCAGACAGCGAATACGCCCGTCGGCAGGCCGCCATTGAAGAGGGGTCGGATGCCGCCATCGACAAGGCGCGGGACCGGGCGGATGAGGCCCTCCGCGCGGCCCGCGACAACGCGGATGCGCGGTTGGCGAAGCGTGGCACCCCGACGGAACAGGGGGCCGTGAGCCGGGAGCGGGCCCACGAGGACGCAGCCTTGCGGGGAGAGCGTGCGACCGCGGACGCGGAGCTGCGCGACGAACGCGAGGATCGGATGCGCGCCCTGTCCGCCCTGCTCCACCTGGAGCGGGCGGAAACCAACTCGCGGCTGCTGGTGGAGCGGACGCACTCCGATGAAGGGCTGGCGACGCGGGACGAGTTCATGGGCATGGTCAGCCACGACCTGCGCACGCTCCTCGGGGGCATCGCCCTGCAGTCGGCCCTGCTCAAGCGGCATGCCGCCGACGACGACGTGGGCCGCGGGACGGTCCAGGCCGCCGAGAAGATCCAGCGCTTCACCGCGCGGATGAACCGGTTGATCGGAGACCTGGTGGACGTGGCCAGCATCGAGGCGGGCAGGATCCGGCTGACGCCCGCGCTGCAGGACGCGACCGCGCTCGTGCGCGAGTCCCTCGAATCGTTCCAGCCCCTGGCCTCCGCCCAGGGCCTCGTGCTCGAAGCGGAGCTCCGCGGCAACACGGTGATGGCGAAGTTCGACCATGAGCGCGTCCTCCAGGTGCTCGCGAACCTGTTGTCCAATGCCATCAAGTTCACCGAGGCGGGGGGAAGGATCTCGCTTCGGGTGGAGCCGGTGGGCCAGGACGTCCGCTTCTCCGTGACGGACACCGGCGCCGGAATCGCGAGCCAGAAGCTGGAGCACGTCTTCGAGCGGTTCTGGCAGGCCCGCAGCGAAGACCGGCGGGGCCTGGGGCTCGGGCTCTACATCTCCCGGGGCATCGTGGAAGCCCACGGGGGGAAGATCTGGGCGGAGAGCGAGCCGGGAAAGGGCAGCACCTTCGCCTTCACGCTCCCGGGAGCCACCGCTTCGGAGGCTTAGGGGCCTCCGCGGCGGACCCGCGAGCGGGCCTACCCGACCGCCGCGTGTGACGCGGGTGACTCCAGCGCCGGGAGGTAGAGCGCTTCGACGTAGCGCTCCGCCATCCGCTCCGGCGCATGGTGGGCCACCACGTACTCGCGCGCGGCCTCCGCCATCCGCTCGCGCCAGCCGGGCGCCGCCAGCAGCCCCGCGAGCGCGGACGCCAGCGTGCCCGCGTCACCGGGAGGCACCACCAGCCCGCGCCCCGTGCCCAGGACGTGGGGCAGCTCCCCGACACCGGAGGCGATCAGCGGCCGTCCCGCCGCCATCGCCTCCAGCGCGACCAGCGGCATGCCCTCGCGCAGCGACGGCATCACCACCGCGTCCGCCGCCGCGTACACGTCCCGCACGTCCGAACGGAACCCCAGGAAGTGCACCGGCAGCCCCCGCGCCTGGGCCTCCAGCGACTCCCGCAGGGGGCCGTCTCCCACGAGCAGCAGCGTGGGCACCGTGGCGCCCGGGGTCCGCGCCAGCGTCCGCAGGGCCTCGAAGAGCACCTGGGGCCCCTTCTCCACCGACAGGCGCCCCACCAGGGCAATCACGGAGACGTCGGGCGCCAGGCCCAGCGCCTCGCGCGCGCCCAGTCGCTCCTGGGGCGTACAGGCCTTCGCGAGCGGCAGTGCGTTGGGGATGTAGACCACCGGCGAGCGGTGCACGTACCGGCGCAGGCGCGTGGCCAACTCCCGCGACACCGCCGCCACCGCGCGGGTGCAGTTGCCCAGCACGCGCGCCAGCCCCTCGTAGGCGACCAGCGCGGGCGTGGCGCCCGTATCCCCATGGTACGTGGCCACCAGCGGCACGCCCGCGAGCGTGCTCGCCGCGGCGGCCAGGGTCAGCGACTTGTAGTCATGCGCGTGCAGCACACCCACGCCGCGACGGCGGACCTCCGAGGCGAGCGTGGCCACGGCCATCGCGCTGAAGCGGCCCGGGACCTCCAGCGTCAGCGCGTCCAGTCCCTGCTCGCGCGCGGCGCCCGAAAGGACATCCGCCCGTCCCGGTGACACCAGGCTGCACACCTGCGCCCGCCAGGGCGCCAGCGTCGCCCCCGCGAGCGACAGCAATGCGCGCTCCGCGCCATACAGGCCGCACGTGCTGCGCACATGGAGGATGGTGGCGTGCGGCACCGGAGCCCCCACCGCGCTCACGCCTGGGCGTGCGCGGCGGCCCCCCGGTAGAGCTTCGCGTACGCATCCACCATGGTGGAGAGCGAATAGCGCTGGGCCTCCACCTTCGCGGCCTCGCCCAGGCGCGCACGCAGTTGCGCGTCGTGGGCCAGCCGCTTCACCGCGCCCGCGAGCGCGTCCACGTCACCGGAAGGAACCAGGAGCGCCGTCTGGCCATCGCGGTGCACCTCGCGGATGGCCGGAATGGTGTGCGACACCGTGGGGAGCCCCACCGCCATCGCCTCCAGCAGCGACAGCGAGCGGCCCTCCCGGCGGGAAGGCTGCACGTAGACGTCGAAGGCGGGGAGCAGCTTGCTCGCCTCCAGCAGGGCGCCCGTGAAGTGCACCCGTCCGGCGAGCGGCGACGCGGCGGCCCTGGCGCGCAGCGAGGCCTCCATCGGGCCGGGGCCAATCATCACCAGGTGCGTGTCCTCCTCCTTCGCGAAGTGGCGCAGGAAGGCGTCCACCAGCAGGTCCGGGCCCTTCTCCTCGGAGAGGCGCCCCAGGTAGCCCACCACGGTGGCGTCCTGCGGAAGCCCCAGGCGCTCGCGCGCGTCCCTGCGGGCCTCCCCGCCCGTGGCCACGGTGAGCGGCACGCCGTTCTCGATGGTGACCACGCGCGAGAGCAGCTTCGGGCTCCAGCGCTCCAGGCTGGCGCGCACCTCACTGCCGCACGCCACCAGCGACTGGGTGAAGACGGCGGCGGCCATCGCCGCGGGACGCAGCTTGCCCTGCGGCTCCACCGTCTGATGGAAGGTGCCCAGCACGGGCGTGCGCGGACGCAACGTCCGGGTGGCGACCGCGTTGAGCCAGGGGCCCACGTCATGGCCGTGCACCACGTCCGCGCCAAAGGCGTCCACTTCCTGCGCCAGCCGGCGGATGGCCGTGGGCGTCATGCCCGCCAGGCCGCCCAGCCACACCGTGGGGACGTTGGCGCGCTGGAGCAGCTCGCGCACCGGACCGTCCGGCCCCAGGGCCAGCACCACGGACTCGATGCCCCGGGAGCGGCCGTGCTCGGACAGGCGGACGACCAATTGCTCCAGGCCCCCCATCTCCAGGCCGTACATCACGTGTGCCACGCGCGTGGGACGCGCCGCCGCAGGGTGCATTTCGTTCGTCATGGACGCCGGCAAGCTAGGCACGGGCCCCCGGCCCACAACCCCTGGAGCCCGCTGGTGCACGGGCAGGTGTCAGGCAGTGGAAGCTCCTGCCCGGGGCCCGGCCCGCGCCCGGGGATGCCGCCCCCAGCGGACGAAGTATGCCCCCAGCGGATGCCCATGCCGCGCCACCGCAATCCTCCGGGGGCTTGAAACATGAACACGTCACCCTCGAGTGCGAGGCTCGACTCCGGAACAGACAGTGTGCGAACCACCGTCTGTCTTCATCCCGAGCTTCACATCAACGGAGTCCAACAATGTTTCGACGTGCATCACGCTGGGCCGCGACCTTCGCGGTGGGTGTCACCTGGGCGCTCGCGGGCTGTGGTCCCTCGGAGCCCGCGCAGCCGGCGACACCGGAGGCCACGCAGGGCGCGCAGCCGCTGCTGGCCGGAGAGCGAACGCTGTTCGGCGCCTCCGCGCTGCCGGCCGAGTCCGCCGCGAACGACAGCGCCGCGGTGGAGCTGGGCATGCGGTTTCGCAGCGACGCGGCCGGGCGCATCATGGGCGTGCGCTTCTACAAGGGCGCGGGCAACACGGGCACGCACACCGGCAGCCTGTGGTCCGCGTCCGGGACGCTGCTGGCCACCGCGACGTTCCAGGATGAGATGGCCTCCGGCTGGCAGGAGGCGCGCTTCGCCACGCCGGTCAACATCACGGCGGACACGAACTACGTCGTCTCGTACCACGCGCCCGCGGGGCACTACGCGGTGACGAACAGCGGCTTCGCGACCGCGCTGGCCGCGCCGCCCCTGCACGCGGCGGCGGACGTGACGGGCGCGCGCAACGGCCTCTATCGCTACGGCGCCAGCGGCTTTCCGACCGACAGCTACCAGGCCAGCAACTACTGGGTGGACGTGGCCTTCCAGCCCAACGACACCACGCCCCCGCGCGCGCCCACCAACGTCACGGCGGCGCCCAACTCGCCCACCGCCATCGACCTGACCTGGTACGCCTCCGTGGACGGCAATGGCGAGATGCAGGGCAACGCGCGCGCGCACCTGGTGTACCGGGGCAGCCAGCTCATCGCGGAGCTGCCCGGCACCACCCTGCGCTACCGCGACGCCGGCCTGACGCCCGCCACCACGTATTCGTACACGGTGCGCGGCCGTGACGCCGCCGGCAACGTGGGCCCCGCGTCCGCCACCGTCACCGCCACCACGCTGGTGAACAGCGCCTGCAACCCGTGCAGCCTGTGGAACGCCACGACGGGTACCCCCTGGGCCATCAACGCCGACACCACCCCCACCGAGGTGGGTGTGAAGTTCCAGTCGGACGTGGCGGGCACGGTGACGAAGGTGCGCTACTACAAGAGCAGCATCGACAACGGGCCGCACGTGGGCCACCTGTGGAGCGCCACCGGCACGCTGCTGGCCACCACCGAGCAGGCGCCCGCGGAGAGCGGCTTCGGCTGGCGCGAGCTGACGTTCACCACGCCGGTGAGCCTGGCGGCGAACACGCCCTATGTCGTGTCGTACTTCGCGACCGCGGGCAACTACCTCATCACGCCCTACTACTTCACCACCGCGGGCGTGGACATGCCGCCCCTGCACGCGCCGTCCACCCTCGCGTCCGGCGGCAACGGCGTGCGTCACCTCAACGGCAGCGGCTTCCCCACGGAGGTGTGGCGCGACACCAACTACTGGGTGGACGTCACCTTCATCCCCGCCCAGTCCCCGCCGCAGACGTCCGTGGACCTGTCCGTGCAGCAGTCCTTCCCGGCGGGCGCGGGCGCCAACGGCGACATGCTGTTCTACGACATCACCGTGACGAACCACGGCACGACGACGGCCACCGACCTCACGCTGGACGTCCCCATCCCCGCCGGCCTCAACTACTTCTTCTACAGCGCGACGCCAGCGGGCAACGGCGGCTGCTCGTTCTTCAGCGACCTGCGGTGCACGCTGACCAGCCTGGCGCCGGGCGCGAGCGCCACGTTCCCGGTGACGGCCTTCCCCACGGCCTCCGGCACGTTCCAGAGCGTGGCCACCGTCACGGCGGCGCAGCCGGACTCCGCCCCCGGCAACAACACCCACAGCCTGGGCATCCCCGTGGGCCCGTCCACCAACCTCATCACCTTCGACACGTTCCCCGGGCAGGATGAGGTCCTCACCGGCCTGCACGGCCCCATGCACTTCAGCCAGAACGACTGGTACATCGCCTCGCCGTGGGGCGGCTTCGGCACGAAGAGCGTCTCCTTCAACGGCGGCGGCCTCACCCAGGGACGGCTGTCGGTGTTCGGCCAGCGGCGCGTGCTCGGCATGGACGCCTTCACCTGGGACACGGGCGCGACGCTCACCCTCACCTGTCTGGACCTGCCCACCCTCACCTTCCCCCTGACGGCGGGACAGGTGACCCACGTGGTGACGAACTGGCAGCAGCCCTGCACGGTCTTCACCATCTCCACGTCCAACGGCTGGGACACCAACCTGGACAACATCCAGTTGTCGCCGCGCCCCTGAGCGCGTGACGGCACGGCGGCGGGTATGCTGGGAGGATGCCCGCCGCCCTCCTCCTGCTGAGCGCCGCCACCTCGCTGTTCACCACGACGTGGCTGCTGGCCGCCGCGCCCTTCACCGTCGCCGTGGAGCCCGTCGGGTTCTCCGTCCGCTCCAACGGCGAGGAGGTGGTCATCACCCAGGTCGTGCCGGGAGGCCCGGCGGCTCGCGAGGGCCTGAAGCCCGGGATGCAGATCCAGAACCTCGTCAGCCCGCTGCGCCCCGGCAGCCACGGGCCCCTCACGAACATGAACGAGGCGGACCTGCGGACCTCGCTCACGCCCACCTGGGAGGAGCCGCTCATCATCGTCGTGGGCACGCTCCAGAAGAACGCCATGTTCACCCTCCAGCGCACCGACAAGCCGCCCCGGGTGGAGTTCCCCGTCATCCCCCTGCCCCCGGAGCAGGTGCGGCTGCTCACGGTGCATCAGCAGTTGCGCTACACGACGCTGCTGTCGAGGGTCGAGCGAGGGGAGCCCGGTCCCGTGCAGGCGCCCACCGTCGACATCCAGCAGGACAACACCGCCTGGGTGACGCAGGGCCAGCTCCAGGTCGTGGACGAAGGCGGCTTCACGGGGAAGTGGGTCCATCCCCGGTTCGTCCTCAAGTCCAACTGTCCCGAGCGCCTGGAGAAGCTCGTGGTGCGCGGGGGCGCCGGCCGTCCCCAGACGCTGCGGCCCGAGCCCGGCTCACGCCGCGCCGCCCAGCAGTTCACCCTGGACCTGCCGCTGTGGTCCATCCGGGACGTCACCCAGGGCTGCGCGAAGGGACTCACGGAGCTCACGGCGTCCGTGATCGCGGAGGTGTCCTGCGTGAACGACCCCGTCCTGCGCAAGACGCTGCCGCTGAAGCTGGCGCTGACGTGCGATCAGCCGATCGCGGGGTGGCGCGTGTCCAGGCTGCTGCTCAACATGGGTGAGAACGACTTCCTGGTGGGCGCGCAGGCCGTGGTGCCGCTGGAGGCGCGGCTGGCCTCGCTCATCCCCCAGGCCACCTTCGTCACGGTGGTGGAGGTGGATGACAAGGGGAAGGTGACCCGCCGCTTCGCCACGGCGCCGGTGACCGGGGAGGCGAAGGAAGCGAAGGAGGTGAAGACGGAGGTGGCGCTCGACACGAAGACCGCGCGCACCGTGCGGCTGGCCGCCGAGCTGAAGTTCGCCGACGGCAGCACGCGACTCACCCCCGTGGAGTCCGTGGACATCCTCACCGCGGAGCAGAAGGCGAAGGAGGAGCGGGACTGGGTGGAGGGCAACGAGAAGCTGCGGGCCTTCACCGCCCGGATCCAGAAGGAGCGCCCGGACCCCTGCGCCAACGTCGCCGCCACGGTGGAGTGGATCCAGCAGCAGCCCGAGGTGTCCCACGCCTGGGCGCCGAAGGACGGCCACAACTTCAACTACCAGGTGAAGGGCTTCGATCAGCCCATGATCTTCATGTGCCACCACCGGTAGCGCTGGGGCCGGCCCCCGGCGCTACGACGGGAGGAGCCGGGTGCAGGCTTCGGCGCGCGCCAGCAGCAGCGCCTGTTCGCGGGCGTTGCGCGTGAGCGAGGCCGCGCGCTCGAACTCCGCCCGGGCCTCCTTCAGGCGCCCCAGCTTCTGGAGCAGGTCGCCGCGCACGCTCGGCAGCAGGTGGTAGTGCTTGAGCGAGGGTTCGGCGGTGAGCGGGTCCACGAGTTCGAGCCCCGCGGCGGGACCGAACGCCATCCCCAGCGCGACCGCGCGGTTCAGCTCCACCACGGGCGACGGCACCAGCCGCGCGAGCAGGGCGTAGAGCTCCGCGATGCGGCGCCAGTCCGTCTCCTCCGCCGTGCGCGCCCGGGCATGACAGGCGGCGATGGCCGCCTGCACGCAGTACGGGCCCTGCATGCCCTCCAGCTTCTGCGCGCGCTCCAGCGCCGTGAGGCCCCGGCGGATGAGGAGCTGATCCCACAGCGCGCGGTTCTGCTCCAGCAGCAGCACGGGCTCGCCCGACGGCCCCACGCGCGCCCGGGACCGGGACGCCTGGATCTCCATCAGCGCCACCAGCCCGTGCACCTCCGGCTCTCGCGGCACCAGCTCCGCCAGGATGCGGCCCAGGCGCAGCGCGTCCGCGCACAGCTCCGGGCGCATCCAGTCATCCCCGGCCGTGGCCGAATAGCCCTCGTTGAAGACGAGGTAGATGACCTCCAGCACGGAGGACAGCCGCGCGGCCAGCTCCTCGCCCCGGGGCACCTCGAAGGGGACGCGCTTCTCCGCCAGGGTCCGCTTCGCGCGCACGATGCGCTGGGCCACCGTCGGCTCCGGGACGAGGAACGCGCGGGCGATCTCCTCCGTCGTCAGTCCGCCCAGCAGCCGCAGCGTGAGCGCCACCCGCGCCTCCGGCGACAGCACCGGGTGACAGGAGGTGAAGACCAGGCGCAGGAGGTCGTCCCCCACGTCATCGTCGAGCGCCGCGTCCAGGTCCGGGACCTCCGCCTCCTCCAGGCCGTGTCCCAGCTCCTCGTGCTTGCGCGCCAGGAGCTTGTGCCGGCGCATCTCGTCGATGGCGCGGCGCTTCGCGGTGGCCATGAGCCAGGCGCCGGGGTTGTCCGGCACGCCCGACACCGGCCACTTCTCCAGCGCGGCGACGAGCGCGTCCTGCGCCAGCTCCTCCGCCTGCCCCACGTCGCGCACCATGCGTGCAAGGCCGGCGATGAGCCGGGCGGACTCGATTCTCCAGACCGCGTGGACCGCAGCCTGTGTGTTGGAAGCTGTCACGCGAAGGACTCAATCACCTCTGTCCGCCGGTGCAAGCCCGCGATGACCGCTCCGTCCGCCCCGCGTCGAAGTCCTCCATCCCCAGGGCACCTCGCGCACGCGCGGCCCGTGCTCCAGCGCTTGACGGGCCTCCGCCAGGCCTGACGAAAGCAAGCGGCCCCGGGACCCTGACATCGGATCCCGGGGCCGCTGACCTCACCTCACGCCCGCGCTTCGGACACGGACGCCTGGAGCGCTTCGGGCACCGGCTCGTACGCCCCCAGGCGCATGCTGGCCTGGGCGCGGCCCTGCGTGCGGCCCCGCAGCGACGTCACGTAGCCGAAGAGGCGCGCCATGGGCACTCGCGCGGAGACGCTCCGCGCCGGGCCCTTCGCCTCCATGCCCAGCACCCTGCCCCGCCGCGCGGACAGGTCCCCCAGCACGTCGCCCAGGAACGCCTCGGGCGTGGTGACCTCCACCTCCATCACCGGCTCCAACCCCACGAGCCCCGCCCGCCGCGCGGCCTCCTGGAGCGCCATCGAGCCCGCGACGGCGAACGCCTGCGGCGTGGAGTCCTTCACGTGCGTGTCGCCGTCCACCAGCCGCACCTCCACGTCCACCAGGGGCACCCCATCGCGCAGGCCTCGCGCCATGGCCCCGGCCACGCCCTTCTCGATGGCGGGGATCAGCTCCCGTGGGATGGTGCCGCCCTTCGTGGCGTCCACGAAGACGAGCCCCGCCCCTCGCGGCGCCGGCCCCACGTCCAGCACCACGCGCGCGTACTGTCCGGGCCCGCCGGACTGGCGGACGTGGCGGTACTCCTGGCGCACCGTGCGCCCGAGCGTGTCGCGGTAGGCCACCTTGGGCTGTCCCACGCGCGCCTCCACGCCGAACTCCGTCCTCAACCGCTCCACGATGACCTCCAGGTGCAGCTCACCCATGCCGGACAGCAGCACCTGGCCGCTCTCCGGATCCACGCCCACGCGCAGCGACGGATCCTCCGCCGCCAGCCTCTGCAGTCCCTCCTCCAGCTTCGGCAGCTCCCCGGGCGAGCGCGCCTCCACGGCGAGCTGCACCACGGGCTCCATCACCCCCAGCGACTCCAACACCACGGGCGCGTCCGGGTCGCACAGCGTGTCGCCCGTGCGCACGCCCTTGAGGCCGAGCGCCGCGCAGAGGTCGCCCGCGTGCACCTCCGCCACCTCCTCGCGGCGGTTGGCGTGCATGAACATCAGGCGGCCCACCCGCTCCTTGCGGCCGGTGGCGGGGTTGAGCAGCACGGTACCGGCGCGCAGCGTGCCGGAGTACACGCGCAGGAACACGATGCCGCCCACGGACTTGTCGCTCATCAGCTTGAACGCCAGGGCGGCGGGGGGCGCCGCGTCGGACACGGGACGGGACACCTTCTCATCGGTGCCCGGCACACAGCCCTCCACGGAGGTGAGGTCCGACGGCGCGGGCAGGTAGTTGACGACGGCGTCCAGCAGCATCTGCACTCCCTTCTTCTTGAAGGCCGACCCGCACAGCACCGGCACCAGGGTCCGCGCGAGGGTGCCCGAGCGCAGCGCGCGCTCCAGGTCCTCCACGGTGAGGTCCTCCAACCGCCCTTCCACGAACTTCTCCAGCACCGTGGCGTCCACGTCCGCGCACGCTTCAATGAGCCGCAGGCGCAGGGGCAGCACCTCTTCCAAGAGCGCCCCCGACACGGGAGCGTCGTCACTGAAACCACCGTCCTCGCCGTCGAAGCGGATGGCCCGCATGCGCACCAGGTCCACGAGGCCGTGGAAGTCCGCGCCGTCGCCCAGGGGCCACTGCACGGCCACCGGATTCGCGCCCAGCTTCTCCTCCAGGGACTTCACGCTCATGGCGAAGTCCGCGCCCACCTTGTCCATCTTGTTGATGAACACGATGCGCGGCACGCCGTAGCGGTCCGCCTGCCGCCACACCGCCTCCGACTGGGGCTCCACGCCCTGGCTCGCGTCGAGCACCGCCACCGCGCCGTCGAGCACGCGCAGCGACCGCTCCACCTCGATGGTGAAGTCCACGTGGCCCGGCGTGTCGATGATGTTGATGCGGTGGAGCGCGCCCGCGGCACGCCCATGTCGGGGCTCCCAGAAGGCCGTGGTGGCCGCGGAGGTGATGGTGATGCCGCGCTTCTTCTCCTCCGGCATCCAGTCCATCTCCGTGGAGCCGGAGTGCACCTCGCCCATGGCGTGGATGCGCCCGGTGAAGAAGAGGACGCGCTCGGTGAGCGTCGTCTTGCCCGCGTCGATGTGGGCCATGATGCCGATGTTGCGATACCGCTCGATGCGCGTGGTGCGGGACATGGAGGTCTCCTGAGCCCGTCGGGCAGCGAGGCCCGCGGGGTGTATGGGATTGAGGCGCTGGTGGGATGAGAGGAATGAAGCGGCGCGGTCCTTCAGGCGCACGCACGCGTGACACTCCGGAGGGGCACGTCAGGCCCGCTCAGGAACGCGTGAGGACACACGAAGGCACCACGGGAGTCATCGGGCGGAGACGGGACTCACGGCACACGGGGACCAGCCACCCCGCGCACCGGAATACACCGGTCCGCCTGCTCAAATATCGAGCAGAACCTCGTGACGGGGGGCGAGGCGCACGTCCGCCGCCGGCGCGAAGGCGCTCTGGGTCGGCAGGGCATGGATGGTGACGGGCCTCATGATGCTTCTTAGGTAACCGTCCAACCCCACCTTGTCAATCCAGCCACCCCGGGGCCGCCATGGGATTGAACAGGAGCCCCTCCAAGAGCAAAGCCCTCCTGATTCGCGCATAATATGTAAAAATAGAATAGCCAATAAATCCCGACACCGACAAGGAAGGGGGAGGTTGGCGCGGAGCCAATCCTTTGCACACAAAGGGAACCCCATGTCCAAGCTGCACAGAACGCTGCTGACCGCCTCCGTCGCGCTCCTTGGGTTGAACGGGTGTGGTGGCGCGGAGCTCCCGGAGACGGAGCTGGCCAGCACCCAGCAGGGCATGGAGGTGGCGGCGGCCATCCCACTCCCCATCCCCGCCTGCCTGGGCGCGCTGGACACGGACGGTGACGCCGTCTGCGACCTGGTGGAGTTGCTGTTGAACACCAACCCCAACAACCCCGACACGGACGGGGACCGGCTCAACGACTACGCGGAGTCGTTCGGCTTCGGCGGCGGCCTGGACCTGACGGCGCTCGGCGCGAACGCGCGCAGGAAGGACATCTTCATCGAGGCGGACTACTACCCGGGCCTCCAGCCGACCCAGGCGATGTTGAACCGCGTCATCACGGCCTTCGCCAACGCGCCGGTGTCGAACCCGGATGGCTCCACGGGCATCACGCTGCACATCGTGGTGGACCAGCAGATCGCCGCGGCGGACGCGGACATGGACCTGAGCCCCATCTGGACGGACTTCGACGTCATCAAGGGCAAGTACTTCGCCGCGCTCCGCGCGCCCTACTTCCACTACATGCTGTTCGCGAACCGGTACGCCGGCGGCAACTCCAGCGGCATCTCCCGCGGCATCCCCGCGCATGACTTCGTGGTGACGCTGGGCTTCATCGGCGGTGGCACGGAGCTGCAACAGGCCGGCACCCTCATGCACGAGCTGGGGCACAACATCGGCCTGCGGCACGGCGGCAACGATGACAGCAATTACAAGCCCAACTACCTGAGCATCATGAACTACGAGTACCAGTTCCATGGCTTTGGCATTGGCGGCCTGAACAACGTGCTCGACTATTCGCGCGTGCGGGTGGCCTCCTTCAACGAGGCGACCGTCAACGAGGTCTCCGCCTTCGCGCCCGTCGCCCCGACCACCGAAGCGGACCTCGCCCTCATCAGCGGGCTTCGCTTCAACAACGTCCAGGTCGTTGGCAACGCGAGCGTGAACCTGGACTTCAATGCCAACGGGAGCATCCAGGCCGCGTCCTATGCCCGGGACTTCAACCGCAACGGCACCGTCAACAACGTCTTCCCCGCGTCGCAGCACGACTGGCTGGCGCTCGCGTACGACGGCGGTGGCCAGATTGGCTTCGCCGGCCAGGGCTTCACCCAGGACCTGGGCCGCGAGGAGCTGTTCCTCGTCGCCCCGGAGAAGATGGAGCCCTGCCTCACCGTGTCCGAGCGCGACGCCCGGTAGTCACCGCGGCCCCTGCTGAAGCGTCGTCGCTCCGCCGCCGGGTCCACCTTCACGGGTGGGCCCGGCGAGCGTGTCCCCAGCCCCGGACGCGACGCCAGGGCTCAGTACCGGCGCCTGCGCCTGCCGGGGCCCTTCCGCTTCCCCTGCGCGGCCCCGGACTCCTCCGGCCAGGCCCGCCGTCCGGGCGTGGGCCGCACCCGGCCCTCTTCGGCCAGCTCGTCCGGCATCCACGGCCGGTCCAACATCTCCTGCAGCTCCAGGAGCGACTCCGCGCGCACCATCCCGCGCCGCCCTCGCGCCACGCAGAAGCGGGCAGGACGGTCCAGCACGGGCAGCTCCTCCTCCACCAGCGTGCGCGCGAGCTTCTCCGGCAGGTGCAGCCACACCGTGCCTCGCGGTGCCCCGTCCGCGTCCGTCTCCACGTCGTACTCCAGCGGGACGTCCTGTTCGCGCACGGACACCGAGTCCGGCAGCGCCAGGAGCGCCTGCCGGATCTCAGGGGAGGCGAACCGGTCCAGGTTGAAGAACAGCATGCGGTCGCGGAAGTCCTCCATGGAGTCCACGCCGTCCAGCTGGGCCTCGTAGTGCGCGGTGAGCTCCGGCAGCCCCAGCCTCGGCGTCCGTCCCCCCGAGCGGCGCCACAGCTCGCGGGCCTGGGCGATGGCGACGCGGTGGCTGTCCACCGCCGGGTGTGAGGCCTCCCCCCGGGCCAGGGCCTCCGCGAGCGCGTGACGGGCCAGCCCCGACAGCTCCGGGCCCCAGGAGCGCAGCACCTCCTCCTCGTGCATCAGCTCGAAGCCGAAGTAGTCCAGCTGCTGCTCGAACACGAGCGCTCGGGCGCGCGGGTCATACACGGGCGTGGCCGCGCGGCGCTGGGCGTACTTGCGCAAGAGCGCCAGGGGGAGCTGGGTGCCGTCGATGCCGGCCTGGGAGTTGCCGGAGCGGTCCGCGAAGTAGCGCAGCACGCCCGCCACCGCGCCCAGGTTGCCGCACACGCTGGACTTGGACACCCGCGCGGAGTCGCCCCAGGCGGTGCGCTCGTCGATGACCAGGTCGAAGGGCATGTAGCGCGCGAGCAGGTCGCAGAAGCGCTGGTGGATGCGCGCGTTCGCGAAGGGCATCTGCCCGGGCAGCGGCAGGCCCACGCTGCGGTACACGCTGGAGAGCGCGAGCGCCGCGTCTTCAATCGCCTTCACCAGGACGCCGCGCGAGTCCGCCCAGGCCGTGAGCCGCTCCGCATTGAAGACGTGGCGCGGCAGCCCGTGCGCCTCGCCCATCGCGCCCGCCGCGCGGAAGGCCTCCGCGTAGAGGTTGTAGGCGGTGAGGTGGTCGCTGCCGGGGACGAGCACCTCCTCCAGGTTGCGCTCCTCGCGCGTCATGCGGTGCAGCGAATCAATGCTGCTGCACACGGCCAGGAAGGGGATCAGCGCGTCGTCCGCGTTGACGATGAGCTCCGCCCACGGACGGTCCACGGGCAGCGCCTCCACCGCGCGGCCGTAGTCCGTCAGCCGCCCCTGCCCGTCCACGATGTGGCGCGCCTGCAACCGCGTCAGCGCGCGGCGGTAGGCCACGCGGTCCAGGGGCACCGGCAGCTCCAGCTCGTCCGCCCACACCCCCAGCGCGGCGGCGGTGAGCGCCACCCGCTCCGGCTCTCCCGCAAGCTGGAACTCCGGTTCGGTGGGCCGCAGCGAGGCGAAGTGGACGGGCCGGTCGCTCAGGATGAAGACGCGCCCGCCCTCCACGCGCCCGTGCACGCGCCCCGCCATCTGCAACAGCTCGTTGTTGCCCAGGTGCACGCGCACCAGCACGTTGCGCCCACCCTCCACGCGCGTCGTGAAGCGCACGTCCTCGATGACCACCGTGTCGAGCCCCGGCACGTTGAGGGCGCTCTGGCCGGCCGCCGTCATCGCCAGCAGGAACGGGCGGGGCGTGGTGCCCTCCAGGAAGGGGCGGATGGCGCGCAGCGGCTCACCGCCGTGGTAGTGGGCGGCGTGCAGGTCCGGGTAGCGGTCGCGCACGCTGGTGGCCGTCTCCTCCACCGCCGCGCGCGTGGCCAGGAAGACGCCCACCCCGCGCGACTCCCGGCGGACGTCCCGGAAGAACGCCTCGTCCAGGAACGCGCGCGACTGCCGGTGCTCCACGATGACCCGGGCCGCCTTCGCGGGGTCGAACGTCGTCACCCGCAGCACGTCCGCGCTGCCCAGGTAGCTGGCGTAGAAGGCCGGATCCACCGTGGCGGACAGCCACACGAAGCGGCAGCCCACGCGCTTTCCCAGGGCCAGGCACAGCTCCAGCTCCGCGGACGTCTGGTGGATTTCATCAACGATGAGCGTGTCGTCGCGCCGGATGGCGCCGTCCTGGAACCACCGGCGCGCGATGCCGGTGGTGACGATGAGCACGTCGCACAGGGACGTCTCCGCCGTGGCCTCGCGCTCGCGGTTGACCACGGCCACCGTCAGGTTGCCCCGGCCGAGGATCTCCTCCGCGATGGTGCGGATGGCCAGCGTCTTGCCCGTCCCCGTCCCCGCCACGATGCCGAACCCCTGGCCGCTCCGGGCCAGCGCCCGCAGCCGCTCCCCGTGGTGCTCCTCCAGGTATGTCTTGAGGCGCAGGCCGGTCGCCAGCTCGATGGTTTCGCACGCGGCGCGCGTGGGCGCGATGACCACCACCCGCCCGCGCGAGGAGGGCACGGAAGGGGAGGGACTCCGGGGCGGCAGGTATCGGTCGGTGGGCGTTCTCACTTACCCCCCGTGATACGCACTGCCGGCCTCCGGCGATACCTCCGTGTGGGGGCCCGGAGGCCGGCCGCCCGCCCGCGGGGCTGGAATCCACCGCCCGCCCGGGCACCACCGCGAAAAATCGCCCGGTGGGTGAGGAATATTCAAATCAGCCCTCGTACATGTCCCGGCTGGCGAGAAGCGCCCAGCCCCTGATTCCTTCGAGGGGGATCCCCATGTCCATGTTTCACAAGCACCTGCTGACGGCCTCCGTGGCCCTCATCGGTCTGAACGGTTGTGTCTACGGTTACGTCTACGACGCCGCCACTGGCAGCGCCATGCAGGACGCGACCGTGACGGTGCTGTCCGGCGTCTGCTCCGGCACGGGCTGCGGCAGCAACCCCACCTACCGGCAGACGGAGTCGTCGGGCCTCTACGTCTTCGACGCCTACGGCGACAAGAACGGCGATGATCAGGTCCAGCTGCTCGGCATCGCGTCCGGGCAGGAAGCGCTCCGGCTCTATTACAGCCGCGCGGGCTACCGCTCCGTCAGCGTCTACCACAAGCCCAAGTACGAAGAGGTGACGCAGGACGGCAACACCTACCAGGTGTCCAACGTCCAGCCCGTGTACCTGTGCACGACGACCGCCCTGGACTCCGACGGTGACGGCATCTGCAACGACGCGGAGGCCCGCTACGGCACCAATCCCTACAACACCGACACGGACGGCGACCGCATCAGCGACAACGCGGAGCTGTTCGGCTACGGCGGCGTGGACCTGCGCTACTACGGCGCGGACCCGAAGAAGAAGGACGTCTTCGTGGAGATGGACTACTACCCCGGCCTCAAGCCCACCCAGGGCGCGCTGGACCGCGTGACGGCCGCCTTCGCCGCCGCGCCGGTGACGAACCCGAACGGCACCACCGGCATCGCGCTGCACCTGGTGGCGGATCAGCAGATCGCCGCGGCCGACGTGGACCTGGACCTGAACCCCGTCTGGCCGGACTTCGACGTCATCAAGGCGAAGTACTTCAACGCGCGCCGCGCGCCGTTCTTCCACTACCTGCTGGTGGCGGACCACTACAACGCGGGCGGCTCCAGCGGCATCTCGCGCGGCATCCCCGGGCACGACTTCATCATGACGCTGGGCAACTGGAGCACGCCCGGCGGCACGGAGCAGCAGCAGGCCGGCACCCTCATGCACGAGCTGGGGCACAACATCGGCCTCATGCATGGCGGCAACGAGAACACGAACAACAAGCCCAACTACCTGAGCTTGATGAACTACAACTACCAGCTGGGCGGCCTGCGCGTGGACGGCGCGGACGGCGTGCTCGACTACTCGCGCCTGCGCATCGGCGCCGTGTACGAGTCCTCCCACAACGAGGTCTACGCCTTCTCCGCCCTGAGCCCGACCACCGAGGCGGACCTGGCCCACTACGGCGTGCGCATCAACAACGTGTTCGTCAGCGGCAACGCGAGCGCCAACCTCGACTTCAACAACAACGGCGTCATCCTGAACGCGTACGTCTCCGGGAGCCTCAACGGTGACGGCGACGCCCTGGACACCTTCGCCGCGTCGCAGAACGACTGGACGGCCCTGGTGTACGACGGCGCCGGCACCATCGGTGACGGCTGGCTGGGCAACACCCAGGGCCTGAGCCGGCAGGAGGCCTTCTTCGTCGTCCCGGAGAAGACCGAGGCCTGCATCACCGAAGCCCACGCGCGCGGCGGCCGGTAGTCCCGCCTCCCCTCCCACGCACGCAGCACCCGCCGCCGGGCCCCTCTCGAACAGGGGCCCGGCGGTCCTGCTTTTCCGGCCTGCCCACACCTCAAGGCAGTACCGCCCTTTGCCGCCATTGGCGTAAACTTACAAAATGCCGAAAATCGCCCTCGTGGGATACGGACGGTTTGGACGTGCGCTGGGGGCGCTGCTGGAGGCGGCGGCGCTGGACTACCAGGCGCTGGACCCGGGGGCGGTGCTTCCGGACGCGCTTCGGGCCCGTTCGGTGCCGGAGCTGCTGGCGGGGGCGGAGCTGGTGGTGGTGGCGGTGCCGGTGCCCCAGATGCGGGAGGTGCTGCTGGCGCTCAAGCCCCACCTGCGGCCGGAGCACCTGGTGTTGGACGTGGGCAGCGTGAAGGTGAAGCCGGTGGAGGCGATGAAGGACGTGCTGGGCGCGCGGGTGCCGTGGGTGGGCACGCATCCGCTCTTCGGTCCGTTGAGCCTGGCGATGGCGGAGCGCCCCATGCGCGTCGTGCTCTGCCCCAACCCGCTGCACCCGGACGCGGCCCCGCGCGCGCGGCGCTTCTACGAGGCGCTGGGCTGTGAGGTCATTGAACAGACGCCGGAAGGGCACGACCGGGTGATGGCGGAGACCCACGCGCTCACGTTCTTCGTGGCGAAGGGGATGGTGGATTCAGGGGCGGCGGTGGACGTGCCCTTCGCGCCGGCCAGCTTCAAGGCGCTCTCGCGCACCATCGAGACGGTCCGCTCGGACGCGGGCCACCTGTTCACCGCCATCCAGCAGGAGAACCGCTTCGCGACGGAGGCGCGGCAGCGCCTGCTCGAAGCGCTCCAGGCCATCCACCGCGACCTGGCGGCCCTGCCCGCCGTGGCCACCGCCCGGGAGACAGAGGGCATGGCGCTGCCCGGGCTCGCGTCCGGACCGCCGGAGCCCCGGGAGACGCGCGAACACATCGAGCAGTTGGACCGCGAGCTGGTGGAGTTGCTGGCCCGCCGGAACGAGCTGGCCCGGCGGCAGAGCCGCGCCCAGGCGCCCGATGAGCCCTCCGCGACGGCGGCGCTGCTCGCGACGCGCCGGGCCTGGGCCGCGGAGCTGGGCGTGGATCCGGAGGAGGTGGAGGCCCTCTTCCGGGTCATCGTCGAGGCGCCGGGCGTCGGGTAGCTGGCCTCAGATGTATTCGTCCAGCCAGTCGAACATCCGGTGGTTGGCCACGGCCTGCGCTGCTTCCTGGCAGTGCAGGAGGCCGGTGTCCTCCTGGGTGAAGAGCAGGTAGTCCTTCGGGCAGCTCAAGGCGTCGAAGAGCAGCCGGGCCTGCCCCTGGGAGAAGGCCTCCGCGGTGCCGTCCATCACCAGCGTGCGGCAGCGGATGCGGTGGACGACGGGCTCGTTGTTGAACTCCCGCAGCTTGAAGAGCAGGTCCGACGGGGAGCTGGCCCCGTGCTTGTTCATGGAGTCCTTCATGTACCAGCGGAACAGGAACACCTGCGCCATGAGCTGGGCCATGCCCGCATCGAAGGCCTGGGGGTCGCTGTCCAGCAGCGGCATCAGCTCCGGGAAGTACATGTTGAACTGCTCGAAGGAGGACTGGCCCCAGTTCAGGACGCCGGGGTTGGGGATGAGCAACTTGATGCGCCGCTCGAACGCGGCCGCGCGCGGCACCAGCGCTCCGCCCATGCTCCAGCCCAGGAGCGCGATCCGCCGTGAGTCCACCCCCGCGATGCACAGGGCGAAGTCCACCACGGGCCGGATGACCTGCTCCCAGTCCGGCCGGAACGGCAGCCCCTGCTCGCGGATGGCCATGCCCTGCCCGGGCGCGTGCACGATGAGGCAGTGGTAGCCCCGCGCCAGCGCGGCATCCATCACATACTTGGACTCCTCCGGCCAGGCGTCGCGGCCCTGCTGGAAGATGAGCAGGGGCGCGATGCTCCGGGAGTTCGGGGCACGGAAGAAGTAGCCGGGCAGCGTCGTGCCTTCGTAGGGGATGCGCACGGGGGTGCCCGGAATCTTCAGCAGCGTGAGGGCCTTGTCGTACGCCGCCACCGCCTTGCGCCCGGTGGCGAGCACGCTCGGGTCGCCCGGCTCCGGGTGGTGGATGAGCGCGGCGCGGTAGTAGTTGGCGGCCCGCAGGTAGGCATTGCCGGCGCTGATGGCATGGCGGCGGGACAGGCTCACGTCGCCCATGGCGCGGATGCGGTCGGCGGTGCGGACCCACTCGTTGGGCCAGCTCCAGTCATCCCCCGGGACGATGCGGTGCGCGGTGTCCAGCACCTCGCCAATGTCCGCCTGGGCGCTGTAGGTCGCGGCCAGGAAGTGGAGCAGCTGGCTGTCCATGATGGGGTCGGCCATCAGCCCCAGCTCGTACCAGGGACGCGGTGCCTCTTCGGATGGAGCCGCTGAGGGAACGACGGGAGGCCGCGCCGCGAGCGCGGGGGTGCCTCGCAGCAGCGCGAGGCCCCCCGTCAGTCCCAGGCTGGCCTGGATGAGGGTGCGACGGTCCAGTGAACTGCCCATGGTCTGCGACCTCCAGCAATCGGGTGCTGGCGGGTTGAACACGCAGGGCCTCGCTTCCTGTCACCCGCTCCCGTGCATTCTTCCAGGGCCGGGTGGCCAGGAGCGCGAAGACGCGGTGGGGCACCACGAGGGCTCCTGCTGGTCAGCTCCAACCCGTCCTCCAGGGAAGGGGGACGAAGCATGGATGGACGTGCAAGCGGCGACATGGGCGGGCGGGCGGGCACGCGCCGCGCCCCAGGGCTCGCTTAGAGGGAGTGCGGCGCGGGTCGCCCAAAGGGGCCGGGACTCGTGGAGGGAGGGTCGCGGTTGATGGGAGCCATTGACGTCCCTCACTCAAAGGATCCCCTGAATGAAGAAGACGACCGCCCTGCTCTCGTGCCTCCTGGGATTGCTGGCTGCCCTCCCCGCCAGCGCCGCTGAATCGAAGGATGTCTTCGGTCAGGAGGTCCCCATCGGGCAGGGCCGGCCCACGCTGGTGCTGTACACCAACCGGGGCACCCAGGAAGAGCTCCGTGAGCACGCCTACCAGTTCATCTACGAGATGCGCGCGGAGAAGCCCATCGTCGTCGTCCGCGTGGACCTGCGCGACGTTCCCGGCCTCTTCAAGGGCATGGCCCAGAAGAAGATCCGCAAGGGCCATGATGAATCGCTCGCGGAGATGCGCGACCTGTTCCGCAAGAAGGGCGAAGCGCCTCCGCCGGAGCTGGAGTCGTCGCTCTACATGGTCGCGGACGCCAAGGGTGAACCCCACCAGTCCATGGGATTGAAGAAGGGCTTCGGCCAGGTCTTCGCCCAGGTGCTGAACACCTCCGGCCAGGAGCTCGCCCGGGGTCCCTTCTCGAAGAGCACCCAGAAGCTTGGCCAGGTCATGGCCTCCCGGTAGTGCCGGAGGTGAGTGTGTGCGCCAACGCGCACGGCAGGCCGCCCACGGCGACGTGGGCCTGCTCGCCCGAGCGGGCCCGCGGCCATGTTGGAAAAGCCTGCGATGAGGGACTGAATCCCCCTGCGCGTGCGGTAGCTTCGCGGCCATGCGCACCCCCCTCGTCGCATCCCTGTTCTCCCTGCTGCTGTGCTCGCCAGCGCTGGCCACGGTGCCCGCTGGCTTCACTGAAACCTCCTACACGTCCAACACCCTGACGCCCGCCACCGGCATGGCGTGGGCGCCGGATGGCTCTGGCCGCCTGTTCGTCACCCTCAAGAACGGCGCCATCCGCACCGTGGCGATGAAGAACGGCGCCCTGGAGACGCAGCCCAATACCCAGACGCTGGTGACGCGCGTGTTCGCCACCGAGCCCACCGTCCACACCAACAGCGAGTGTGGCCTCATCGGCATCGCGTTCGACCCGAACTACGTGGTCAACCGCTACGTCTACGTCTTCGTCACCGTCTCCCCCAGCGAGCAGCGCATCGTGCGCTACACGGACGCCAACGGCACCGGCACCGCGCGCACGGAGGTCGTCCGGAGCCTGCCCACCACGGGCAACAACCATGATGGCGGCGGCATCGGCTTTGGCCCGGACGGCAAGCTCTACTGGGCCATTGGCGACCTGGGCAACGGCACGGGCGTGGACGCCGACCTGACGTCGCTCGCGTCCAAGGTGGGCCGCGCCAACCTGGACGGCACGCCCGCGAATGACAACCCGTTCAACGACGGCGTGGGCCCCAACAACGAATACATCTGGGCGCGCGGCTTCCGCAATCCGTTCACCTTCACGTTCCAGCCCACCACCGGCCTGCTGTGGGTCAACGGCGTGGGCACGGGCTACGAGCAGGTCTTCGTCGTGCGCCGTGGCGACCACGCCGGCTACAACGACTACGAGAACAACCAGCCCACCAACGGCTACATCCCGCCCGTCATCAAGTACCGCACCAACGGCTCGGACACGCGCAACCTCCTCGCCACGGGGGGCGCCGTGCGCGCGGGGGGCGTCACCACCTTCACCACGACGGGGGGACATGGCTTCCGCAAGGGCGAGCGCATCACCTTTGAAGGCGTGGCCGACGCGAGCTTCAACGGCGAGTTCTACGTCGCCAGCGCGGCCTCCGCCCCCGGCACCACCACCTTCACCGTGGCCCAGCCGGGGCTGCCCGATGCGAGCAGCGGCGGGGGCACCGCGCAGACGCAGGCGCTGGGCGGCTCCATCACGGGCGGCACGTTCTATGACGCCACCCTCTTCCCGCCGGAGTACCGCGGCAACTACTTCTTCGGAGACTTCAACACCGGCCAGGTGACCCGCGCCACGCTCGCCGGGGACAACTCGGTGGCGACGGTGGACGAGTGGGGGACGGCCTTCTCCTCCAACGTGGACATGGCGGTGGGCCCGGACGGAGCGCTCTACGCCCTGGGGTTCACCAACGGCACCGTGCGCCGTGTCACCCCGGCGGCGGCCGGGCAGAAGCTGGTGGTGACCTCCCTCAACCTGCGCATCGTGGAGGGCGGACGCGCGGCCTTCACCGTGCGGCTCGCCCAGGCCCCCACCGCCCCCGTGACGGTGCAGGTGGCGCGCGCCATGGGCGGCTCCGAGGACCTGAGCATCGCGGGCAGCACCACCCTCACCTTCTCCCCGACGGACTGGAGCGTGCCCCAGGTCGTCACGCTCGCGGCGGCGGAGGACGAGGACGCGACCGCGGACACCGCCACCTTCGTGGTGAGCACGGAGGGCCTCGCGGACGAGTCCGTGGTGGCCACCACCATCGACACCAATTCTCCCCGGCTGGTGCTGTCCACCACGCGGCTGACGGTCCCCGAGAACGCCACCGCGACGTTCGACGTGTCGCTCTCCCTGCGCCCCACGTCGAACGTCACCGTCACCGTGGCGCGCACCCAGGGCGACGAGGACATCACCGTGGACACCGGGGCCACGCTGAGCTTCACCCCCTCCAACTGGAGCACGCCCAGGCCCGTCACGCTGCGGGCCGCGCCGGACGCGGACAACCTGGATGGCGTCGCCACCATCACCCTGGCCATGCCGGGCCTGGATGCGCGCGCAATCGAGGCCGTGGAGGCGGATGACGAACCGCTCGCTCCCGCCATCACGTCCACGCCGGGCCTCACCGCCGTGGTGGGCGCCCCCTACCGGTATGACGTGGAGTCCACGGGCCGGCCGACGCCGACCTACGCCCTGGTGGGCACGGTGCCGGCAGGCCTGACCCTGGACGCGGCCACCGGCCTCATCACCTGGACGCCGGCCTCCGCGGGCAGCGTGGAGGTGACCGTGCGCGCGAGCAACGGCGTGGCGCCGGAGGCGGAGCAGACCTTCCTCCTCACCACGAAGGCGGATGAAGCCCCGCGCGCCGTCCTCACGCGCCCCACCGAGGGCGAGCGCGTGTCCGGCGCCACGGCGGAGTTCTTTGGCGACTGCGTGGACGACGTGGGCTGCACGCGCGCCGAATTCTACGTGGACGGCACGGTGCTCTATTCGGACGTGCGCAACGACACCCACTTCCACTTCGGTGGCGAGCACAACCGCTGGGACACCACCGGGCTCTCTCCGGGCCTGCACACCGTGCGGTTCGTCGTGGTGGACACCGCCGGAGCGCAGGGCGAGGCCCAGGTGACGGTGTGCGTCGGCGACGCGCCGTGTGACACGGCGCAGCCGGACGCGGGCCTGGGCGGCTCGGACGGGGGCACGAGCCCGCCGCCTCCGGAGCAGGAAGACGACTCCGGCTGCGGCTGCGGCGCGGCCCCGGTGGCGCCGCTCGCATGGCTGGCGCTCGCGGCGCTGGCGGCCCGGCGCAAGCGGGCGCGCACGCAGTAGCTCAGGGCGGCACGCCCTGGGATGGGCCTGAAGCCCGGTGGCCCCTCGCGGGTCGCCGGGCTTCTTCCTTCGGATGGGGGTCCGGCTTGTCTTCGTACTCCCCGTCCTCGGGATACCCCTCGTCGTCGTTCCACGCCACGAACAGCTCGAACCGGAAGGTCGCGCCCAGAACCTCCTCCCAGTAGCGCGGAGCCGCGCCCTCCCGAGGGCGCGGAAGGCCTTGCCTCCGATGTGCGCTTCAGCGCGGTGTGCCCCCGGAAAGGTCCACCAGCCATCCCTCGACCGCGATCGCGGGGCCCCTGACCGTGGGGTGCACGTCCTTCGCAGCCCCGGCCCTGGTGCGGGGCTCAGTCGGCCACGTACAGGCAGTTCTGGACGCCCTCGTAGTTGATGCGCCGGTCGAGCCGCATCCCAAGCCGGGTCGCGACGCGGAGGGAGGGCCCGTTCTCTGGGTGGATGACAGCCACGACGGGTATCGCGGGCAGGAGCTCGCGGGCCAGTGCCAGGGCTGCGCGGGCCAGCTCCGTCGCATACCCGGCCCCCCACGCATGGGGCGCGAGGCGGTAGGCCAGGTTCAGCACCTGCTGACCTTCGAGCACCTTGTAGCGCAAGCCGCCGAAGCCCACGACGGCGCCGGGGGCGTCGCGCCGCTCACGCTGAGCAATCCCTGCCCGACGCCCGCGACCTTGTCGGCGCCGCTCACCGACACGTTGCCTGCCGGTGTGACGACCGTTGGCATGGGCAGCACCATGTGCGGCGGCGGAGTCGTCATGGTCGGACAGACCACGGTGACGCTGACCGGCGGTTACATCCCGGCCAATGGCTCCTGCACGGTGACGGTGCCCGTGACCGCGCATGTCGCCGGCAGCTTCGTCAACACGCTGCCCGCGGGCGCCCTGCGGACCGACAAGGGCAGCAACCCGGCACCGGCCACGGCGATCCTGACCGTCAAGCAGGGCACGCAGGTCTCTCCCAACGTCAGCAAGGACTTCCACCCCTCCTCCATCAGGCTGGGCAATGCCTCCCTGCTCACCATCACGTTGAGCAACCCGTACAACAGGGCGGCCTACCTGACCTCGTCGCTCGCCGACTTCTTCCCCGACGGGATGATGGCGACCGGCGGCGCCAGCACCACATGCGGCGGGGAGCTCCTGTCCTACCAGGGCAGCACGGGGGTGGAGATGTGGGGAATATCCATCCCAGCCAACGGCTCGTGCACGGTGCAGGTGGAGGTCACCACCAACTGCAAGGGCCAGTTCCACAACCAGATCCCCGTGGGCGCCCTTGAAACCCACCTGGGAAGCAATACCCAGCCGGCGGACGCCACCTTGAGCGTCCACTGACAGCAGGTCCGCGCCTCCACGGGAACGCATCCCGTCAGGACACGTGAAACACGGGGCTGGACGGGTCGACCGTCCAGCCCCGTGGGCGTCTGGAGGGGCCCTTCGCGCTACGGCTCCGCGGGCACGCGGGGGCTCTGGAAGTCGTTGAACTTCGACGGGAAGTGGCTGAGGTCCGTGTCGCTGTCCTGGGCCGCCGGGTTGTGGCAGCCGAAGCAGCCGGCCTTGTTCGCGTTGGACAGGCCCGGCGCGTTCGGATCATACGCCGTCGAGCCAATCTGCAGGTACGTCTCCAGCGCGCTGTTGGCCAGGTTCGGGAAGCCCACCGCCGTCTTCTCCGGCAGGCCCGGCTTGGCCGACTGGAAGAGGGAGATCCAGAAGTCCTGATCCGGCGGCTGCGTGCCCTTGGTCCACAGCGTGCCGATGAGCTGGTAGTTCTGCCAGACGCCCGCGAGCTTCGGGCGCAGCGTGGCGTTCAGGCATGACACGTTGCCGCCGCTGTTCGCGTTGGGGTCCTGCGTGGAGGAGCCCACCACCGCGCAGTTGGCGGCGCTCGCGCCCCCGGCGGGCAGCGCGTCGGTGCGGCAGACGTTGACCTGCTGGAAGCCGCTCGTGCCGACGTGCGGATCCAGGTTGCACTGGGGATTGGCGGCCGTGACGCCGCACGTCTTCGTCTCCATCACGCTGGCGGGCACCTTCGCGGGGTCGAAGAGCGCCCAGGGCGTCCCGAGCGGAGACTGGGGCGCGATGGGCGTGCTGGAGCCCGCCGCGCAGTCCGGCGTGTTGCCCAGGTGTTCGAAGGAGGCCCAGACCCACTCACCATGCGTCGGCGTCTTCTGCGCGATGTGCAGCGCGATGAGGCCCAGGCCCGAACCGGCGCAGTACATCTGCGACGCGGGACAGTCATTGGCGGGGAACTGCCGCCAGGCCGTCTTCACCTCCACGGAGCCCATTGAACCCATCGACGTGGGCGTGCCACTGCCCCAGGGCAGCCAGAGCTGCTCCGTGTTGCCGCAGGCGGTGAAGGGCTGGCCCGGGTCCGTCGGCTGGCAGAACGCGTAGTAGTCCGCCTGCGTGAAGTAGTTCTGGCCGACGATGAAGTCATACATCGGCGCGTTGAAGCGGATGTCATACAGCACGGTGTTGCCGGAGACGTCGATGAGCTCGTCCTGGCCGCCACCCGCCTGCTTGTTGTCCAGCTTGCCCACCTGGAGCGTCGTGGCGCCACCCGGGAACGCTCCGGGAGCGGCCGCGCCGTTCGGCTGGAGCATGTTGTACCAGGGCGCGTAGGAGAGGAACCGCGGCTTGGTGGGGAACACCGGGTCGTTGGGGTCCTGCACCGTCTGGGTCAGGTACAGGAACTGGTTCCACGCGAAGGTGTGGAAGTCGCAGAACGACTGCTCCGGCAGCGGCACGTCCCCCAGCGGCTGCGGGTTCGCCACGTCGATGCTCGTGCCGTCGCTGAAGGTGCCGGAACAGAGCGTCTGCGGATTCGGAGGTGGAGGCTCCACCTTCGGGTCATCCGTGCAGCCCAGGGACAGGCCTCCCAGGGCCATCAACACCAGGGAGGACTTCGCGAGACGTCTGACGGTGGGGCGGGGCGTGAATGGGTGCAAGGACACTCTCCGGAGCGCGGGAACTGTCCGGTGCCCTACGCAAGCCGGATGCCACCGCCCCTCGCGGAGGCCATCCCCTTGGGAATTCCCTGTGCCGGGGACGTGGGGCCCTGGCGCCGCGTCGCGCCGGCAAGCACTTGCGTTGACCGGGGACGCAGCCGCGCGGGTATGCCCCATGTTCAAAAATCCATGTGGCCGTTCCAGGGGGCACCGGGTCTTCAGACGAGCCCGGCAACGTCCCGTCGGGTGACAGCCCCGACTCGGAGCATCCCATGCGCATCCGCCGTTTCGTCACGCTCGTCCCCATCCTGTTCCTGGGAAGTGCTTGCGGTCCCAGCACCGTTGAAGACGCCCAGCCCTCCACGCAGGACAGCGGGTTGGCGGCGAAGCCGGTTCGTGGCGAGGGCCTGCGCCGGCTCCAGGCCGAGCGCCCCGGGTTCTTCCGTGGCGCGGGGGAGCTGTCCGCCCGCCGCGTCCTGGTGGACCCGCAGGGCCGGACGCATGAGCGGCTGGAGCAGCGCTTCAAGGGCGTCCCCGTGTTCGGCGCCGCGGCCATCGTCCATCTGGGGCGGGACGGCGCGGTCGCCAGCGTGACGGACCGGCTGACGCGCGACCTCAAGGTGGACACCACGCCCCGGCTCAAGCTGGAGGCGGCCGTCGAGCGCGCCATCGCTTCGCTGGAGGACGGGAGCACGGTGGTGGGTGCGCCGAAGGTGGACCTGCAGATCCTCGCGGACAGCCAGGACACCCGGCTGACGTGGCGGGTGCAGCTGGAGACGGTGAAGGCGGACGGTGAGCCGTCGATGCCGAACGTCTTCATCGACGCGCACACGGGCGAGGCCGTCCGGAGCTTCGACAACCTCCAGACGAGCCGCAACCGCAAGACGTACACGGCCAAGAACCGCACGTCGCTGCCGGGGACGCTGGTGCGCTCGGAAGGCCAGGGCCCCACGGGGGATGCCCTGCTGGACCAGGCCCACGACAACGCGGGCTTCACCTACGACTTCTACGCGAACGTCTTCGGCCGGGACAGCTACGACGGGCTGGGCACGAACCTCATCTCCACCGTCCACTACAGCAAGAACTACGTGAACGCGTTCTGGAACGGGACGCAGATGGTCTACGGCGACGGCGACGGCGTGCAGTCGTCCGCGCTGACGGTGCTGGACGTCGTGGGCCACGAGCTCACCCACGCCGTCACGGACACGTCCTCGGAGCTCATCTACGCCAATGAGTCGGGCGCGCTGAACGAGGCCATGTCGGACGTCTTCGGCGCCGCCATCGAGGCGTACCGGGATGGCGTCGTCAGCGCCAACACCTGGAAGATTGGCGAGGAGTGCTGGACCCCGGCCACGGCCGGCGACGCCTTGCGCTACATGAACGACCCGGCCATCGCGGGGGACTACGACTACTACCCCACGCGCTACACGGGCACCTCCGACAGCGGGGGCGTGCACTGGAACTCCGGCATCGCGAACCTGGCCTTCCACCTGATGGTGTCCGGAGGAACGCACCCGCGCGGCAAGACGGGCAACGTCGTGCCCGCGCTCGACGCCGATGCCTACACGAGCATCCTGAAGGGCGCGGCCATCTTCTACCGCGCGAACACCGTCTACCTGACGCCGGGCAGCACCTTCGCGGACGCGCGGGGCGCCACCGCGCAGGCGGCCTCCGACCTGTACGGCGCCAGCGCCGTCGCGTCCGTCAACGAAGCGTGGAGCGCCGTGGGCGTGGCCGCGCCTCCGGTCTGGACGACGGTCACCACGGTCAACAACGTCGGCGGCAGCCGCAACAGCAGCACCAGCTTCAGCGCCGTCACGCCGACGGGCGCGACCGCGATGCGCTTCGCGCTCTCCGGCGGCACGGGTGACGCGGACATGTATGTGAAGTTCGGCAGCGCGCCCACGACCAGCAGCTACGACTGCCGCTCGGCGGGCGCCAGCAACAATGAGACGTGCACCCTGAACCCGGCGAAGCAGGGCACGTACTACGTCCTGATTCGCGGCTACACGGCCTTCTCCGGCGCCACCTTCCAGGTCAGCTCCGGACAGTAGTCCCAGAGGGTTGCGGCCCCGACCCACCGGCGCGGTCGCCATGCCCTGGCGGCCGCGCCGGTTTCTTTTGTGTGGGTGCCTGCCGCGGCAACCCGGGCGCCCCATGGAGGGAGATCGGGGCACGTGACGCACGGAACCAGCTGATTCCCGCGTGGGCCTGGTTGGCCACCGGCCACAAGGACGAGCCCCGATTCTACAAATGGAACCCGGCGGGTGAAGTCTTCCAGTGGGACCAGGAGCAAGGTCACTGGGAATTCCAAGCGACCTGTCATCCGCAGGAAGCCTCCGGCATGCGCAGCCCCAGAATGCTGCTGCCTCGCTGCTCACCTGAACTGAAGTGGTAGAAGTGCCTTGGAGCACGCCCCATGCTGAAGCCGTCACACGCCCTTCTCCTCGTGACCCTCCTGATGGATGGCGGAGCGCGTACCCTCCCCCCAGCAACCTCGGGAGCGGATGGCGGCACCGTCGTCCCTGGGCCTGGAACCACCAGGACGGATGGGGGCACCCACCCGCGCGCACCCATCATCGCGGAGGGGATCGAGTGGCCCGATGACGTGCGCCCCCTGGCCACGCTGGATGGCCCGGCCATCATCGCCGCGCACGCCGCCCTGCAGAAGCTACTGGCCAGCCTTCCAAAGGAGTATGCGAAAGACTGTTCCTACTCCGCCAAAGCCATGGAAGTCGTCGTGGGGCAACAGGGCGGGCTGTATTTCGTTGAAATCAACCGGCGCGTGGAGAAATGCGGGTGGGCGGCACCGGGCTTCAATCCCTCACCCCATTGGTTTGAGCTTTACGCCGTATCGCCTGAGGGAAAAGTCCTGGCGCGCTACCCATACCATCCGTGAGTGGGCAACGCGTCAGCACGTTCGGCAGCCACAGCCCCCGCGCTCCCAGCAGCCCTGGGGCGCGTCAGGAGCTGCACGAGAGCGCGGAGCAGCCGGGCTTTGACCGGGCCCACTCAGGCCGCCGGGCCGCGTAGGCTTCGCGGCCCGGCTGCTCGTCATGGGGGCGCCGCATCACGTCGAGCAGCTCCAGCACCTTCGAGTCATCACCCGCGTGGGCCGCGTCGATGGCCTCCTGGGCCAGGTAGTTGCGCAGCACGTACTTCGGATTCGCCGCGTCCATCCGGCGCGCCAGGTCCACGGGGTCCGCGCCCTCCCGCCGCGTGCGCTGCCACCAGGACGCAAGCCACTCCAGGCCCCGGGCGAGGTGGGGCTCCGACACCGGCCTGTAGAAGGCCTCGCGCAGCACGTCCGGAAACACGGTGGGCGCCGTGGGGGCGACCACCACGCGCGACAGGCCCCGGAAGAACAGCGTCATGTCCGTCTCCTCCGCCCCCAGCCAGGCCAGACACGCGTTCACCCGCTGCACGTCCGCTTCGTCCTCCAGGGAGGCCAGGCCCAGCTTCGCCGCGTACCGCCCCAGCATCTCCGCGTTCAGCGCGCGCTGGTATTCGAGCAGCCCCGCCTGGACCAGGCCCTCGTCGCCTTCGAAGAGGGGCATCAGCGCGACGCCCAGCCTTTCGACGTTCCACATCCCGATGGCGGGCTGGTTGCCGAAGCGGTAGCGGCCCTGTTCGGCGTCGGTGGTGTTCGGTGTCCAGTCAGGGCTGAAGTCATCCACCCAGCCATAGGGGCCGTAATCGATGGTGAGCCCCAGGATGGACATGTTGTCGGTGTTCATCACGCCGTGCACGAAGCCCACCGTCTGCCATTGCGCGATGAGCTTCGCGGTGCGGCGCGCCACCTCGTGGAAGAAGGCGGCGTAGGTGTCCTTCGACGGCGCGCCCAGCTCCGGGAAGAACTGCCTCAGTGTGTAGTCCGCCAGCTGCTTGAGCAGCGCCACGTCCCCCCGGCTCGTGCACAGCTCGAAGTTGCCGAAGCGCAGGAAGCTGGGGGCGACGCGGCAGACGATGGCGCCGGGCTCCTCCTGGGGGTGCCCGTCGTAGAACATGTCCCGGACGACCGCGTCCCCCGTGGCGACGAGCGACAGCGCGCGGGTCGTGGGCACGCCCAGGTGGTGCATGGCCTCGCTGCACAGGAACTCGCGGATGGAGGAGCGCAGCACCGCGCGTCCATCCCCTCTGCGTGAATACGGCGTCCGGCCCGCCCCCTTGAGCTGCAGCTCGTAGAGCGTCCCATCGGGAGCCCGCACCTCCCCCAGCCCGATGGCCCGCCCATCCCCCAGCTGCCCTGCCCACTGGCCGAACTGGTGGCCACCGTAGTTGGCCGCGTAGGGCGCCATGCCCGGCTCCACGGCATTGCCTGCCAGCACCCGCACCCAGGCTTCGGAGCGCAGCGCCTGCTCCTCCAGGCCCAGCAGGCGCGCCACCTCCGGGGAGAGGGCGACCAGCCGGGGCGCGGAGACGGGCGTGGGCTGGACGCGGGACCAGAGCGCCCCCTGCACCTGGCGCGACCGCGTGTCCGTGAGCGGGTCTCCCGGGGTGGAGTCAACGAAGTAGGACGTGAACTGGGGCATGGCTGCTGGGTCCTCAGGCGGGCGGGGCGACGGCGGCGTCGGGCGCGGGGTCTTGCGATAACGGCCTGCGTTGGATGCGGCACTCCTTCACGCGGTGTCCCTCCACGTCCGTCACCTCGAAGAGGGCCTCCGCGTGTTCGGCCTTATCGCCCAGGCGAGGGGGCCTGCCCAGCTTCGCGAGCACGAGCCCGCTCACCGACTCGTTCCAGCGGCTCCAAGAGCACGTCGCCCACGCGATTGAAGGCTACCGGACCTGCGTCCCATACCGTTGTCATCTGGTCGGCATGGGCCCGCGGCGCATTGGACCGGTCCTTCATCGCGCTGCTAGCCAGGGACGCTCCCCACCCGCCCACCCGCGTGTCCAATCCCTCCCACCCGCCCTCCCGAGGCCTCCCCGCGTGGCTCACCGAAGCCCTGTGCCTCGCGGCGCTCGGCGTGGCGTGCCTGAAGCTCGGCCAGGGTGTCGAGGCGGTGCTCGACCTGGCGCTCTGGGACGAAGCCGACTACCTGCACCGCGCGGTGATGCTGCCGGTGAACGGGCCGCCGGATCCGGAGTGGGGGCCGCTGTATTCGCTCTGGTACTTCGCGCTGTCGTTCCTGTGGCCGGAGCCGGTGGCGCTCTACTACGCCAACGGCAGACTGCTCCTGCTGCTGACGTCCGTGGCGGGCTATGTCCTGCTGCGACAGTTGGGGGCGCGGCCGGGGTTCGCCCTGGCGGGAGCCGCCGTGCACCTGCTGTCCATGGCGCCGCACGTCCAGCCGCGCCCCACCCTCTTCGCGCTCTTCGTCATCCTGATCGCGCTGTGCATCGCGTGCCGGGCCCGCGGCCGCGAGCGCGCGGGTGCCTGCGTGGGAATGGGCTTGCTCATCGCCTCCTTCGCGCGGCCCGAGTTCTTCCTCTCCTTCCTGCTGATGTCCGCAGTGCTGGGCGTGCTGCTCGTCCTGCGCGCGCGCAGGGGCCGGGAGCACGCACGCGAGCCCCGCGCCTGGGGCACGGTGGGCGTCTATGCGGCAGGCGTCCTGGTGCTGGTGGCCCTCCTGGGCAACCCGTTCGGCAACACCAGCAACCGGCGCTTCTACGCGTTCTGCCAGCACTTCGCGGATGGCCACAGCAAGCGCACGGGCACCGTGAAGGTGGACCCCTGGGACCAATGCAAGCAGGTGCTCCAGCCGGTGTTTGGTGACGCGGACACGCTCGGCGCCGCGCTGCGCGCCAATCCCCAGTCGTTCCTCGCGCACCTGCGCTGGAACATGGAGAGACATCCCCGCGAGTCGCTCCGCGTCCTCACGTCGGGCTTCGGAGGCTGGCCCCTGCTGCCAGGAGATGGCCCCTGGACGCGCGAGCACGCGGGGCACCTGCTGCTCGTCCTCATCGCCCTGGGGCTTCCGCTGGCGGCGCTGCTCCTGCGTTGGAGGAAGCTCGCCACGCTTCCTCGACAGCCGCGCGTGGTGGAGACGCTGGTGGTGGTGGGAGTCGTGCTCCTGCCCCCGCTGCTCTCCTCGGTCCTGCTCCAGCCCCGGCATCACTACCTCGTGTTCCAGGGGGTGATGGGGGTGGCCGTCCTGACCGCGCTGGCCCGCGCGGTGGAGGGCCCCGGGTTTCGGGACGCGGCTCCGTCGCGCAGGACGGGCCCGCTGGAGCCGCTGCTGTCCGCGCTGCTGGCGACAGCCGTGGTGTTGGCGGTCCCCGACCTCGTGCACCGCCAGGGTCCAGCGTCCCCACCGAAGCGGGAACAGCTCCAGCGGGTGCGGGCGCTCCAGGCGCTCGCCAGACAAGCCCCCATCGCCCCAGGACAGGTCCTGGGCGTGCTGGACACGCAGGGGGGACTTCCGGTGTACCTGGGGGCGCCCTTCCAGCGCGTCCCTGTCTGGACGAAGCGGGCGGGTGAGTCCTTCCCGGAGTACCTGCGCCGTGAACGCATCCAGATCGTCTTCCTGGATGACCGCCTGCGCCAGGAGCCGCGCTTCGCGAACGACCCGGCGGTGGAGACGTTCCTCGCCCGGCCGGATGTGTTTGGCCATGCCACAAGGCACCTGCCGGGCACTGATACACGGCTCGCGGTGCCGGCGTCCTGGGCCGGGACCGGGGCCCGGGCGACCAGCCCGGGCGCGCGGTAGCGGCACGGACTGGAGGCTCACGGCGCCACGCGGCCATCCCGCGTGGCGCTGGACCGACACCTAGAGCGTCAGCGCCTTGCCCAGGCTCGCCGCGGTCTTGAAGGCGAGCGCCGCGAGCGTGAGGGTCGGGTTCGGCGTGGCGACCGTGGGGAAGCTCCCGCTGCCGACGATCCAGAGGTTCTCATGGTCATGCGAGCGCTGGTTGGCATCCACCACGGACTGGAGTGGGTCCGTCCCCATCCGGTGGGTGCCCATCACGTGGCCCGCGCCGAAGAAGACGAACGACTGGCCCTCGTACTCGAAGTAGCCGGGCTGGGATTGGGACTGGCTGAAGTTGGTGAACTCCGTCGCCCCCATCGCCTGGTAGATGGCGGAGCTGGCCTGCTTCGCCGCCATGAACCCATCCAGCGTGTACTTGTCGAAGCCGTAGGCGATCTTCGGACGCGGCAGGCCCAGGCCGTCCTTGAGGACGGGGTCCAGGGTGATGCGGTTCTCCGCCTGGGGGCTCTGCTCGATGAGGCACGCCATGCGGAACTGACGGGTCAGCCTGTCATTGAGCGCCATCACCAGCGCCCGGCCCCCCAGCTTCAGGCTGGGTGACGTCGGCTGCGTGCCCGGCGGGGTGACGGGGTTGAGCGCGGAGACGTTGGTGCCGTTGATGAAGTCGTTGACCGTCGTGTACGGGTCCCCGATGGGGAAGTTCCACCCCTCGTTGCCGATCTCCATGCGGAAGGCGGCGCGCTGGCTGCGGAACGGCCCGTTGCGCAGGCTCTCGATGCCCGACGTGGAGAGCGGGCCCCGGTACGGAAACACGGGCTTGCCCTCCGGCATCAGCGCCCACGACAGGTACAGCACGTGGTCCATCAGGTTGCGGCCCACCTGGTCGCTGCGATTGGCCAGGCCCTTGGGGAAGGCCGTGGACGCGGAGTTGAGGAGGATCTTCGGGTTCTCGATGGCGTGCGCCGCCAGCACGTAGGTCGTCGCGCTCACCTGGGACGTCGTCACCGGCCCCGGCTTCAGCTCCCGGTTGTAGGTGAGGTATTCCACGCTGGAGATGCGCCCCTGCGTGTCCGTCAGCAGCCGCGACACGACCGACCGGTACTGGATGTCCACGCTGCCCGTGTTGAGCGCGGCATTCAGCGTCACCGTGGCGTCGTACTTCGCCTGGATGGGGCAGATGGGGATGCAGTTGGTGTTGCCCGCGCACACGGGCCGGTTGGCGCGAGGCTGCGAGTTGCGGCCGGCCGGCGTCGGGGTGACGAAGACGGGCTGGCCGAACAGGCTCATGCCCGCCACGCCCTGGGACATGGCCTGATCCACCAGGCTCTCCGGAATGGCTTGCATGGGGTACTGGTAGCCGGCTGGATACGCGAGCCCGATCGCCTGTTCGAGCGGGGCCTGCTCCGCCACGCTGGCGGACACGCCAATCTCATCCTCCGCCCGGCCGTAGAGCGTCTCCAGCTCCGAGTACTCGATGGGCCAGTCGGTGGCGGGGCCGAAGCCCGGGGCCTTGTAGAGGGAGTGCATCACCAGGTCGTCGGGCACCAGCCGCAGGGAGGTCCCCAGCCAGTGCCAGGTCGTCCCGCCGCCAATGCGCTCGTAGGTGCTGGCGAAGGGCAGCTGCTTCGGCTGGAACGTGGGGTCCGGCGTGGGCTGGACCAGGTAGCTCCTCTGCGCGTTCTTCCAGTTGCTGAGCCCCAGGATGGTGGGCCGGGGCGTGGCCTCCTCGGCGGGGGCCAGCGTCTTCGGCGGATAGGGCGACTCCGGCGTCTTGGCCGCGGACAGGAAGAAGTTCTCCATGTACTGCTCGCGGCTGGCGGGGATGGGCGCCCCCGCCTCCAGGATGAGCACGCGTTTGCCCAGCCGGCCCATCTCCAGGGCGATGATGCCGCCCGCGATGCCCGCGCCGACAATCACCACGTCATAGGTCTTGGTCTCAGCCATGGTTCGCCTCGTCGGGAGGGAGGACGCCGGACAGCGGGGGCGGGGGGGAATTCCAGTAACCGAACTTGAGCTCGCTGTAGCCCATGGGGTGGGCCTGCATCGCGGACCAGGCCAGCCCACCGATATAGGCATTCATCGCCACGACGGTGCCGTCCGTGGCGAGGATGGAGGTGGGGGGATACCAGGAGCCGAGGTACCAGAGCTTCAGGATGCTCCGGGCCATCTGCGCGGTCGCGGTGGGCTGCGCGCTGGCGGTCTCCAGCAGCGTGTTCGCGATGGACTGCGAAGGCTGTCCCGCGAGCTTCGCGAACGCGGCGAGCAGCGCGTCCACCGTCTGCGAGCTGCTCGCGTCCGCGGCGTCCAGGTAGAGCTTCTTGAGCGGCGGATCCGTGGGGTCCAGCGACGGGGCCAGGGTGTCCGTCGTGAAGCCCGTCAACACCGAGGAGAGGGCGACGAATTGTTCCATCCGGGTGGAGGGCAGAGGGGTGTTGCTCATTCCAGGCTCCTTGCGAAGGAAGGACAGGCAGCGGGGCGGTTCACTGCGCCCGCTCCAGGAGGAAGGTGAAGTCGGAGCTCTTGCCCGTCGTCATCGCGGCGTTGTTGTGGCAGCGGATGCAGCTGGATGAGACGCCGGGCACCTTGCCCTGGATGTAGGTCTCCAGGGTGGAGTTGGCGAGGAACTGCGGCGCAGGGGAGCCATCCTCCAGCTCCGCGACGGCGCAGCTTCCGGGGTTCGTGGGCCACTGCGTGCTGATGAGCTCGTAGTTCGTCCACACCGACTTGGGATTCACTCCGCCGAGCAGCGCCTTCGCCTCCGCGTTGAGGAGGCGCGCGCTGTCCACCATCAGGGGCGGGCGCACGTCCACGCGGACAATCTGGCTGGCGAAGACCTTGCCGTTGACGACGATCTTCTTGTTGGGGTCCCACGGCCGGGGCGGCGTCTGGTTGGCGACGCAGTCCGTGCAGGCCGGGTTGAAGAAGTTGTAGCGCGCGGCGAGCTTGCCCGCCTTCACCTGCTCCTGGGTGGGCACGTTGTCGACGTGCTCGAACGTGGACCAGATCCACTGCGCCGCGCTGCTCGTCTTGTGTCCGATGTGCAGGCCCACCAGCCCCATGAGCTGCACGGTGCAGGTCTCCTGGATCTTCGGGTTCACCGACGCGGGCGTGTAGACGAGCGCCTGCGTGGAGTGGAAGCGGGCCACGTCGGCCGGATCCTCCAGCGGCTTCCACGCCGCCTTCACCATGATGGCGCCCTGCTCACCCGTCTTCGTGCTGCCGCAGGTGAAGTTGGCCGGGGCGTTGAACTGCTGCTGCCCCGCCTTGGAGTAGAGCTGCTGGCTGACGATCTGGTTGAACATCACCTGGTTCACGAGGATCTCGAAGCGGGCGTAGTTGCCCTGCTGGTCGAGGAGCGGCCCCGTGTCGAAGGGCTGGACGGATTCGTTGAGCAGCCCCGGCGTCTTGCCGACCTGCGTGAGGAACCGCCCGCCCGCCGGGAGCTTTCCCTGACAGATGGCGGGGAGCACGGGAGGCGCGCCCCAGGCCGGAGGCGTCGCGCCGCCCGTCAGGAAGATGCTGGTGGCCGGCATCCAGCCCTGCCACACGGTGGGGTTGTCACCGTTCTTGCCGGGGGGCTGGGTGGGGTCCACTCCGCCGTCGGCGCCCACCGGCCAGTTCGCGGCGATGAACGTGTTCCAGGAGTAGGTGTCGAAGTCGTGCTGGAGCTGCGCCAGCGTCGAGGCGTTCGGACCGAACGTCGCGTCCGGAGGGATGGTGGGGTCCAGGACGATCTTCACGCCCGGGGTTCCCGCGTCCGGCGCGCTCACCGCCGACGCGGGGACGTCAGGCTTCGTGGGAATGGGCTCCTTCTGCTTGCAGCCCGCCAGTCCTCCGGCGGTGACACCCAGGACGCCAAGGACAGCGCACAACGCCACGCGGCGTCGCCGCATGGTGCTCTCGTGAGGACTCATGTTTGGGGCCTTCCGAAGGCGCGTGGACTTCACCCACGCGGCGTGAAGGCCCAAAGCACTGGATGTGCCAATCGCTGACCCTCCGGGGCCACCCTCGGGGCGCGTGCCTTCCGCGCGTTCCGGGGAGGTGTGCCTGCGTTCCCGGAGGACGCATCCGCGTCGGGGGGCAACGCGCCGTGGAGGTGACGCGTCCACCCGGGAAATCTACCGCTCCGCCATCTCGTCCCACTCGCACTGCGTCATTGGGGGAGCGGTGTGCACAGAGGTGCTTCCGGGGACCGTGGAGCGCGGCCCTGGTGACCTTGGGTGGCGCAGGTGCTGGAGCGCGTGGAAGGCGCGGCGGGTCACGCCGTCATGGACCTGGGCGTGCACGCGAAGGACACTCATTCCTTCACGTCTGTGATTGATGACCGTGAAAGGTGGACGCCCCTGCAAGGCCTTGCCCGCGAGGCGACAAGGGCGCGCTATGGGGTGAGGGTCTTGTAATAGACCACGGTGGAGCGAAGAACGCCGCCCGTGTCCCTGGCGTAGCCGGGAATCTCCCCCACCCGCTGCCATTGGTGGTGCTGGTACACGGACTCCGCCTTCGAGCCCGCCTCCGAGTCCAGCACCAGCAGGGTGCAGCCCGCGCTTCGGGCGAACTGCTCCACTTCGTGCAGCAGCCGCGAGGACACGCCCTGCCCCCGGGCGCGCGGGTGCACGATGAGCTTCTGGAGGTCCGCGCGGTGCAGGCCGTTCTGGCGCAGGCTGGGGGCCAGTTGCACGGAGCCGACGATGTGCCCGTCCTGCTCCGCGACCCACAGCACCAGCCCCGGTCCCAGCGCCGCGAGCACACCCCGCCAGTACTCCTGCGCGACCTCCGGCGCGAGCGGCGCCAGGAAGCCGATGGATGCGCCTCCATTCACCGTGGTGAGGAGCAGCTCGTTGAGTTCCGCCTGCTCGGCGGGGGTCGCCTGCTCCAGTCTCCGGATGGAAAGCATCCGTGCATCCTAGCGAGCCGGCGCGGGCGGGGTAGCAGGGCCAGCAGGGCCCACCGGCGCGGGCGGGGTGGCAGGGTCAGGCGGCGTAGGCGTCGCGGCAGGTGCCGGCGGGGCAGCCGGCGCGGGCGGGACAACCCGGGGCGCGGGTGGCTTGCGAGCGGGGCCCGTCCGCGCGCCGGTGAAGCGGGTGACTTCATCCAGCAGCACGCTGCGGCCCCGCTCCGGGCGCTCCAGGTGGACGAAGTGCGTCGCGCCCGGCAGCACCACGGTCTTCACGAGGGCCGCGCGCCCCAGGTGCTCCTGGAGGCGGGTGACGTCCTCGGGCCGGCTCCAGAAGTCCTTCTCCGCGCGGAGGATGAGGACGCGGCCGGTGATGGACCCCGCATCCCAGAGCTGCCGGCCAAGGGCCAGGCGGAAGCTGTCCTCCAGCGCTCCGGAGGGTGCCCGGAACGCCGCGGGCCTCCGGGAGGGCGCCATCGGATCACTCGCGAGCGCCTCGCGCTGGAAGGACTCCGCCACCGCCGGGTCGCGCGCCTGCGCCTTGTCCTCCGGCAGGCTCCGGTCCCAGACGGCGAGCACCGACGCCCCCGTGTTCCACTGATACGCCCCCACCCTTGCGGCGTTGAAGTGTCCCGGCCGCTTCGGATCCTCGAAGTCCGTGCCCCGCCCCAGCATCGCGTGCTCCGCGCTCCCCGCGTACAGCGCGTTGAGCATGACGAGGTGGCTGACCACTTCCGGGTAGAGGCTGGCGTACATCCCCGCCCAATGCCCCCCGGTGGCCCAGCCGAGCAGCCCGACGCGGCGCTGGCCGGTGCGCGCCTGTATCCAGTTCACCACCGCGTGCACGTCCCGGACGGCCTCATGTGAGCCCACCAGGGGACGTCCCGCCGGGGGCAGGCTCATGGACTGGAACCGCGTGGAGCCGCCATAGCCCCGCACGTCCATCACGTAGACGGCGTGCCCCGCGCGCGCCAGGTCGGCCGCGAGCGAGCCCCCCTCCACCGGCAGGTCGAACGACGCCCGTCCCGGAACACGCGCGCCGTGCAACAAGATGAGGGGCGGAAGTCCCGACACCTGCATCCCCGTGTCCTTCACCTCGCGCACGGACACCTCGATGCCTGGATCCGACGGCACGAGGAACTCCCCGCGCTCCACCTCCGCTCCCGCGCGGCCCGCCAGCAACAGGCCCAGCAGCAAGAGGCCCTGGACAGCGGTCGCGGCACTCCGGTGCATCGTCACGTCGGCCTCCTCGTAGGGGACACGCGCGGAGGATCCTGCCAGAAGCCGGGCCACCCGGCGCTGTCCGCGCGCCAGGAGCCCGCTTGCTCCCCCTGTCGTCTCGCGAAGGCCACCGCCTCCTCCCGCACGGAGCATCCCCGCCGCGTCGAGCAACAGTTGCACGAGGATGCAGACCCTGCACCCTCCCCGCGCTCGGAACCGTGCAACGTTTGCACACCTGCCGGGCCGCTCCGTGGGGCCCATGGCTGGCATTCCCGTTGCTTTGTGTCCTCCCGTTCCCCGACGCGAAGGCCCGCCTGGAGCGGCGTCCGGCGCGAGCGGGAGCACCACCCCACGCGACACACCAAGGACGGAACTTGAACATGGGTCCATTCACGAAGCAGTCCGTGCAGCAGCTGTTCCTCGCGGTTCCCTTCGCCCTCCTCGCGGCAGGTTGCGGCGGTGAGCTGGACGCGCAGGGCAGCCCGGTGGAGGACACCGGCCCGGAGGCCGCCGCCGAGGCGATTGCGCAGACGGAGCAGGCCGTCACGCTGGGCGGCACCTACTGGTGGGGCACCGCGAGCAACGGCGACACCACCACCACCATCGGGACCTCCACGAACCGGACGTGCTTCATGACGTCCCTCTTCGGCAACCTGAAGCCGACGAACGCGGGGAGCTGGAGCAGCGCGGGCACGTACATGTACGCCGGCAACTGGATCGCCTTCGTCAATCACAGCAACAGCAAGGCGCTGGCCACGGGCGTCCAGTGTCTCAACACGGCCACCAACCGCACCCCGGAGATGCTCTGGCGGCAGGGCAGCGCGGCGAAGCTGCTGGGCGCGGTCACCGCGGACCGGCGCTGCTTCCTCACGCGGGTGGAGGCCTCCACCAATGCCTTCATCAACGGCGACAACGAGGTGAAGGTCTGGAACGACGGCCTCAACTGGTACCTGGGCGGCGACCTCACCGGGCCGGGTGGCGGACGGGCCCTGTGCGTGGACGTGCCCACGGGCATGGGCGGCTGGCTCTGGGGCTCGGGTGAGGGCGGCGGCTTCACGGAGAACCTGGCCTACAACGCGGGCGGCGTCGCGTGCCTGCTGTCCGGCGTGGGCGGCCGCTTCACGACCAACAGCTACACGGACGGCGTGTCCATCGACTACAACAGCGGGACCCGCTACTGGGAAATGACCGTCATGAACGGCAAGCGCGGCTACGCCAACTGCGTCAAGTAGGGCCCTGAATCCCAGACACGGATGCCGGGCCCTGGAGGGGGAGGCCCGGCATCCGCTGTCCCCGAAGTCCGGGTCGTGCTTCTCCTGGCATCCCGTTCGGTGAGACCATCGCGCGCCGGGCGAGCCGCCCGACCTGGAGGTCACCGAGTCCCCATGCAAGACGTCGACATCAAGACCGCTGACGGAGTGATGGACGCGAAGCTGTTCCAGCCGGAGGGTCCAGGCCCCTGGCCCGCGGTCATCCTGTTCATGGACGCGATGGGCGTCCGGCCCTCCCTGGAAAGCATGGCGCGGCGGCTCGCGGATGGGGGCTACGTCGTGCTGCTGCCCAACGTCTTCTACCGGACCGGACATGCCTCGAAGCTGGAGCTCAAGGGCTCGTTCGAGGACCCCGTCTTCCGCGAGCGCATCTACGGCATCATCGGGAGCCTGACGCCCGAGCGGCAGAAGGTGGATGGCGCCGCGGAGCTGGACTTCCTCGCCCGGCAACCGTCGGTGCAGCCCGGGTCCAGGGTGGGCGTGACGGGCTACTGCTTCGGCGGCGGCGTCGCGGTGCGCATGGCCGCGAACTTCCCGGACCGCGTCGGCGCGGCGGCCTCGTCCCATGGCGGGCAGCTGGCGACGGACTCGCCCGACAGCCCCCACCGGCGGTTGGGTGACGTGAAGGCGGAGCTGTACTTCGGCCACGCGGACAATGACAAATACATGCCCGCGGAAGCCATCCAGACCCTGGAGGCGGCCCTGAAGGCCTCTGGCGTCACGTACCTGTCGGAGACCTACCCTGGCGCGCAGCACGGCTACGCGGTGCCGAACTGGCCCGCGCACCACGAGCAGACCGCGGAGACGCACTGGCGCCGCCTCTTCGATTTGTTCGGTCGGACGCTACGGGCCTGAGCGGGGACACCCGGCGTCCCCGACCCGGGGGCGCGTCGCGGTTCAGTTCCCCACACGCGTCAGGAGCCCTGGCGCGGCGGCATGCGTCGCGGCGGGAAGCCGGGCATGGTGCGGCGCGAGGGCGGGAGCATTCGTGGCGACGCGACGTCGCCAGGAGGCCGCGGCATGCAGGCACCTGGAGCTCGCAGGGAAGGGCCTCGCCTCACCGGGCCCTGGCGGTGGATCGACGCGCTGGCCTTCCATGGGTACGCGTGGTTCCTCATCCTGCCGGGAGGGCTGCTGGGGCTGCTCATCCCCCGCTGGGGGCCCCTCCCCTTCGAGGTCTATGCGCGAGGCGTCTTCGACGCGGACCTGCCGGAGCAGGTGCTCGCGAGCGCGCTCAATCAGTACCGGTACATGAAGAGCATGGAGTTTGGCTTTGGTGTCTTCTCCGTGTGCTTTCGGGACTTCATCTACACCGACCGCCGGTTCAACCGCTTCTTCCTGGGCATCATCTTCCTGGGGGCCGCGGAGCGGGCGCTCTCCGTGGTGCTGGATGGGATGCCGCGCCCGTTCTACGTCGCGGCCATCTTCATCGAGCTGTCCGTGGGCCTCATCGTCTTCATCTCCACCCGACGCACGCTGCGCGCCGCGTCCCCCGCGGTGGATTGACGTCTGGAATTGACCGGGAGTACGACCTGGGGACATGAGCCCACCGCCTGTCCACCCCGCGCAGCACATCGTCGACCTTGGTTTTGGTTTCATCCTCTCCGGCGCGCTGGCCACGGCGGCGGAGCTGGGCGTGGCGGACCGCCTGACCCAGGGCCCCCGGAGCGCCGCCCAGCTGGCCGAGGAGGTGGGCGCGGACGCGTCGTCGCTGTACCGGGTGCTCCGGCTGCTCGCGAGCGTGGGCGTGTTCTCCGAGGACGCCCAGGGGAACTTCGGGCTCACCCCCGCCTCCGAGTACCTGCGCGGCGACGTCCCGGGCTCCCTGCGCAGCGCGGTGTTGATGCTCACGCAGGACATCTTCTGGGCCCCCACCGGCGCGCTCACGGAGACGGTGCGGACGGGGAAGAACGCCTTCGACCGCATCTTCGGCAAGCCCTTCTTCGACCACCTCGCGAGCAACGCGGCGGCGGGCGCCACCTTCCACCGGGGCATGTCCAGCCTGTCGGACCTGGAGAACGGCCCCATCGCGCGCAGCTATGACTTCAGCGCCTGCCGGCAGGTGGTGGACGTGGGCGGGGGCCATGGCGGCTTCCTCATTGAAGCGCTCCAGGCCTCACCGTCGCTCCGGGGCGTGCTCTTCGACCACCGCCACGTCCTGGACGAGGCGCGCATCGGCGCGGCGGGGCTCTCCGGACGCTGCGAATTGGTGGAGGGGGACTTCTTCCAGACGGTGCCGTCGGGCGCGGACACGTACGTCCTCAAGCGCATCCTCCACGACTGGAGCGATGCGGTGTGCGTGGACATCCTGCGCCACTGCCGCCGCGCGATGGCCGAGGGCGGCCGGGTGCTGGTGGTGGACACCGTCATTCCTCCCGGGAACGCGCCGCACGGAGGCAAGGTGCTGGACGTGATGATGCTGGCGTCGCTCCCGGGCCGCGAGCGCACCGAGGAGGACTTCCGCAAGCTCTTCGCCCAGGCGGGCCTGCGGCTCACGCGCGTCATCCCCACGCCGGCCGCGCTCAGCATCACGGAGGCGGTCGCCGCGTAGGAGACACCCCGACAGCGCCCTGCGCCCCGCCGCCTCCACGCGTCCCGCGCGGAGTGCTGGCCCTGCCCTCGCCGCTTCCAGCCTCCTGCTTCCCGCGCGGAGTGCTGGCCCTGGGAGCGGCTCCTGGCGCATCCTCCCGCGCGCATGACTCCGCCGACCGCGCCGCCGTCCTCCCCTGCCCCTCCCCGTCAGCTCCAGGGCGGGGCGCCGTGAGGCGGGGGCTCGCGGTGTGCGTGGCGCTCGGGTGCTGGGCGCTGTCCCTGTGGCTCGCGCTGACGTGGGTGCGGCCCGGCACCGCCTGGGGAGCGGAGTTCTCTTCCGACAGCGCCATCCCGCTGCTGATGGCCCGCGCGCCCCACGTCGACCTCTTCGCCGCCTACTACTGGGGGCAGGATCGCTTCGGCGCCTGGCCGTTCCTGCTCGCGCGGTACTTCGGCGGCAGGGACTGGTCCGCCGAGGGGCTCCAGGCGTTGCTCATCGTGGTGACGTGGACGGCGGCGTTCCCGCTGGCGAGGCTGGCGCGCACGGGCGTGGTGGCGGTGGGCCTCTGCCTGTGCGTGCCGCTCCTGGTGGGGCTGCCGCGGGAGGTGCGCGCGCACCTGCTGGACATCTCCCAGCCCTACGGCTGGCAGTTCGCGGTGATGGCGTGGTCGTGGCTGGGGATGCGCGGAGTGCTGGAGGCGCGCACGTCGCGGGGCGCGTGGGGCTGGGGCCTGGCCGCGACGGCGTTCTGCGGGCTGGCCTTCTGGATCTCCGTCTCCAGCCTGCCCTCGCTGGTGGCGCTGCTGGGCGTCGAGTGTCTTCGGGCGCGGGCGCGGGGGCTCGCGGGCTGGCGCCGGTTCGCGGGCGCGGCGGTGCCGCTGGTGGTGGCCGGCGTGTTCGAGCGGCAGCTGCGGCGGCTGTATCACCGCTTCGCGGGGCGAACCCAGGGCCACGAGTTCCGCACCACGGTGAGCGTGGACTGGGGACACCTCCTGGAGAACACCCGCCAGGTGCTGTCATTGATGGGCGCGGGGCCGGTGCCCCTGGGCGGGGCCCTGCTCGTGCTCCTGGGCGCGGGCGCGGCGTGGTGGCCGCGGCACGGGCGGCGGGGCCTGGCCGCGTGGGCGGAGCTGTCCGGGGCGGCGTGGCTGGCGCTGGGAGGAGGCCTGGCGTCGCTGGCGCAGCTTCCCCTGCTGGTCGCGGTGTCCCACGTCCGCCTCAATGCCTATTCCCCGCGCTACCTCGCCCTGGCGCACGCGCTGGCGCTGCTGGGCGTGGCGGCGCTGGTGCTGGGCTGGCTGGCGTCGCGGATTTCGGAGCGCGTGCTCCGGGCGGCCGGGGCGCTGGCAACGGTGGCGCTGGCCGGGGCCGTGCTGCGCTGGCCGGGGCCTCCGGAAGCACGGGAGGTGCACGCGCAGGCGCGGGACGCGGCTGAGGCGCTGGGGCGGGTGGCACCGGGGACGCTGCTGATGGGCGGCTACTGGGACGTCTACCGGCTGGCGGGGCTGCAACCCCTGTCAGCCCAGGCGAAGCCCCTGCCGATTCCAGAGGACTACCAACGCACGCCCTTCCACATCCGCGCGATGAAGGCCGCGCGGGAGCTGAGCTGGATCCAGCGCCTGGAGGCCGGCGCGGAGCCCGATGAAGTGCCCCTGGAGCAGGAGCTGCACGACGTGGCGTTCCGCCGGGACCCCGAGCCGTACCTCCGGTCGCCGGGCTATGCGTTCTGGCGCTACGTCCGGGAGTCACCGCCGCCCGCGGGGGAGGCGTCCCCCACGCGGTGACGGAGGGCTAGGCTCCCAGGAGGCCAAAGGGCCTCCACTCCAATATCTTCAGGTCGAAGCCGGCCTGACGCTTCCCGGCGATCCAATCCTCGAGGGCGCTCAGCGCGGCGGCCTCGTCATCGAAGTGCTGAGGCTCGCCACCGCGGGTGATCAGCGTCGTGCCCTTCACGATGGCCGACGTGTACTCCGCCTTCGGGCCGCCGTAGTTCGCGAACTCCCGTTCGAGCGGCCCGCGGCCGGGAACCAGGGCGGTGACGCGCAGGAAGTCGCCTGCATAGCGGGCCTCCAGCCGCCGCAGCTCGCGCACGGCGGCGTCGGGCGTCTCGAAGGCGAGGCGGAACGTCCGCTTCGACCCGTTGTTGTAGCCCGCGTGGAGCTGGACGACGGCGCCGAAGCGCTCCATCTCCAGGAAGAGGTCGCCCCGCCTGCGCCAGAAGGTGACGCGCTCCGAGGCCCGCTGCTTCACGTCGAGGGCCAACGTCGCCCCCTCCTCCAGGAACCGCTGCCCGTCGAAGAGCTGGACCGGGAAGCCGCCTGGACGCAGCAGCCACACCTCGCCCGTCTTTCGCTGTGCGTAGACGACGTCCTTCGCCCGCGCGCTCACCGGTGCCCGGGCCGCGATCCCCTCGATGTCGAGTCCCTCCAGTTCCTCGGCGGTGGGCTCGTCCGGCTCGCGGACCTGTCGGGGCTGGGGCGTGGCCGTGAAGACGGGTTCCCCCTGCTGGATGCGCTCGAAGAGCTCGTCGTGGTGGAGCGCCCCCAGGTCCAGGTTCCAGAGCTCGGGCACGAGGAAGGTGGAGGCGAGGGATGCGGCCTCCTCACCGGAGCGGCCGTTCTCGAAGTGATGTTCGGCGTGGACCTCGCCGTAGCAGGTGACGTCGTGGTCGTACTCGTCGAGGAAGCGCGTGGAGAGGTCCCCCGCCACGACGAGGCTGTCGTCGTTGTAGATGCCCTGGATGGCGTCCCGGACCACGAGGTCGCCGAGGACCAGGAAGTTCCCCGACGTCTTGAGCCCCCACGCCGTGCAGCGGCCCACGACGACGATGGTCGAATCCGGCCCGCAGTCCTCCAGCACGCCCTCCACCTCCAGGTCCCCCAGCACGACGAGGGGACAGGTGACGCTCAACGCGCCGGGCGCCCGGGCGTTGCCCGTCACGACGCGGGCTTCGGAGACGGGCCCGTCGAGCAGCGCGTCCACGGGCGGCAGGACTTCGCGCATCACCACGGCCGCGAAGCCGATGGGCGACAGCGGCCCTGGGCACAGCGCCTGGGCGAGCCCCTCGGGCGACAGCGGCGCGTCCTTGGGGAACGCCTCGGCGAGGGACTCCACCGAGGGCTTGCCGTGATGGGAGAGCGCTTCGAGGACGGCACCTTCGAGGCGGGCGCGCGTGGCTTCCGCGCGCGGCAGGAACTCATGGGGAGCAAGAAGCATTCGCCACGCATCCTACCCGCGCGAAACACATTCGGTGGGCTACGTTCGTCCCATGGCGATGCGCCAACGCTTGCGTTCCATCTTCGGCGGCTCGGTCGGAAACCTCATCGAGTGGTACGACTTCTACGTCTACTCGGCCTTCTCGCTCTACTTCGCGCAGGCGTTCTTCCCGGACGCCGACCCGGTCGTGCGGCAGCTCAACACCGCGGGTGTGTTCGCGCTCGGGTTCCTCATCCGCCCCATCGGGGGCTGGCTGATGGGGCTCTACGCGGATCAGCACGGACGGCGGGCGGCGCTGACGGTGTCGGTGTCGCTGATGTGCCTGGGGTCCTTCGTCATCGCGGTGTGTCCCACGTACGCGAGCATCGGCGTGGCGGCGCCCGTCGTGCTGATGCTGGCGAGGCTGCTCCAGGGCCTGTCGCTGGGCGGGGAGTACGGCACCAGCGCCACCTACCTGAGCGAGGTGGCGACGTCCCGGCACCGGGGCTTCTACAGCTCCTTCCAGTACGTCACGCTCATCCTGGGGCAGCTGCTGGCGACCCTGACGCTGCTGGTGTTGCAGCGGCTGGTGCTGACGGGCCCGCAGCTGGAGGCCTGGGGCTGGCGCATCCCGTTCCTGGTGGGCGGAGCGCTGGCCATCCTGGGCTTCTACATGCGGCGCGACATGGTGGAGACGGAGGCCTTCACCGCGCAGGCGGCGAAGGGGACGGAGCACCGCCCCATGCGGGAGCTGCTGCGCCACCCGAAGGAGCTGGCCATCGTGGTGGGGCTCACGATGGGCGGGACGCTGGCCTTCTACACATACACCGTCTACATGCAGAAGTTCCTGGTGAACTCGGTGGGGCTGACGCGGGACGAAGCGACGCTCATCTCCGCCGGTTCGCTGTTCCTCTACATGCTGTTGCAGCCGGCGTTCGGGTTCATCTCCGACAAGGTGGGGCGCAGGCCCGTGCTGCTGTGGTTCGGCGTGCTGGGGACGCTGTGCACGGTGCCGCTCCTGACCGCGCTGACGCAGACCCGGGATGCCTTCACCGCCTTCCTGCTGGTGCTGGCGGCGCTGGTCATCCTCTCCGGCTACACGTCCATCAACGCCGTGGTGAAGGCGGAGCTGTTTCCCGCGCGCATCCGGGCCCTGGGCGTGGGCCTGCCCTATGCCGTGACGGTGTCGCTCTTCGGCGGCACGGCCGAGTACGTGGGCACGCGACTGAAGCTGGCCGGCCATGAGCCCTGGTTCTTCTGGTACGTGACGGGCGCCATCCTCTGCTCGCTGCTCGTGTACGCCCTCATGCCGGACACCCAGCGGCACAGCCGCATCGAACCGGCCATGGACGAGGCGTGAGGACGGCCGGGGCTTGCGAATCCCTCGACTACAGGGAGGGTGGTTCCCTCCGGACTTACGGTTTTACTAAGCTCCTCCACCCGTGACCTCCTACACGATGTTGCACCTGGCCCTGACGGGCGCCTTCGTGGTGCTCGCGCTGGTGCATTTCGCGACCTGGGCCGCGGTGAGGAGCCAGCGCGTGCAGCTGTGGCTGGCGTCCAGCTTCCTGGGCTTCGCGGCCATCAGCTTCTCCGTGGGCGTCGCCAGCAGCGAGGCGAGCGCGATGGTGCGCGACACGCGCCCGTGGCTGCTGCTGGGCGTGCTCACGTCCATCCCCCTGCCCTACACGCTCCTGCGGGTCCTGTGGTCGCTGCTGGATCTGCCGCTCACGCGCTGGCGGCGCGTGATGCTGGGGGTGACGGTCGCGCTCGGCGCGGTGCGGGTGGCCGACGTCGCCCTGTCCCTGCGCGTGCCCGACGCGACCGCGCTGACCTCCGAACAGCTCTCACGGGCGACCGCGGGCCTGGGCCTGCCGCTGTTCTGGGTGCTCGCGGTCGTCGTGGGCGGGACGTGGGCGGTGGAGGCCACCCGGCTGCTCAAGCGCCGGGGCGCCATGGCGGTGGCGGTGCTCGTCGCGTCGCTGTGCGCCCTGGGGCTGCTGGGGCGCGAGCTCGCCGTGGACCTGGGGTGGAGTGACGGCCTGCACCTGTTCGCGCTCATCGGCCTGCCCTTCCTGCTGCTGTCCTCCACCGCGCTCGCCATCCTCACGGCGCGCTCCCTGCGGGGCGCGGACCTGGGCACGGGCATCCACCGCTATCGCCGGCTCGCGCGGCTGGGGCGCGGGGGCATGGGCGAGGTGTGGCTGGCGGTGCGGACCGGCCGCGCGGGCTTCCACCGGCTGGTGGTCCTCAAGCGGATGCTGGACGGCGCCGCGGAGGAGGCAGAGGTCCGCATGCACCGCTTCATCGGCGAGGCGCGCACCGCCGCGCGCCTCCACCATCCGAACATCGTCTCCGTGCATGACCTGGGGCAACTGGACGGCGCGTGGTTCATCGTCATGGAGTACCTGAGCGGCGTGAACGTGTTCGAGTTCATCAAGCGCGCCCGCAAGGGCGGCCCGCTGCCGCTGGAGGTCATCGTGGCGGTCTGCCAGCAGGCGCTGCGCGGGCTCGCCTACGCCCACGAGCGGGGCGTCACGCACCGGGACATCAGCCCGGACAACCTGGTCGTCTCCTTCGACGGCGTGGTGAAGGTCGTCGACTTCGGCATCGCGCAGGGCGCGGACGCCCTCCCGGAGGCCTTCACCCAGACGACCCCGCTGCCCGCCGGCAGCCGCCTCACGCAGGAGGGCGGCATCATCGGGAAGCTGCCGTACATGCCCCCCGAGCGCATCGAGGGCGCGGAGGCGACCCCGTCCGGTGACCTCTTCGCGCTCGGCTGCATCCTCTACGAGCTGCTCGCGCGCACGGTGCTCCACGCCGCCCCCACCTCCAGCCAGCTCCCGGCCCTGGAGCGCCCCGAGTCCCCCATCGCGTCGCGCGTGCTGCGCGGCGTGCTCGAAACCGCGCTCCAGCCCCGGCCGGAGCTGCGCTTCGCGGACGCGAAGGCCTTCCTCCTCGCCCTCGAACCCGCGCGCCAGGTGCTCCCCGCCGTCGACCTGGCGGACTGGCTGCGCGAGAACTTCGCGGAGCGCTGGGCGCGCGAACAGGCCCTGGTCGAACTCAGTGACCCCTCCCCCACGGAGGTCGAGGCCCTGCTCAAGCGCGAGCCGCGTCCCAGGTCCACCGCGCGCCCCGCGTCCCCGGAGCTCGCCGCGCCCACGGAAGTGCTCGCGCCACCGCCGGAGGTCTCGGAGACCGTGCCCATGAAGCGGCCCTCCTGAAGGGGAAGGCGCGCCTGAAGCCAGACGTGCTAGATGCGCCGGCACTCATGCCGCATCCCTTGCTGACACTCCCGCTGCTGCTCTGTCTGGGACAGGCTCCGGAGCCCACCCCGGCTGAGACGCCCGTCCAGGCACGTCTGTCCTTCCTCGCGGCGGACGAGGACGTGGACACCGGAAGCTCCCTCACCACCTTCCACGCGGCGCTGGACGTGCGCACGCCCGAGCTGGCCTCCGGCCTGCGCGCAGAAGCGGCGCTGTCCCTGTTCCTCTCCACGGGGAGCAACGGCCAGGCCGTCACCTTCCGGGACAACGGCAGCGCCTTCCGTCTGCGCTACCGGCCCTCCACCTGGGACGCCTCCGAAGGGCTGGCGCTCAGCGTCTTCCCCCTGAGCGCCACGCGCCTGTACATGGGCTTCTCCTATCCCGTGACCTGGGAGCGGCAGTCGTTCCCCCGCCGCACGGGGAGCGAGCCCGCGCTGGAGCTGAGCCTTTCGCGGCGGCAATGGAGCGTCTTCGCGGCCGCGAAGTCCGCCTCCGTCCTCCACGACCTGGAGCTGAACGACGAGCGGCGCTACGCCCTGCTCGCGGGCGGCTCCCTGGAAGTGACGCCCGGGCTGGGGCTGGCATTGAAGGCCACCCACCTGGACCGGGGCGTGGTGCCGAACCTCGCGAACCAGGGCATCGGAGAGTCCGTCCCGGTGTACGGGGCCTCCCTGGGGGCGTCGTGGCGCCGCGGGGCGCCCGTCGGGAACAACGTGGACCTGTCGCTCTACGCGGGCGACCCGACCTTCTTCGAGCGGTTCTTCCAGCCTGACACCTACCCGGGGGACTTCGCCGCGTCGGTGTCGCTGGAGGGCAGCCTCGTGTCGCAGCGCCTCCAGGACGCGGATGACTTCACCCGGCTGCGCTCGGAGCTGGGCCAGGCGGCGGCCCTGGACGCGCGGCTGAAGCAGGGCTTCTTCCGGCTCCACGCGCTGGCCTGGCTGCGCACGGCGACCTTCCTCCAGGTGGACGCGCCCGGGTTTCCGCCCTACGTGGCCTTCAGCCGGGACGCGGCTGCGCGCGCGGAGGTGTCCGGCACGCTGAGCGGCGACTACCACTTCCAGGCCCTGGGACTGACGCCGGGGCTGCTCGCGCGCGTCACCCTGCCGGCGGACTTCGTGGGCGTGGCCGGCCGGATCGTGGTGCTTCACGCGCCCAGCCAGATCTCCATCCTCCCGGAGGGCGAGGAGCGGCGCCCGGTGCTGACGCTGAAGGCCACCGCCCGCTGGGACCTGGGCGCCATCGCGGGCGTCCTGGCGGAGGTGTCGTACGTGAGGGATCCCAACCGGACCACCTTCGAGGACGACGACACCGGCGTGGCCCAGCCCGTCTTCGTGCCGCCGGGAGCGCTGGGCTTCAACCTGCTGCTCCAGGCGCGCTTCTGATTCACCCCAGCGTCGCCCGTGAGACAGGAGGTGCGGCCAGGCAGGCCGGGCCTTCACCCGGTGCCGGAGGCAGGCAGGTGAGCCGTGATAGCCTTGACCTCCCGGCAACCGCCGTACACCGCCGTGCGGCCTGGCCGGGGACCGAGAGGAACACCGCCATGACATCCCGCCGGAACCTGCCCTGGGGCCTCGCCCTCCTCCTCACGCTCACGACGGCCACCGCGTTCGCGGAGCCGCCCGCCGTGATGGCGGCCCCGGTGTGCGCCAGCGTCGACACCTCCGAAGCCCAGGTCAGTCAGGAGCCATCCACCGAAGCGGAGCTCGCGGGGCTGGTCTGCATGAGCGTGCGGTGTTCCTCCGTCCAGGAGTGCTGGGACGCGTGTCCCACCGCGTCCTCCGTGGCGTGCACCCGCAATGCTTGCAGCTACACCCATTCTGGCGGTGGCGGTGGCGGCGGGCCGTGGTGCCCGGCCTCGCGCTGCGGCGCGGACTCGGACTGCCACTGCAAGGGCTCGCCGGGCATCTGCGTCAACCGCGTCTGCGTCTTCTGAGCTTCCCGCCCGCGCCCGCTTCCGTCACAGCGCCGTGCGGCTGAGACGCAGGTCGGCGCGGGCCCACGCCTTCTCGAACCGTTGACGCGTGGCGGAGGCCTCGCGCTCGCGGCCCTGTCCCTCCAGCGCCCGGGCGAGGCCGTACAGCGCCCACCCGTTGTCGGGGTTGCGGCGCAGGTCCTCGCGGTAGACCGCCTCCGCCTCCTCCCACTGTTTCGCGTCCAGGAGCGCCGCGCCCTGGAAGTGGCGCACGGGGTAGAACCAATCCGCGGGCTCGGAGTAGGCCAGCCGATCCGCGGCCTGGACCGCCGCCTCCCAGCGCGTCAGCGCGTCCGCGCAGCCCTGGCGCTCCGCGATGGAGGCACCCAGCACTTGGGCGGCCACGTCCAGCACGTCCTTCGCGGAGTTGTTGCTGGCGGTGAGGTCGGCGGGCACGGAGGCGCGCAGCTTCAGCAGCTCCGCGTGGTCCGCGCGGGCCTCCTCGAATCTGCCATGCGCCGCGAGCGCCATCCCGTGCGCGTGCAGCCACAGCCCCGTGAGCACCGGGTACTTCGCCTCCGGCCGGGGCTCCTCGAGCAGCGCGTCGTAGCGCCCGAAGCGGACCATGGCGAGCAGGGGCTCCGCGACGAAGAAGTCCATGCCGGGCATCTGCTCCAGCATCTCCGGGCCCAGCACGCGCGCGGATTCACGCGCCGCCCGCAGTGACTCCTCGGCGCGCCCCTCCATGGAGGCGGAGAAGGAGAGGAAGCCCCAGTTGTGGGCCAGGTACATGGGGTAGTAGCCCAGGGGCTCCACCCGACGCAGGTAGGCCTCGTCCACCTGGACGGCGCGGCGGTTGCTCTCCGACGCCTCCGCGTACATCCCCACGCGCTGGTAGATGTGCGCCGGCATGTGCGCGACGTGCCCCGCCCCTGGCATCAGCCCCGGCAGCCGGCGGGCCGACGGCAGCGCCCGCGCTGGCTGGTTGGAGGCCTCCACCGCGTGGATGTAGTAGTGATTGGCGCCTGGATGTCGCGGCGCCCGCGCGAGCACCCACTCCAGCCGGGAGACGATCTCCTCCGTCCCCGGCGCCGGCTCGCCGTCGAGCGTCCACAGCTTCCAGGGGTTCAGGTTCATCAACGACTCAGCGAAGAGCACCTGGACGTCCATGTCCCCCGGGAAGCGCCGGGCCACGTCGCGCATGGCATTGGCATAGGCTTCGTTGAAAGGCTTCATCGCGGGAGGCGGCCGGGGCTCCGGTCCCCCGTAGCGATGGGACAGCGCGTCGATGAGGGCCCGCTCCACCGGGGTGGCGCCGGGAGCGAGCGCCTGCGCGCGCCGCACGCCCTCCCACGCGACCGCGGCCCGGTCCGGCAGCATGGGCACGTTGTAGTTGGGCCCCAGCACCAGGGCCACGCCCCAGAAACACATCGCACAGGAAGGGTCCAACTGCGTGGCCCGGGCGAACGAGCGGGCGGCCTCGTCGTGGTTGAAGCCATAGGCCAGACGCAGCCCCTGGTTGAAGAACGCCTGGGCCTCCGGGGTGGCCGTCACCTTGTATTCATGCGTGCCCAGGTCGTCAAAGAGGACGGCGCCCTTCGCGAGCGAGCCCAGGCTCAAGCCCGGCGTCGACATGGCGTGCGGCGCCTGCGAGGGGGCAGCCTGGGCCACGACATGAGGACCGGGCGCGAGCAACAGGGGCAGCAGGAGGGCGGCAGTCAGGGGGGCGCGCATGGGGAGGGACCTCGGGCGTTCGGCCTGAAGATGGGCACGAATCCACCCAGGACCACGCCCGCCGCCCGCACCTCCCTGGGACCTCCAACGACAATCAGCGTCTGTCTTCGCGCACAAAGACTGGCGCGCGCCCACACCTCCTTCTCCCAACCTGCCCTGCGGGGCAGGGCGGACAAGTTAAAGAAATCAGACCTGGGACGTTTTCTTTTCAACCGAGGAGAGGACCCCATGGTTCAAGAAGCCTTTGATTGTTCCGAACGGGAGTACGCCGCCTTCGCCACCCGGCACCAACCCATCCTGCTGGCGGTCGCCCGGAACATCTGTGGCCGGGGCGCCAGCGACAGCGATGACCTGGTGCAGGACGTGCTGCTCCGGGCCCTGCTGAAGTGGGACAAGCTCCAGGACTGGGCGGAGCCGGCGAGGCGCGCCTGGCTGGTGCGGGTCCTCCACAACCGCTTCCTGGACCGCTGCCGCCGTCGCGGGACGGAGACCGCGCAGGCCGTGAACCTGGGCAACGTGCACAAGCTCTTCGAGGACCCCGAAGCGCCGGACCCGGAGCTATGGGAGTGCGTCACGGAGGCGGAGCTGCGGGACGCCGTCTGCTCGCTCACCCCCAACCTGCGCCGCACCTTCGAGCTGCACGCCCAGGGACTGCGGCACGCGGAGATTGGCCAGCGGCTGGGCGCTCCGGTGGGGACGGTGGGGACCTGGCTGTTCCATGCGCGCCACCGCCTGCGGGCGAAGCTGCGCGGCCTGGCCGAGGACCGTCGTGAGAGGGGGCGCGGATGATCGCCGAGTGCGTGAGCCTCACCGCCTTCGTGGACGGCCACCTGGCCCCCGAAGCGCACGAAGGCTTCCTCTCGCACCTGACCGGGTGCGAGGCCTGCGGGCTCCGCTTCCATGAGCTGCTGCAGCTCGACGTGCTGGGGCGGCTGGCGATGGACGGCGCGCAGGGCCCCCGGGGGCTGGCGGCGCTGGGGGCGCTCACCCCACCGCCGCACCGCCTGAAGGCAGGCCCGCGACGCCGAGCGCCGGAGCACCGGGGGACGCGGTCTCCGGCAGTGGGAGCCCCTTCCAGCGCGTCAGGGCCACGGTCGCCAGGCCCAGCACGACGACCGCGACGCTGGAGCCCTCCAGACCGTAGCGGCCGCCCATGAACACCACTCCGCTGGGGGCTGCTACTTCTCCAGGTCGCCGACGATCTTCCCGAAGGGGGACGGCGTGCCGGAGAGCCGCTGGAAGAAGTTCCGGGTGTCCGTGCCCTCGTCGAAGTTCTTGAACGCCTCGTCGTTGCTGTTCTTTCCGTCGGGCTTCAGGCCCGAGTAGTCCTGGCGGGACGGCAGGCCGTGCTCGGCGCGGATGGCGTTCTCCGACGGGGCCCAGTTGTTCTTCGTGTGCGGCGTGGGGCGCAGGCCCACGGTCTCGAACTCCTCCGTGAGACGGAGGCGGTTGTCGACCGTGTCCTTCATGTTGTTCGAGAACGCCGGGTGCTGCTTGAAGACGTCCGCGTCGCTGTGCTTGCTGGCCGCCAGGGGGCTCACCTGGACGCCGTTGGCCGCGCGCCAGGCGTGGACCGACTCGTGGCCCAGGCTGTTGAAGCGCTGGCCGGAGTCCTTCTCGTTGTACTTGATGTTGCTGGCCGTGCCCGCGCCGGGCTGACCGTCGAAGCGGTACGCCGGGCGGACGGAGGAGAGGGTGCCGTCGTTCCGGGGCGCGTGCGCCATGGGCATCGCGGAGTTGCGGCCGGAGGAGATGTCCACCACCGTCAGCGGCTTCTGCAGCGTGCCCGTGGCGCCCGGGTTCACGGCCTGGGTGCGGCCGTTGAGCTCCGTCAGCATCTGGTTGCCCACGGGCTTGCTGGTCAGCCGGTTCGTGGAGTTGCGCACGTCCTGCGTGAAGTCCGCGAAGTCCGCGCCGGACTGGCCGCTGTCACGGCGGGTCCGGATGCCCTGGAGCTTCGGATCCACCACGCCGTAGTCCGTCGGCTTGAGGTTGTCCTTGCCCGTCTTCAGCTCCGAGGGCGACACCGGCGCCTTCGGCGTCGCGTTCTCAGGCCGGGCAGGAAGGCTGTTGCTGCGGGGGCGGGAGAGGGGCGAGGAGGAGGAAGAGGAGGAGGGCTTGGAGAACGAAGGGGCGCGGAGCTTCATGGGAGGGCCTCGAGAGTGGAGTGCAGCGACGAATCACCCCTACTGCACCCCTCGTGCCCAACCTTTCGCGCCCCCCGCCGTCCAACGGACCTCCTGATTCCAGGGGGTTGCGCCAGGACCAGGCCCTTCCCGGGGCCTGGCCCTGATGTCTGGAGTCAGGGGCCTGATGGCTGGAGTCATCAGGCCCTGGGTTCACGGCACGGACTGCGTCACCGTGATCTCGACGTCATCCACGTCGCCGTCGGTCATCACGCTGCTGAGGGTCTCCCAGGAGACCCGGACGGTGCCGCCGGACGGCGGCCCCTGTCGCTCGAACTCCAGCCGGTACGTGACGTCGAGCCGGTCCGCCGGGTCTTCCCGCCCCGGGCGGGGGGTCAGGTAGACGTTGCCTTCGGAGCTCCCCGCGCCAAACGCAATCACGTCTTCATCCTCGACGTGCCCATCGCGCTCATCCACGACCCTGAGGCGATACCACGGGTAGACGACCTCCGAGCCGTCCGCCGGGGGACGCCCCCAGGAGCGGGAGAACACGAACGTCAGGTCGCGCGAGGCCACCTTCGCGCCCGTGCCCGGCTTGCCGGCGGCCACCATGCGGACGCGGCGGACGGCCACGGGCTCGCTCGCGCTCAGCTCCAGGGACTCGTCGGGCGGCTGCATCTCCACCAACGTGTCCAGGCCCCCACAGGCCGAAGTCATCAGCACGAGCCCCCCCAACAGCAGGAGGCGTTGGAATGCCTGGCGGAGGTGGGGGCTCATGGCTCGGAGACGCTCACGGAGAAGCCCTTGGGCACATCGTCCGTGTCCACCACCCGGACCCCGGCCTGCGCCGTCCAGTCCAGTTCGACCGTGCCAGGGGCGGCGTTGGCCTGCACTTCAAAGGTCACGTCCACGGTCCACACACAGTCGGATTGCAGGTTGCAGCTCGAGAACAGCATGGTGCTCCCCTCCACGCTCGCGGTTCCCCCTGGCTCCAGGACGGCGGACGCGCTCGGACCGGAGGTGCTGTTCGTCCCCTGCGTCAGGACGACCTTCAGCCAGGGGTTCACCGTCTGGCTCGGGTCGGCGGGGGTCCACCGCGCCTTGGCCCGGACCACCAGATCGCCCTCGGCCTGCTTGGACGGGGGCTTGGTGGCCGTGGCCCGGACGACGAGGCGCCGGGTCACCCGGGGCGCTTCGGTCGTGATGCGCAGGGTCTCCCCCACGTGCTCGTTGGAGAAGACGTCATCGGAGGTGGGCTGCGACGTGGCCACCACGCTGGCGCAGGCCACGAGCAGCACCAGGCGCGCCGCCCAGAAGCGGGCGCGGGAGCCCTGGGGCGAGGACGAAGCGGAGGCTTCCGGAAGGGGGGACGGACTCGTTCGGCGCATGGTTCCGAAGCTCCAGGGTGACGACTCCCGGGCGTTCACGCCGGGAGTGCTGGGGTCGAGCGCGCGAACCGGATGCCTGCGACGGTGATGTCATACCCGACTTGCGCGGGAAGCCAGCATAGCAAGGCAGGTGCCACGTTCCTCCCAGAGGGCGGGAGGGGTCCGGGCGCGCCATCCCTGGCCCCCGCGCGCGACACACGCGTCATGTTCCTGGCGCGCGGCGGGGCCCCTTCCCGGCTCAGTAGTTGAACTGGAGTTGGACGCGCGTCACGTGTCCCTGCTGCTGCGTGTAGGGATGGCGTGAGGAGTTGCGGTCCGCGATGAGGTACGCGCCCGTCAGCTCCAGCGCCTTGAAGATCTGCCACTCCACGCCCAGCTCCAGCTCGCGCACGTCGTAGCGGGGGGCGTTGGTCTCGAACTTCTTGCCGCCCTGGTACAGCGTGCCCCGCAGGTAGGGGATGAGCGACACGCCGAGCACGCCATCCAGCTTGTACATGAGCTGCGCATAGCCGCCGTGCAGGCCGCGGCTGTCGATGAGCAGCCCCTCGTCCGGCCCCGTCCCGAGCGACGGCCCACGGCCCACGTTGTACTCGGCCATGAAGCCCAGGGGCTGCGGGTACACCATCAGGCTGACGATGGCGCGGGCATCCACCATGTCACCGCCCCGCGCGAGCGCGTAGGCCGCGTCGTCGCGCGGCGAGGCGCTGAGATTGAAGCGGCCGTAGTAGCCGCCCACGCCCATCTCCACGAACTGCTTGCCGAAGAGGAAGGGATAGGTGACGCGCGCGACGGCGTGCGGGGTGTTGTTGCGCTCGGCCCGGTTGGCCGTCTGGCCGTTGTAGACGCCCAGGCCCACCACGCCGTAGTCGCCGGAGCCCTTGAGCCCGCTGTCCACCAGGTATTTGAAGCGCGCGCGGATCTCCGCGGGCGCCCAGTAGAAGAACACGCCCAGGTCGCGCTCGTCCTTCAGCGCGCTGTTGACGGCGTCGTTGCGATCCAACGCGAGGCGGTTCTGGCTGGACTGGAGGTTCTCGAAGCCGAAGGGCACCTTCGACTGGCCCACGCGGAAGCGGAACTCCTTCTTCGAGTCCACGGCGATGTCCGCGTACCAGTCCCGCATGATGGCGACGTGGTACTGGTCGCCGATGACGGAGGCGAAGTCCGGCTGCAGGTAGATGGACACATGCTCGTGCACGTCGCCGAAGAAGATGAGCCGCGCGCGACGGATGCCGAAGCCGTTGTCCTTGCCCAGGAAGCGGTCCCCCTGGTCGTTGATGAGCGCGTCGTTCACCCGGAAGCTGGGCAGGCGGTTGTAGCGGACCTGCGTGTAGCCCCGCAGGCTGATGCGCTCGTACCAGGGCTTGTCCTTCTTCACCTCCGGGGGAGGCGGCGCCGCCGGGACCGCGGCGGGGGGCACGGGCGCCTTGGTGGGCTCAGCGGTGGGCTCGATGACGGGCTCGGCCGTGGGCGGGGTTTCCTGCGCCGGTTCGGACACGGGCGCCGCGGGCGCGGCCTCCGACTGCGCGTGGACGACGGGGGCCAGCAGCAGCGACGTGCCGGAGAGCAGGGCCTGGAGGACGGTGCGGTAGCGATGGGTGACGGTCATGAAGGCGTCGGGCCGATCGGGGGGAGCGGAGGCGCTCCCAGTCCCGGAGTTGCGCTTCCGTTACCGGACGGGTTCGAGTCCGACAACACACCCACCCGGGTTGTTGCCACACCGTTACAGGGCCCTCCGCCGTGTCACAGGACGGCCCGACTCTTGTCACACGGATGTGACATTCGGGCGGAGGGACGACGCGCCAGACGGCGGTGCTCGTGGCCCTGTTCCACGGGCTGGTGCACGCGTCCGACGACGCCCATGGCACGCGGGCCAACGGCGAGAGGAGCGGCACGAACCACCGCGAGCCGTCCGCCTGGGGTCAACTGGCGCCGCGGCGCCGTGCCTTCGCTGCGCGGCGCCGCAGCTTCTTGCGCGACGGCGCCCTGGGGGCCGCGGGCGTCCGGGCGAGGTGGAGCATCTGGTAGAGGCTCAGCAGCATCGTCGTCACCGCGAGGGACGCGTCAGGGGCAGCGGCCACCTCGCCCGTCGCGTCCTTCGGGACATGGGGAAGCCAGGACTCCTCCAGCCGGATCCGGAGGTGGAGGCGCTCCCCGCTGACGCGCAGCCGCTGGAGCTTCGCGCCGCGCGGAAGGCGCACGGCCTTCTGGGCCCGGTCCTGTGACAGCGTCGCGAGGTCGGGGTGCCGCTTCGCCTTCACGCGCAGCCGGGCGTCCAGAAACAGGGTGTCGTACTCCTTGACCCGCTTGCGACGCCGGGCTCCATCAGGGCCACGGTCGCTGACCTTGCCCCTGCGGCGCTCCACCGCGCTCAGCCGCAGGTGCGCACCATCCGCCAGCCGCGTCTCCAGCAGGAGCCACGGGTCCAGGATGTCCGGCACCGCCCTCCACCGGGTGAGCTTCATGTCGAAGTAGCTCGACCCCGGCCCCTCGGGACGGGGGTCGGGGCGCAACCGCAGCCGCACGGGTGTGCCGGGCGCGAGGTCCGCCCTGAGGCGCTGGAGCACCCGGAGGACCAGCTCTGGCCGACGGCTCAGCGCATCACCCGGATGGCCTTCCGCGTGGAAGCGACTGGGGAGCAGGTTGCGAAACCCCAGGAAGAGCCCCATCACGAACGCCAGGACTCCCGCCACGACGGACAGGGCTCCGTCGGTGACGTCCATCATCCACAGGCACAGCAGGACGCCCCCCAGCCTCGCCAGGGTGACCAGTAGGGCCTTCACGCGGGGCAGGAAGCGACGGAACTTCTGGATCCCCGGGAGCGCCCCCAGGGCATCCATCACGTCCGGCACGGGGGCTTCGAGCACCAGCGCCTGGGACTTCGGGTCGATGCCCTCGACGGCTGCTGCCACGCGGCCCTCCTTCAATCCTGGCGTGTTCGCGAGCCGGCATTCTACCTGCCCGCGAGCGTCGCCGTGGGCGCTCGGGCACCGTCTACCGGACGTCCGACATCGGGAGCGCCCTCTACCGCTTCGTCCCCCGGCCCCGCCCCCTGCCCCGGCGTCGCGGGGCAGGAGGTGGGCCATCGGACCTCAGGCCGCGACGTCCGCCGCCGGCTGGAGCAGCACCACGGGGAACAGCCCCACCTGCTGCCAGGCCGTGCACTCGTCGAGCAGGAACTGCCAGCCCGCCTTGTTCTCCTCCAGCGCGGGCGCGAGCGGCGGCAGGGGGCTGCCCTGCTGGAGCGCCTGGGAGAGGGCGCCGTAGCCCTGGATCAACGCCGCCCAGGCGAGCCCCATGTCGTTCGCCGCCTGCTGCATGCGGGTGGTGCTCTGGGCCATCAGCGCCGCTTCCTGCGACGCCGTCTGCGCCACCGCGGCCTCCGCGAGCAGCGGATTCAGCTCCGAGTAGAGCGTGGTCAGCGTCTGGATCTGCCGCTCCACGTCGCGCTGCGCCGCGAGGATGTCACCGCTGGTGTTCGCCGTGTTGACGATGATGCCCACGAAGGCCTTCGCCGCGGCCAGGGGGGAGTCCTCGCAGTTGAACATCTTGACGGCCAGTTGGACCAACGCCTTGTCCGTGCCGGACAGCCCCTTCGCGATGGTCTGACAATCCTGGTCGATGGCCGCCAGCGTCTGGGCGATCTGCGCCTCCAGGCTGGCGATCTCCTCATCCCCCGCCGCCGCGACGGCGTCCGCCGCCAGCGCCTCCGACACCCCGGTCGTCACGGTGGAGAGCCGGTGCGCCTCCGCCACGAACACGGCCACGGTGTCCTTCTGCCGCGCGAGGAACTGCGCGAGCAGGTCCAGCCCCTGGGAGAGCTCGAGGGCCGCCTGGGTTCCGGCGGAGCCCCCCTGGTCCACGACCTGGGCCAGATGCTGCAGCCGGGGATACATGGCCATCAACTGGTTGATGAACCCGAGGCTCGCCGCGTCGAGCTTCAGCGCCTGGGGCATCACCGTGCCCAGGCAGGCCCGGGCCACCTCATGCGAGCGGCCCAGGTCCGTGGCGAGGCTCGGCACCGACGCCATGCTCACCACCGGCTGCTGCACCAGGGCCTGCGCGTACATCTGGAGCGTCGTTCCCGCCGCGCCCAGTCCAGCGAGCGCGGTGGTCAGGGGCACGGGGGAAAACACCTCCGGGGACGGCTCACGCATCGTAGTTCTCCTGCTGCACGGGCAACGTGCCGTTCTGCTGGATGGAGACCGCCAGCGCGAGCGTGGTCTCCCAATCCGCGTTGGCGGCCATCAACTGGGAGGCGATCCACGAGGAGGCGTTCTCCGCGACCTCCAACTGGTCGATGGTCGCCTGGAGGTCGGCCGCCAGCGAGGTCCACTGGTTCGCCAGCCCCTGCACCGCGCTCGCGGCCTGGGCACACGCGGAGCTCAGGCTCTGGATGTTGAGCATGGCCGTGTTCATGGTCGTCAGGAGCGTCTGGTCCCGGGCCAGCTCGTTGGTCGCCTTGACCATGTCGTCCTTGGCGTTGTTCCAGTCCACCAGGGCCAGGGAGCCCACGACGGCGCCACCCGCCGCCAGCGCGAAGCCGCCCACCACGACGGCGGTGGACGTTCCCCCGGAGGGGATCTCCGCGAAGATGCCCACGAGGACCGCGATGCTGCCCACGCCCAGGGCGACGGCCGAGCCCGCGATCACCCAGCACGCCGTGTCCATGGCCTTCTGGTCGGCGGCGATGCGCTGATTGAGCGCGGTGATCTCCGTGCTGTCCGCGCCGTACGCGAGGTTGACGTTGACGAAGTCCTGGTTGAAGGCCGCCACGTCCGCGTCCAGCGAGTCGGTGGCGAAGGCCAACAGCGCGGAGGACGTGGCGGTCGCCTGGTCCTTGCCCACGCCGCACTTCTGGATGAGCAGGTTGATACCGTCAATGAACTGCTGCTGGTTGTCTCCCTCATCGATGTGATTGGCCAGGTGGAGCAGCTGGCGGTACATCGCGTTCCACTGGTTGCCGTACCCGATGATGGTGGCCAGCAGCGCCACCATCTGGGGGTTGAGCGTCTGCAGGTAGTAGCGCGCGTGGGCCTGCGCGTTGGCCTGGTCCACCGGGAGCTGCTCCACGACGGTGGAGCCCGACAGGGTGTCCACCTCCGCCGGCAGGTTCATGATGGGCGTCTGGAGCACGACGTTCGTGTACATCTGCATGACGGCCGCGGCGGTCTGCGTGTCCGTCATGCCGGTGGACAGCCCGCTGCCGCCAATGTCTGGCGTGTCGGAGTCCGTGTCGCTGGTCTGCGCTGCGTTCGTGGCGGTCGCTGTGGTGGTCATGATGTTCCTTTCATCCAATGCCCAGCAGGAGGGAGGCCTGCCGGGCAAGGTTGTCCCAATCCGCCTTCACGGCCGCGAGCAGCGACGGCGTGAAGAGGCCATACGTGGTGATGTCTTCGCCCTGCAGCAGCACGGTGAAGTTCGAGTCCAGGACGTTCCAGCCGTTGTCGAGCGTGCCGATGCCACCCGCCAGCGCCGTGAGGAACGTCTGGTATTCGGAGACCTGGGCGCTGGTGCCGCCCGCCTCGCGCGCGTCCGCCGCGGCGGCGTTGGCCTGGGCATTGAGCTGGGATTGCTGTTCGCGCAGCTCGCGGTCCTTGCCCGTGAGCATGTTGATCGTCTGCTCCAGCGCCGCGACGTAGTAGTGGCCCTGGAGGTACGCGAGCGCGATCTGCTGCTGGTCCTCATGGATCTGCTCCTCCACCTTGTCCGCGGCCTGGCTCGCGGCCTGGGCGGCCTGCGTGTCCTGGGCCTGGAGCTGGATGAGGACGTTCTGGTCCGCGTTGAGCTGGGAGATGTCCGCGTCGATCAACGTCTCATACGTCACCAGTTGGGTGTGGACGCTGGCGGTCGCCGTCGCGGTGGCCTGGGTGTCCGCCTGGAGCTGGGCGAGCACCTGCTGGAAGGGCGCGATGGCGGTGGCGTCACCGGCGGCCAGCCGCACGGAGAGGGGGGCGAGCTGCGCGTAGGCCGCGTCGAACGTCTGCCCGAACCGGGCCACGCCCGCGAGCGTCGACAGCACCTGGGGACGGTAGGTGGTGGTCCAGAGCGCCGCGTCCGCGCGCGCCTTCTCCGCGTCGGCGGAGAGGCTGGGGACCTGCGTGCTGGTGGGCACGCTCAGCGCGAGCAGCGCGGCCACCGCCGCGTCGACCTGCGGCACGGCGGCGTTGGTGTCGAGCACGCCCTGCGTGAGGGCGTCCGGCGGAGCGATGGAGAGCGCACTGGAGGTGGATGAAACAAAGGCGGTGGCGACCTGGGCGGACATGGCCCGGCTTCATTGCAACCCGGAGACCAGCCCTCCGGATCAGCCTGCGTCCCCGGAGGACCGGGCTTCCCCCCCAAGGAGGAGCGTGGGGTTGCGTCCGCATGGGACGCGGCTGCGTCTTCACCGGAGCCCAGCGGCCCGCGGCGCCACGGCGCCAGCCAACACGGTGCGCGAACCTCCCAGCCCTGAACGGTCGCTGGACCCACCTCGTTGACAAAACAGGTAAAATTGGATTTCCATTTTTAACATGAACATGAAAAATCCAGCTCTCGGTGTGTTGGCCCTGGTCTCCGTGGCGTGTGGCGGTGAGGCGTCGGTGGACGACGACGCGGTGGGCTCCACGCAGCAGGCGGCCTTCTCCGGGGTGAACGGGACGGTGTGCGAGGAGAGCCCGTACAACTGCAAGCTGCGGCCCTCCGGCGGCAACCGCGTCCTCACCAACGACCCGGACGACGACGACTCCTGGGCGCTCAACACGGGCGGTCCTGTCCGCGACGGCAACGGCACGGTGGTGGGCACCTCCACCCGGACGAGCGCCACGTTCAACCACGGGCAGACGCGCACCTTCGCCGGGGAGCTGCACGCCTTCGCGGTGTCGACGTCGAACTCCAGCGCGGGCTGGCTGCCCATGTCCGCCATCAAGGGCCGCACGTCCTTCGAGGACAAGGTCGGGCACGTCTCCGCGCTGAGCTCGGGCCTGGCGAAGATGGCGTGCTACGCCGTGCGCAACTCGCACGACACGACGCTGGAGTTCAAGAAGGTGGTCTACGACTCCGACGCGGTCCACGAGCGCGCGGGCGACTACCTGCCGCTGGTGCGAGCCAATGGCCTGCGTTCGGCGAACTTCACCTTCAACGTGCCGGGCTTCGGGCTGGGCGGCGTGGCGGTGGACCACTTCCCCGCGGGCACGAAGTTCCAGCGCCTGGACGTGCCGACGAACTCCGGCGCCCCGTCCATCGACATCCCGCTCTGGGTCCAGGACAGCGCGGGCCGCTACCGCCAGCAGTCGGGCACCATGAAGTTCATCTACGGCTACGTCATCGCCGCGACGGGCACCCGCCGCAACGGGTGGATGGCGTACGACGCGCTCCAGGTCAGCTCCGGCTGCCCCTGAGCCGGGCCCAGGTCTCCGGCGTCACCCGCCGTGCCAGCGCGCCTCGCGGTCGCGCTGGCAGGGCCCGGCCTTGCGCGTGGACCACCCGCCCGGAGATGGAGCCCGCGTGGAGGTCCCGGCCCCCTTCGTGGATGAGGGCGTGCGTCAGCCGCTCCCCTCCCCGGTCCCGCTCCTCCGGGGAGGTGGCTGGGCGCCAGCGGGAGGCCCCCGGGCGCCCCCCTTCTCCTGAGCCGTCGCGGGTGGTTTGCCGCCCCGCCTGCGGCGCCGCCGCTTCGCCGGAGTGCCCCCCGCGAGGCCACCGAGTTCACGCAGGACCCGCCGGTGGACCCCACCCTCCAAGCGCAGCTCCTGCATCAGCGGCTGCACCTGCCGGGCCCCCTGCGGGTGGCGCAGCGCTTCGCCCAGCCGCTCAACGATGTCGATCCGCAACGCCACGCCGCCGAGCACCTCATACCCGAGGACTCGCGCCGACAGGCCCCCCAGCGCCGCGACCTCCAGCACCGGCTCTCGTGGAGCGCCCGGGGGCGCCGGCCGCTGGTGGAACAGCGCGGTCAGCATGCAGCGCCGCTCCAGCGCATGCGGCGCGAGCGCGTTGGCGACGTAGAAGAAGCGCTGTCCCTCGCGGACGCCCAGCGCCCGGAAGCGCTCCCGGGTCTCTTCGTCCAGGAGCCGCCACTGCTCGTGCGCTTCCGCCTGGGAGATGACCCCCAGCCCTTCGGCCAGACGGTAGGCGAGTCCCCGCGCCGCCCCGGAGCGCCCCGCGCCAGCGAAGGACTCCGAGGGAAAGCCTCCCATCGCCTCGGTCACGAGGTCGCGCGCCAGGGCCATCAGCCGGCGCTCCAGCTGCCGCCGCGCGCCGCCCGTCCAGACCTCCGACTCCGTGAGGGCCAGCTGCGGGGAGCGCCGGTCCTTCCCGCGCACCAGCCGGGCCAGCGGCTCCCCTTCGAAGGCGATGGTCCCCACCGCGTCCACCTGGAAGGCGTCATGGGTCGCGTCCACCACGCGCTGGACGAACTGCTCCTCCGTCATCGCGGTTCCGTCCGTGCCCGGCACCTCGCCCAGCAGCAGCCCCAGCTTGGCGAAGGGGCTGTCCGAACCGGCCAGGGGCCGCGCGGGGTTCCTCACGAAGCGGCGGGGACTGCGACGCGCCGCGCGCTGCACGAAGCGCTCCACCAGCCGCTCGTGCAGGGCATCCCCCAACGCGTCCTCGATGCGGCGGGTGCGCTCCTGCCAGGCCTCCGCGTCGTCCAGCCAGCCCGGGCGATGACTGATGTACGTCCAGATGCGGATGGCGGCCAGCCGGTCCATCAGCGTGTGGATGTCTCCCGACACGTCATCCAGCGGTGACACCTGGCGGGCAAGCCAGCCCGCATCCAGCCTCCCATCGCCCGCGGACAACTGGAGGAAGGTGTCGCGCAGCAGCGAGACATGCAGCCCGAAGAGTCCCTTGCGGAAGTCCGGCACCTGGCAGACCTGCCACAGCAGCTCCACCATGCCACGGTCGGTGGCGACGTCCTGGATGGCCGGGAGGCTGGAGAGGTGCCGGAGCGCGTCGAAGTCGTCCGCGCGCTCCACCCGGACGAAGGCGTGGTGACGCGGCGCCTGTGACAGGGAATCCAGCAGGGACTCCGGGCTCGTGAAATCCAGTGAGGCATTGCGCCAGATGAGGCTCTGGATCGCCGGGAACCGGTGGGTCTCAATGGCTGACACCACCCGGGGCGACAGCTCCGGCAGCGTGTTCAGCGTCGCGAAGCTCCCGTCGTTCAGGTGGCGCCCTGCCCGGCCGGCGATCTGCGCCAGCTCGTCCGGGAAGAGGTCCCGGGGCTCGGAGCCGTCGAACTTGGAGAGCGCGGCGAAGGCCACGTGGTTGAGGTCCAGGTTCAACCCCATCCCAATGGCATCCGTGGCCACCAGGTATTGGACCTCGCCGGCCTGATACATGGCCACCTGGGCGTTGCGCGTCCTGGGGGAGAGCGCGCCCAGCACCACCGCGACCCCGCCCCGCAGGCGGCGCAGGGCCTCCGCGAGCTCGTACACGCGGTCCGCGGAGAACGCGACCACGGCGGAGCGCGGCGGCAGGCTCTTCAGGGAGCGATGCCCGGCGTAGCGCAGCTGGGACAGGCGGGTGGCGCGCTTCAGTGACGCCTGTGGGATGAGCGACTGCACCATCGGGCGCATCGTCTCCGCGCCCAGGAACCAGGTCTCCTTCAGCCCGCGTGCGTGGAGCAGCCGGTCGGTGAAGACGTGTCCGCGCTCGCGGTGGGCGGCGAGTTGGATCTCATCCACGGCGAGGAAGTCGACGGGCCGGTCGGTCGGCATCGCCTCGACCGTGCAGATCCAATAGTCGGGGCGCGGGGGCACCCGCTTCTCCTCCCCCGTCATCAAGGCCACCCGCCCCTCACCCACCCGGGCGGTCACCCGGTCGTAGACCTCCCGGGCAAGCAGGCGCAGCGGCAGCCCCATGATGCCCGAGTCGTGTTCGAGCATGCGCTCGATGGCGCGGTGGGTCTTCCCGGTGTTGGTGGGCCCCAGCTCCGCCACGACGACGGACGAGCGGTGGGATGGGCTGGAGGTCATGGGCGAAGATTAACCCCGACCCGGCCCCTCCGCCCTGGGACGTCCGCGCCTCCCGGCGGCCCGCGCGTCAGGCCGCGGCGCTGCCGCGCGCCCCGTCCCAGTCCTCCACCTCGTAGAGGAACTTCGTGCCGCCCTTGAGCTTCCGGTTGGCGGACGTGCTCTGGACGAAGACGACGTACTTCTCCAGGCTGGAGGGCCGGATGCGCACCGTCTCGCCCGGCGGCAGGCCAAGCATCTCCCGGGCCCGCTCGCCGCTGTAGAAGTCGCCCGTCTTGCGGTCCATCAGCACCACTTCCTTGCGGCCCTGGATGGTCTCCGTCTTGGTGAACTCGTAGAAGCCGCGCCCCGTCTTGAAGCCCAGGCCGTTCTCCGTCACGAACTCCTTGATGGCGCTGTCCCCCTCCACCTCCAGCACCTGGAAGCGCCCCGGCGGCACCGCCCGCAGGTCCGTCTCACCGAACAGGGTGGACGCGGCCCGCTTGAGCATCGTGTTGAACATGGAGTTCAGGCCACGGCTCATGCGGCCTTCGCGGGACACCTCCGCTTCGTACGCTTGGAGCTGCGCGTCCGAGGACTGCTTGTAGCAGACGGCCAGCACCATGTCGGTGACGTGCGCGAACTGATCCAGGCTCAGGTGGAAGCCGCCCGACTTCTCCGCCAGCGTCTTGTAGAACGGCGTCGCGTGACGGCGGTTCAGGGCCTGCACGCCATAGACAGGCACGCCCATCTTCCCCAGGGCGTCCACCTCCTTGCGCCAGTCCAGCTTCTGGGGGTTGTCGTGGGGCGAGTGCGGGACGTCATCCCCAATCAGGACGAACACCTTCCTGTAGCCCTCCGTCCACGACAGGCTTCGCGCTTCGTGCAACACCAGCTCATAGCACTCCGGGGCGTCTCCGCCCCCCGTCTGCTCCACCTTCTCCACGAAGCGCGTGATGGCCTTCGCGTCGTCGGTGAGGTCCAACGCCTTCGTCACGTACGTGGAGCGCGCGTCACAGTAGTCCCCGTGCGCGATGATGCCGATGCGGATGCCCGGGATCTCCTTGGTGAGCCGGGCCACGGCGCCCCCCAGCTTCTTGCGGACCTGCGCGAGGCACGGATACATGCTGCCGGTGGTGTCAAAGCTGAAGACGACCTCGACGCGGTTATCAATCACAGACGTGCTCATGGAGCGCTCCCCCTCGTTCGTTCTTGGCGGCGACAAGAAGAACAGTACGTGGAGGGTCTGACATGGAACGCCCCCTGGAGGTGGCGGGTCCACGAGGACCGCCTGGGGTGCTCGGGACAGGGCCTTGGCCCGCCGCCAATGACAGCGCTATCCTGGCAAGGCAGCACAACCCTTCAAGAACAGGAGCACCCCATGCGAGCGACAATCATTGCCGGGCTGATGGCGGTTGGATTTCTGGTCGGCTGTGGCGGGGTCGAGGCGCCGGAGGAGATGAGCCCGGGAGAGGTGGAGCGCATCGTCGCGACGGCGACGCCCGGCCCCTGCACCGACGCCTGCGACGCGAAGTACTACCAGTGCTACTACGGCGGCGGCGACCCGTTCTACTGCTCGTCGTACCGCGCGTACTGCATCTCGCAGTGTCCGTGACGCCGCGCCGCCGCACGACGTTCACGACCGCGTAGAAAGCCTCGGCCTCGACCCTTCCGCTGGAGGGGCGAGGCCGGGTGGGTTGCTCTACCTGTGCGACAGTCGGACCCGTTCCCCAGGCACCGGCGGGGACCGGCGCGTCACCGCGAGGGGTAGCCTTCCTGGTTCTGCCGCCGCTGCTCCTCCTGCTGGCGCTGGCGCTCCTCATACCTCGCGGCGGCTGCCGCATCCTCGGCCTGGCTCTTCGCCAGGGCCGCGGGGGCATCCCGCACGAGGATGGGCGCGAGTTCCTTCAGCCCCGCGACCAGGACCGGGAAGGGCACCGCCTCCGGGTGCACCAGGATGGACCAGTCGTCCTTCAGCGACGAGCGCTCCGCCTTGAACGCGAGCGCGTCATGCGACCACTCTTCGGGGAGCACCACCTTCGCGTTCCAGGAAGTGCGGCCCACCGCATCGCAGTGCGTGATGAAGACGTTGCGCCGGTACGCCTCCCGTTGACTGGACCTGCTCCACTGATTGTATTCGATGCGACACGCATTGACCGTGCGCAGCTGGGCCTGCACCGACGCGAGCGCCTCCAGGTCACCGACGTCGGTCTTGCCCGCGTCACGGCCCAGCAGCTTCACCGCCGCGAAGATGCCGCCCCCCATCGCCACCACCGTGACGCCGAGCATGAAGAGGACCCTGGACCCACCCGACTTCGAAGCGGCTGTTGCGTTCATGGCGCTCCACCCTAGCAGTCCGCGCCCACGCGGAAGGAACCCCCGAAGCCCGCTGGCGGCGGCCCGTGAGGCTGGAGCGGGGCTCCGGCCTCACGGGGTCCCCCGGACGCTCAGGGCGCCAGCTTCAACAGGAGCAGGTCCGCGCCCCGCGAGGGGCCGAACGGCGTCGGCCCCACGTGCGTGATGCCCCTGAGCGTGCCCCCGAAGAGCGTGGTGCCGTCCGGGGTGACGGCGACCAGGGGGTCGGAGTGGTTCGTGCCCACGATCCGGGACCACTGGTGGGCGCCATCCGGCCCGTAGCTCGCCACGAACGACTGGGGGTCGTTCCCGCGCGTCGGACCGATGAGGCCGCCGCCCAGGTCCACCGCACCGCCGGAGATGCCCGCCAGCTTGAAGCGGCCTTGCGCGTCCACGGCCACCTTGGACACGGACTCGGCCGCGTCGGCACCGTGCTTGCGCGCCCAGCGGTCCGTGCCTGACGCCTCCAGCGCGCCCAGCATCACGTCCGCGTTGCCGCCGTCCCATTCATCCGCCTGGGTGCTCTCCAGCGTCTGCCCCGCGAAGGTGAAGCGCCGGGTGAAGTTGCCGGCGAAGGCCACCGCGTCCCCGGGCAGGGCCGCCACCCCCACCATCCTGCCCTGGGCGCCGTTCAGCGCCCGGCTCCAGAGCAGCGTCCCCGCCGGGGAGAACTTCGCGACGAGGGGGTTCTCCCGGTGCGTCGCGCCCAGCACCGGGCTGCCGTCGGCGTTCCTGCTCGCATACCCCGCGAGCAACACGTTGCCCGCGCTGTCCGTGGCCAGCCCCTCCCCCTGGGCTCCCCAGAGGCCGCCCTCGTAGGCCCTGGACCACAGGTGCACGCCCTCCCAGGAGTACTTCGCGATGAACATGCCGGGCACCGCATCATCGAAGGCGCCGCCTCCGGGGCCCGCGTACAGCTCCCCGCCGCCCAGGTTGGCGCGGCCGAAGAAGTACCCGGTGAAGATGAGGCTGCCATTGGCATCCGTGGCCACGGCGTTGGCGCGGATGGGCAGGGGATCATACCCATCCCCCGTCACGAGGCCGGCGGTGAAGCCCTTCGCCCAGGTGAGCTGCCCCACGGGAGAGAACTTGGCGATGAAGGTGCCGTGATAGGGGCTGGTGGGCAGCGGCCCCTGACCGAAGTCCGGTGTCCCCGCGTAGCCACCCACCACCAGCACGTTGCCCAGCGGCGTGAGCGTCACGCTGGTGACGGTCAGCGTCGCGGAGGCCTGCGGGAACGCGCGAGACCACTCATGCGTGCCATCCGGGTGGAACCGGCCAAGCATCAGCCCGCCCTGGCTGGGGAACGTGGCCCCGCCCAGGGAGCCCGCGCCCGTATAGACCCCCGCGACGACGTGGCCGCCATTGCTGGTCGTGGCCAGCGCCTGCACCACCTCATCGCCCCCGCCGCCCCGGAGCACTGCCTGGGTGAGCCCGCCGCCGCTGCCCTGGTAGGTGCAGACGGTCTGGGCATGGGTCAGCACGAGCACCGGCCGCAGCTCCCGGCGGGGGTCCTCGTTGGAGACGAAGTCCATGCCGTTGCCGCCCTCGGGAACCAGGACGAAGGCGTGGGCGCCGCTGCCCTTGACGACGGACGACACGTCGTACTCCACCCAGCTCCCCGAGGCGACCTCCCCCACGTTGCCCAGCGCCGTCCCCACGGGCGCCGGACGCGTGTTCCACGTCAGCGTGTCCGTCCAGCCGGATTGGGTCTTGTAGAGGGCGGGCCCGTTGGTGGAGCCATCCGTGGCGAACAGCCGCAGCCGCGCCTGGATGAAGCCGTCGAAGCCGCTGAAGCGGAAGTCCAGATAGGTCTCCTGCCGGGGAGAGCCATCCGAGACCAGCATCACCGACGTGCCATGGCTCGCGTCCGGCGAGGCCTGTTCAACGTAAGTGTCGTAGGTCGCTGGGAGGTGATCCTCCGTGTAGACGGTCCTGGGCTGGCATTGCTCCGTCACCGCCGCCGCCTTCGTGGACCGCAACGCGGGAGCGTCCAGTCCATCCCCGCCACCACACGCCACCATCAATCCCAGGGCGGGCAACAAGCCCAGTCCCCTCCTCCAGCCCTTCAAGTCCATGCTCACCTTCCCGGACGAATGTCCGGGCGGCGCAATTGCATGCGCGGGGCCAAAGGCAGACACATCCCAGACATGGAAAATGCGAGAGGGGCTGGAAGGACGGCGATGGCGCGGGGTGACGAACTTCCCATCCTGGGATGTCCGCCGGCCCCCGAGGGCAGTCCACCGTCCACGACGCGCCGGCTCAGCGCGCGGCGGCGCGTGTCTCTGAAAGGAACTCGGCCTCCAGCACGTCGGCGGCGCGAGCGGCGCTCCCCTCCTCGCGCGATTGCTTCCGGAGGGCCGCGAGCCGGGTGGCGACCTGGGGATCCTCCGTGAGCTGGAGCAGCGCCGAGCGCAGGGCCTCCGGCGTGGCCTGCTCGGTGTCCAGGCGTCGGGCCACGCCGAGCGCGACGAGCTGGTCGGCGTTGGCGAACTGATCCGAGGCCTGGGGCACGGCGATCATCGGCACGCCGCAGGCCAGGCCCTCCTGGGAGCCGCCCATGCCCGCGTGGGTGACGAAGGCATCCGCCTGCTCCAGCACCGCCAGCTGCGGCACCCAGGGGTGCACCTCCACGTTGGCCGGAATCGCTCCCAGTTCGTCGGGCCGCATGTTCTTGCCAATCTGGAGCACGACGTGCCAGCCGGGGAGCCCACCGAAGGCGGCAAGACAGGCCCGGTAGAACGCCGGCTGCTGGGTGAAGGCCGAGCCGAGCGACACCAGCACCACCTTTTGCGCGCCCGGGGGACGCTGCCATGAGCCCTGGCCGGAGCGGTCCCCGAAGCAGGGCCCCACGAAGGTGAAGCGCTGGCGGTCCACCCGGTCCTCGTGGGGCTGCAATGCGCGCGGGATGAGCACCAGGCCGCGCGGGGGCCGGCCGACGAAGCCCAGGGAGTCGGGCTGGGCCACGCCGCAGCTGGCGAGCCATTCGGTGTAGCGCCGGTGGTGCGCCACGGCGCCGGGGTCGGTGCGCAGCCACTCCATCAGCGGCGCCATGTCCTGCTCGTAGCCCTCCCAGGCCACGGAGGCGGGCGAGAGCTGGACGCAGGGCAGGCCCCAGTTCTCCGCGAGGATGCGCGCCGTCGAACAGCCGATGTCGTACAGGAAGAGGTCCGGCCGGTCGTGCTCGTAGGCCGCGCGCAGCTGCGGAAGCATAGAGATGGCGTCGTCCAGGAACACGTCCAGCTGCGCCGCCGTGTCCTCGGGCCAGGGCTCCCCGGGGCGCGGGAGGGTGGAGCGGTAGGGCACCAGCTCCGCGCCCGTGCTGGAGACGACCTCCGCGAAGGACGCGTCGTTGGCGTACGTCACCCGGTGGCCCCGGGAGACCAGCTCCCGGATGAGCTCCAGGCTCGGGTTCACGTGGCCGTGGGCGGGGATGCTGACCATGGCGATGTGGGCACGACGGGACATGTGCACGCTCCTGGGCGACGAAACGAGACGGAACGTCTCGTTTCACCAAGACCTACGCGCGCCGGAGGTTGCTGTCAAGACGAGACGTTCCGTCTTGTGGACTGCTAGGGTGGTGCCGGATGGGAGAGACAAAGACACCGGAGCCGTCGCGCCGCAGTGAGCGCTCACGCCAGGCCATCCTCACCGCCGCCGTGGAGCTGGTGGGCGAGGTGGGGTACGCGCGGCTGACCATCGAGGCCATCGCGGCGCGGGCCGGGGTGGGCAAGCAGACCATCTACCGTTGGTGGCCGTCCAAGGGGGCGGTGGTGCTGGACGCCTTCGTGGCGCTCAGCGGCGGAAGCGAGCCGGCGGCGCTGCCGGACACCGGAGACCTGGAGGCGGACCTGAAGGGGGTGCTGCGGGCCACGGTGCAGGAGCTCACGGATCCGCGCTTCGAGCTGCCCTCGCGCGCGCTCACCGCCGAGTCCCAGGCGGACCCCGTGCTGGCCCAGCAGTTCGTGGAGGCCGTGCTGCGGCCCCACCTGACGGCGATTCAAGAGCGCCTGCGCGCAGGCCAGCGGGCCGGACAGGTCGCGAAGGGCGTGGACCTGGACGTCGCCGTGGAGCTGCTCGTGGGTCCCCTCTTCCACCGCTGGCTGCTGCGCACCGCGCCCCTCACGAAGGCCTACGCGGACACCGTGGCGGCGCTGGCGGTGGCGGCGCTGCGGCCCGCGTCGCGGGGCTCCAGGGGTTGAGGGGATCCCCAGGCGCCTGGACGGAGCTTCCCGGCTGGCTGCCTTTGAAGGCAGACACCGGTGACAGCCACTCCGGGGCCGGCATGCGAAGGACGCCCTGTGGCCGCGGCTCAGCCCTTCGCGGACGAGGCTCCGGCCGACCAGCCCTCCGACGTGTCGTGATCCGGGTGCTGATACGACGTCGGTGGGCGTCGGCCGGCGGAGGCCACGGTGGCCTCGGTGCTCCGGCTCGGGAGGGCGGGCACCTGAGCGACCCAGGAGAGCCGAGCCTCCATGCCGGTCGCCTCGACGGGCACCGCCTGGGCGGGCGCATCCAGGCTCCCCACCATCAGCTCAAGGCCGCCATCCTCCAGGTCCGCGAAGGCGAGCGGGGTTCCGCAGTCGGAGCAGAACCAGCGCTCGCCACTGTCGGAGCTGCGAAAGCGAGACGGCGTGCCACGGGTCCAGGTCACCGCGGAACCGGCCACCGCCGCGAGCACGGCGAAGGGCCCGCCGACCGCCTTCTGACACATGCGACAATGGCAGACGGTGACGTGGGGCTTCGCGTCGAGCCGGTAGCGCACGGCGCCGCACTGGCACCCGCCAGTCACCCCGCGCCAGTCTGCTTCCGCGGAAGGGTTCGTCATCCTGCGGTTATCGCGCCGCGCGTCGTCGAATCGCAAGCAGGGCCGACGCCAGCGTCAGCCCTCCGTTCAATGGTCTCCACCCTGTCCCCCGAGGACCCATGAAGCCTCTCGTCACCACCGCGCTCATCCTCCTGACCCTGTTGGAAGCCTCCTGCGCAACCACCCTGCCTGGGCCTGGAGCCGCGAACACCGCCCCGCCCCTCTCCTACGAAACCTACGCGCTGGGCGCGGAGAAGCCGGAGGCGTTGCTCGTCGCCCTGCATTCGTCCGGGTCCACGCCCGAATCCTGGGATGCGTCGGTCAAGGCCCTGGACATCGCCGTGCGGGTGGTGCTGCCCCGGGGTTCGAGGCCCCGCCGGGAGGGCTTCACCTGGTTCCCGGTGGACCACGAGAAGAAGGACGGGGTTGGGAAGACAGCGGACGTGGAACGCGTGGCCGCCCAGCTCGCGGACCTCATTCGAGAGGTCCGCCGCGCCCACCCTGAAATCCGCCGCGTCGCCGTGACGGGCTTCTCCTACGGCGGCGACCTCGCGTGGATGCTCGCCCTGCGCCACCCGGAGCTGGTGGAGGTGGCGGTCCCCATGGGCACGCGCCTGCTGGGAGAGCCCGCGAGGTCGCTTCCCCCGGCGCACCGGGTGCTGGTGCTCCAGGGGGAGGAAGACGCCATCATCCCCGTGCAGCAGACGCTCGCGCGCGTCGCGGACCTGAAGGCCGTGGGCGTCCCCATCGACGTGCGGACCTACCCGGGCGTCGGCCACGATGCAGCGCCCCCGCTCGTCGAAGACTGGCGGGTGTTCCTGCGGCAGGTGTTGCAGGCGCCGTGAGCGGACGGGCGGGAAGAGGGGGAGCCTGCCTGGGTGGGCGCTCATCGCCCGGCAGGCCACGTCGGGATGTCTCGACGCGTGCGGCGTTCCATGGAAAGGTGCGCGCCTGAGCAAGGGTGCGGCGATGAACGCCGCAGGTTCGAGGATGGTCGGGCCGCCATCCCCGCCGGCAAGTGAGCCGGCAGGGACAGTGCATGTCGACCTCCTCCACTCCAGGGCAGGGCCCCCTTGAGTCATCCCCTCCCGAGGCCTGGGGACCCCTCCTGCGGTTCGCGCGATGGGCGGGGCGCCCGCTGGAGCGCTTCCTCCACATCCAGGCAGCGAGCGGCATCCTGCTGCTGGTCGCGGCGGCGGGCGCGCTCCTCTGGGCCAACTCGCCCTGGGCGGCGGGCTACCTCCAGTTCTGGCACACGCCGGTCGGCGTGAAGCTGGGGGACTTCACCTTCGAGCGCAGCCTCGAGTGGGTCGTCAACGATGGCCTGATGGCGATCTTCTTCTTCGTCGTGGGGATGGAGATCCGCCGCGAGGTGTACCAGGGCGAACTGTCCGAGTGGCGTCGCGCCGCGCTGCCCGCGGTGGCCGCGCTCGGCGGAATGGTCGCGCCAGCCGGGCTCTATCTCCTGTTCGCTGGCACCCCGGAGACGCGCTCTGGCTGGGGCGTGCCCATGGCCACGGACATCGCCTTCGCGGTCGGCATCCTCACGCTGCTGGGCAATCGCGTGCCCGCGGCGCTGCGGGTGCTGCTGCTCGCGCTCGCCGTCATCGACGACCTGGGCGCCATCATCGTCATCGCCCTCTTCTATTCGTCAGGGGTGGCGCTCTCCGGGCTGGGCGTCGCGCTGCTCGGGCTGGGCGGCATCTTCCTGATGCAGCGTCTGGGGGTCCGGTCCAAGCTGGCCTATGTCGTTCCAGCGTTCGTCACCTGGGCCGGCGTCTACTCCGCGGGCATCCACCCGACGATTGCCGGAGTCATCGTCGGGCTCATCACGCCGGTGCGGGCCTGGCTGGGGCCGGATGGATTCGTCACGAACACCCGGAACACGCTGGAGGAACTTTCCAGGACAAAGCCAGACACGCTGTCATCCCACGAGTTCGCAGGTTCCCTGCAGCGGGTCAACGTGGCGCGTCGCGAGGCGCTGTCTCCCTCGGAGAGCCTGATTCACTCCCTGCATCCCTTCGTCGCGTTCGGCATCATGCCGCTGTTCGCCCTGGCCAACGCGGGCGTGTCCATCTCCGGTGGGTCGTTCGACGGAGATTCCTGGCGCGTCGCCACGGCCGTGACCGTGGGCCTCGTCGTGGGCAAGCCCCTGGGCGTCCTCCTTGCGTGCGGCCTGGCCCTGCGTCTGCGATTGGGGACGCTGCCCAAGGGGATGAGCCCGAAGGACCTGCTCGTGCTCGGCGTCGTCGCGGGCATCGGGTTCACCATGTCGCTGTTCATCGCGCAGCTCGCGTTCACGGATCCGGCGCACCTCGCGGCGGCGAAGCTGGGCGTCCTGGCGGCGAGCGGCATCGCGGCCGTCCTGGGCCTCATCCTCGGCCGACTCCTGCTGTCGCCAGCGGGAAGGCCAGGCGCGGCCAGGACTGCGGACGAAGCGGAGCGTTCGACGGAGCTGTAGGGCGCGGGGGCAGCGAGGGTTCGCCGTTCACCCAAAGCCATATAGACCGCCATGCATGAACAGATGGAACACCCCTTCATGGGGCATGCCGGTGGTCCTCGGGCTCGTCCTGGCGACCGTGGGCCGTAGCGGAACAGCGCACGCCCAAGCCGGCAGCGCACCGGTGCTCCTGGCGCAGGCGCAGTGCACGCCCACGGACTCCACGGTGAGCTGCTGCGTGAAGACACACCCGCTGGCTCCGGAGCGTTGTGGTGCCACGAAGCGGGAGGTGGAGGAAATCCTCTTCGCCGCCAAGGTGGCGGCGGAGCTGGCCCGGAACGACCTACCGGCGTGGAAGCAGGACTGCATCGAAACCTACGTACAGTGCAAGGAAGACCACTGGACGGGGTCCTGCTACGACTGCTTCCGGAACTGCGAAGGGCAGAAGGGCGAGTGGCCGGACAACATGTGCCGCCCGAAGAAGGGACGCTGAGCATGGCCGAGGACATCGATTGGGAGGAGGTGCGGGGGCTGGCCGCCCGTGTCGAGGCGGGCAGAGCGCTTGAGTTCACCCCAGGCGTGCGCGAACTGCTGCTGCGCACGGCCCAGCAGGTGGCCATGCCCGAGTCCGAGGCACAAGCAGCCGTCCAGGATGTGGCCACCGCGACGACTCTCCTCCGCGAGATCCGAGCGCGGATCCGCAACTGCTCCATGAGGTTGATGAAAGCCAGATCCGAAGTCCGGCGCCTTCGGCAGGCAGGCGACATCGCAGGAGCACGGGAAGTGATGGAGCAACTGCTCTCCGTGGAAGAGGTGCCGCTCTACCGCGAATTGGCGGAGATAGCGCTGGAGGACCTGGACTGACGCGGCTGCGCCGGCCTTGTCGGGTGGGGAGTGCGGACGATTGGGCAGACCACGGAGGCCTGGAGACCGTGGAGTTGCCCCTGCTGTTCCGTGCGACGGAGCACCGCTGCCAGTCTCAAGGCGAGACGCGCGGAGCTCCACCCATGCGCGGCGGCACTCCTGGCCGTGAGAAAGCCCGCGGCGCTGCCTTACCGTGGGCGGCGAAGCGCTCGCGGAGGAGCTGGATGAAGTGGGTCAGCGGGGCAGGATGCTGGCGGGATGCCCGGGTGACCGCGCTCCAGCGTCGTCGGATTCCCCGAGGGGTGAGCCGGACGGTCTGCAGCCCGTGGCGCTGGGTCGGCAGCATCCATTCGGGCAGTGCCGTCACGCCGATACCGCCACGCACCAGCTCGATCAGCGCCTCGGTGAGCGGCACGGGAGAGACCCGGTGCGGCTCGATGCCCGCGGGCCAGAGCACGCGCGTGAAGACATCGAGCTGCTCCCGAGGCGCGGCATAGGTGAGCAGGTGCTCCCGCACCAGGTCCTGCGCCGTGACATGCCCCCGCCGCGCCAGCGCATGGTCCGCAGGGACCACCAGCAGGAGCTCGTCCTCGAAGAGCGTGGTCTGTGCCAGGCGGGCCTGCTTCGGGACGTCCGGGGTCAAGGCGAGATCCAGCTCGCCATTCAGCAGCGCCCCAAGAGGCTGACGCGTGGCCTCCAGGACGATGCGCAGCTCGACGCGAGGGTGCTCGGCCTGCCACCGCCCCAGGATGGGCGGCAGCCAGCCATACACCGTGTAGCAGCCCGTGCTGAGCCGGAGCAGGTCGTCCTGCGGGTGCGCACGGCAGACCGCCTCGGCCTGGGCCACCTCGTTCAGGACCCGCCGAGCGGAGAGGAGCAGCTTCTCTCCCGAGCCGGTCAGGAGCAGGCGTCGCTGGCGGCGCTGGAAGAGCTGCACGCCCAGGCGCTCCTCGGCGTCGCGCAGTTGGTGGCTCAGCGCCGAGGACGTGAGGTGAAGCTGCCGGCTCGCCGCAGCCAGGCTTCCCGTGTCGGCGACCGCGGCAATCAGCTTGAAGTGACGGAGTTCCAGCATGTCGGACAGCTTCACATGAACCAGATTCATCATCGTCGCGAAATCGTTTCGCTGCGCTCATTGCATACTCCTCCGTAACGTTGGCGTCCCAATGCCAGGAGAGCAAACGGATGCCCCCTACAGACAGCTTCCCGAGGACGCAGGGCCCTGTCGTCCTCTCATGGTCGTCGGTGCGAATCGACGACGTTGAACCGGTCGTCGTCGGCCCCGGCTGCCTTCGGAGGGACTTGCCGAGTACGCATGACGTGAGGGTCTGGGTCGTGGACATGGCTCCCGGGAGCCAGTGGCCCCATGTGGACGTTCACGACACCGGCGAGGAGGTCCTCGTGATGAGCGGTGAACTCATCGAGGGGGAGCAGCGCCTGGGACCGGGCTCGTACCTGTTCTTCCCGCCGGCGAGCCGCCATCAGCCGAGGACCGAGACTGGCGTGCGCCTCTTCGGCATCAATCTCGTGGTCCCTCCGGAGGCTCGATGAGCCATGACGCGCTGACCTCCCCTTCCCCATTCCAGAAGGGGCCATCGAACACCGAGAGGCGGGACACATTGGTTCGGCCCTCCCGGACGGGCCGCCGGGACTTCCTGCGTGCGGCGGCTGCGCTCTCGGCGGGTGCGGTCCTGCTCCCCCCTGGCACGGGCCGCGCGACGAAGCCTGTCGACAGCGCCGCGCTTCGTGCCCAGCGGTTGGCCTGGGCCGGAGTGCGGCTGCGGCTCGGACAGGACACGCTCTTCCTGGACCCGTTGATCGATCCCACCGTGTGGGGGGCCGCGCTGAAGGACCCGCTCGTCCCGATGGACGTGAAGAGCGGGAGCCGCTTCGTCCTGGTGACGCATCGCCATCCCGACCACTTCGACCCGGTGGCCGTCCGTCAGGCGCTGGGGGACACCGGGACGCTGGTGTGCGCCCCGGACGTGGCCGTGGCGGCCGCCGCGTCGGGCTTCCGTGTGCGGCCCGCTCCGCTCTACGAACCCATCCTGCTCAATGACTTCACCGCCACCGCCGTCCCCGCGGCGGACGGTTATGGGGATCCCCAGGTTTCGTGGATCGTCTCTGGCGGAGGCCGCCGCGTCATCCACTGCGGCGACACGCTCTGGCACGGGTCCTGGTGGCGCATCGGGCGTCAGTTCGGCCCCTTCGATGCGGCGTTCCTGCCCATCAATGGGGCGCGCTTCGGCTGGCGGAAGCCCGTGAGCGACGTGCATGCCGTCCTGACGCCCGAGCAGGCAGTGGCCGCGGCCGTGGTGTTGGGAGCACGGCTGCTCGTGCCCATCCACTACGGTGTCGCCGCCTCTGAAGACTATCAGGAGGTTCCAGACGCGGAAGCGCTGCTCCTGGCCTCCGCGCGCAAGCGGAAGGTGAACGTGGAGTTGGCACGTCCAGGGGAGTGGCTGACCTGGCAGGCCCGGACCTGACTGCGGGGCGTGAGCTGGCCATTCCTCGCAGCATGATTTGCTCGGGGGATGACCTGACCGATTTCCCAGGACTCACGTCGGCGCATGCTCACTGTGCCGCTACCGCCTCTGCCTCTTCTCGTCGTAGGAGTCGCCCTTGGGGCCGGCCTGCATGTGCGGCCCCGGGCCTCCTTCTCAAGAGGGGTGCGCCGCCCGCACGAAGCCGGATAAAATGTCATACATGAACAAGTTGAGAATCCGTTCATGGGGCATGCGGGTGGTCCTCGGCCTCGTCCTGGCGGCAGCGGGACGTAGCGGGACAGCGCACGCCCAAACCGGCCGCGCTCCGGTGCCCCTGGCGCAGGCGCAGTGCCCCCCCAGGGGCTCCACGGTGAGCTGCTGCGTGAAGACGCACCCGGGCTCACCGGAGCGCTGTGGCCTCACGGAATTCGAGGCGGCCGGGCTCCTGCGCGCGCTCAAAGCGGCATCGGACCTGGCCGGGGACGACATGCCAGATTGGAAGCAGGCCTGCATCGACACATACGTGCTGTGCCAGGAGGAAAAATGGCTCGGTTCCTGCCATGACTGCTTCCGCTCCTGCCAGGGGCAGAAAGAATGGCCGGCGAACAATTGCCGACGGCCCAAGAAGGGCAACTGAGCATGTCCGAGGACACCGACTGGGACGACGTGCGAGCGCTCTTCGCCCGCGTTGGGGCAGGCGAGGCGTTGACGCTTACACCAGACGTCCGCGAGTTGCTCCTGCGCACGGCCCAACAGGTGGCGATTCCAGAGGCCGCTGCCCACTCCGCCATTCAAGACGTGGAGGCGGCCACCGCGCTGCTCGGCGAAGTCCGCGCGCGCATTCGCACCGGATCCCAGCGGATGATGCTCACCTTGCCGGCGGCCAGGAGACTCCGGCTGGCAGGCAACAAGGCTGGGGCGAGGAAGCTGCTGGAGGACCTGCTCGCCGTGGAAATGGTGCCCCTCTACCGCGAGCAAGCGGAGCTGGCACTGGAGGACCTGGACTGACGCGGCCGCACCGGCCTTTTCGGATGGGAAGTGTGGAAAACGGGCAGACCGCCAATGGCCCGCAGCACGTCGTTGGCCGGTAACCGTCCGGCGAACGACGTGTCGGATCGCCTGAAGGCAGACGGGAGGCGTGCGGTGACGCGCCGCGATGGATAGAGCCGGAGGCTTCAGGCCGCTTCGGCTGCGCAGACGCTTCCACGCATGCGGCAGCAGCTCGCCGACGCGGGCGTTCGGGTGCGTCTGGACGCGCAGGAGCACGTCGGCGAGGTAGTCTTCGGGATTGACGCCGTTGGCCTCGCAGGTGGCGACGAGGGCGTAGAGGCCGGCGAGGTTCTCGCCCGCGGCTTCGTGGTCGGCGAAGAGGAAGCTCTTCCTGCCCAGGGCCGCTTTCTCAGCGCCGCCATGGACGGGCGCCTCCACCACTCCCACGTCCTCGTCATCGAAGGCGGCAGCTTCCGCAATTCGCCCCGGCCCTGGCCCGGCGCTGGAAGCCCTCCTCCCAGAAGTTTCGGTCGTATCCGGCTGCGATCCGCTTGGCCGAACCGGCTGCGAGCCATTACCCCGGCCGTTGGCACCTGCACGCCTGAAGAAGTCCCTCGACGCCAGACGCTCAATAGAGAAAAATGGCATCGCCGGTCTCGGAATCGAGGGTCGATGGAACTCGCCATTACGGGCTTGGGCATGGTGTCATCGGTGGGCCTCGGAGTCGCTCCCGCTTGTGCAGCCATCCGGGCAGGCATCACGCGCCCACGGCCGCTGCGGTCCTTCCAAATCCTTGAGAGCGAGCCCATCGAGCCCGTGCCAATGTTCGGGCATCCAGTCGAGGGCTACACGAAAGGGTTCATCTCCGTGGGGCGCTGGCTGCGCCTTGCCGCAGGCGCCCTCGACGATCTCCTTGCTTATGGCACGTCACCAAGCCGGAGCGACACAGCTTTCTGGAAGCACACAGGGCTCGTCGCGGCCCTCCCGTTTCCGGAGGAAGAAAGCCTGAGCGGGCACCTTCAAAGAGACCTGGAGCTTCTCAGGAGGACGTATGTGCTGCCACTCCTGCAGATTGCCAACATCCCCATTCCACCCGAGCACACGCAGGTGCTCTGGAGTGGACATGTCGGCGCCCTGGATGCCGTGAGGCGCGCGCAGCACATGATGGAGGCAGGGCGCGTCGAGAGGGTGGTCGTGATCGCAGCCGATTCATACCTGGACGAAGTCATGCTGGAGGAGTTGCTTGACCAGCGACGGATGAAATCTCCATCCGTCCCTTCTGGGCTGATGCCGGGTGAGGCAGCAGCCTGCTTCCTGCTCGAAACCTTGCGGAGCGCAAGGGGACGCAAGGTGAAGCCAGAAGCCATTCTTCGAGGCGTCGTCACGGCGCATGACGAGCGCTTCTCGCTGGCGGAGCCTCACACCGGAGCAATGCTGGCCCAGGTGACCGGACAGGCGCTCGACACGGCGGGTCTTGCCGCGCCCTTCGCGGGAGACCTTCATACCGACTTGAACGGAGAGAACTGGCGCGCATCGCAGCTGGCGTATGCCAGGGTCCGTCTTTCGGAGAGGCTGTCTTCAGATATCCGCATCCTCGCCACGGCGCTCTCCCTGGGGGACGTGGGCGCCGCGAGCGGTGCCGTCTCCATCTGCGTTGCATGCCGCGCCTGGCGGCGTGGCTACGCCTACTCGGATACCTCACTCATCCTCATGCTGTCCGAACGAGGCCACGCAGGAGCGATGTTTCTGGAAAGGGCTCGAAACTGACATGTCCCACGACACGAACAGCCCGAAGAAGAAGTCCCCCAAGGAAGAGCACCTGGATGCCGTCCAAGGGCGCTCCCACCACTTCACCCAAGGGTTCGACGGAGGCAAATGCCTGTGGCGAGGCCTCTACAAATATTCCGTGCACTCCTGCAGCTACCGGTATCAAGCACACGGAAGGGCGACGGAGGATAAAGCCATCTATAACTGGCCCGCCTACCAGGACTCCGCGACAGGGAAGAAGACCCAGACGGACTACCGGGCGGAGACAGGCTATCCCAGATGGTACTCCGCCGAACTCGACGCCCCCACCGCGACCGGCAGGGAGTGGGGCGTCAAAGGCAAGAACTTCAAGGGCGGTCTCAAACCCTACTGGAACGATGCCCACCACCTCATTCCCATAGGCGCTCTTGAAAAGAGCCTTGAGGTAACGGCTGGTGGGCTCGCCACGACGCGCCTGAACGAGGGCAAGGAAAGGATGATTTCCGCCTCGGACATCCGCCTCTACTTCGAAGAGGCCCTGCTTCGCGCCGGGTACAACATCAACCACAAGTCGAACATGCTCATCCTGCCCATGGACAACGCCATCTCGCACGTCCTGCGGCTACCCAAGCATGGCGGCCCCACCTCCAACAACCACGTCGAATACAACAGATTCCTCAAGGACACACTGGACGAAATCATGGACAACTTCCGCGACAGCTTCAGTGACTTGCCCGACAAGGAGCACTTGTCCGACAAGGATCGACGGTTGCAGAAGATGCGGCTTGAGCGCCTGTCCGAGAAACTCTACGCGCAGCTCACCAAGGACTGCCTTCGAGGTGCACCTCCATTGAGCGCACCTTATGTGGGCGCCGGATCCTTGGAAGAACGGGTGCCAGGATTGAAGGTAGCGCTCGAGTCGATGTCGTGAGCAGCGGCGCGCGTGAGCCCAATCACCCAGAGGAGGCCCCATGAAATTCTACCGTTGGACAACCCTCGGACTGCCGGACGTGGATCAGTGTTTCCTGGATGCCGCACCCAAGGAACTCGGAGCACGGAGTTCCTTCCTGGCACGAGGTCGTCCCGTCAAGGGAGTCTATCCGCAATCACCTCGTATTGACTTGAGTGAGGAGCACCCAGGGCTTCGACTGGAGTCCTTTATCGGCAACAGCAAACGGATGCTGGTGGCATCCCGACCTTTGCGCACGCTTCTTGAGGAGTGGTGCAAGGGACAGGAGGTCGAATACCTTCCTGTACTCATCTACAACCATCGCGGCCGGCTCCACGCCGACGACTACAGCATCATCAACCCGCTAGGAACGGTGGACTGCATCGACCCGGACCGAAGCGAGGTGACAATGATGGAGGGTGAGATCATCAGCGTGGAGCGCATCGTGCTCTCTCAAGCGAAGTTGGCGCAGCATCCCCACCTGTTCCGGGTGCGAGAAGCCCCTCACTTCTACGTCATCAGCGAACTCCTGGCGGAAGCCCTGAAGGCAGGGGGGTTCACCAATGTGGTCCTTGACCCCTTCGAGGTTGCGACGCCATGACACCGGCGTCCTCCTTCCTGCCTGTCTTCCGCAAGAACGCGCTGTACGAGAACGAGCGGAAGATCCCGACGGTGCGCGCAGGGACCGCGAGTGCTGCGGACATCTTGGAGGTCTGCCGGAACTACCGCGTCGCGGGGATTTGCTCGCTCCTGATGTCAGCGTCGGCGCTGGAGTTCCATCACTTCCTGCGCAAGAGCGGCGCAGTTCTGGATTTTTATCTATCGGCGGGCGTGCCTGCCTTCACGCGGGTCCGTGCCCTGCCGCTCCTTCTGGATGCCCTCTGCGGTGGGGAGTTCCAGTTGGCTGAAACCTTCGCCCGGAAGCTGGGTGTGGACTGGGACTCCCGCTCCGAATACGAAGAGGACTTCCTCTATGTGAGCTTTCTTTGCTCACACTTCCTGCTGCCGCCGGATGGCGTGCGGGATCTTGCGCTCGCGGAGCGGTATGCAGCGCTCGTGGGCGATGCGGAAGAAGCACGGCTGGTCCTCGTGCAGGCGTTCCTCGGGAACGACGGCGCGATGTTCGAACGGGGTCTGGAGGCGCTGCTGGCCGCACGGGCCGCGCGATATCAGCGACTCGCTGACGGGGATGCTGTTCCCCGTTGGGAAATCGCGACCGAAGGCTGCGTCAGCATTGAAGGACTTGCACTGGTGGCTTTGGCGGAGCGCAAGGGGTTCCCCACACGCCGCGACTACCTGCATGTGCCTTCGTTGGTGCGACTGCCCGCTCCGCCCCTCGCAGGTCCCATTTCATGGGAGGACGTGCGTGCATGAAGCGCATCCCAAACGCTCTGGAGGTGACATGGAACAGACAAAGAAAAAGCCTGGCAACCCTTGCTGGCTTGCCAAGCTTCTCACTGTGGAGGCGGAGGGAATCGAACCCTCGTCCGAAAGCCGTCTGCTCTTTGACCCTACGTGCGTAGTCCGCGATTTGCTACGTCACCTGGACTCCCACGGACGGGATTCCCGATGCCGGTCCTGGAAAGATCTCGTCACCTCGGGCCCAGGCACCCTCAGCGACCAGTCCGCATTATGACGGCCCATCCCCACCCCACGGACCGAGAGCAGGGGGACCGCGCACTAAAGACTGCTAATTAGGCAGCCAGCGCGAGCTCAACGTTGTCGTTGGCTTTTGTGTTGTTGTCGGCAGTTTAACGAGGTCCCAACAAGCTCGGCACGCGTCTCGAACTTCAATGCCCCCGTCGAAGCCAGGTCGCCCCCAGATTCGCCGTACTGCATGCGGCCGCGACTGCTCCGCACCCGACTTACATTAACCGCTGAACGCCCCCCGTCAATCCTCTCCTGCGACGATGGGGTCGCTCCGCCAACATCCTGCCCCTCCCCACCGGGCAGCCCACCGGGCCCTCCCCGGGCCCCCCGCCCCTCCCGGAGGCACCTCCCATGAAGGCGTACGAGCTCCAGCACACCACCGGCATCGACGGCTGGGTCCCCGTCGAAAAGCCCCGGCCCCAGCCCGGCCCTGGCCAGGCGCTCGTCCGCATCCACGCCGTGTCCCTCAACTACCGCGACCTCATCATCGCCCGGGGCACCTACCCGGGAGCGAAGACACCCCTCGTCCCCGTCTCCGACGGCGCGGGCGAGGTCGTCGCCGTCGGGGACGGCGTCACCCGCGTCAAACCCGGGGACCGCGTCGCCCCCACCTTCTTCCAGGTGTGGACCGACGGGCAGGCCACCCCGGAGAAGGTCGCCCACGCGCTCGGCGGCGGCGTGCCCGGCGTGCTCGCGGAGTACGTCTGCCTGGACGCGGAGGGGCTCGTGCTCCTGCCCGACTGGCTCTCCTACGAGGAGGGCGCCACCCTGCCCTGCGCCGCCGTCACCGCCTGGAACGCGCTCGTCCCCCAGGGCGGCCTGAAGCCCGGGCAGACGGTGCTCGCCCAGGGCACCGGCGGCGTCTCCGTCTTCGCGCTCCAGTTCGCCCGCATCCTCGGCGCCCGCGTCATCCTCACCTCCAGCAGCGACGACAAGCTGGCGCGCGGCAAGCACCTGGGCGCGGACGGGCTCGTCAACTACAAGAAGTCACCGGCCTGGGAAGAGGACGTCCTCGCGCTCACGGAGGGCCAGGGCGTGGACCACGTGCTGGAGGTCGGCGGTGTCGCGACGCTGCCCCAGTCCGTGCGCGCCACGAAGCCCGGCGGCCACATCGCGCTCATCGGCCTGCTCACCGGCGCCCCGGGCAAGCCCGACAACACCGCCACCGGCAACAAGCAGCTGCGCGTCGTCAGCACCTACGTGGGCAGCCGCGCCATGTTCGAGGACATGCTGCGCGCCATGGAGCCCCAGAAGACGAAGCCCGTCATCGACCGCGTCTTCCCCTTCGAGCAGGCGCGCGAAGCCCTGCGCTACATGGAGTCCGGCGGCCACTTCGGGAAGATCGTCGTCTCCGTGTGACGCTGGCGGACACCCCGGCCCCCACCCGACGATTCCCTCCCCTGGCAGCACGACCTTGGGCGTAACGTCCCGCGCGACTTCCGGGACCGCTCGCGAGCGCAGGGGCGGGCCCGGCACCGAAAGGGTCCGAGCATGCCCCGCCTGTTGCCCCTCCTGCTGCTGTTGCTGGCGCCCGTCTTCCCGGCGTCCGCCCAGCCCCAGGAGTCCTCCCGCTTCTTCCCCTACGCACTGAAGACCACGAAGCTGCCCAACGGGCTCACCGTGGTGCGCGTGCCGTTCAACTCGCCCGGCATCGTCGCGTACATCACGTCCGTGCGCGTGGGCTCGCGCAACGAGGTGGAGCCCGGCCGCACCGGCTTCGCCCACTTCTTCGAACACATGATGTTCAAGGGCACGAAGTCCAACCCCGAAGGTCAGCGCGAGCGCATCCTGGGAGGCTTCGGCTTCGACGACAACGCCTTCACCACCGACGACATCACCGTCTACCAGGCCTACGGCCCCACCGCCGGCCTGCCGCGGCTCATCGAGCTGGAGGCGGACCGCTTCCAGAACCTGGAGTACTCCGAGCCGTCCTTCCAGACGGAGGCGCTCGCGGTGCTCGGCGAGTACCACAAGAGCGCCGCCGCCCCGGACCTCAAGATGGAGGAGTCGCTGGCGAAGACGGCCTTCACCCGCCACACGTACCAGCACACCACGCTCGGCTTCTACGACGACATCAAGGCCATGCCGAAGGCCTACGCGTACAGCCGCACCTTCTTCGAGCGCTGGTACACGCCCGCCAACACCACCCTCTTCATCGTCGGTGACTTCGACGACGCCCAGGTGCTGGAGGCGGTGACGAAGCACTACGGCCCGTGGAAGCGCGAGCTGACCACCGTCGCCATCCCCGCCGAGCCCGCGCAGACGAAGGCCCGCGCCGTCCACGTGGACTGGGCGCAGCCCACCCAGCCGCGCCACGTGCTCGCATGGCGCACGCCCGCCGCCCGCGCCGACACGCCCGACGCCGCCCTCCAGGCCATCCTCGCCGAGTACGTCGTGGGCGACACCAGCCCCGCCTACAAGGAGCTGGTGCTGGAGAAGCAGCTCGTCGAGTCGCTGTACGTCTCCTCCGCGCCCCACCGTGACCCGTACCTGTTCCCCATCGACGCCACCCTCCAGGACGAGAAGCACCGCGCCGCCGTGGACGCGACGCTGCGCCGCGACGTGAAGGCCCTGGTGGACGGCAAGGTGGACGCCGCCCGCGTGAAGGCCATCCAGGACCACCTGCGCTACGGCCTGCTCATGGGCATGGACACCCCGCGCGACGTGGCCATCGACCTGGCCTACTACGCGGGCGTCATGGGCCCGCCGGACGCGCTCGCCAGCTACCTGAAGCAGTTGGGCAGCGTGACGCCGAAGCAGCTCACCGCGTTCGCGAAGAAGCACTTCACCGACGCGAACCTCACCGTCCTCACCCTCACCCCCAAGCCCGCCGCTGGAGGGACGCCGTGATGAAGTCCACCCCGTCCGTGTCCCTGGTGCTCGCCGCCGCGCTGTCCTTCGCCGGCTGCGCCTCCACCCCCAAGCCCCTGCCCGAGGCCGCGCCGCCCGCCACGCCTCCGGCCACCACCGGCGCCGCGAAGTCCGACGCCGAGGTGCCGGCCGTGCCGCTGAAGCAGCCCAAGCCCCTGGAGCTCGTCGTGCAGGCCCGGCAGGACACGCCGCTCGTCAGCCTGCGGCTCGTGTTCCACACGGGCTCCATTGATGATCCGAAGGGCAAGGAGGGCCTCACCGCCCTCACCGCGAAGCTGATGGCGGAAGGCGGCACGCGGAAGCTCACCGCCGCGCAGCTGCTCGAAGCGCTCTACCCCATGGCCGCCGAGCTCAAGGTGTTCACGGACAAGGAGATGACCACCCTCTCCGGCCGCGTCCACCAGGACTTCCTGCCGCGCTTCCTGGAGCTGTACACGGACACGCTGCTGGAGCCCCGCTTCGACCCCGCGGAGTTCGAGCGCCTGCGCGCCAACGCGCTCAATGCCGTGCGCAACGGCCTGCGCAGCGAGGACGACGAGACGCTGGGCAAGGTGGGCCTGGACGCGCTGCTCTACGCGGGCCACCCCTACGCCCACTTCACCGGCGGCACCGTGCAGGGGCTCCAGTCGCTCACGCTGGACGACGTGAAGGCGCACGCGCGCCGCGTCTTCACCCAGGACCGGCTCGTCGTCGGGCTCGCGGGTCCGGTGGACGCCACGCTCCAGCAGACCGTCACCTCGCGCCTGTCCGCGCTGCCCGCCACGGGGGCGCCCCGCGTGGCGCTGCCGTCCGTGCCGTCGTCGGCCGGCCGCACGCTCATCCTCCAGAAGCCCACGCTCTCCACCGCCGTGAGCATGGGCTTCGTCACGCCGATGCGCCGGGGCGACCCGGACTTCTTCCCGGTGGCGTTCGCGCTGTCGAACCTGGGCGAGCACCGCCAGTTCGTGGGCGTGCTCTTCAACGAGCTGCGCGAGCAGCGCGGCCTCAACTACGGCGACTACGCCTACGCCGAGCACTTCATCGAGGACCGGGGCAACGGCACGTTCAACCGCACGAACATCGTGCGCACCCAGCAGGACGTGTCCGTGTGGCTGCGCCCCGTGGTGCCCGCCAACGGCGTGTTCGCCACGCGCGGCGCGGTGTACTTCCTGGAGCGGATGTCGAAGGAGCCCCTCTCCCAGGAGCGCTTCGACCTGGTGCGCGGCTTCCTCCAGGGCTACACGCGCCTGTGGGAGCAGAGCGACCAGCGCAGGTTGGGGTACGCCATCGACTCGCTCTTCTACGGCACGCCGAACTTCCTGGAGTCCTACCGCGAGGCGCTGAAGACGATGACGCCGGAGTCCGTGAACGCCGCCGTGCGCCGCCAGCTCCAGCCGGAGAAGCTCGCGTTCGTGTTCGTCACGGAGGACGCGCAAGCGCTCGCGAAGACGCTCAAGTCCGGGGCGCCGTCTCCCATCACCTACGCGTCACCCAAGGAGCCGGAGCTGCTGAAGCTGGATGAGACGCTCATCCAGCAGAAGCTGCCGGTGCGGCCGGACGCCATCCAGGTCGCCCCGGCCTCGGGGTTCATGGAGCGCTGAAGCGCGCGGGCTTCCGGCGCTCAGGGGCTTTCCGGCAACGCCGTCCACACGCCGCGGAAGCGCTTGAGCGCCGGATCCTTCTGGCGCTTGCACTCCACCCCGTCCAGCGACACGGTGCCGTCGTCGCTCAGCAGCAGGACTTCGTCCGACGTGTCCGGCGTGAAGAAGGCCTCCGGGTTGAGCCGCGACAGGTCCACCGCGTCCACCGGCACCGGCGGGTCGTCCCCGCCCTTCCAGGTGAACAGCCGCGAGCGCGCCTCCGACGCGGTGGCGCCCGCCATGATGAGGTAGCGGCCCCGCCACGACGACAGCGAGCGGATGCCCAGCCCGCCCAGGTCCAGCAGCCTCGGCGCACCGAAGCGCGCGCTGACGCCCTCGCGCACCACCTGCTCCGGGTTGAGCAGCGGCACCACCAGCGCCTTGCCTTGCGTCAGCGGGCTGCGAAAGCCGATGAGCATCCCGGGCGCATCCAGCATCGCCGTCAGGCCCTCGATGTTGAGGCCCCCGGCCTGCTTCGGCGGCAGCGGCTCCGCGTCCGCCAGCCCGTATGGGGCGAGGCGCGGCTCCGCGAGCAGGTCCTCCAGCAGCCGCGTGTACGGCTGACCGATGAGCTGGACGTGCTCCGCGTCCGCCGCGCTCGTGGCGAAGAAGCGCAGGCGCGCGGGCTGCTTCTTGCCGGAGCTGTTGCGGCCGTGCGACGTGAGCCAGAAGGCCAGGTCCCCCAGCCGCGAGCCCGCCTCGATGTCCGTCTCCGGGGGCTTCTTCTTCACCGGAAGCTCCAGCGACGGCGACAGGTCCACGGTCTTCAGCGGACGGCCTCCCGCGCGCGCGTCGTAGAGGCGCAGGATGTTGTCCTCGTCGTCCGCCACCACGAACAGGCCCTCGCCCAGCTCCACCGCGCCGGACGCGTCACAGCTTCCCTCGAAGACGACCGCGCCCTCGGGCTGCACCGCTGGCGGTGGGGACGCGAGCGCTTCGCGCCGCACGTTCACCTCACGGGTGCCGCAACCCACCACCAGGACACATCCCCACAGGAGCCAGCGATTCATGGCGCTGTTTCTCGCATGGCCTCCGGCGCTCCGGGAATCCAGAAGGCCTCCCGGAATTGTGACGTAACCAACAGGACATATCGCCTCGCGGGCGGAGGGTTTCCCCTCTGAGACGGGGCCGCGAATTGTACAAATGGCACAGGGCTGTAGCTCACACCGGGAGGGTGGCTTTTCTTCCGGCCTGGGAAGGTGGGTGCTAAGAGCCTCAGCATGCAATGCCCCGACTCCGGGCACGTTTCGTGGAGCCGGTCCGCAGGCGGCGCAGCCATCCGGCTCGCGGCCCTGGGCCTGCTGCTCTCCACGGCAGCGGCCCACGCACAGCCCGACCCGTTCACCCGCGGCTTCGACGCCGTCCCCGTGAAGCCCACGGCCGCGCAGTCCAGCGGCATCGCCCTGGAAGGCGCCACCACCGAAACGGTGGGCAGCTACCGCGGCGCGCTGCTGCTGGACTTCAACTGGCGCATCCTCGCCCTCAAGCTGGGCAACGAGAAGCTGGGTGACCTCCTGCCCTACCGGCTGGACGCGCACCTGCTCTTCTCCTACCAACTGCTGGAGCGGTTGGAGCTGGGCGTGGACCTGCCCGTCACGCTCCTCCAGGGCGACAACTTCTCGCTGCTGGGCAACGCGCTGAACGCGCCGGACTTCCCGGGCGCCGCGGGCGTCAGCGGCACCACGCTGGGCGACATCCGCCTGCTGCCGCGCGTGAGCCTGCTCAACCCGAACCGCTTCCCGGTGGGCCTGGCGGTGGTGACGGAGGTGCGCCTGCCCACCGGCAGCGCGCAGAGCTTCACCGGTGAGCGCGGCGTGGTGTTCGCCCCGCGCCTCGCGGTGGACTGGAAGGTGGGGCCCCTGCCGCTGCGCGTGCTCGGCAACGCCGGCGTGCTGCTGCGCCCCGCGGCGCAATACCTGAACCTGCGCGTGGACGACGAGCTGACGCTGGGCGCGGGCGGCATCGTGGACCTGCCGGACATCTGGCGACTGCGCGAGGTGCAGGGCGTGGCGGAGATGCACCTGCGCACGCCGCTGGCGCGCCCGTTCAACTTCGACCAGGCGGATTCGCTCAAGACGCCGTGGGAGCTGCTCGTCGGCGCGCGGGCGAAGGTGTGGGGCAACTGGGGCGTGGAGCTGGACGTGGGCCGCGGCCTCAACGTCACCACCGGCTATGGCCGGGAGGCCCTGCGCGTGATGCTGGCGGTCCGCTACGACCAGTCCGGTCTGGACTCGGACGGCGACGGCGTGCCCGACGTGCGCGACCGCTGCCCCGCGCAGGCCGAGGACAAGGACGGCTTCGAGGACTACGACGGCTGCCCGGATCCGGACAACGACGGCGACGGCGTGGCGGACGGCGACGACGCGTGCCCCAGTAAGGCGGGCCCCGTGGAGAACAAGGGCTGCCCGGTGGAGCCGGACAAGGACACCGACGGCGACGGCATCATCGACAAGCTGGACAAGTGCCCGGACGTGCCCGGCCTGAAGGACTTCGACGGCTGCCCGGACACGGACCTGGATGAGATTCCGGACGGCGAGGACGACTGCCCCGACGTGGCCGGCCCGCCGGAGAACAACGGCTGCCCGTACGACGCCCCGCCCTACGTGGTCGTGGAGTCGGACCGCATCCGCATCAAGGGCAACATCCTCTTCGAGACGAACTCCGCCGTCATCCAGAAGCAGTCGTACCCGCTGCTGGACGAGGTGGCCGCCGTGCTCGCCAAGAACCCGACGCTGGGGCCGGTGCAGATTGAAGGGCACACGGACAACAAGGGCTCGCGCTCGCTCAACCTGGACCTGTCCAAGCGGCGCGCGAAGTCGGTGCTCGACTACCTGGCCAGCAAGAAGATCGACCGCAAGCGCCTGACGTCGCAGGGCTTCGGATTCGACCGACCCATCGACACCAACGAGACGGCGCTCGGCCGCGCGAAGAACCGGCGCGTCGACTTCAAGCTGGTCAAGTCGGAGCTCGAGAGCGGCCCCAGGGAGACCATCGTCCCCCACGGCCAGCCGCCGCCGCCCGGCACCGAGCCCGTGCCCGGACCCGGCAGCCCTCCGGCGCCCGACGCGGGCACGCCCGCCGGCAAGAAGTAGCCACGGGCGCAAGAGACGGTCCCGCACACCACGGGCCGTCCCATACCTCCGAAGAATCGCGGGGACGGTCCGGTACACGGGCCGTCCCCGCTTCACTTTGGAAGGAACAGGAAGGGCCCACGCACGGGCCATTCGGCTCCGTCCTGGCAGGAGCGGAGGGCCCTGCGCGAGGTGCGCGTGAGCCCGGGCTCGAAGTCGCGCCGCCTCACCGTGAAGGACCTGGACGGCCGGGAGCAGCGCCGCTCCCGTCACCGCGTCAGGCCGCCTGGAGCCCGGTGGGCGGCCCTGGAACAAGGGCCAGCCCCGGCGCCCGCGGCACTACTTCTTCAGCGCCCGCTCGATGCGGCGGCGCAGGCCGGCTTCGGACAGCATGCCGCGCTGGGCGTCCGTCACCTTGCCGTCGCCGTCCAGGAAGTAGAGCGTCGGCAGCGCGTTCACCTGGAAGGCTCGCGCCACGTCGTCGTCCGCGTAGACGACGTAGGGGCGCAGGTCCGGCTGGAAGCGCTGGAGGAAGTAGTCCACCTCCTGCTCCGCCGAGGGGCCTTCGTCCCGGCTGGCCGCCACGAACACGAGCCCCTGGGGCTCGTACTCCTTCGCCAGCTTCACCAGGTACGGCATCTCCTCGCGGCACGGCGGGCACCAGGTCGCCCAGAAGTCGAGCATCACCACCTTGCCCTTCAGGTCCGCCAGCGCCAGCGAGCCGCCATCGTGCTTGCGCATCGTGAAGGACTGCGGCGCCGCGCCATCCGGAACCAGCCGCGCCCGCTGCGCCTCGCGCACGCCCAGGAACGCCAGCGCCGCCAGTCCCAGCACCGCCACCACCGACAGCGCCGTCTTCACGCCATCCCCGCGTCCGCCCGGCGGCTTCGGTCCCTCGGTCCCTGCCTGCTGTGTCATCCGCGTTCCCTTCGTGTCAGGCGGCCGTGCACCCGCGTCAAGGCCCAGCGCACCCCGGCCCGCACGCGCGGCCGACGCACCACCCAGGCCGCCAGCGGAGGACCCCAGTGATAATAGCCGTCGATGAACCCCTGACCGAGCCGGCTCTTCCTGAGAACCTCGTCCCGGTACGCACGGAACGCCACCAGCTCCGGCGCGCCCTCGCCAAAGGCCGCCGTCACCACGAAGCACGACGACGCGGGGCTCACCCACATGAGCTTCATGTTGGTGTGGTTCATCACGACCTTCAGCTCGCGCTGCTCCGTGTAGAGGAACGCCAGCAGGTCGCGACGGGCCGCCGGGAACTCCTGCCCGCTGGCCTCCTCGAAGTCGATGCGCGTCGTGACGGCGCTGCCCACCTCGTCCACCGTGAAGCGGTAGCGCCTGGAGCTGCGACGGCTCTCCACCTCCAGCCCCTTCAGCTCCCCGAAGTAGGCCATGAAGGGCACCCGGCACGCCGGACACACGAAGCGGTGGTACGCGTGCGTCGGCAGGAAGGCGTAGTCCCCCAGCCGCTTGCAGCCGGTGTTGGGGCACATGAGCTTCACGCTCACCTGGGGCGCGTTGCGCGGGTCGTAGCGCGACTGGCCGCTGGTCTTGTCGAACACCGGCGGCGGCCGCGACGGCGGGCCCACCATCTGCCGCGTGGGGTGCGCCGCGCGCTCCAGCTCCTGGGCCCGGCGCCACGCCAGCTCCGCCGCCTCCAGCCGGCCGTCCGCCGTGTGCACCAGCGCCTCCGCGTGCGCGCTCAGCGCCGCCACCAGCCGGTCCACCAGCGGCGACATCGCCGGCTCGCGCGCCACGGCGAAGGCCTCCGCCAGCACCCGCTCCAGCTCCGGGAGCAGCGCCTGGGCCGCCTTGCGCGACGGATCCTCCGCCCGCCGGTACACCGGGGGCTCCGGCAGCTTCGCGAACAGCGCCGAGGCCGAGGTCCGCACGCGCTCCAGCGCCGCGTCACCCCGCCCCACATCCAATCCCGCCGCCCGTGTCTGGGCGGCCCTGATGAGTTCTTCGGGCAGCAAGGTCGTGGACCTTAAGGGCCCGCCCGCCCCCTGTCAGCGACTCCCGTCGCGCCGGTCGGAAACTCGCCATGGACGCGGAGACAATGTAAGCTGACGTAGGAGGATGTGAATCATGGGTGTGTTGAAGTTCCTGGTCTGGACGGCATGCGCGGTGGGTCTGGGCGTCTTCCTGGCGCGGGGCAACGTGGATGGGCGCTCTCCCTTGGAGCACATGGAGCGCACCTGGAAGCGTTCGGTGAACCCTTCCGCGATGGACAAGCTGAAGGGTGGCTTCGAGGACGCGCTGGACGACGCGAAGCAGGTCGTGTCCCAGAAGTCCGCCAACGCCTCCCCGCCGCGCGAGCGCATCACCGCCGAGGACCGCGCGGCCATCAACGACATCATCGCCAAGAAGAAGTAGGCGACGAAGGAGGCGGCGCGGGCGTCACCCGACGGCCCCGCTGATCGCACTGCCGCCCCCTTCCGCCCGCCCGGGACCGTCCATACCTTGCGCCGGGGCGTTGGGGTGGACGGCGGTGGAGAGGCGGGCCCATGGGTTGGACGCAGTTCGGGGGCGTCATCAAGGTGGCGGTGTTGGCATGCGCGCTGGGAGCGACGGCGCGCGCCGAGGCTCGGGACAAGGGGCTCTGGTTGGAGGCCCGCAACCGCGCCGTGTCCCGTCAGCACTCCAACATCAGTGAAGTCGCCCGCAAGGCGATGCCGGCCGTGGTGTCCATCACCACGCGCCAGGACAGCGCCGACGTGCCCGAGGGCGAGGAGCCCCAGCGCGGCATCGGCTCCGGCTTCATCATCCACCCGGATGGCTACATCCTGACCAGCGCGCACGTGGTGGAGGGGGCCTCCGAGGTCACCGTCTCCGTGCGCAGCGCCAACGGCTACGTGGAGGAGTTCCCCGCGACGGTGGTGGGCGAGGACGAGCGCACCGACTGCGCGCTGCTCAAGGTGGACGCGCCCCGGAAGCTGCCGGTGCTGAAGCTGGCGTCCGCGTCACACGTGGGCATCGCGGACTGGGTGGTCGTCATCGGCAACCCGTTCGGCCTGGCGCACTCGGTGACGGTGGGCGTGGTGAGCTACCTGGGCCGCACGGACGTGACGCCCAACGGGCGCGACGGCGACTTCGACTACGTGCAGATCGACGCGTCCATCAACCCGGGCAACTCCGGCGGGCCGGTGTTGGACCTGCACGGCGACGTGGTGGCGGTGGCCAACGCCGTCAACGTGTCCGGCCAGGGCATCGGGTTCGCCATCCCCATCGACATCGCCAAGACGGTGATTCCGCAGCTCAAGGCCCACGGCCGCATGCGCCGCGGGTGGATTGGCATCAGCGTGCAGGACTTCTCCCCGGAGGTGGCCGCGGCGTTCAACCTGATGCCGCGCGGCCGGGGCGTCGTCGTCACCGACGTGGTGGAGGACGGCCCGGCCGCCCGCGCGGGCCTCCAGGCCGGCGACGTCATCCTCGACCTGGACCGCCGCTCCGTGGAGCGCGCCCACACCCTGCGCTGGCAGGTGGCCGCGCGGGGCGTGGGCAAGCACATCCGCCTCCAGGTGCGCCGCGTGGGCCGCCCCCTGACGGTGCGGGTGAAGCTGGACGCCCTGCCCTTCGCGGAGGCGGACGCTCCGCCGGCCACCCTGGCGTCCGGCGCCGCCCCGGGAGGACGCCCCGCCGGAGCGAAGTCCGTATTGGAGGAGCTCCTGTCCCCGGTGCCTCGCGCCAGCGCGGGGCAGGCGGCCGGACAGGCCACGGGCGGCTCCGGCGCCTCGGGAAGCGCGCCCGCCCCCTGACAGGCGGGGCCTCCAGGGCCCTCCCGGGCCGCCAGCCTCCTTGCGTTCCGCGAAATCGGGCGATACACCGTGCGCCTTCCATACTGCGGCGGGTCCACCCACGTGGCGCCGCGGGTTTTCGCGCATCGATTCGCAGGAGAGTCCGCACCATGGCCGAGGCCACCCAGACGAAGAAGTCCACCCATTGGCCGCGCACCGCCAAGGGCAACGGCAAGAAGGCGTGCACCGTGGAGGGCTGCAAGCGCCCCTACCGCGCCAAGAACTACTGCTTCTTCCACTACAAGCAGTGGCGCCAGGGCGACCTGCCGCACTCGCGCTACCGCGTGTGCTCCAAGCCCGAGTGCCGCATCAAGGTGCTCAAGGGCGGCCTGTGCGAGAAGCACTACGCCGAGACGTACAAGAAGGACGCGGCTTAAGTCGCCCGTCGTTCCCGCTTCACGTGGCGCCGGCCACCCCTCCCGCCCTCACTCGCGGGGGGTCCCCGGCGTCACCGCGCGGCCCAGGTGCTTGAAGGCGTTGAGCCACAGCTCCGCTTCCCGCTGGGTCAGCCGCGAACGCATCAACGTCTGCTCCAGCTCGTGCAGCACGTGGTCCGGCGCCTGCCGGTTCAGGAAGTCCGCCGCCAGCAGCGTCTCGCGCATGCGCTTGCTCAGCGCGCCCAGCGTCCCCAGCCGCGCCCCGGGCTCCTCCGCCGGCGGCCCCGAAGGCTCCACGCCCTGACGGTGGCAGAGGTACAGCAGCACCGACGCTGACTGCGCCAGGTTCATGGACGGCTGCACGTCCGACGTGGGGATGACGAGCACGTCCGCGCAATGCGTCAGGTCCTCGTCGGACAGGCCGCGCTGCTCGCCGCCGAACAGCAGCGCCACCCGGCCCCGCTTGCTCTCCTCCGCCAGCCGCCGCGCCGCCTCCTCCGGAGTCAGCGGGGACCGCCCCTCCACCTGGGTGCGCGAGGTGCTCCCCACCACGTACACGCAGTCCTTCACGGCCTCCGCCAGCGTAGGGGCGACAGTGAGGGCCTTCAGGACGTGGTCGCTTTTGACGGCCAGACGTTCCGCGGCCACGAAGTCCCGGGTGATGGGCTCGGAGAGGATGAGGCGTTGGAAATCGAAATTCGCCATGATCCTGCAGACCGCCCCGAGGTTGTCGGGTGAACGGGTCTGATGAAGGATGACAGTGAGTTCCGAACCAGGACGCATGCCCCCGAGTTTAGCTGGTGGTGCGTCAGGGTGATCGGTATATTCCCGCTGATGCGTCGCTGGGTCCCTGGCTTGCTTCTGTTGCTGTCGCTCCTCACCACCGCGTGCGGTGGCGCGGGCACGCCCGTGCGTCCGTCGCTGACGTCCCGGCAGGCGCTCACCAGCTCGCCCGAGGTCGTGGAGTTCGAGTCCCCGGCCGTCCGCTACGAGCTGTTCCGGGACATCGCCCGCCAGTCGGAGATGGAGGCCGGGCAGTCCGCGCAGGGCGTGGCGCTGTTCCCCATCATCCAGGGCAACGAGTTCGTCGCGGCGCCGGGCTTCGAGGCGCGCGCGGACCTGCTCCAGCCGCCGGATGCGGGCAGCGGCCTCCAGTTCGTCTTCGACGGCCGGGCCGCCGAGCGGTGGCCGGAGGATCGCCGGGAGAGCCTGCAGGGGCTGTCCGAGCGCGAGGCCGCGGAGCTGGTGGCGCGCACGCTGCTGGCGCTCTGGGACATCCACCCGGAGGGCGCGGTGCAGGTGGACCGGGCCGCCGGCGCGCCCTACGCGGTCGCCTACGTGGACGGCATCCTGCGGATCAACCCGGCGTTCCTCTATCTGGCGTCGGCCTACGGTCCCGCTTCCATGGCGGCGGGCCTCCAGTAGAGTCGCGCGCCTCATGAGCTGGCCCCGCTCCCGCCCCTTTCCGGCGGAGTGGCCGGGGCCGCGAGGCGCCTCCGACGTGAACACCTCCGCCCTCCACGCGCAGCTTCCCCACACGCTCCGGCAGACGGACCTGCCCAAGCTCGGCCAGCCCTACAAGGGCAAGGTCCGCGACACCTACCGGCGGGGCGACGAGCTCATCCTGGTGACGAGCGACCGGCTGTCCGCCTTCGACCACGTCCTCACCACCATTCCCTTCAAGGGCGAGGTGCTCAACCGGCTGGCGGCCTTCTGGTTCGAGCGCACGAAGCACATCTGCCCCAACCACGTCCTGGACGTGCCCGACGCGAACGTCACCGTGGCGCGCGCGTGCCAGCCGTTCTCCGTGGAAGTGGTGGTGCGCGGCTACCTCACCGGCAGCCTGTGGCGCGACTACGAGAAGGGCACGCACACGGCCTACGGGCTGCCGTTTCCGGACGGCATGCGCAAGGACAGCGCCTTCCCCGCGCCCATCCTCACGCCGTCCACCAAGGCCGAGTACGGCAAGCACGACGAGCCCATCTCCGAGAAGGAGATATTGGCGCGGGGCCTTGCCACGCCGCGCGACTGGGCCCGCATCACGGAGGCCGCGCGGGGCCTGTTCCAGGAGGGTCAGAAGTGGGCGCTGACGCGCGGCCTCATCCTCGTGGACACCAAGTACGAGTTCGGCAAGGTGGGCGACGAGCTCTACGTCATCGACGAGATGCACACCCCGGACTCCAGCCGCTACTGGGTGGCGGGCGAGTACGAGGCGCGCTTCGCCAGGGGCGAGGACCAGCGGATGCTGGACAAGGAGAACATCCGCCAGTGGCTCATCCGCGAGCGGAACTTCTCCGGCCACGGGGAGCTGCCCGCCATCCCCGACGACGTGCGCGTGGACCTGGCCACCAAGTACGTGGCCGCCTACGAGCGCATCACCGGCACGTCGCTCACGCTGACGCCCGGGGACGTGCACGCGCGCATCGAACAGAACCTGCGGGCGAAGGGCTACCTGTAGCCCCGTCGCCCGCCCGGTGAGGCCGCGCTAGCTGGCGCGGCCGAACACGCGCTGGAACACCGCGTCCATCTGGCGCGTGTGGTAGCCCGGGGAGAAGCAGTCAGAGATTTCCTCGGGCGTCATCATCTTGAGCAGGTCCGCGTCCGCGAGCAGCGCCTGCCGGAAGTCCACGCCCTCCTCGAACATCTTCATCGCGTTGCGCTGGACGACGACGTACGCGGCCTGCCGGTCCATGCCCTTGCGCGCCAGCTCCAGGAGCAGCCGCTGCGAGTTCACCACGCCGCCCAGCAGGTCCAGGTTCTTCCGCATCTGCTCCGGGTAGACGCGCATGTTCTCCACCAGCCCCGCGAAGCGGTGGAGCATGAAGTCCAGGAGCCCCGTGGCGTCCGGCCCGATGACGCGCTCCACGGACGAGTGGGAGATGTCCCGCTCGTGCCACAGCGCCACGTCCTCCATGGCGCTCACCGCGTAGCCGCGCAAGAGGCGCGCGAGGCCGGTGAGGTTCTCCGACAGGATGGGGTTGCGCTTGTGCGGCATCGCGCTGGAGCCCTTCTGGCCCGGCGTGAAGGCCTCCTCCACCTCACGCACCTCCGTGCGCTGGAGGTGGCGGATTTCGACGGCGAACTTCTCCAGGCTGGAGCCGACGAGCGCCAGCGCGGTGAAGAACTCCGCGTGCCGGTCGCGCTGCACCACCTGGCTGGAGGCGGGCGCGGGCTTCAGGCCCAGCTTCTGGCAGACGTGCTCCTCCACCGCGGGCGGCAGGTGCGCGAACGTGCCCACCGCGCCTGAAATCTTGCCCACCGCGATGCTGTCACGCGCGTGCTCCAGGCGCATGCGGCCCCGGCGCAGCTCGTCGTACCAGATGGCCAGCTTGTGGCCGAAGGTGATGGGCTCCGCGTGGATGCCGTGGCTGCGGCCCATCTGCAGCGTGTGCTTGTGCTCGAAGGCGCGCTTCTCCACCGCGGCCATCACGCGGTCCATGCCCTTGAGGATGAGGTCCACCGCGTCGCGCAGGGTGAGCCCCAGCGACGTGTCCAGCACGTCCGAGGACGTCATGCCCAGGTGCAGCCAGCGCGCGCTGGGCCCCACGCGCTCCTCCACGAACGTGAGGAAGGCGATGACGTCGTGCTTGGTGGTGCGCTCGATTTCGTCGATGCGCGCGGCGTCCTCGGCGGAGAAGTCCCCGGCGCGCTCCAGGCAGTCCACCAGCGCTTCCTTCGGGGCGAGTCCCTGCGCGACCATGCCCTCCAGCGCGGCGAGCTCCACGTCGCGCCAGCGGCGGTAGCGGGCGACGTCGGACCAGAGGGAGGCCATCTCCTGACGGCTGTATCGTGGAATCACTCGTAGACCTTCACGGCAAAGTCCCGGCGCGCCGCGAACCGGAGCACTTCCAGCGCGACGTCACAGGACGGACCTGACTTCTTCGCGGCGGTGAGGTTGAACGAGAGGTCCAGGCCTTCAGGCCGCGCCACCGCCAGCGCACCGGGATCGACCCTCTCGTGGATGATGCGGTTGGCCAGCCTCCCCGCCTGCTGCCCGAGCGCCAGCGGGGCCGGCGAGAGGGCGAGCGTCGCGCCCTCCTTCACCTGGCTGGCCGTGAGCGCCACCAGCGGGATGCGGCGTGCGGCACCAAAGGCGATGAGCGTCTGGACGACGGATGCGTTGCCCACGGTCTTGTCCGCAACCATCAGCAGGCCGTCCACCTTCCCGACCGCGCCCTCCAGTACCTCGCCCACGCGCTCCTGCGACTCCACGGCGAGCGGGACGATGGAGAGCCCCAGCCCGGCCCCCGCGGAGCGCGCCTGCGCCACCGCGCCCGCCGAGGAGCGCGGGTCGTGCAGGATGCCCACGCGCTTCGCCCCGGGCGCCAGGGCCTTGAGCGCGGCCAGCTCCGGCCCGAAGTCGCTGGTGAGCGCGATGCCGGTGACGTGCGGCGCCTCCAGGCCGTACTTCTCATGGTACGGCACCATCGCGAACAGCACCGGCACGTCCCCGCCCAGCGAGCGTCGCGCGGCGTTGGCGGCGAGCGGCCCCAGGGCCAGCACCAGCGCGGGCTTCTGCGCGGCCAGCGACTTGAAGACGCGCGCCGCCTCCGTGGGGCTCTCCTCCAGCGTCACCTCGGTGACGTCCGCGCGCGCCTCCGAATTGAAGCCGGCGAGGAAGGAGGCGTACGGCGCGAGGCTCGCGGACTTCACGGCGACGACGCGGGGCCGGGCCGGACTGCGCGCCGGGGCCTGCGCGAGGGCGACGGCGGGGAGCAGGAGCATCAGGAGCGGCAGGCCCCGGAGCAGGGTCATGGCAGCACGTTCGAGCAGCAGCGGAAGCCCAGGTCCGGGGCCTTCAGCTCCGGAGCGCCCTGCTTGCGCGCGGCGCACCGCGAGCTGTCGCTGGAGCCCGAGAAGGAGCCACCCTTGATGGTCATGTCGGTGCCGCCCTTCTTGAACTGGGTGTCGGTCCACTCCGCCGCGTTCCCCGACATGTCCGACGGCAGGAATTCGGAGTGGTGGCAGGCCGGGAAGGCACCGGAGTGCGCGAGCTTCCCTGAGGCACCCGTGCCGGCGTTGCAGGCCGTGGGGCTCTCCTCGCCGCGCGAGAAGCGCGCGCTGCCCGGGCCCTTGCAGGCCTTCTCCCACTCATCCTCCGAGCACAGCCGCTTCTCGGCGCCCTCGCAGAGGGACTTCGCGTCGAGCAGGCTCACGGAGACCCTCGGCAGGCGGCCCGGCGTGTTGGGGAACTCGAATTCGTCCACGCAGAACGAGCCCACCATGACGCTTTCGAGGGGCAGTTCGTCACTGGAGCCGGACGACACGCGGTCTTCCTTGGTGGAGCCCCGCTTGAAGGCGCCGCCGCTCACCAGCTTCATGCCGTCGGGACACCGCTCCGTCGCCATGAGGCCCCCCGAAACACCCTCGGAGGCGCTGGGCGTGGACGGCACGGGCGCGTTCTTCGCCTGCTGGGCCTGGCGGATGCGCAGCCAGAGGTAGCCGCCCCCGGCGCCCAGACCGATGCCCACCACCGCGAGGATCAACATCCACATCATCGAGCTGGGCCCCGAACGGGCCGGCTTCGCCTGCGTGGCGCGCGTGGAAGGCATCGTGTGCAGGCCGGAGACCGAAGGAGGCAGTCTGCGCGACGAGCCACGAACCCCGGACGTCTCGGGCGAGGGTTCAGCCTTGCGGGCTCCCGTGCGTCCGCCAGAGGAAGCCTCGGCCTGCGCGCTGGAAGCGCGGGCCGCCCCCTGCGCCGCGGAGGCACGCGAACCGCGAGGAGGAGCGGCGTCCGCACCGCGAGCCTTCGCCGCGCCGCGTGCGTTGCGACCGCCCCGGCTCGACGAACGGGAATCGGAGGACTCGTCGTCGTCGACGCTCCGTCCGCCCTGACGTCCGTCGCTTCCAGATGCCTCCGCGCCGCGACCCGACCGCGCATCCTGGCCGGAGTCCGTTCCTCGACCACCGGAGGAGGCCTCACCGCGACCACCGGAGCGCGCATCCTGGCCGGAGTCCGTTCCACGCCCGCCGGACGACGCCTCACCACCGCGACCACTGGAGCCGCCTGAAGAGGCCTCACCACCGCGACCCGACCGCCCATCCTGACCGGAGTCCGTGCCTCGGCCGCCCTGCCGCGCATCACCGGACGAGGCCTCACCGCCGCGCCGTGACTCCACGCCGGCATCGCTGCCGCGGCCCGTCTGGCGTCCATCGCCCGCGGCGGCCCCTTCCGCGCTCCGGTTCCCCGGCCTGCCGTCCGCCCCGGACTCGGCGGAGCGGGACGCCGCGCGGGGATCCGCCGGGAACGACGGCTCCTCCGCCTTCGCGAAGATGCGCATCACCGGCTCGGCGGCCTTCGCGGACGACGGCCGCGCTTCGGAAGCCGCCGCGCCGTCACCCGCGCGAGCCGCACGGGGCTCCTGCTGGGTCGCGGCCTCCGGGGACTGTCCCAGCAGCCGCGGATCCTGCGACGCGTCCGCGCCACGTCCGCCTCGTCCCGAGGGACGCTCCGCCACGGCGCGCATCTCCTGCTGCGTCGACGCATCCGACACCGAGCGCGCCTCGGGGCCGGTGATGTAGTCGAGCGCCTTCGCGTTCGACCCCAGGATGGCCGCCAGCGTCGCGGCATCCAGCGGCTGGGTCGCATCCGGCGGGGGCGCGTCCTCCACCGGGATGGGCGCGGCCGGCGTGGGCGCCGTCGCGATGGGGAGCATGCCGGTGGGCACCGGCGGCAGCGGCTTGTTCGCCGCCCGCGCGGCCACCGCAGCCGGGGGAAGCGCGCCCGTGGGCGGCACCGCGCGCTGCCGGGACGCGGCGGCCGGGTGACGCTGGACCAGCGCCACGAACTCCGCGTGCAGGTCCCCGCCCGACTTGGGCCGCGCCAGCGGGTTCTGGTTGAGCGCGCGCCGGTAGAGCGACTCGAAGGCGGGCGGGAGGTCCGGGTGCCGCACCGTCACCTCGGGCACGCCGCCGTCCTCCGGCAGCAGGCCCGTGACCATCTCCCCCATCAACACGCCCAGCGAGTACACGTCCATGCGCGCGTCCAGCTCCGCGCCATTCACGTACTCGGGCGCGATGTACGCCGCCGCGCGGTGCCCTCGCTGCGCCTGCACGAAGGGCAGGTGCGGCACCGCGAGCCCCAGTCCGTAGTCCGTCACCTTCAGCAGGTCCGGCAGGACGAAGACGTTCTCCGGCTTCAGGTTCGAGTGCGGCCCAAAGCGGTGCGCCCCGTCCAGCGCCGCCGCCATCTGCGCGAGCAGCGGCTCCACTTCCTTCAGCGAGAACAACTGCCCCTTCGACGCGCGCTGCTCCATCATCCGGCGCAGCGTGATGCCCTCCAGCATCTGCATCGCGAACCAGGGCCGGTCCCCGTCGACGCCCTCCTCGTACACGCGCACCAGGTTGGGGTGGTTGAGCTTCTTGCCCACCCGCATGGACAGCGCGAACTGCGTGCGCTCCTCCGGCTGCTGCACCAGCCGGGGCTGGATGACCTTCAGCGCCACCTCCACGTCGATGGACTGGTCCTGCGCGCGGAAGACGAACCCCAGCGGCCCGGACCCCACCACCTCCTGGATGGCGTAGCGGTTGGCGACGACGTCGCCCGGCTTGTAGGGCGCGCCCTCCGTGCCCCGCTTGCGCGCCGCCCCCGCCGCCTGACGCGCGGCCGCGTCGAACTTCTGGCCACACGTGGCACAGGTTTCACTCGTGTCGGGGACATGGCTGCCGCAGCGATAGCAGAGCAAAGCAGTGAAACTCCGGAACGAGGTCGCGGGGGGAGCGACCTCCCGGCGGACGGCCGGGGGCCCCATTCTGCCCGCTCCGGCGCCATTGAGGAATGACGTTGCGCGCCGGGTGTCAGCGGCCGGTGGACCCGAAACCTCCGTCACCCCGGGAAGTCCCCTCCAACAGGTCCACCTCATGGAGCGCCGCCAGGGTGACGGGGGCCACCACCAGCTGGGCCACCCGGTCCCCCCGACGCAGCGTGAAGGGCGCACTGGACAGGTTGATGAGCAGCACCTGGACCTCCCCCCGGTAGTCCGCGTCCACCGTCCCAGGGGAGTTGAGGCACGTCACCCCGTGGCGCAGCGCCAGTCCGGAGCGGGGCCGCACCTGGCCCTCGAAGCCAGGGGGCAGCGCGAACGCCAGGCCCGTGGGCACCGCCATCCGCTCCAGGGGCTGGAGCACCCGCTCCCCGTCGATGTCCGCCCGCAGGTCCATGCCGGCGGCCTGCTCCGTCTCATAGCGGGGCAGGGGCAGCGGGTCCGGATGCGAGCGCACCCGGCGCACGGCGACGGTCAGCGTGGAGGCCATGCGCCCACGCCCTAGCACGCGCCCCCTGCTCTCTTCCACCCGACGTCACGGGTCCCCCGCCCACACCCGGGGGTGTAGCCCTCAGAGGTCGGTCGCGCCCTCCGCCACGCGCAGGGCGGTGCGAAAGCTGAAGGGATCCACGGGCCGCGCGGCCAGCTCCAACTGGTAGTGCAGGTGCGGCCCGGTGGAGCGGCCGGTGTTGCCGGACAGGGCGATGGCCTGCCCCTTCTCCACGCGCGCGCCGGCCTTCACCAGCAGCTCCGAGTTGTGGCAGTACGCCGTCGTCACGCCCCGCCCGTGGTCCAGCACCAGCACGCGGCCGTTCACCGAGTCCTCGCTCGCGCGGCGCACCACCCCGGGCGCCACCGCGGACACCGTCGTGCCCGTGCGCACCGCCAGGTCCACGCCCGTGTGCATCCGGCGCGTGCGCAGCGTCGGGTGGACGCGGTAGCCGAAGGGGCTCGTCACGTGGGCGCTCTCCGACACGGGCCACCCGAGCATCAGCGCCGTCGACAGCGCCAGCGCCTGCGCCGCCCCCACGGACGCGCCGTCGAAGCCCGGGGGAAGCTGCTTCGCCAGCCGCTCCAGCGTGGGCGCCCCACCCCCTTCCGCGTCCACGCGCTCCAGCGCGAAGCGCGCGGGCACCCGCCCCGCGAACACCGCCGTCAGCCGCGCCTCCTCCGACGGGAAGTCCCCCGCCAGCGAGTCCAGCAGGCGCCGCGTCGCCGCGAGCCCCCGGGCCGGATCCAACAGCGTCTCCGGCGCGATGCCCGCCTCACGCGCCAGCGCCAGCGCGGGCTCGCGCGCCTTGGGCTCCAGGGACTTGAGCGCCGAGTGCGTCCCCCACGCCAGGGCCTCCGCGCTCGTGGGCACCCGCGTGAGCATGGACGGGGGCAGCGCGCCCGGCGTGGGCACCGACGTGCCGCTCACCCCGTCGTAGTACGCCAGCAGCGGCCGGGCCGTGGTGCGCGTGTTGAAGGCCCAGGCCGCCGTGCGCCGCAGCAGCGCGCCCGCGGGCGTGTGGTGGTACGCGCACCACACGCACAGCAGCGCGAAGGTGAAGTCCAGCAGTCCCCGGGCGCGTCGAGCGAACATGGCGGGGCCTCAGCGCAGGAAGGACAGCACCGGAGACGCGTCCCACACCGCGGCCAGCCCCAGGGGCGCCACCAGCACGCAGCCCAGCAGTCCGCGCGTCCACGCCCGCCGGGGGCCCACCGCCTCACAGGCCGCGTCCGCGTGCTGGAGGTTGCGCAGCACCGCGCGCCACCCCAGGGACACGCCCACGCCCACCAGCGCCGCCACCGCCAACCCCCGAGCGGACAGGTCCGCCACGGTGTCTCCGAACAACGGGCGCCACGACAGGTACACCGTGCCCTGGACCAGCCGCGCCAGCGTGCACGCGCCCGCCAGCACCACGCCCGCCGTGGCCAGGGGCCGCACCCACCGCATGGGCGTGGGCCGCCGCACGCAGCGCCGCAGCAGCACGCGCCACGAAGCGGGCCCCGGAGTCTCCGGGTCCGACGCCTCCAGCATCGCGCGCCAGGCCTCCACCGGCCGGCGGGCCTCCACCTCGCGGTAGCCCAGCGCGGGCAGCGCCAGGAGCAGGTCCGCCGCCAGCTCCCACGCCAACGCCAGGGCCCGCGCCAGTTGGGTGCGCCGCTCCAGGGACACCCAGTCCACCAGGGACGCCGTCGCCGGGTAGCGGCCCACGAAGGCGTCAAAGGCCGAGTCCAGCCGGTCCACCGCCGTGAGCAGCCGGTCATCCAGCGTGTCCGCCGCCGCGTGCACGCCCACCGCCACCAGCGCCACCAGGCCCAGCGGCATGAACGCCCAGCGGAACGCGCCCAGGAACCGGGAGACGTCCGTGAGGAAGCCGCTCGAGGCTTCGGGTGGGCTGGACGGATGGGACGGCATGCACGGCCTCCAGGGCCACTCCCATCAACGCGGGAACCCCTCTGGAGGGTTTAAACCACGGGCCCCCGCAACGAAAACGCCCCGCCCCTTCGCCCGGAGGCGAAGAGAACGGGGCGACCGGGTGGGGCCCTCCACGAAGGCGGCCGCTCTTTCACGAAGAGCGGCCGTCGCGCGAAGGCCCCAGCCTGAATCAGGCCTTCGCGTCGGGCGTGGGCGCCGTGGGGGCCGCGGCCGGAGGAGGCGTCTGCGCGGCGGTGCGCTCGGCCATGGCCTCCTTGCGGGACAGGCGGATCTTGCCCGTCTTGTCGATGCTGACGACCTTCACCAGCACCTCGTCACCCTCGCTCAGCACGTCCGACACCGCCTTGACGCGCTTGTCGGACAGCTCGGAGATGTGGATGAGGCCGTCGGTGCCCGGGAACAGCTCCACGAAGGCGCCGAACTCGGCGATCTTCCGCACCGTGCCGGTGTAGATCTTCCCGATCTCCGCCTCACGCGTGAGCGCCTGGATCATCGCGATGGCGGCCTTCACGGCCTCGCCGTTCGCGCTCGCGATGTCCACGCGGCCCGTGTCCTCGATGTTGATGGCCGCGCCCGTGCGCGCGATGATGTCCTTGATCACCTTGCCGCCCGGCCCGATGACGTTCTTGATGAACTCGGGGCGGATCTGGATGGTGGTGATGCGCGGCGCGAACTGGCTGATCTCCTTGCGGGGAGCGTCCAGCGTCTTCGCCATCTCCGCCAGGATGTGCACGCGGCCCTGACGCGCCTGCTCCAGCGCGCGGCTCATGATCTCCGTGGTGAGGCCGGTGATCTTGATGTCCATCTGGATGGACGTGATGCCCTTGGACGTGCCGCAGACCTTGAAGTCCATGTCGCCCAGGTGATCCTCGTCACCGAGGATGTCGGAGAGGATGGCGATCTTCTCTCCCTCCTTCACGAGGCCCATGGCGATGCCGGCCACCGGCGCCTTGATGGGGACGCCCGCGTCCATCAGCGCCAGCGTGCCACCGCACACGGAGGCCATGGACGAGGAGCCGTTGGACTCCAGGATCTCCGACACCAGCCGCACCGTGTACGGGAAGTTCTCCCCCGCCGGCAGCATGTTGCGCAGCGCGCGCTCCGCCAGCGCGCCGTGGCCAATCTCACGACGACCGGGGCCGCGCAGGGGCTTGGTCTCGTTCACGCTGAAGGGCGGGAAGTTGTAGTGCAGCAGGAAGCGCTTGAAGGCCTGGCCGCTCAGCAGCTCCAGCCGCTGCTCGTCCTCGCTGGTGCCCAGCGTGGCCACCACGAGCGCCTGCGTCTCGCCACGGGTGAACACCGCGCTGCCGTGCGCGCGGGGCAGCACGCCCACTTCGTTGGTGATGGTGCGCACCACGTCGTGGCCACGGTCGCCGATGCGGCCACCGTTCACGGTGAGCTCACGCATGTGGTCGTACTTCAGGTCCTCGATGACCTGCTTGGCGTGCTTCTCCACCACGGGCGTGAACTCCGCGCCCATCTTCTCCTTGAGAGCCGCCACGGCCGCCTTCTTGGCCTTGGAGAGCGCCTCGTAGCGCGCGCCCTTCTCCTTGATGGCGTAGCCGGCCTTGACGCCGTCCATGGCCAGGGCGCGCACCTGGGCGCGCAGCCCCTCGTCGATGGCGGCCGGCTTGTCGTAGGAGCGCACCTGCTTCTTCAGCTCCGCGCGCATCTCGTCCTGGAGGTCCAGGGCGGGCTTGGCCGCGGCGCGACCGAACTCCAGCGCGGCCACCATGTCCGGCTCGCTGACCTCCTCCGCGCCGCCCTCCACCATCACGATGGCCTCGCGGCTCACCGCCATGACGAGGTCCAGGTCGCTCTGCTCACGCTGCTTCGCGGTGGGGTTGGCGACGAACTGGCCACCCACGCGGCCCACGCGAACGCCCGCGATGGGGCCGTTGAACGGGATGTCCGACACCCACAGCGCCGCGGAGGCGCCGGTGAGGCCGTGGATGTCGCCCTCGTTGTCCGGGTCCGAGGAGATGACGCTGATGATGACCTGCGTCTCGTACGCGTAGCCTTCCGGGAACAGCGGACGGCAGGAGCGGTCGATGAGACGGCTCGTCAGCGTCTCCTTCTCCGTCAGCCGGCCCTCACGCTTGAAGAAGCTGCCGGGGATGCGGCCCGCCGAGTACAGCTTCTCCTGGTACTCCACCGTGAGGGGCAGGAAGTCGATGTCCTTCTTCTCCCGCGCGCTCACCGCGGTGACGAGCAGCATGGTGTCGCCGTAGCGGACCACCACGGAGCCGTCGGCCTGCTTGGCCAGACGGCCCGTCTCGATGCTCAGCTCGCTCTCACCAATCTTGACGCTCTTCTTCAACATGTCGTGTGGCCTCTGTGCCTGCTTCGCGTGCGAAGACCCGCGTCAGCCACGGCCGGCCCGCATGAGCGGGGCCGGGCCGCCCGAACAGGGGCCCTCTGGGGAATGAGCGGTCGCCAGGGCCTTGAAGCAGGCACGTGCCAGACCACCGCTGCCTGTACTGCGGAAATGGGCTCCGTTGCGGAGCGCCGGAGGGATGACTCGGACCTCTTGATCCCTGATCACACCCGCCCACCCGTTGCTTCAGGTCGGCCGGTCTGAACGGAAACCAAAAGAGCCCGTCTCCATCACTCCCTTGCCCGCCACCTCACCCACGCCCGCGCTTCTTTGAACACTTCCAACAACCCACCGCCTGGAGCGTGAATCCCCAGGCGATGGAAAAAACGGTGCCGCGCAAACGCGCGGGGCGCTGGTGACTGCCAGCGCCCCGGGTGCTTGTGAGTGCCTACTTGCGGATGCCGAGGCTCTCAATGAGCTTCTTGTAGCGCGCCACGTCCTTGGACTTGAGGTAGTCCAGCAGACGGCGGCGCTGACCGACCAGCTTCAGCAGACCGCGCCGGGAGTGGTGGTCCTTCTTGTGGGTCTTGAAGTGCTCGGTGAGCATGTTGATGCGCTCGGACAGCAGCGCAACCTGCACCTCGGGGGAGCCCGTGTCGGACTCGTGGGTGCGGAACTTCGAGACCAGCTCGCTCTTGCGATCCTGATGCAGCGACATGGGGCTTCTTCCTGAATCCCACTCCGGGGTGACTGCTCGCGCCGCCAGGGTCCGTGGAGGGGTACAGACCCGGTCATTGTTCTTCTAACGAGCGGGCCGCTTATAAGCTTCACCCCCCGTAGGGTCAACCTTCGCCGCCTGCCCGTCCGCCCCTCGGGGGACGCGACAGTGCGAAGACGTACAACCGGCAGCCGGTGGGAAGTCCCACCTCCCCGGTCGCCAGCTCCCGCGCCGACGCCGCGTCCAGGGCCACATGCAGGTACAGGCCACCGGGCTCACCGCCATCCCCCGCGAGCAGGGCGCGCGTGCGCGGGTACAGCCGCAGCAGCGCCTCCACCACGTCGCCGATGCCCGCCGCTGCCGGCACGCCCAGCGTCAGCTCACGCCGGCCGTCGAAGGCGCCTCGCAGGCCCGGCGCGACGCTCACGGAGATGTCATGCGAGCGGGTGGCCACTCAGGCGAAGACCCGCAGGTAGCGCAGCCGCCCGCCCACCACCTCGGCCATGGCGAGCAGCGCGCCGCCCGGGCCCAGCACCCGCACCTTGCCCGGCTGGGGCGCGACCTCCACGGGGACGCCGTGCGACACCCGCTTCGCCTCCTCCGCGCTCACGCGCACGGAGGGCAGCTCCGTCAGCGCCTCGCCCAGCGACACCAGGCGCCCGGCTACTGCCTCCCGCGACAGCGACGCCAGCTCTCCCAGGGGCAGCGCGCGCGCCAGCGTGAAGGGCCCGCTCGCGGTGCGCCGCAGGGCCTCCAGGTGCGCCCCGCAGCCCAGCGCGCGGCCCAGGTCATACGCGAGCGTGCGCACGTAGAAGCCCTTCGAGCAGCGCACCGACAGCGTCAGCCGGTCCGCGGAGAAGTCGCGCAGCACCAGCTCATGCACCGTCACGGTGCGGCTGGCGCGCTCCACCTCTTCGCCCGCGCGCGCCAGTTCATACAGGCGCTTGCCGGCGATCTTCACCGCCGAATACATGGGCGGCACCTGTTCGAAGGTGCCCCGGAAGGGCGCGAGCGCCGCCTCCAGGATGGCGGCCGTCAGCGGCGGCACCGGGGCCTCCGAGGTCGGCTTGCCCTGGGCGTCCTGGGTGTCCGTCTCCACGCCCAGCCGCACCACGGCGTCGTACGCCTTGTCGCCTTCGGTGATGTAGCCCGCCACCTTGGTGGCTTCGCCCAGGCACACCGGCAGCACGCCGGTGGCCATGGGGTCGAGCGTGCCCGTGTGGCCCGCCTTCTTCACCTTCAGCAGGCTGCGCACCTGACGGACCACGTCGAACGACGTGGGACCGAGCGGCTTGTCGATGACGAGGACGCCGTCCATGACCTGGGTTCTACCAACCTTCCTTGCCGCGCACCTCGCGCAGGAGGCGGTCGATCTTGTCGCCCTCGCCCACGGAGGCGTCGAAGGCGAAGAAGACCTCCGGCGACACGCGCAGCTTCACGGCGGACGTCACCTCGCGGCGCACGAAGCCCTTGGCCGCGTCCAGCCCCTCCTGGGTGGCCTTCTTCTCCTCTTCGGTGCCGAGCATCGAATAGAAGACCTTCGCCACGCGCAGGTCGGGCGACACCTTCACGCCGGTGATGGTGATGAAGCCGATGCGCGGGTCGCGCAGCTCCCCCCGCGTCAGCAGGGCGCCAATGGCCGCCTGGATTTCCTGCCCCACGCGCTCGGGTCGTGAATGCGTCGTCATTTCTTCTCCCAATCTCGCGGGTTGCGCAGCGCGCGGGCCCGGGCCCGCGCGTCGTCCAGCGACAGATTTCCACCTTCGGCGGCCGGCCGGGAAGTCCCCGGGGCCGCGCCTTCGTGCCGCTGCTCCCAGGAGCCCAGCCCCTCGGCCTCCGCCAGCGAACGGTCGCTGCGCAGGAAGCGGGCAATGGCCGCCTCCGAGTGCGCGTGCGCATCCTCGGGCGAAAGCCCCGCTTCGGCGTCCAGGTCCGGCTCCGGCACCTTGGCCGGGGCCCGGAACATCCCCGCGCCCTGGTCCGGGTAGAGCCGGTCTCCGAAGCCCAGGATCTCCGTCTCCCGGGCCATCAGCGGCGCGACATACATCTCTTCAATGAAGTGGATGATCTTCTCCAGCTGCTCATCCACGTGGCGGCGGTCGTTGCCCACCACCGCCAACGCCACCGAAGCCTTCTGCCAGAGGTCCTGGTCATCCACTTCGGCGACGGCCACGTTGAAGCGAGCCTTCACCCGCTCCGTCACCCGGCGGAGCACCTGTCGCTTGGACTTCAGCGAGGCGCTCTCCGGAATCTGGAGGGTCAGGCGTGCGACACCCACGAACATGATGGTCCCCCAGGCCGGCGGAAACGCAGCGCATCAACCGCGTGCGTCCACCGCCGGCACATCGTCATTCCCCCGGAGAAGGTGGGGCCTTCCCGGGGGTCCGTCGAGTGTGTACCGCGGGGCTCAGGAGAGGCTCTGACGCGTCTCCTCGATCTCGTAGGCCTCGATGATGTCGCCGGCCTTGAGGTCGTTGAAGTTCTCGATGCCGATACCGCACTCGAAGCCCTGCGCGACCTCCTTGACGTCGTCCTTGAAGCGACGGAGCGACGCCATCTTGCCGGAGAAGAGCTGCTTGTTCTCGCGCATGAGGCGCACGAACGAGCCGCGCTTGATGACGCCGTCCAGGACGGCCGCACCGGCGATGGTGCCCAGCTTGGGCACGTTGAAGGTGTTGCGCACTTCCGCACGGCCCAGCTTGCGCTCGGTGCGGATGGGCTCCAGGAGGTTCTCCATCTCCAGGCGAACGCCGTCGATGAGCTCGTAGATGATGGAGTAGCTCTGAAGCGAGACCTGCTGGACCTTGGCCGCGGCCTCGGCACCGGACTCCGGCTTCACGTTGAAGGCGAGCACGACGCCCTTGGAAGCAGCGGCGCGCATGACGTCCGTCTCGGTGACAGCGCCCACGCCCGCGTCGATGATGACCACCCGCACCTTGTGCGTGGTGAGCTTCTCCACCGCCTGGCGCACCGCCTCCGCCGAGCCCTGCACGTCCGCCTTGATGACGACGCGCAGCTCCTTGGGACCGCCGCCCGCCTTCGTCTTGGCGAACAGCTGCTCCAGGGACTCGCGGCTGACCTTGCCGAGTTCCTGTTGACGCTCCTTCATGCCGCGGTGGTCGGCGATCTGCTTGGCCGCCTTCTCGTCCGCCACCACGTTGATGGCATCACCCGCGGTGGGCACGCCGGACAGACCGATGACCTCCGCGCAGTAGCCCGGCTTCACTTCCTTCACGGACTCGCCACGGCTGTTGTTCATGGCGCGGACGCGGCCGTAGTGCGTGCCGGTGACGATGGCGTCGCCCAGCTTGAGCGTGCCCTCCTGCACCAGCACCGTGGCCACGGGACCGCGGCCACGATCCAGCTTGGCTTCCACGATGGCGCCCACGGACGGACGGGTGGGGTTGGCCGTCAGCTCCAACACCTCCGCCTGCAGCGCCAGGTTCTCCAGGAGGAGGTCCAGGTTCTGCTTCGTCTTCGCGGAGACGGGCACCATGATGGTGTCGCCGCCCCACTCTTCCGGGACCAGTTCGTGGCTGGCCAGGTCCTTCTTCACGCGGTCCAGGTTCGCGCCCGGCACGTCCACCTTGTTGATGGCGACGACGATGGGCACTTCGGCCTGCTTGGCGTGCTTGATGGCCTCGATGGTCTGGGGCATCACGCCGTCGTCCGCGGCCACCACGAGCACCACGATGTCCGTCACGTTGGCGCCACGGGCGCGCATGGACGTGAAGGCTTCGTGGCCCGGCGTGTCCAGGAACGTGACGTCGCCGCGCGCCGTCGTGACGCTGTACGCGCCGATGTGCTGGGTGATGCCGCCCGCCTCGCCCGCGGCCACGCTGGCCTGGCGGATGGCGTCGAGCAGGGACGTCTTGCCGTGGTCGACGTGGCCCATGATGGTGATGACCGGCGGACGGGGACGCTCGTCCTCCACCTTGGTCGCGACCTCCGGCAGGTAGTCCTCCACCTCGAAGCCCACGCGCTCCACCTTCCAGTGGTAGTCGGTGGCGATGAGCTCCGCGGTGTCCGCGTCCAGGATGGAGTTCGCGGTGGACATCTTCTGCATGGCCATCAGCTTCTTGATGAGCTCCGTGGTGCGCACACCCATGCGCTGGCCCAGGTCGGACACGCTGATGCCCTCCTGGAGCTTGATGACCTTCTTGTCCTCGGCCATCTGGGTGATCTGCGTCTTGGCGCCCTTCTTGGTCGGCTTGCGCTTCTTGCCGCGGATCGGAATCGCGATCCGGCCCCAGACCATGTCGGACAGTTCCTGCTTCGACACGGTGGTCGTCTCAGGGCCTCCCGTGCGCTTGCGCTGGCCACGCTCCTTGCTCTTGGAGACGTCCACCAGCTCACGGCCGCGACCCAGGTGATCCGGGACGACCTTGTACTCGCGCTTCTCGGTGCCGAGCGCCGTGCGGCCCGGGGCCATGGGGTACTGCTTGGCCTGGGTCGTGGTCGGCGTGACGCGGCGGACCTGGATGAGCGGGCGCGAGATGACCACGGCCTGGGTGGCCGTGGGGCGCGCCTGGGCGCCCGGCGTGGGCGCGACCTGGGCGTGCGGCACGCCGCCCACCATGATCGTCGGACCGCTGGGCTGCACGGGGGCCCCCGCGGCGCCCGGAGGCGGCGAGGACGGACGCACCGGACCCGTCTGGCCCGGACGCGCCTGCATGGGCGCTCCCGGACGGCTCTGCATGGGCGGCCCACCCGGGCGACCCTGCATGGGCGCGCCAGGACGGCTGCCAGGCCCCCCCGGCCCTCCGGGACGACCGCCAGGTCCACCGGGGCCTCCGGGGCGACTGCCCGGGGGGCCACCAGGGCGCCCACCCGTCGAGCCCGGGCGCTGCACGTAACCGGGACCGCGGGAGATGACCGTCGCGGACGTCGACGTAGAAGGCGTCCGTGCGGTGGGCGGAACCGGCGAGCGCGTAGGGGGGTTGGGCAAGTGGGTGCTCTCCTGAGCAGGGGTGCGCGGTGTCGCCGGAGCCTGGGTCGGCGCGGCGGCCCGCGGCGTCTCCACCACGGCCGCGGTCGGCGGAGTGGAAGGCGGCGTCACGGGCGGGGTTGCGGAAACGGACGGCGTCGCCGGGGTCTCGGGGGCGGACGGCGCCTCCGGAGCGGCGGGGGTGGCGGCGGTCTCGGGGGACGCGGCCGTCACGGCGGGCGCCTCCGGAGCGACGTTCGCCTGGGGGGCCTGCTCCACGGCGTCGGGAGCGGTCTCCACGGCGGGGGCCTGGTAGGCCTCCGGCTGCTCGGACGAAGCGGACTGCTCGTACGAGGTGTCGGGGTTGTCGTACCCCTGGTCGTTCGACTGGGCGTAGCTGTCCTGGGCCTCCGTGTTGGAGGCACCCGCGGGCGGACCCACCCGACGGCGCACCACGAACCCCTTGGCGGCGACGGGCGCGGCGGCCTGCTTCGGCTTGCGCTTGTCCAGGATCTTCTGGACCGCGGCGGTGGCCTGGTCGTCATCCAGCGAGGACGAGTGGCTCTTGACGTCGTAACCCAGCCCGGCGAGCTCGGTCACGACCTCCTTGTTGTCGAGCTCAATCCCGTGGCTCTTGAGCTCCTTGGCGATTTCGTGAACGCGCTTCTTCGACATACCTTGATTGGCCTTCTGCTCCGCCAGCGACGAGGCCGAGCACCCTAGTCCAAAGCCGAAATTGTGTGCGAGTGGTGCTTAACAGCCGCCCCCCCGCAACCTCTCCACCCACCCGCCCTCACTCCCAAGCCTGTCCGAGCTGCGACGGGTCAACCTGCCCCGCCTTGCCTCGGAAGGCCCTGCCCAGCGCCTTACGCTTGAGCGCTGCCGTCAAACAACCGGCACCGCACAGGTACGCCCCCCGCCCCGGCAGCCTTCGCTGCCTGTCCGCCACCACGCCGCCCTGGGGACCTACCACGAACCGGGTGAGTTCCGCCTGTGCCTTGCGCGAACCGCACCCGACGCAGGTCCTGACCGGACCTGACGTCGTGATTTCAATCGGATGTGTCCCAGGCCGTTTCGTTGCGCGGCGCATCTCCCCGTCCCCCTCCAGCTTACGGTGCCTTGGCCGCTTCCGCGCCCTCCGAGCCGCCGGCCGACGCCAGCAGGCTCCTCTCCGCGTTCAGTTCCGCGCGGAGCTTGGCCTCTTCCACAAGGTAGTTCTCCGCGGCGCTCTTGAGCTGGCGGGCCTTCTTGATGCCCACCCCTGGCACGTCACCCAGGCGGGTGAGGTCCTTCTCGTTCGCGATGTCCTCCACCGTGCGGTAGCCGGCGAGGATGAGCTGCTCGATGGTCTTCTCGCCAACGCCGCGCACGCGCGCCATGCGCTCCGGCTGGGACAGCTCGTCCGGGTGGCGGCGGGCCTCGGCCAGGCGGGCCTGCTCGCGCTCGTGGTCCATGCGCGACAGCTCCTGCTGGTCCTCCACCATGCGCTTGCGCGCCTCCTCCTGCATGGAGGGAATGCGGGCGGGGTCGATGCCGGGGATCTGCGCCAGCATCTCCGCGTTCGCGTCCGCCACGTCCCTCGCCTGCCGGAAGCCGTGGGCGTAGAGCGTCTCCACCAGCATCTCGTTGACGCCCGGCAGCGCGCCCAGCGAGCGGCTCGCGAACTCGCGCATCTCCCGCACGCGGCTCTCGCTGTTGATGTCCAGCTTCCAGCCGGTCAGCTGGGCGGCCAGGCGCACGTTCTGCCCGCGCCGACCGATGGCGAGCGACAGCTGGTCGTCCGGGACGATGAGCTCCATGGCGTGGTTCGCCTCGTCGATGATGACGCGGCTGACCTCCGCGGGGGCCAGGGCCGAGCACACGAAGCGGGCCGGATCCTCGTCGTAGGGGACGATGTCGATCTTCTCCCCGCGAAGCTCCTGCACCACCGCCTGCACGCGGCTGCCCTTCATGCCGACGCACGCGCCCACCGGGTCCACGTCCGAGTCACGGCTGGACACGGCGATCTTCGCGCGGCCACCGGGCTCGCGGGCCGCCGCCTCGATGACGACGATGCCTTCGGCGATCTCCGGCACCTCCATCTCGAAGAGCTTGGTGAGCAGGTTCACGGACGCGCGCGACAGGACGATCTGCGGGCCCTTGGACTCGCGCAGCACGTCCAGCACGTAGGCCTGGACGCGGTCGCCCGGGCGGTAGGTCTCACGCGGGACCTGCTCGCGCACGGGCAGCACGGCTTCCGCGCGGCCCAGGTCCACCACGATGTTGCCGCGCTCGAACCGGCGGGCGATGCCGGTGACGATCTCGTTCTTGCGGTCGCGGTACTCGTTGAAGACGTTCTCGCGCTCGGCGTCCCGCGTGCGCTGCAGGATGACCTGCTTGGCCGTCTGGGCCGCGATGCGGCCGAAGCCGCGGCGGAAGGTCTTCAGCCGGAGGATGTCCCCGTACTGGTCGTCCTGGGCCTTGGCCTCCGCAGCGTCCTCGTCACGGTAGAAGATCTGGAAGACGAGCTCGTCGTCGGCTTCCACTTCCATGCCCTTCTTGTGGGCCTCTTCCATGGCGATCTGGTTGACCGCCTGGATGGGGTCGACGATCTGGTCGACGACGGTGATGGCCTGGAACAGCTCCACCACGCCCTTGTCCGGGTCGTACTTGGCCTCGAGGTTGCGTTCCTGGCCAAAGTGCTTCTTGGCCGCGGTCTTCATCGCGTCCTCGAGGGTCGCGATGAGCACAGCCCGCTCGATGCCCTTGTCCTTGGCGACCTGGTCCAGAACGAGGTTGAGGTTGACGGCCGGGTTGGCTGGGGTTGCCATGACGTTCTCCTAAAATGGGTCCACGGGCGGCCCTGGCGCGATCAGGGTCCCCTGTATGTCGACGACTAGAACTCGAACTCCAGATTGGCCTTGGCGATGTCCTTGAAGGGGATGCGGAAGTTGCCGCCCCCTTCCACGTCCACGGAAATGGCGTCGGCCGCCACGTCGGTGAGCGTTCCGGCGAAGTTCTTTCGCGGAGGATCGCCCAACGGACCGAAGGTCTTCACCTTGACCTTCTGTCCCTTCACCCGCTCGAAGTGCACCGGCTTCTTCAACGGCCGGTTCACGCCGGGGCTGGAAACCTCCAGGCTGTATTCCTGGGGGATGAAGTCCTCCACGTCGAGCACCGGATCCACGGCGCGCGACACCTGGGAGCACTCCTCCAGACCCACCCGGCCACCTGGCTTGTCGATGAACAACCGCAACACCCAGCCCTCACGCTCGCGGACGTACTCCAGGTCCACCAGCTCCAGGCCTTCGTTCGCCACGATGGGGTCGAGCAGCGTCGCCGCCTGTTCCTCCACCGTCTGTTTGATGTTCTTCGACTCCATACCGGGATGCAGGTCTCCAAAAACGCGAAAAGCGGGCACGGCGGCCCACTTTTCGATGTCGTGCGTCGAAAAATGTCGGGGCGTCCGTAACACACGCCCCCTCGGGGTGTAAAGGAAGGACACACCCCGAGGCTCCTGGTCAACGCAGCCCTGGAACGAAGGATTCCCAGGGGTTCGCGTGCTGGAGCGACGCTATAAAGGCCGCCATGCACCTCATCGCCGCCGCCCAGATGGTGTCCACCGCGGACAAGGGCCACAACCTGGACGTGGCTGCCCGCCTCGTGCGCCAGGCCGCCGGACTGGGAGCCCGCCTGGTGGGCCTGCCGGAGAACTTCTCCTGGATGGGTCCCGAGCCCGAACGGGCCAGCGCCGCCGAGGCGCTGGACGGCCCCACCCTGAGCCGGATGGCGGACCTGGCCCGGGAGACGAAGCTCACCCTGCTGTCCGGCTCCATCCTGGAAGAGGGCGCGCCCGGCGGCCGGCTCTACAACACCAGCGTCCTGTTCGGCCCGGACGGCGCGCGGCTGGCCGTCTACCGGAAGATGCACCTGTTCGACGTGGATGTGGGTGATGGTGCCACCTACCAGGAGTCCGCGGCGGTGGCGCCGGGGACGGAGGTGGTGGCGGCGGACACGGCGGTGGGCCGGCTGGGGCTGAGCGTCTGCTACGACCTGCGATTCCCGGAGCTGTACCGGCGGCTGTCGAAGGACGGGGCGACGCTGCTGGCGGTGCCGGCGGCGTTCACGATGATGACGGGCAAGGACCACTGGGAGGTCCTGCTGCGCGCCCGGGCGATTGAAAACCAGGCGTACGTGCTGGCGCCGGCCCAGGGCGGGCGGCACTCCGCCCAGCGGCTGACGTACGGGCACGCGATGGTGGTGGACCCCTGGGGTCTGGTCACGGCGCGGGCCTCCGAGGGAGAGGGGCTGGCGGTGGCGCCGGTGGACCCGGAGCTGCAGGCGCGCATCCGACGCAACCTGCCGTGTCTGGAGCACCGGCGGCTGGACTAGCCGGGTCGCGATGCCCTGGGGGGTGTCCCCTTCCCGGGCCGCTTTGCGGTTAGACTCCCGTTCCACGGAAGACCCACTGGTGAACGGACGACGCTGGCCTCCCTTGTTGCTCGCGGTCGCGCTCGCGGCCCTCCCCTTCGGCTGCACCGCCGATGAGAAGCCGCGTGGGCCCACCGAAGCGCCGCTGCCTCCGCCCGTGCCCCGCGCGCACCTGCGGGGCCTGAAGGGAGACGTGCAGATCAAACGCGCGATCGCGGACGAGTGGAGCGCCGCGAGGGACGAGCTTCCGCTGTACGAGAACGACAAGGTGCGCACCGAGTCCGGGGCCAGTGCCCAGGTGGTGTTCGCCAACGGCAGCATGGTGCACCTGGGGGGCGATTCCCTGGTGGGAATCGCGGAGAGCAAGCTGCGCACGGATGTCACCGTCCTTCGGGGACGGGTGGACGCCACGCTGGAGAAGCCGGCCACGCAGTCCTTGTCCGTCACCACGCCATCCGCCACGGTTCGTGCTGGCAGGAAGATCGAGTTCCAATGAAGGCCGCCCTCTGGCTCAGCGCGTGGATGGGGCTGTCCGTGGTGCCGTCCACCCCGACGGTGGTGGGACGCGAGGCCCCAGAGGCCACCGCCCTCCGGGGCAGCGGCGGTTCAGGGGCCACGCCGAAGGCGCCCAGCGCGGTGCCGCAGACGGCGCGCAAGGCGCTGGAGATGTCGCGCGCGGCGGTGAAGGCCGCCCCGGACGACGCCCGGCGCCGCGAGGCCGAGGACCGGCTGAAGGACGCCGAGGCGCACTTCCAGCAGGCGCGCTACGCGGACGCGCTGCACAAGGCGGACGAGGCCTGGGCGCTGCTCAACCCGCCCCAGCCCTCCCTCTTCACCGTGGAGGTGGGCCACGACGGCGGCACCACCACCGTCACCCACCGCCAGGGGCCGCCCGTCACCGTGGAGGCGCAGCACGCCACCCGCGTCCTGGCCAGCGGCGAGTCCGTGCGGGTGCAGCAGGGCACCGTCCTGCCGGAGCCGCCCCCCGCGCCCCAGCCGGTGCAGCCCACGGACAAGTACCGCTTCACGCTGAAGCCGTCGCCCGGGGGGCTGCTGGGCCCGGTGACGCTGTCGTGGGCCGCGGTGGAGGGCGCCACGCGGTACGAGGTGGAGGTCATCCCGGAGGCGGTGGAGTCGGGCCCCCTGCCCTCGCCCGTGCGCGAGGTGCTGGGCGCCCGGCAGTGGGCGCTGCCCGCGCTGCCCGCCGGCCGCTACCGCTGGACGGTGACGGCGGTGAGTCCGGGACAGGGCCGGTCCGTGCCCTCGCCGGCGCGGCGCTTCGAGCTGGCCGCGGACGCGCTCGAACTCAACATCAAGGTGAAGGACGGCTGGCAGAAGTAGCCGGCCCGTGAGGAGCGACCGCCCGTGCGTCTTTTCAAAGCCATCCTCCTGCTGATGCTCGTGGTCAGCATCATCCCCACGGTGATGGTGGGCTGGTTGTCGGTGTCGCATACGCGCGAGCTGCTCATCCGCGACGCGCAGGAGCTGGCGCAGGAGCGCGTGAAGCAGCTGCGGCTCAAGGCCGAGCGCTTCCTGGAGGACCCCACGGAGATGGTGGTGGGGCTGTCCAGCGTGCCGGGCGGCTTCTTCACCCTGCCGCGCGACACGCAGCGCTCGCACATCGCGGCGGTGCTCAACCAGCGCCAGGAGGTGCTGGCGCTCACGGTGTTCAGCGCGGACAAGCAGCGGCAGCCGGGCCTCCAGGCCTTCGCGGTGCACGACATGGCGCCCAGCGCGGTGGCCGAGCACGAGGAGCGCGCCCGGGCCCTGCTCAACGCGGGATTGACGGGGGTGCGCTATTCGGACGTGGTGGCGTCCCCGGGTGGCGGCGGTCCAGTGGTGACGCTGGCGTTCCCGGTGGGGGACCCGGTGCAGGGCTACATGGCGGCGGACCTGACGCTCGCGGGCCTGCGGCAGATGCTGGCGCAGGAGCGCGTGGGGAGCACGGGGTTCGCGTACCTGGCGGACCGGCACGGGCGGCTCATCACCGGCGGCGGAGACCTGGGCGCGGTGGGCGAGGACGTGTCGAAGCGGACGCCCCTGGCGCATCTGATCAAACAGCGCGAAGGCACCCCCGACACGGAGCTGTTCCACGTGGGCAACTTCGGCGAGGGACGCGACGCGGTGGTGGCGGCGTACTCCGTGTTGCCGGAGGCGGGCTGGGCCATCGTGTCCGAGCAGCCGGTGGAGCACGCCTACCGGCAGGTGGAGACGATGGAGCGGCGCATCCTGGCGGGCCTGGGCGGCGCCATCCTGGTCGCGCTGGTGCTGGCGGCCATCTTCTCCCGCAACCTGACGCAGCCCCTGAAGACCTTCATGGCGACGTCGCTGGAGCTGGCGCGCGGCAAGTTCGGCGTGGAGGTGAACCTGCGCCAGAAGAACGAGCTGGGGGAGCTGGCCCAGACGTTCAACTACATGAGCAAGCAGCTGCTCGCGTACGACATGGAGACGCGCGGCCTCTACGAGAGCCTGGAGAAGGGCTACCTGGAGACCATCGTCGCGCTGGCCAACTCCATCGACTCCAAGGACGCGTACACGCGCGGCCACAGCCAGCGGGTGGGCGACGTGGCGGTGGAGATCGGCAGGGAGCTGAAGCTCACCGAGCGTGAGCTGCGGCAGTTGCAGTACGGCGGCATCCTCCACGACATCGGGAAGATTGGCATCGTGGAGAGCATCCTCACCAAGCAGTCCCGGCTGACGGATCAGGAGATGGCCACGATGCGGGAGCACCCCGCCATCGGTGACGCCATCATCGGGCCGGTGACGTTCCTGGGGCCGGTGCGCGCGTGCGTGCGCCACCACCACGAGCGCTGGGACGGCACGGGCTACCCGGACAAGCTCAAGGGGGAGTCCATCCCGCTGCTGGCGCGCATCGTCGCGTGCGCGGACACCTTCGATGCGTGCACCTCCACGCGCCCCTACCAGAAGGCCATGCCGCTGGAGAAGGCGATGGAGATCCTGGACAACCTGAGCGGCGCGCAGCTGGACCCGAAGGTGGTGCTGGCCCTGCGCGCGGTGCTCGCCCAGCGGGGCGTGCGGCTGGAAGGCCACCGGCAGCCCGTCAAGCTGGCGTCCTGAGCGCCCCCGCGCCCGCGTCCTTCGCCGGGCGCGCGCGGCAGGTCCCCCACCCCGCCAGAAGGATGGTAGGGAGGGGCTTCCTGCCCAAGACTCTGGAAGGTGGATCGGTGAGCAACTTCTGGGACCGCATCAAGCCCGCGGCCAAGCCCCTCAGCGCGACGGACGCCCGGCTGTCCGCGGACGGAGAATCGCTGACGCTCACGTGGGATGACGGCGTGACGACGAGCGCCACCGCGCAGGTGCTGCGCCAGCAGTGCCCGTGCGCCGCGTGCGTGGACGAATGGACGGCGAAGCGGACGCTGGACCCCGCGCAGGTGCCCGCGAACCTGCGCGTGTTGCAGATGCAGCCGGTGGGCAACTACGCGCTCGCGTTCGTCTTCAGCGACCAGCACAACACGGGCATCTATCCGTGGAAGCACCTGCGCGACATCACCCAGTCCCAGGGCTGAAGCCCCAATACCTTTCGGAGCACTTCGTGACTTCGCGCTATCGGCTGCTGCAACCGCTGGCCACGGGTGGCATGGCGGAGCTTTTCCTGGGGGTGGCGAAGGGCGCGGAGGGCTTCGAGCGCACCGTGGCCATCAAGCGCGTGCTGCCGCACCTGGCGCGCGAGCCGGGCATCGCGAGCATGTTCGTCGCGGAGGCGCGGCTGGCCATGCTGCTGCAGCACCAGAACATCGTCACCGTGCACGACGTGGGCGAGGGCTCCGAGGGGCTCTTCCTGGTGATGGAGCTGGTGGACGGCTGGGACCTGGGCGCGCTCCTGCGGGCGGTGAACCGGCAGGGGCTGCGCTTTCCGCCACACCTGGCCGTGTTCATCGCGAGCCAGGCCCAGGCGGGCCTGCTCCATGCGTACCGGCGCCAGCATGACGGGCAGCCGGTGATGACCGCGCACCGGGACGTGTCCCCGTCCAACCTGCTGGTGTCGCGCGAAGGGGAGGTGAAGGTCACCGACTTCGGCATCGCGCGGATGGAGGGCATCTCGCGCACCGAGCCGGGGGCCTTCAAGGGCAAGGTGCCCTACGCAGCGCCGGAGGTGTTGAAGGGCGCGCCCGCCACGGCGCGCAGCGACCAGTTCTCGCTGGGCATCATCCTGTCGGAGCTGCTCGCCGGGCAGCACCCGTTCGGCCCCTCCGCGGAGCCGGTGGCGGTGGCGTACTCCATCCTCAACCGGGCGCCCGCGTCGCTGCCGGACGTGCCGGCGTCGCTGGCCACGCTGGTGCTGCGCATGCTGTCGCGCGACCCGGAGAGCCGCTTCCCGGAGCCGGAGGACGTGTCCGAGGCGCTCGCGCGGTGGCTCGCGCAGGCAGGAGAGCCCGCATCGTCGCACGCCCTGGCCTCGTTCCTGCGCGGCGTGCGGCTGCCTCCTTCCGTGGGAGAAGTGGCCCGGGCCGCGGCCCTGGAGGGTGGCGACATGAAGGGCGCGGCCGTGTCGTTCGTGACGTCCGCCGGGCCTCGCGAGAGCGCGCAGGCGCCCTCCGCGTCGGTCATGGACTCCGCCGCCGGGCGTCAGGGCAGCGGGGCCCCAAGGGCCGGCACGGGGACGTCGCCCTTCGGTTCGGGCATGCCGCCGTGGACGGCGGGTACGGCGGCCGTGCCCGTGGGCCGTGACGAAGAAGAGCCGTGGAACCCGAGCCCCGGCGGGCTGGCGCTGTCCGCCTCGGGCGAGGTGATCCACGCCTGCGCGCTGTGCGGCGCCGCCCTGGCTTCGCCAACCGCCCCCTGTGAAGCGTGCACGCAGGGGCCGGCGTCCGCGCCCTGGAGCTCCGCCGCCGACACCTCCACCGCCATGGGAGTTCCTGGCGCGCACGGACGTCCGGCACCGGGTGCCGTGCGCCAGGGGGCTCCCGGAGCCGTGGCGTCGGGGGGGCGCGCCTTGCCCGGTGGGCCCCGGGGCTCCGCGTCAGGCGCGGCGCACACGAACAGCGAGGAGCGGGTCCAGCAGTCGCTCGCGGACTTCGACGATGCCGGGCACAGCAGCCGCCCCAGCATCCAGCAGGCCGGCGCGGGCGACCTGGAGCTGGAGGAGCGCGCCCCCCGTCCGGAGGGCACGTCATGGGAGCTGGAACCGCCCGTCCCAGCCTCTCCGCGCAGGCGTGGACGCTGGGGACGGACGGTGGCGCTGTTCGGGGTCACCGCGGTGCTCGCGGGCAGCGTGATGTTCCTGTGGCCGCGCTACGAAGCCCAGATCATGGAGAAGCTCAAGAGCCTCCAGCCGCCTCCTCCGCTGTCCATCCGCAGCGAGCCCCCCGGGGCGCAGGTGACGGTGGACGGCGTGGAGGTGGGCGTGACGCCGCTGGTGATGGACAACGTCTACCCGCCCCGCTCCGTCCCCGTGCAGATCAAGCTGCGAGGGCACCGCATGTGGACGGGCTCGTTCATGGGCGGCAAGAAGGCGGACCTGGACGCCCAGTTGCGGCGCTGAGGCCCGCCGTGCCGCCCCCGGCCCCTTGAGGGGGGCCGGCCCTACTTCACCAGCCGCAGGTGACCGCGGCGCGGGGGCTGTGGCTCCTCGGGCGGGCCTCCCTCGGGCGCGGGTGCGGGCACGGCCGCGACCTCCGGGCGCGTCTCAGGCTCGTCGGAGTGTTCGCTCTGCACTTCGCGCAGGAAGGCGCGGGGGCGCTCCGCGGCGACGGGCATGGGCACCGGAACAGGCTGCGGCGGACGCACGACGGAGGCGGACGCCACCGGGGGCTGCTGGAGCAGCTCTGGCGGCATCTCCTCCGGGTACATCCAGAACTCCTTCGTCACGTGGCTGGCGATGGCGAACAGCGCCGACCAGGGCACCGCCACCGTGAAGCGCGAACCGGAGAAGCTCAGCGTGGAGCGCACGCCCCACTCGCCCACCGTGAGGTCGGGCGGCTCGAAGCGGTAGGAGAGGTTGAGGCGCAGGTGCGCTTCGCCTCGGAGGCTGGCGGGGACGAGCACGCCGGGGCGGCGCGCGTCCAGGTGGATCATCACCATCCCCTGATCCAGCGCGGCCAGGAGCCGCTCCTTCTTGTCGGAAACCTTCTTGTCCATTCCAGCCTGTCAGCGGGGAAATTCGGGCGCGCCCCTCAACGACGGCGCACTTCCCGGTCCATCTCCCGCTTCGTCTCCCGTTCCTTGATGTCGTGACGGCGATCTTCGTGCGTCTTGCCGCGGCACAGGGCCAGTTCCACCTTGGCCCGTCCCTTCCTGAAGTACAGCACGAGCGGGATGATGGAGTAACCGCGCTCGCGGACCTTCGCCGTCCAGCGGTCGATTTCCGTCCGGTGCATCAGCAGCTTCCGGCCCCGGGTGGGGAGGTGGTCGAACACGCTCGCCGCCTTGTAGGAGCCGATGTGCGCATTGAGCAGGAACAGCTCCGTGCCCTTCTGCAGCGCATAGGCGTCCGACAGGTTGGCGATTCCATCCCGCAAAGACTTCACCTCGCTCCCGGTGAGCGACAGCCCCGCTTCGATCGTGTCGTCCACCGTGTAGTCGAAGCGCGCACGCCGGTTCTCGGCAATGACCTTCACCCCCGGCTCCGCACCCACACCCTTCGACTTTCCGGCCATAACGTGTCCCGAGTCTCCTAACCGTCCAGGGGCATGTTGTCGATGAGCCGTGTGGCGCCACAGAAGGCCGCCACCAGCACGCGCGCCGTCTGGCCCGGCGCCACTGTCCCGAGGGGCGAGAGCGTCTCCGCGTCCCGCACCTCCACATAGTCCTCGCGCAGGTCCGCCGCCTTCAGCTCGCGCCGGACGGCGTCCACCAGCACGCCCGTGTCCCGCGTGCCGGAGGACAGCAGGGCCTGGGCCGCTCGCAGGCCCTTCGACAGGGCGAGCGCCCGCTGGCGCTCGTCGGCGGACAGGTAGGCATTGCGGCTGCTCATCGCCAGCCCGTCCGCTTCACGCACCGTGGGCATGCCCACGATGTCCGCCCCCAGGTGCAGGTCGCGGTTGAGCGCCCGGATGACCTGGAGCTGCTGGTAGTCCTTCTCCCCGAACAGCGCCACCTTCGGCCGGAACAGCGCCAGCAGCTGCGTGACGATGGTGGCGACGCCCCGGAAGTGTCCGGGACGCCGCTCGCCGCACAGCCCCTGGCTGACGTCGGTGACGTCCACGTAGGTCTGGTAGCCGGGCGGGTACATCCCGCTCGGCTCGGGCGCGAACACGGCCTCCACGCCCGCGCTCGCGCACCGGCCCAGGTCCCCCTCGAAGTCGCGCGGGTAGCGCGCCAGGTCCTCGCGGGGACCGAACTGCGTGGGGTTCACGAAGATGGAGGCAGCCACCACGTCCGCGCGCCGGCCGCCCTCCCTCATGAGCGAGACGTGGCCCTCATGGAGGAAGCCCATGGTGGGCACGAGCGCCAGGCGGCGGCCCTCCTGCTGGAGGGTCTCCACCCAGGCCTTCACCTCCGGCACGGTGCGCAGGACGCGAGGGGCCATGGCTAGACCGGGGCCCCGTAGATGGCGCCGACCTTCTCCACGCCCTCGGCGGGCGCATCCACCACTCCGGGGCCCACGGGCGTCGCGGCCACGAGGCGGACGTTCTTGTTCGCCTTGAAGCTGTGGTCCTCGTCGGGGAACGTGCCCGCGCGGACCTCCGCGAAGTACGTGTTCGCCGCTTCCGTGATGTTGCCGTGCAGGTTGGCGAAGCGCTTGACGAACTTCGGCTTGAAGTCCGGGTTCATGCCCAGCAGGTCGTAGCAGACCAGCACCTGGCCATCACAGTGCTTGCCCGCGCCAATGCCGATGGTTGGAATCTTCAGGCTCTGGGTGATGGTGCGCGCCAGCTCCAGCGGCACGCCCTCCAGCACCAGCGCGTACGCCCCGGCCTCCTCCAGCGCCAGCGCGTCATCCAGCATGCGGCGCGCGGCGTCCTCGTCGCGGCCCTGCACCACGTAGCCGCCCATCTTGTGCACGGACTGCGGCGTCAGCCCCAGGTGGCCCATGACGGGGATGCTGGCGCGCACGATGGCGCGCACGGTGTCGGCGAACTCCGCGCCACCCTCCAGCTTCACGCTGCCCACGTTGCCTTCGGCCACGAGCCTGCCGGCGTTGCGCACCGCCTCCTGCGGCGACACCTGGTAGCTCATGAAGGGCAGGTCGCCCACGACGTGCGCCCGCTTCGCGCCCCGGCTCACCGCGGCCGAGTGGTAGACCATCTGGTCCATCGTCACCGGGAGCGTGGAGTCCTGCCCCTGGATGACCATGCCCAGCGAGTCACCGACCAGGAGGACGTCCGCCCCACCCTCGTCGAGGATGCGCGCGAACGTCGCGTCGTAGGCGGTGACCATGCAGATCTTCTGACCGGACTGCTTCAGGCGCTTCAGCGTGTGGATGGTGACCTTGTCCTTCACGGTTCACCTCCTGTGGAGACGGGTGGGACAGCCTCGTGGAGCGTCAGGCCCCTCGCCGTCCCCAGGGGGATCGCCGGAGGCCAGGGTTCCACGAAGGTGCACTCTAACGCCCCCCGGGCCTCCGTGGGGGATCACCGCACGATGAACCGCCCGGGCAGGCGGGCGGCGTCAGGGCCGCCGGGACGCCTTGGGCACGTAGTGCTGAACGCCGGGCTTCGCCGTCTGGATGGCGTGCATCAGCTCCTCGCGGTCGCCTTCGTTGTGCACGAAGTCGATCTCCGAGGTGTTCACGATGAGCAGCGGCGTGTCCGTGTAGTGGGAGAAGAAGTCGTTGTAGGCGTGCGTGAGCGACTCCAGGTAGCCCGCGTCGAACTTGCGCTCGAACTCACGGCCGCGCTTCCTGATGCGGTGCAGGAGCACGTCCAGCTGCGCCTGGAGGTAGATGACCAGGTCGGGCCGGGTGACGCGGGGCCCCAGCGCCTCGAAGACGCGGTCGTAGAGGGCCAGCTCGTCCGACGCCAGCGTGAGGTTGGCGAAGATGCGGTCCTTGGCGAACAGGTAGTCGCTGACCGTGACGGAGCGGAACAGGTCCTGCTGGAACAGCTCCTGCTGCTGGCGGAAGCGCGACAGCAGGAAGAACACCTGCGTCTGGAACGCGAACTTCTGCCGGTCCGCGTAGAAGCTGGAGAGGAAGGGATTCTCCTCCACCACTTCGAGGATGCGGCGGCTGCCCAGGCGCTCCGTGAGGAGGTTGGCGAGGCTCGTCTTGCCCACGCCGATGGGCCCTTCGACGACGATGTAGCGGTGGTCCATCGGCCCGAGGCCTCCGCCCCCGGTGACAACGCATGCGGCGCATGCGCGCGGGGGGCGGATAACACAACCATGCCCTCGCGCATCCGGCAATTTTCGCCGGCCCATCCCGGCCTTGCACTGCCCCCGGGCCATCCCCTACGGTGCCCGCCAACAGGCACGGACAACGGGAGTGGTCGGCCAGATGCGCGGCAGGCAGCGGGTGAAGACGGCGGTGGTGGAACTGGAGGCGCACGAGGAAGCCGCGCCCGCACAGCGTCCGGCCACGGCCCCGCCCGCACCTCCGGTGGACGTGGATCCACTCTATGGCGTGGCCCTGCTCAAGACGGCCTTCGAATTGAAGCGCCGCCCGGACGGCTCCGTGGACGAGGTGCTCAGCGCGGTGCTCGCGCGCCTGCGCATCGACGAGGGCGAGTTCCGCGCCTTCCTCGCCCAGCAGGGTGGGCTCCTGGCCGCGCTGGGCCAGAAGCACTGAACCGCTAGTCCGCGTCCGCTCCGGAGTCCGTGTCGGCCTCGGGCGCGTCCGGAGGCGGAGGCGCCATCGCGGTGACGGGGCCCAATGCGCGCTCGATGGCGGCGAACTCCGCGGGCGACAGCGTCTCCGCGCGGCGGCCCGGGTCGATGCCCGCCGTCTGGAGCGCGGCGAGCATCGCCTCCGGCGTCGCGAGCCCCTTGTCGGACTTGAGCGAGTTGATCAGCGTCTTGCGGCGCTGCGCGAAGCCGGCCTTCACCAGCCGGGTGAAGCGGGCCTCGTCCACCAGCGGCGCGCGGGGCTTGGACAGCCGCGTGAGGCGCAGCACCGCGGAGTCCACCTTCGGGGGCGGATGGAAGCGCCACGCCTCCAGCGTGAGGACCTGCTCGATGTCGAAGTGCAGGCCGAGCAGCACCGTGAGCAGGCCGTAGTCGCGGTTGCCGGGTTCGGCGGCCAGGCGCACCACGACCTCCTTCTGGAGGGTGAAGACGGCGCGCGACAGGTGGGCGCGCTGCGCGAGCACCTGGAAGAGGATGGGGCTGGTGAGGTGATAAGGCAGGTTGCCCACCAGGGCGACCTCCGGCGCGCCGGACACCTGGGCGAAGTCCACCGTGGCGGCGTTGCCGGACACCACGCGCACGCCGGGGATGGCCTCCTTCTCCAGCACGGCCACCATGTCGCGGTCGCGCTCCACGGCCGTCACCTGCGCGCCGGTGGCGGCGAGGAAGCGCGTGAGGTGGCCCAGGCCCGGGCCCAGCTCCACCACGGGCTCACCGGGGCGCAGCTCCAGCGCGTCCGCGATGGACTGGAGCGCGTCCGCGTCTCCGAGGAAGTTCTGGCCCCAGCTGTGCTTGGCGCGCAGGCCGTGGCGCTTGAGGATTTCGCGCGGCGATTCCACTTGGGGGATTCCCTTCCCTACTCCATGCGCCAGGCGGGGTCGGCCGCGAGGCGGAAGTCACCGCGCAGACCGCGGCGCCACGCTTCATACCCCGCGACGGCGATCATCGCGCCATTGTCCGTGCACAGCCGCACCGGGGGCAGGAACATGCGCAGCCCGCGCTCCTCCGCGCGCTGCTTGCACAGGGCCCGCAGCCGCGAATTGGCCGCCACGCCGCCGCACAGCACCAGCTGCGTGTGGCCCAGCCGCTTCGCCGCGGCGACCAGCTTCTTCGACAGCACGTCCGCCACCGCCTCCTGGAACGACGCGCACAGGTCGTGGAGCGCCTGCCCCTCCGGGACGCCGTGCTTCTGCACGTGGTGCAGCACCGCCGTCTTCAGGCCGGAGAAGGACACGTCGAAGTTGTCGCCCGGCAGCGCGCGCGGGAAGCGGATGGCCTCCGGGTTGCCCTGCTGCGCCAGCTCGTCGATGGGCTGCCCGCCGGGGTACGGCAGGCCCAGGATGCGCGCCGTCTTGTCGTAGGCCTCGCCCGCGGCGTCGTCGCGCGTGCGGCCGATGAGGCGGTAGTTCCCGTAGTCGCGCACCTCGTAGAGGCTCGTGTGCCCGCCGGACACCACCAGCCCCAGGAACGGCGGCGAGGGCGCGTCCTCCAGCAGGCGGATGGCGAGCAGGTGCCCCTCCAGGTGGTTGGCGCCGACGAAGGGCTTGCCGGTGGCGAGGCTCAGGCCCTTGGCCACCTGGAGCCCCACGAGCAGCGCGCCGATGAGGCCGGGGCCGGACGTGACGGCCAGCAGGTCGATGTCGTCCAGCGTCTTGCCCGCGCGGGTGAGGGCCTCGTGGAGCACGGGCATCACCTGGACGATGTGGTTGCGGCTGGCCAGCTCCGGCACCACGCCGCCCCACCGGCGGTGGATGTCCACCTGCGTGGAGACGACGTCCGACAACACGCGCCGGCCATCCTCCACGACGGCGGCGGCGGTTTCATCGCACGAGGTTTCGAGTCCGAGGACGAGCACGACGACTCCAGGAAGGACGGGAGAGGCGGAACGACGGTCGCCTAGGTGCCCATCCCCTTGAGCAGGACGCGCACCTCTTCCGCCGAGCTCCCCGTCGGTTCCAGGTACAGATACTTCTTATAGGCCTCGGCCGCTCGGGGTTCCTGACCGGAGAGCTGGAGCGAGCTGCCCAGCCAGAACCAGGCCTTCGCGTTCTTCGGCTCCTCGCGGACCACGTCCTGGAGCAGCCTGGCCGCCTCCCGGAAGCCCGCCTCGCTCGCGTTGCTGTTGTTGGCGAGCGAGATGCCCAGGCCGGCCTTGGCTTCCGTCGAGTCCGCGTTGAGCACGAGCGCCTTGCGGTAGGCCGCCACCGCCGACTTCCAGCGCTTGCTGCCCATGGCCGTGCGGCCTTCCTTGATCAGATCCGCGTAGGTGGCCTTGGGCGCCGCGTCGGGCGGAGCGGGGACCGGGACGGGCTCCGGCGTGACGGGCTTCACGGGGGCGCCCGCATCCGGCGCGGCCACGACGGCCACCGTCTGGGGAGGCGGGGTGCCCGCGTCCACCGGGGCCTCGACCGGGGCTTCCACGGTCTTCACGGGCGGGACGACCGCCGGAGGCGTCGGGGTCTCCGGAGGCTTGCGCGCTTCCACCGGCTTCGGGGCCGGCGTCTCCTTCGGAGTCAGCACCGGGGGCGTCTCAGTGCCCGAGCCCCGGGAGATGACCACCGCGGCCACGGCCGCCAGGAGCACCAGCCCGCCCGCGACGTAGAGGCCCGTGCGCTTGGGCTTCAGCGCGGCGTGCAGGGCCGCGTCGTCCTCGTCGTGCGCCTGCTTCTTCGGGGTCGACGGCGCGGAGGCCGCGACCGGGGCCGTCACCGCGGGCGCGACCGGCGCGGGCACGGGCTCCGGGGGCGGGGGATCCGTGAAGGACGCCTCCGACACCGGCAGCTCCTGCTCCACCGACGCCACGGGCTCCACCGGCGCGACGACGGCGGGCGCGGTCGCCTCGAAGGGCGTCGTCGCGGGGAACTCGACGTTGAGGCTCGCGGGTCCCACCTGGGGCGGGACGATGCCGTGTCCCGGATACGGGGGCAGCGCGAGCTGCTGGGGCGGGGCCGCTTCCGAGGCCTCGTCCATCGGCTCCAGGTCGGTGGCCGCCTCCTCGTGGGTGACGCCGTGGCCGCTGACCAGCGTGACCTCGGACGAAGGCGGCGCGGGCGTCGGCGGCGGCACGGGGGCCAGCGGGCTGGGCTCGGTGGCGGCGCCCCCGAAGATGGGCGCGCGCGTGAGCGGCGGCGCGGCGACGGGCGCGAGCGCGGCGGACGGCGCGGGCGTGACGGCGGGGCCCTGCGGGGAGACGGGCGCGCGGGGCGCCGGCGACCAGATGGAGCCGGGGCCCCAGGTGCTGGAGGCGCTCAGGCCCTCCGTGTCCACCCGGCCCCAGTCGAGCAGCAGGCTGCGCCGCGCGTGGTCCACCGCGCGGTGCGCCGGGGGCGGCTCCACGAGGAAGGCGGACCCTTCCTGCGACAGCGGCGGGACGACGGGCTCTCCCGCCTCCTGCTCGAACGCGGGGGGCGGAGGAGCGCCTTCGCCGGGACGGGAGCGCGGCGGGAAGAGGATGACCTGCGCCGGCTGCACCCCGGCCTGCGGGGGTGCCACGTCCGCGACGGGCGTGACGTCCTCGACGGGCGCGGGCTCCGGTTCGGGCGCCACGTCCTCCAGGGGCGCGGCCTCCGCCACGGGCGCGGGCTCCGGCTCCGGGGGGGTGGCCTCCACGGGCGCGGCTTCGACGGGCGCGGGCGCGACCTCCACCGGGATGGGCGGGGCGGCGTTGAGCCACTGCTCGATGCCGGGCTTGCTGCTCTGCACGGGCTCCAGCGGCGCGTTGCCCAGCTCGCGGATCAGCCCCTCGAAGTACAGCTTGCTGATGATGCCCAGCGCGGCCAGGTCCTCGAAGTCCGAGTCCTCCACCACGCGCGACAGCGCGCGCTTGCCGTCGAACAGGCGCAGGAGGCCGTTCACTTCATCGGGGATCTCCGACAGGCGATCCGCCAGCTGGTGGTAGTCGATCTCGAAGACCGTCTCCAGCGGCGGAAGCTGCTCGAGCATCCGGCCCCACTCGTCGAGCCGGCGCATGCCCTCCATGAGCAGGCCCTGCGTGGAGACCTCGATGCGCTCGGGCCTGTCCAGCGTGGTGAACTGCACGTCGAACTGACCTTCGAACGTGTTGAGCAGCCGGTAGAAGGCGTTCTCGCCCTTGAGCCGACCCAGCTCCGCGTCCACGACGCGGCCTTCCTTGAAGTAGACGGTGCCGGTGCGCTCGCCCTGGATGGCGATGACGCCCGTCTTGCGGCCGATTTCGAAGGTCTGGACCAGGTCCACGACGCCCATGTCGGCGAGGCTGCCCGCGAAGCCGCCCTTGGTCGTCTCGCGCTTCTCGATGCGTTCCTTCTCGGCCTTCTGAAGGATCATCTTCACGCGGGCGACGATCTCTTTGATGTAGATCGGCTTCGTCAGGTAGTCGTCGCTGCCGAGCTCAAGGCCGCGCACCTTGAACTCGACCGACTTCTGGTTCGTCAGGAAGACGAAGGGGATGGACTTGAAGCGCTCGTCGGACTTGAGCGTCTTGCAGAGCTCGAAGCCGTCCATCTCCGGCATCTTCGTGTCCGCCAGCACGAGGTCCGGGGGGCTGATCTGGACCTTCTCCAGCGCATCCTTGCCGTGGATCGCCGTCGTGACGGAGAAGCCGGCCTTCTTCAGGCTGACCTCCATCACGCGCAGGCTCTTCGCGTCACCATCGACCAGGAGCAGGTGCTGCTTGGCCACGTTGCATGCCTTTCAAAACGGGAGGGGCGGCGGATCCAACGGACGCGCCCCGTGGGGGCAAGCATCGGGCCCGGTTTCCAGGTGTGTCAATGGGCGGGACTGTCCGGAAAACCGTCCGGTTCCCTCCCTGGAGGACAGGCAGGTCAGCGGAAGAGGCCCTTCTTGGGAGGGTTCTTCTTGCGCATGTCGATGAGCCGCAGCTCCTGATTGGCCTCCAGGTGCTTGGGGTTCGCCCGCACGGCCTCACGGAAGTGGCGTTCGGCGCGGTCCATGTCGTTCTCCACGCGCGCGATGACGCCCAGCTGGTAGTGGGCGCGATCACAGTTCGGGTCCATGCGCACCGCATCCGCCATCCACTGTTTGGCGCGGGCCATGTCGGCCTTGCGGCTGGGGTCCATGTAGACGGCCCACGCGCGGGCGGCCAGGTACAGGGGCTTGGGGTCCAGGGCGTGCGCGCGCTCGTAATGCTCGTTGGCGGCCACGAAGTCGCGCTTGCGGAAGTAGACCTCCGCCATCTTGAAGAGGTCCTCCGCGTTCGTGTTGCCCCGGGCGGCGGCGCCCCCGGGACGGGCGGCCTGGGGCGCGGGCTTGGGCGCGGCCTGGGCCACCTGCAGCGACTGCAGGTACGTGTTGCGGCGCGTGTCGTCGTGCAGGACTTCGTAGGCCTCGCGGATGGACTCGAAGACGGAGGTGATCTTCTGCGCCAGGTGGGGCAGCGACGGGGGCAGCCGGTCCGGGTGGAAGACCTTCGCGAGGCTGAGGAAGGCGGCCTTCACGGTGTCGCGGGAGGCGTCCTGGGGTACGCCGAGCACCAGGAAGTGGTCGCGCTTGGCCTGGATGTCCGCGTAGCGCTGCTCAATCTGCTGCGCGAGCCGGCCCTCGTCGGGCTTGGGGGGCTCCAGCGGCGCGGCGGGCGCCGCGGCGACGGCGGCGGGTTCGACGGCGGTGGGCGCGGCGGGGGTCGGGAGCGGGCGTCCGCCGAGCGCACCCATGTTCTCCATGGCGCGGCGCAGGAGGCGCTGGCGCCGGAGCTTGGAGGCTTCGTCGGGGTTGGAGGGGTCTTCGGCCGCCACGTCGTCCTCGTCAAAGTCCCAGTCGTCCAGGTCACCGGACAGCTCGGATTCATCAGTCTGGCCAGAACCCCCACCGTTGTCACCGGGGAAGGCAGCGAAGCGGGGGGAAGGGAGCGGTTCGAAGCTCGCTTCCGGCTCGAAGGTCGTCTCGACGATGGCTTCGACGAGGAATTCGTTCGCCTCCCCCGCCGCCGGCCCGACGTCCGAGCGGATGAGCGCTTCCAGGTGGGCATCCACCTGCTGGAGGGCGGCCTCGAAGGACGCGGTGAGGTTCTGGGCGGGGTCGTTGGATTCGTCGAAGGAGACGATGCGCCACAGGTCGTCCTCGCTGGCGCGCACCGGGCCCAGGCGCAGCGGCGGGGTGGCGGCGGCGGGGAACTTCGGGGGCTGGACGGACCAGAGGTCCGGCTGGGGCGCGGCCTCCGGGGGGAGGACGGAGGGTGCGGGGGCGGACTCGACGAGGGCCGGAAGGGGCGCCGCGGCCGGCACGACGTCGCCCCAGCTCTCCGGTTCCACCTCCAGGAGGGGGAGGTCCGCTTCCGGAGGCGGCGCGGTGGGGAAGCGCGAGGGCTCCTCGGTGAGCCATGGATCCAGGGGCTGTGAGGCCGAGCGGCGCAGCGCCTCCGCCATGTCCTCGAGCAGGGCCGCCTGGGCGCGCTTGCGGGCGTCACGCAGGGCGGAGGTGTTCTCGGTGGCGGGCAGCTCCAGCGCGTCGCGAGGAGACGCGGGGATGGAGTCCGCCCAGGAGTTCGATTCCGTGGACGGTTCGGGATCCGCGGTGAGGACGATGTCCTCGGGTTCGAGCGCCAGCAGCTCCGGTTCGGCCGCGGCGACCGGGACGAGCACGGGGGGCGGCGTGGGAGGAGTGGTCGGGCGGTCCCGCCGCGGCAATGCCGGAGGCTGGGCGGGTTGCTGCGCACGGCGGGCCTGTTCAGCCTGACGCTGGGCTTCCGCCTGCTGGGCCTCGGCTTCGGCGAGGAGGCGGGCCTCCTCCGCGAGGCGGGCCTCTTCCTCACGAAGCTGGGCTTCCTCCGCGAGACGGATCTCTTCGGCGATCCGCGCTTGTTCCTCCGCGCGAAGACGGGCCACTTCTTCGAGGCGGGCCACTTCGGCCAGTCGAGCCTCTTCAGCGAGTCGAGCCTCTTCGGCGAGTCGAGCCTCTTCGGCGAGTCGAGCCTCTTCGGCGAGTCGAGCCTCTTCGGCGAGTCGAGCCTCTTCGGCGAGTCGAGCCTCTTCGGCGAGTCGAGCCTCTTCGGCGAGTCGAGCCTCTTCGGCAAGCCGGGCCTCTTCGGCTAGGCGGGCCTCTTCAGCGAGTCGGGCCTCTTCAGCGAGTCGAGCCTCTTCAGCGAGTCGGGCCTCTTCAGCGAATCGAGCCTCTTCAGCGAGTCGAGCCTCTTCAGCGAGTCGAGCCTCTTCGGCCAGCCGGGCCTCTTCAGCCAGCCGAGCCTCTTCGGCGAGGCGAGCCTCTTCAGCCAGCCGGGCCTCTTCAGCGAGTCGAGCCTCTTCAGCGAGTCGGGCCTCTTCCGCGAGGCGGGCCTCTTCGGCGAGGCGAGCCTCTTCCGCGAGCCGGGCCTCTTCAGCCAGCCGAGCCTCTTCGGCGAGGCGAATTTCCTCAGCGAGTCGAGCCTCTTCAGCGAGTCGAGCCTCTTCAGCGAGTCGAGCCTCTTCAGCGAGTCGAGCCTCTTCAGCGAGTCGAGCCTCTTCGGCCTGTCGGGCCTCTTCAGCGAGGCGAACCTCTTCAGCCAGCCGAGCCTCTTCCGCGAGGCGACTTTGCTCAGCCAGCCGAGCCTCTTCAGCGAGTCGAGCCTCTTCGGCGAGGCGAACTTCCTCAGCCAGCCGAGCCTCTTCAGCCAGCCGAGCCTCTTCAGCCAGCCGAGCCTCTTCCGCCAGTCGAGCCTCTTCCGCCAGTCGAGCCTCTTCCGCCAGTCGAGCCTCTTCCGCGAGGCGAGCCTCTTCCGCCAGCCGGGCTTCTTCTGCGCGCCGAGCCTCTTCCGCGAGCCGGGCCTCTTCCGCGAGCCGGGCCTCTTCAGCCAGCCGAGCCTCTTCAGCCAGCCGGGCTTCTTCTGCGCGCCGAGCCTCTTCCGCGAGGCGGGCCTCTTCAGCCAGCCGGGCTTCTTCTGCGCGCCGAGCCTCTTCCGCGAGGCGGGCCTCTTCCGCGAGGCGGGCCTCTTCAGCGAGCCGAGCCTCTTCAGCGAGCCGAGCCTCTTCTGCGAGACGAGCCTCTTCCGCGAGGCGACTTTCCTCAGCCAGCCGAGCCTCTTCCGCGAGGCGAGCCTCTTCAGCGAGGCGGGCCTCTTCCGCGAGCCGGGCCTCTTCAGCGAGGCGGGCCTCTTCCGCGAGCCGGGCCTCTTCAGCCAGCCGAGCCTCTTCGGCGAGGCGAGCCTCTTCAGCCAGCCGGGCCTCTTCGGCTAGGCGACTTTCCTCAGCCAGCCGAGCCTCTTCCGCGAGGCGAGCCTCTTCAGCCAGCCGAGCCTCTTCAGCCAGCCGAGCCTCTTCAGCGAGGCGAGCCTCTTCCGCGAGGCGAGCCTCTTCCGCGAGGCGAGCCTCTTCCGCGAGGCGAGCCTCTTCCGCGAGGCGAGCCTCTTCCGCGAGGCGGGCTTCTTCTGCGAGGCGGGCTTCTTCTGCGCGCCGGGCCTCTGTTAGACGCGCCTCCTCCTCTGCACGCAGCCGCGCCTCTTCTTCAAGACGGGCCTCCTCCGCAAGCCGAGCTTCCTCCTCACGAAGCTGAGCCTCTTCAGCAAGACGGATCTCCTCCGCGATTCGTGCTTCTTTCTCAGCACGAAGCCGAGCTTCTTCCGCGAGCCGGGCCTCCTCCGTCGCCCGCGCCCAGGCTTCTTCAGCGAGTCGAGCCTCTTCAGCGAGTCGAGCCTCTTCAGCGAGCCGGGCCTCTTCAGCGAGTCGAGCCTCTTCAGCGAGCCGGGCCTCTTCCGCGAGTCGAGCCTCTTCCGCCAGCCGAGCCTCTTCAGCGAGTCGAGCCTCTTCCGCCAGCCGAGCCTCTTCAGCGAGCCGAGCCTCTTCAGCCAGCCGGGCCTCTTCCGCCAGTCGAGCCTCTTCAGCCAGCCGGGCCTCTTCAGCGAGTCGAACCTCTTCAGCGAGTCGAGCCTCTTCGGCGAGGCGAGCCTCTTCAGCGAGGCGAGCCTCTTCGGCGAGGCGAGCCTCTTCAGCCAGCCGAGCCTCTTCAGCGAGGCGGGCCTCTTCAGCGAGGCGGGCCTCTTCAGCGAGGCGGGCCTCTTCGGCGAGGCGAGCCTCTTCAGCGAGGCGAGCCTCTTCGGCGAGGCGAGCCTCTTCAGCCAGCCGAGCCTCTTCAGCGAGGCGGGCCTCTTCAGCGAGGCGGGCCTCTTCCGCCAGCCGGGCCTCTTCAGCGAGGCGGGCCTCTTCCGCCAGCCGGGCCTCTTCAGCCAGCCGGGCCTCTTCAGCCAGCCGAGCCTCTTCAGCCAGCCGGGCCTCTTCAGCCAGCCGGGCCTCTTCCGCCAGCCGGGCCTCTTCCGCCAGTCGAGCCTCTTCCGCGAGCCGAGCCTCTTCGGCCAACCGGGCCTCTTCCGCCAGTCGAGCCTCTTCGGCCAGTCGAGCCTCTTCCGCCAGTCGGGCCTCTTCCGCCAGTCGAGCCTCTTCCGCGAGTCGAGCCTCTTCAGCGAGCCGGGCCTCTTCCGCGAGTCGAGCCTCTTCCGCCAGCCGAGCCTCTTCAGCGAGTCGAGCCTCTTCAGCGAGTCGAGCCTCTTCCGCGAGTCGAACCTCTTCCGCCAGCCGGGCCTCTTCAGCGAGGCGAGCCTCTTCCGCCAGCCGAGCCTCTTCAGCCAGCCGGGCCTCTTCCGCGAGTCGAGCCTCTTCGGCGAGCCGAGCCTCCTCAATCGCCCGAAGCCGAGCCTCCTCCGCCAGCCGTGCTTCCTCCGCGAGCCGGGCCTCCTCCGCCAGTCGCGCCTCTTCAATGGCCCGAAGCCGCGCTTCCTCCGCCAGCCGGGCCTCTTCAATCGCCCGAAGCCGAGCCTCCTCCGCCAGCCGCTCCGCCTCGATGCGCGCGAGTTCCGCGAGCCGGGCCTCCTCGGCCAGCCGGGCCTCCTCGGCCAGCCGCTCCGCCTCGATGCGCGCGAGCTCCGCCAGCCGCTCCGCCTCGATGCGCGCGAGCTCCGCCAGCCGAGCCTCCTCCGCCAGCCGCGCTGCCTCCTCACGCCGGCGGGCCTCCTCGATGATCCAGGCCTCCTCCTCGGCCTGGCGCAGCTCCTCCTCGCGCCGCAGCCGCTCGCGCTCCTCCCAGTCCTCCACCGACAGGGCCTCGATGCGGCCCTCGCGCTCCAGCACGCGCAGCAGCGCCTGCTGCGCCCCCGTCAGCGCCTCCGGCTGCCGGAACGCTCCCAGCGTCTCCAGCAGTCGCCGCTCGGACGCATCCGTCAGCCACGGCTCGCAGGCGGCCACCTCCGGGCACCGGTACACCCTCGCGGGCACCGCCTCTCGCGGGGTCGGCTCCAGCGCCGCGCGCACCACCCGCATGCCCGCGATCGGCGCGAAGTCTCCCGCCGCTTCCACCGCCTCCGCCTCGAAGTCCGCGCGCTCCGCCAGCGCACTCAGCCGCCGCACCTGCGCGAGCACCTGCTGCTCGTGCACCACCGCCGGCTTCAGCCCGCTGTCCTCCAGCAGCTCCTCGTCCGGCGCCCCCGCCCCACCCCGCGCCCACAGCGCGTCCAGCGCGTCCACGCCCAGCAGGCCCGTCTGGAACAGCGCCTGCGCCGGACTCTGGTAGCCAAAGCCCAGCCTCGCGCCCACGAGGTCGCCTTCGCGCAGCCACAGCGCGGACTCACGCCCTCCGGCGTGCAGCGTCAGCCGGCCGGTGGCTCGGGACTTGTGGGCGGCATACAGCGCTTCGGCGACCTGCGAGGCGGACATTCGGCTCCAGAGTGTAGCCCTTCCCGCCCGACCCTCAATTCGACGGCGGTGCCTGCCCGCCCGCCGCCCCCAGTTGCACCTGCCGCAGGGCCTCGTAGGCCCCAATCCCCACCGACGTCGAAAGATTCAAGCTCCGGCGCTCCGGCAGCATGGGGATGGACACCGCCGTCCCCGTCCCCCCCGCCATCACCTCCGGCAAGAGCCCCGTCACCTCCGAGCCGAACACCAGGTGGTCCCCCGCCTGGAACCGGGCCGCGTAGAGCGACGTCTCCGCCCGGGCGGAGAACAGCCAGCGGCGGGCCGCCGGGTACTCCGCCACGTAGGCGTCATAGGTCGGATACAGCTTCAGGAAGACCTTGTCCCAGTAGTCCAGCCCCGCCCGCTTGAGGTTCCGGTCGTCGATGGAGAACCCCAGGGGCTCCACCAGGATGAGCCGGCAGCCTGTCACCGCGCACAGGCGGGCCACGTTGCCGGTGTTGGGCGGAATCTGCGGGGAGACCAGGACCAGATGCAGGGGGGACGCCAGGGGCTCAAGCATGGGGTAGAACACGGGGCATGCACTGGAGGGTGACCAACGAAACGCGGCAGCGGCTGCTCGCGGACCGCGCCGAACGGGCCGAGTCCTTCGTCCAGCGCTTCCAGGGCCTCATGGGCCGCGCCTCGCTGCCGATGGGGGCCGGGATGCACATCGAGCCCTGCGACTCCATCCACACGTTCTTCATGCGCATCCCCATCGACGTGGCCTTCCTGGACGCGGAAGGGCGCATCGTCAAGCAACTGTCCGCGCTTCCCCCCTGGCGCGCCACCGCCATCTACCGGCGGGCCCGCTCGGTCCTGGAGCTGCCCTCGGGCGTCCTCCAGGCCAGCGGCACCCAGGAGGGGGACCGGCTGGTGTTCGCCCCAGCGGAGCCGGCCGGCGCCTGAGGGGCCCCCGCATCCGCCTCCCTGCCCGCCCACACCCGGAGGGTGGGGGCGCATCATCAGCGAGAGCTTTTTGACCCCTTTCGGAACGCTTTGTTAACGTCACGGCCCGATTTTCACGCCTCTTCCGGAAGAGTCCCCACGCATGCGCATCGAGGTCGCTGGCAGCACCCACGTCGGGATGAAGCGGAACCACAACGAGGACAACTACCTCGTGCTCACCGAGGAGAACCTCGTGGTCGTGGCGGACGGCATGGGCGGTCACTCGTCCGGTGAGATCGCCAGCCGCATCGCGGTGGACGAGCTGGGTGAGTTCTTCCGCATGACGTCCAAGGACCAGGACGCCACCTGGCCGTTCAAGATGGACAAGCAGCGCAACTACGATGAGAACCGGCTGTCCACCGGCATCAAGCTGGCGAACGCGCGCATCTTCGAGCGCGCCACCGTGGACACCAAGTACAAGGGCATGGGCACCACCATCGTGTCCGTGCACTTCGCCGACAGCGCGGCCTACGTGGGCCACGTGGGCGACAGCCGGGTGTACTTCTTCCGGGGCGGCATGCTGCAGCAGGTGACGGAAGACCACTCGCTGCTCAACGACTACCTCAAGGCGAAGAAGCTCTCGCCGGAGGAGATTGAAAACTTCCCCCACAAGAACGTCATCGTGCGCGCGCTGGGGATGAAGGAGCAGGTGCAGGTGGACGTCACCCGCGTGGATCCGCTGGAGAACGACGTCTTCCTGCTGTGCTCGGACGGCCTGAGCGGCATGATCTCCGACGCGCAGATGCAGGACATCCTGTCGCGCACCCCGGAGCTGGAGAAGGCGTGCGGCCAGCTCATCGACCTGGCCAACGCGGCGGGCGGCAACGACAACGTGACGTGCGTGCTCGCGCGCTACCACGCCGCCTGACGCGCACATGACAAGGGCCCGGCCTCCCACAGGAGGACGGGCCCCGTCAGCCGGAAGCCCGAAGCCTCAGCGCCCCGCGAGCGAAGCGGGCACCCGGTGGGGGCCCCACGCGAGCACCTCGGTGAGGGCCTCGCCCGGCGCCACCTGCGTCTCCTCGAACACGGCGCAGCGCTCCAGCCTCGCGCCCTGCCCCACCCGGGCCCCCGGGCCCACGGACACGCCCGGGCCCACGGTGGCGCCCGCGTCCACGACGGCGCCCGGGCCCACGTAGGCGGGGCCCCGCACCGTCCCCGCGACGCGGGCCTCCGGATGCACCCACGCCCCGGCGCCGTCCGCCTCCAGCCCCGCGAGCGGTGAGTCCGCTCCCAACGCCGCCAGCGGCACGCGCCCTTCGAGCACGTCCCGCACGGTGGCCAGGTAGCGCGACGGCATGCCCAGGTCGGACCAGTACGCGTCCACCGCGTGCCCGCGCACCGGGAGCCCCGCCTGCATCACCCGCACGTAGACCTCGCGGTTGATGTCCTCGGGCCCCTCGGCCGTCATGAAGTCGAACACGCTGGGGGACATGACGTGCACGCCGGTGAAGTGCCAGGGCTTGAGCCCGTCACCGCCCGGCCCGTACCCCGCGATTCTCCGCACCTGCCCGCCCGCGTCCGCCTCCACCGCCGCGTACGTCTCCCCCGCCGGCATGGGCAGCAGCACCATGGTCGCCACGGCGCCGGACTCCCGGTGCGCCGCGACCACGGGCCGCAGGTCCACCGGGAAGAGGATGTCGCCGTTGAACACGACGAAGTCCTCGCCCGCGAGGAAGTCGCGCAGGCCGCGGATGCCGCCGCCGGTGCCCTGGATGACGGGCTCGTGCACGACGTGCAGGGACAGCCCCGCGCGCTCGCACTCCGCGCGGGCCACCGCCGCCATCGTGTCCGGCAGGTGGTGCGTGTTGATGCCCACCGCCGTCACGCCCGCGGCCTTCAGCACCGCCAGGTGGTAGCGGAACAGCGGCTGGCCGAGGAACGGCATGGCCGGCTTGGGCCAGCGCTCGGTGAGCGGGCGCAGGCGCGTGCCCAGGCCCGCGCAGAGGACCATGGCCTTCATGCGCTCAGGCCGCCAGCTCGGGCACGTACTTCGCCACCAGCGCCTGGAGCTTCGACAGCTCCGGCCGGAGCGCGAACGCGTCCTTCACGTAGCGCAGCGACGCGGGGATGGACACCAGGAAGCCCGGGTTGCCCTTCACCCGGTTGATGAACTCGAAGCGGCCCGCGTCCTTCAGCTTGCGCTGGATGGTGAGCAGGTCGAAGAACGCCTTGAACTCCTTCGCGTCGATCTTCTCCCCGCTCTCCTGCTCGAACGTGGCGATGTAGACGTCCAGCATCGTGTCCACGAACCCGCGGTCCAGCTCCACGTAGCTGTCGCGCAGGAGCGCCACCAGGTCGTACTGGCGCGGGCCCTGGAGCGCATCCTGGAAGTCGATGACGACCAGCTCGCCCTCCTTCACCATGATGTTGCGGCTCTGGTAGTCGCGGTGCGTGAAGCCCTTGGGCGCGGCCGCCAGCTGCTTCGCGATGTCCTTGAACGTGGCGTCCAGCTCCGCGCGCTCCGCGGCCGTGGGCTGCTTGCCGCTCCAGGCCTCCAGGCCCCACTCGCGGAAGTGGTGCAGCTCCCAGTCGTAGAGGTCCTCGTCGAAGGCGCGCGTGAAGGCCAGGCACTCCGGATCCCGCTTCTTCTCCGCCTGCACGCGCAGGCGCGCCAGCAGCTCCACCGCGCGCGTGTAGAGCGCCTGGTTGTGGCGGCCGCCCTCCAGCGCGGACTCGAAGGTGATGTCGCTCAGGTCCTCCAGCACCATGAAGCCGGCGGGCTCGTCGTAGCGAAGGATGCGCGGCACGCGCACGCCCAGCCCTTCCAGGTAGCGGTGGACGTTGATGAAGGGCAGCTCCTTGGGGGGCTCGCCCTTGGTGGCCTCGTCGCTCTTCTTCGTCGCGTCCGGCGGCATCACCATCACCACCCAGCTCTCCGGGGGCGCGCCGACGCGGTAGTAGGAGCGGCTGCTCGCCTCGCCCTTGAGCTTCGTGATGGCTGCGTGGGGAACGGGACGGCCAATGGCCTGTCCCACCTGGTCGCGAAGGGCGGCCTCAAGTTCCATGGCGGACGGGTGCTCCAGCGGGGGAAGGAAAATCGCCCGCGAGTATCGAAGGCACGGCGCGGCGGGTCAAAGTCCGCGTGGAGCGCATGCCCGGCGACCGTTCAACCTGTCGCCCAAGCGACGCGAGCGCCCGTCCGGCCCGCCTTGCGTCCTCCCGCGTCAGGAAGCCTGGGGCCTTCGGGCATGTTCCCCCAGACGGGGCGGAGCACGTATAAGGCCCCGATACCCCCCTTTTCGGGAAGCCACGCACGATGGACATCCAAGAGAACATCCTCACCGCCATTGGCCACACGCCGTTGGTGAAGCTCAACAAGCTGGTCGGTCCGAACGACGCCACCGTGCTCGTGAAGTGCGAGTTCATGAACCCCGGCGCGTCCATCAAGGACCGCATGGCGCTCTACATCATCGAAAAGGCCGAACGGGAGGGGAAGCTCAAGCCCGGCGGCACCATCGTGGAGAACACGTCCGGCAACACCGGCATGGGCGTGGCGCTGGCGGCGGCGGTGAAGGGCTACAAGTGCATCTTCACCATGCCGGACAAGATGTCCCTGGAGAAGATCAACCGCCTGAAGGCCATGGGCGCCCAGGTCGTCGTGACGCCGACGAACGTGCCGGCCGAGGACCCTCGCAGCTACTACGAGACGTCCAAGCGGCTGCACCGCGAGACGCCCGGTGCGTTCATGCTGAACCAGTACCACAACCCGGACAACATCGAGGCGCACTACAACACCACGGGTCCGGAGATCCTCGAGCAGACCGAGGGCAAGTTCGACTACTTCGTGTCGGGCCTGGGCACCGGCGGCACGATGAGCGGCGCCGGCAAGTTCCTGAAGGAGAAGATCCCCGGCCTGAAGAACGTGGGCGTGGATCCGGAGGGCTCCGTCTACGAGGGCTACTTCAAGACGGGCAAGCTCACCGAGCCGCACGTCTACAAGGTGGAGGGCATTGGCGAGGACATGCTCTGCGGCGCGATGGACTTCTCCGTCGTGGACGACGTGCGCCAGGTGGATGACCGCCAGTGCTTCAACGCGGCCCGCCGGCTCGCGCGCGAGGAGGGCATCTTCGCGGGTGGCTCCTCCGGCGCCGCGGTGCACGTGGCGGTGGAGCTGGCGAAGGAGATTGGCAAGGGCAAGACCATCGTCGTCGTCCTGCCCGACTCCGGCAGCAGCTACATCTCCAAGTTCCACTCCGACGAGTGGATGCGCGACAACGGCTTCATGCAGGAGAAGGGCGCCGGCACCGTGCGCGACATCATCGGCGCGAAGCCGCGCGAGCTGAAGACGGCGAAGCGCGGGGACCGGGTGGACCACGTCGTGGAGACGATGCGCAGCCACGGCATCAGCCAGATGCCGGTGGTGTCCGAGGACGGGCGCGCCGCGGGCATGGTGCACGAGTACGACCTGCTCAACGCCCTGGTGGCCAACAAGGTGAAGTTCCAGGACACCATCGACCCCATCGTCGCCCCGCTCCAGGGCGCCGTGGCCGCCGAGGCCAGCATCGACCGGCTGCGCGAAATCTTCGCGCGCGACAACGTGGCCGTGGTGAAGGACGGCGAGAAGGTCATCGCCATCGTCACGAAGATCGACCTCATCGACTACCTGCACCGCACCACGGCCTGAGAAGGCACCGCGCGGCAGCAGGCGCCTGAAACACCGAGGGCCCGGAAGGAGGAGCGAACCTCCCTTCGGGCCCTTCGTGCGTCCAGCGCTTCAGCGGCGCTTCAGGGATCCGGCTTCGTCAGGTCCAGGGCCACCATGTGGAAGCCCGGGCCCACGTGGATGAAGCCGAAGCGCTTGGCGCGCTCCATGATGACGTCCAGCTGCGAGTAGCCCAGGAGCAGCTTGAAGCCCAGCCGCCGGGCCTCGTCGCGAATCGCGGCGACGATGGCGTTGACCGCCTCGTTGCGCACTTCCTTGCTCAGCCCGGGGGCGGCGATGATGCCTTCGATCAGCGCCACCGAGCTGTCCGTCCGGTACAGGAAGCCTGCGGCCTTGTCCGGGACCACGAAGCCCGTCTGGGGAAGGGCATCCGGGGTCATGGTCTCGTCCCATGGCTTGCGCCACAGCTCGAGCAACCCATGGTGCAGCTTGGGGTCGAAGGGAACGGGCTTCATGGACTAGGCGACGAGCGTGGACATGCGCTGCGCGGCCAGCTCGGCGGCGTTGCTGGTGCCCAGCTCCGTGAGCGGGTTCTTCTTGTTCGCCTTGAACAGGTCGCCGATGACGTCCGTGACCTTGCTCTTGCCGGACGCCAGGTTCAGCGCGCCGGACAGCAGGCTGTTGCCGCCCGCTCCGTCCATCAGGCCGGAGTTGGCGAAGGTACTGAGCGCGTTCTTGAACACGCCTCCGCCCGGGATGAGGTCGGTGGCCGCCCCCAGCAGCGACTGGATGGGGTTCTTGCCCTGCATCAGGCCGCTGGCGAAGCCCATCGCCGCGCCGAGCAGCGGATTCACCATCGTCACGAACGGCTTGACGATGTCCATCACCTTGCCGAGCGCCTTGCCGATGCCACCCATGGTCGTGATCCTTTTCGGGGAGGACCGCCAGGCGGCCCTCGAAGTGAGACGTTGAAGGATTCTCGGCGCCGGGGGCGATTAGTTGCCGGTCCTGGAATTATCAGGATTCTTCCGGGGAAACCCCTGGAGTTCCAGGCGCTTGCGCGACTCAGCCCCGGATGGGGCCCTTCTTGGTGACGGCCGGGTCGGCGGGGGGGCCGGGCTTCTTCGGGGTCACGGGCTCGCCGGGCTTGGGCGCCGTGCCGAGCGCGGCGCTGTAGCGCTGATCATGGCTCTTGTCGCTGCTGAAGCCGTCGCGCTGCTGGGCGGGGCTGATGACGATCTCCCCGTCGATGATCTTCTGCAGGTGGGTTTCGATCTCCGCCACCGTGGCGATCTTCGGGTCGCGCGCCTTCAGCTCCTCGTCGGGGACGATCTGGAGCTGCGGCGGCTTGTCCGGGTGGATGGCGTAGTCGAGGATCTTCTCCACGTACGCCTCCACGGGCAGCTTGAGCATCTCCGCCTGCTGCTTCACGTCCGCGTCGGCCAGCAGCTCCGCGCGCACCACCTCCACGGGACGCTTCAGGCGGCTCGGCGCCGGAGGCGGCACCACTTCGTTCTTGTCGGACATGGGCATCTCCTTGGGGGCTATTGCTAGCCCAGGTTGCCCCTGGAACTCAAAGTGTCCGGGTTTTGCTACGGGGCCGGCGGGCGGCGGGCGAAGAGGGCGTTGGCGATTTCGGTCATCACCACGTCGCCGTGCTGGTTGACGACCTCGAAGCGGAACTTGATGGCGCCCCGGTCGGGCTTGCTCGTGGAGGGGCGGGTCTCCAGCGTCTCGACGCGCACCTTGAGGGTGTCGCCGGGGCGCACCGGCTTCTTCCAGCGCAGCTCATCCAGGCCCGGCGAGCCCATGCTGGCGGACGTCGCCAGCAGGCCCTGCACGAGCAGCTTGTGGCAGATGGAGGCGGTGTGCCAGCCACTGGCGATGATGCCGCCGTAGATGCTCTGGCCGGCGGCCACCTCGTCGACGTGGAAGGGCTGGGGGTCGAACTGGTTCGCGAACGCGAGGATCTCCTCGCGCGTCACCCCGTACGGCCCCAGCTCCAGGATCTCACCGATGGGGAAGTCGTCGAAGTAGCGCATGGTGTCCCTCGGAAGGTGCCGGCCCGCCGGCGATGGAAGAGGTGGAGCGGTGTCCGCCCCTCCCTACCTTCCGGCGGGCCCTTCCGGCTACTGCGGAAGCGGCTCCTCGGGGTCCGCCACGGACTCGAGCGTGTCCGCGGGAGGCACCGGCCGGAGCAGGCGCGGCTCCGCGCGGTCGTCCGTCGGGGCCGGGGGCGTGTCCTGGGCCTCCTCCGCCGCCGCTTCCGCCGCCGCGCTGCTCGCTGCCCGGGCCGCGCTCTTGACCAGCGTCTTGCGCAGGGTGAGCGTGTCGCGCACGGTGTTGGTGGAGGTGATGAGCCGCGCCGTCAGCGTGCCGCCATCCACCATCACGTCCAGGAAGCCATAGGACTGGTTGTCGCGCAGCGCGGTCCACGCGGGCTGGCTGCTGGGGAAGGAGCGCAGCGTCGCGCCGCCGCTGCCCACCACGAGGTACGGGATGCCGCGCTGGCTTCCGGACGCCATGGTGTCTCCGAACATGGGCTTGCTGCGCTCGTAGTTGTGGTCATGGCCGGTGAGGACCAGGTCCACGCCGTACTTCTCGAACAGGGGCCCGAACTGGCGGCGCATGGTGAGCTGCGAGCCGTGCTCGCCGCTGGACCACGACGGGTGGTGGAAGAAGGCCACCGTCCACGGGCGCGTGTTCGCGGCCAGGTCCGCCTCCGCCCACGCCTTCTGCGCCGAGAGCGTGCACCGGTCCGCGGACGCCAGGCCTACCGCGCAGTTGGAATCCAGGGAGATGAAGTGCACCGGGCCCCAGTCGAACGAGTAGTAGCGCTCCGTGCCCGCCGGGTTGTTGGCCGGCAGGTAGAGGTTGTCCAGGTAGGGCTGCGCCTGGTTCGTCACGTACTCGTGGTTGCCGGGCGTGGCGAACATGGGCACCTCGCGCAGCAGCGGGGCCATGGGCGTGAACAGGTGCGCCTGGAACTCCGCGTCCGTGCCGTCCGGGTAGGCGTTGTCGCCCAGCGCCAGCAGCAGCTCCGAGCGCCACGCGGGCGTGGCCATCACCGCCATCACCTTCCTCTGGAAGCTGCCGCCCGTGCCGAAGTCCCCCATCGCGGTGAAGCGCACCTTCGTCGCCAAGGACGTGGGCGCGGTCTGGAAGGTGCGCAGGCCGGTGGTGCTGCCGCACGCGGACACCACGTAGCCATAGGTGCGGCCCGCGGACAGGCCGGACAGCTTCACCGCGTGGCGCGTGCCCGACACGCCCGCGCTGACGGTGCTCGTGAGGCTGGTGCCCTCGCCGTAGCGCACGGTGGGCGTGCAGGTGCTGGCGGTGCGGAAGGCCACGATGGCGGAGGTCTGCTTCACGCTCTGCAGGTACGGCAGCCGGGGCAGCGCGGGGCCGGCGTCTGACGAGGACGGGGGCGCGGCCGCCGCGCACGCCCGGGTCTCCGCGATGGAGTTCCAGTCGTTCACCGTGTTGCCGTTGACCGTGATGCGCACGTAGCGCGCGCTCCGGGCGGAGAAGGACGTCGTCTGCGCGGACGCGGTGAGGGCGCTGTCGCCCGCGTACGCCTGCGTGAAGGTGGCGCCGTCCGCGGAGGTGGCGATGACGAAGTGGTTCTGCCGCTCGTTGCCCCGGTGCCACGCGATGGTGGTGCCCGTGAGCGACTGCACGGAGCCCAGGTCCATCTGGAGCCAGACGCCCTGCCCCTGCGCGCTCCAGCGCGTGCCCAGGTTGTCGTCCTGCGTGTTCGCGGCGACGTTGCCGTCGTCACCGCTGGCCGTCACGGCCTTCGTCACGAGCTGGTTGCAGTTCGCGGCGGAGAGAAAGGACTCATCCCCCTGCGCTTCCGGTGAAGGAAGTGCGACGGGGGGGAAGTCGGAGTCGGTGGGAACAGGCGGGGACTCGCAGCCAGTCACGAGCCACGCGCCCAGGAGGCCGGTGGAGACAAGCAGTCGATTGCGCATCGCGCCGGAAACGTTGTGCTCCAATCAACATTCCCCCCGCCCTGGAGGGCATCCAGGCAGCCTGGAGGGGAGGCAGGCGCGGGCCGCGCTCCAGGTCCGGAAACGGCGAAGGGCCTCCACGCGCCCGGTGTGGGGGAGCGTGAAGGCCCTTCCTGTTCCAGCAGCGAGGCGACCGGGGGCTACTTCGCCCGCTCGAGCGCCTGCGCCAGGTCGTCGATGAGGTCCTGCGAGTCCTCGATGCCCACGGACAGGCGGATGAAGCCGTCGGAGATGCCCAGCTTCTCCCGCGTCTCCTGGGGGACGGAGGCGTGGGTCATGATGGCGGGGTGCTCGATGAGGGACTCGACGCCGCCCAGGGACTCGGCGCAGGCGAAGACCTTCACCGTCTTGAGGAAGGTGCGCGCCGCCTCCAGGCCGCCGTGGATGTCGAACGTCAGCATGCCGCCGAAGCCGGTCATCTGCTGGCGGGCCAGGGCGTGCTGCGGGTGCGTCTCCAGGCCCGGGTAGGTGACCTTCTTCACCTGCTTGTGCGTGGCCAGGTACTGGGCGACCTTCATCGCGTTGTGCGCGTGGCGGTCCATGCGCACGTGCAGCGTCTTCACGCCGCGCAGCACCAGGAAGCTGTCGAAGGCGCCGGACACGCCGCCCACCGCGTTCTGCAGGAAGTACATCCGCTCCGCGACGTCGTCGCGGCTGGTGCACACGAAGCCGCCCACCACGTCGCTGTGGCCGTTGAGGTACTTCGTCGTGGAGTGCGCGACGACGTCGAAGCCCAGCGCCAGCGGCTTCTGGAAGTACGGCGTCATGAACGTGTTGTCCGCGACGGACAGGATGCCGCGCTTCTTGGCGATCTCCGCGATGCGGCCCAGGTCGATGAGCTTGAGCATCGGGTTCGTCGGCGTCTCCACCCAGACCATCTTCGTCTTGGGGGTGATGGCCGCTTCGAAGTTCTCCGGCTTGGAGAGGTCCACGAAGGAGTACGAGATGCCCGCGCGCTTCCACACCTTGTCGAAGAGGCGGAAGGTGCCGCCGTACACGTCGTCGGAGACGATGACGTGGTCACCGACCTCCAGCATGTGCATCAGCATGTCCGTGCCGGCGAGGCCGGACGCGAACGCGGCGCCGTACTTCGCGCCCTCCAGCGCGGCCAGGCAGTCCTGCAGCGCCTTGCGCGTGGGGTTCTGCGTGCGGCTGTACTCGTAGCCCTTGTGCTCCCCCGGCCCGTCCTGGACGTAGGTGGAGGTCAGGTAGACGGGCGTCATGATGGCGCCCGTGGTGGGGTCCGGCTCCTGGCCGGCATGGATGGCGAGCGTGTCGAAGCGCATGGCCCGCGAACTAACACAGTCCCAACGCCCGCGCAGCGCTCCCGGGCTGTCTTCGGGTGCTACTCGAACCGGCCGTGCCGGCCCGCTCCCCCGGCGAAGCGCGCGGCCCCGGACAGGGACTCCGCCTGGACCACCTTCACCCCCTCCCGGAACTCCTGGCGCAATGCGTCTTCCAGCCCCAGCCCGTCCTGGGTGTAGGCGGAGGTCCGGTCCGCGTTCATGCACGCCTGGGGGAAGGCGGCCAATTGGTGCGCCAGGGCCTCCGCGGCCTTCCGGGCCTCGCCCTTCGGCACCACGCGGTTGACCAGGCCCATGCCCAGCGCCTCGGAGGCGGGCACGGGGCGGCCGGTGAGGATGAGGTCCAGGGCGCGGGACAGGCCAATCAACCGGGGCAGGCGCACGGTGCCCCCGTCGATGAGCGGCACGCCCCAGCGGCGGCAGAAGACGCCCAGCACCGCGTCCTCCTCCGCCACGCGCAGGTCGCACCACAGGGCCAATTCCAGCCCGCCCGCCACCGCGTGGCCGGAGATGGCCGCCACCACGGGCTTGGACAGCAGCAGGCGTGAGGGGCCCATGGGCGCATCCCCTTCCGGCTCCAGGCGCGACAGGCGCCCCTCGGACAGGGCCTTCAGGTCCGCGCCCGCGCAGAAGGTGCCCTCGTCGCCGAAGAGCACGCCCACGCGCGCGCCCGGGTCCGCGTCGAAGGCGCGGAAGGCGTCCGCCAACCCAGCGGCCGTGTCGCGGTCCACCGCGTTGCGGACCTCCGGGCGGTGGAGGATGACGGTGGTGACGGGGCCGTTCTTCTCGACGCGCACGCTCATGGCCCCGGGTTTTCCCCCGCCCCGCGTCCGGGCTGCAATATGAGGGGCGCGCGCGGGTGCGAAACAGGAAGGACCGACGGGCATGGCGGACGAAGGCAAAGAGGACACGCAGGGCACGGCGCCAGCGGGCACGAGCATGTTCGAGAACCGCCTGCGCAAGAACGCGAAGCGCCTGCGCAAGTGGGCCCGCGCGCAGGGGCTCACCGCCTTTCGCGTCTATGACCGGGACATCCCGGAGTACTCCTACGCGGTGGACCTCTACGGCGACCACGCGCACGTCGTGGAGTACCCGCGCCGCAAGGCCCACGCGAAGGGCGCCAGCACGGAGTCGGAGCGCGCGGAGGTGCTCGCCGCCGTCACCGCCGTGCTGGGCGTGCCCGCGGAGAAGACGTCCGTGAAGACGCACACGCCCCAGCCCTGGGGCCGCTCGCAGTACGGCCGCGTGGGCCAGGGCAGCGAGCGACTGGTGGTGGAGGAGCAGGGGCTGAAGTTCTGGGTGAACCTGGGCGACTACCTGGACACCGGCCTCTTCATGGACCACCGCAACACCCGCGCGCGCGTGCGCACGGAGGCCAGGGGCAAGCAGTTCCTCAACCTCTTCGCGTACACGGGCGCGTTCACGGTGTACGCGGCGGCGGGCGGCGCGGCGGGCAGCGTGAGCGTGGACCTGTCCAACACGTACCTGGATTGGGCGGAGGACAACCTGGTGCTCAACGGCCTGGCGGACCCGCGCCACGTGCTCATCCGCGCGGACGCGAAGGCGTGGCTGGAGGACCAGGCGCGGCACGGGGAGGACCGGTATGAGCTCATCGTCTGCGACCCGCCGTCGTTCTCCACGTCGAAGAAGATGTCGGGGAACTTCGACGTGCAGCGCGACCACGTCCGGATGCTCGAACACCTCCAGGCGCTCTTGTCGCCCGGAGGTGTCCTGTACTTCTCCACGAACTACCTGGGCTTCGAACTGAAGGACTCCGCGACCCGGGGCCTGGAGCAGGTGGAGGAGCTCACCCCCCGCTCCATCCCCGAGGACTTCCACCGCAAGGAGATCCACCGCTGCTGGCGCATGGTGGCCCCCTCGCGATGAAGGCCGTCACCCGCTGGCGGTGACTACAGCCAGCAGACGTTGTCCTGGCAGCGCTCGCCGGACGGGCACTCGCAGTTGGCCTGGCAGGCGTTGCCGGAGCCGTTGTTGACGGGCTTGCACTGACCGCTGGTGCAGGCCTGGCCGGCGGGGCACTCGCAGTTGGCGCGGCACACGGAGCCGGACGTGCCCGCGTCGGGCGACGGCTGCGGCGCGGGCAGCTTGCACTTGCCGCTGGTGCAGACCTCACCGGACGGGCACTCGCAGTTCACCGTGCAGGACTGGTTGCTGCCCGTGCCGGGGTCCGGCGTGGGCGCCTTGCAGTAGCCGCCGTTGCAGACCTGACCGGAGGGGCAGTCGCAGTTGGCCTGGCACGACTGGCCCGGGTTCGGCTGCGGCGACTTGCACTGGCCGCTGTTGCAGACCTGGCCCGCGGGGCACTCGCAGTTGGCCTGGCACGCGCCGCCGGGGGGGATGGGCAGGCAGTAGCCGATCTCGCACTTCGTGTCCGCCGAGCACTCCGTGGTGGAGGTGCAGGGCGCGCGGCACTGGCCGTTCACGCAGTCCTTGCTCGCCGGGCACTGGGCCTGGGTGGTGCAGGCGTTCGGGTCCTGCTGGCGCGGCTCGCACAGCCCCTGGACGCACATGCCCGTGGGGCCGCACTTGGCATCCGTGTCACAGCCCTTCTTGCAGATGCTGTTGATGCAGTAGCGGTCCTCGCCGCAGTCCGTATTGACCCGGCAGGTGGGGGCGGAGCCGCCGTCCGTCGTGCCGGCGTCCGGCTTGGAGCCACCGTCCGGCTTGGAGCCGCCGTCCGTCGTGCCGCCATCCGGCTTGGCGCCGCCGTCCGGCTTGGAGCCGCCGTCCGTCGTGCCGGCGTCCGGCTTGGAGCCGCCCGGCTTGGGGGTGCAGAAGTTGTCCTGGCAGCGGCCGGAGGAGCCGCATTCGGAGTCGCGGTAGCAGGGCTGGGCGCACCAGCCGTTGATGCACATCTGCGAGTCGGGGCACTCGCTGGAGTACACGCAGGACGCGGTGTCGGACGAGAGGTCCCAGCAACTGCCGGCGCGACAGTACTGGTCGCTGCCACAGTCGGAGGTGCTCACGCAGCTGGAGCTGTAGTCGTAGTCATCGTCGGGCCAGTACCCGTCGCCACGCGTATCGAGGATGCAACCCGACAACAGGCCTAACAGCGCAAGGAACGGCACGAACAGCGTGCCGCGAAGCGAGGTGTTCCTCATGAGTGGGGGCTCCAAAGGAATAGGATGGGTCCGGACCGGCCACCGGGGGGGTCATCCGATTTCGTGAGGCTTCGACGCAAGAGGGGGTCGGATCGATCAAATTATTTTGATCTTTTTTCGTCTGACCGGAGACCCAGGGGCACGGAGGCAGTGTGCACGTCTGGACCACCGACACAGACTGGGGGGCGTTCCTGGATGGGGGGTGCGCTCGGCGTACGCTCGCCACCCTCGAAGGAGAAGCGCAGGTGTTCATCCGTGGAGCGCGCTCATGGGCAGCCGCGAACCCACCCGGGACCGGGTCGGGCGAGGGGACCGCGCGCGCGCCGCTGCCCACGGACGAGGCGCACCTGCTCGCCCTGGTGCGTCGTGTCCAGGCCGGAGAGCTTACCGCCTTCGAGCAGCTCTATGAGGCCACGCGCGAGGACGCGGCGCGCACGCTGCGCCATCTGGTGGGCAACCGCGTGGAGGTGGAGGACCTGCTCCAGGAGACGTACCTCCGGCTGCTCACGGCGGTGAAGGGCTTCCGGGGCGAGTCGCGCTTCCGGACGTTCCTCTACCGGGTATGCTCCAACGTGGCGCTGAGCCACCTGCGCTGGAAGCGGCGCCGGCCGGAGGATGCGTTCGCGGATCCGCCGGAGGTGGTGGCCCCCGGGGAGGACCCCGAGCGCGCCGCGGAGCGCCGTCAGGCGGCCCGGTTGGTGGAGGCGGCGCTGGAGAAGCTCAAGCCCAAGAAGCGGATCGTCTTCGTCTACCACGAGCTGTGCGGCATGAGCCCGGACGAGATCGCCCTGGCCGTGGGAAGCTCGGTCAACACCGTGCGCAGCCGCCTGCACCACGCGAGAGTGGAGTTCACCGAAGCCATGCAGCGCCTGGTCGTCGCCCGGCCGGTGGGAGGTCCCCATGGCCGGCCATGAGACCCAGGCCCTGTGGGCGCTGGCCGCGGGCGAGCTGGACGCGGCGGCGCGAGCCCGCGTGGAGACACACGTCGAGGCCTGTGCTTCCTGCGCGGCGGCGCTGAAGCAGGTGGTGGAGGCCCGAGCGCTGCTGAGCACCGCGCGCGAGGTGGAGCCCGCCGTGCGGTGGGAGGAGGCGGGAGCCAGGCTGAAGGCGGCGGCGGCGAAGCGGATGGCCGTGCCCGAGCGCAGGGTCCTGTCACCCTGGGCGCTGACCCTCGCGGGGGCCTGCGCCGTCGCGCTCGTGCTGTGGCTGGGCGAGGCGTTGCTCACGGGGAGGACCACGGGCACGGGGACGTCCGCTGTCGCGACGCAGGGGCCGCGCGACGCGGAGGCTCCAGTGGGAGCAGCGGCGGCCGTGGCGGCTGGATCCGGATCCGCACCTGCCGGGGGCAATGGGCAGCAGGAGGCGGCTGCCGTGGCGGTTGGCTCCGCTCCGGCGTTGGCTGCACGGGAGGCGGTCGCGGCGCGCGCCGAGGCCGCGTCCACCACCGAGGCGGAGCGGGTCGCGGGCGCGGTGGTGCGCGAGGCCACCGGAGCGGAGCACGCGCTGGCTCCGGGCATGCGGTTGCGCTCCGGCATGGCGGTTCGCACGCCCGCGAAGGCCTCCGCCGTGCTGCGGCTCCCGGACGCGAGCCGGGTGCGGCTGTCGTCGGGTTCGGACGTGGTGTTCGCTCGCGCGGAGACGAACGCGGTGCACCTCACGGTCCAACAGGGACGCCTCTCCGTGACGGCCTCGCACGCGCAGCGGGAAGGCTTCCTCGTGGAGTCCGCCGGCCTGCGCGTCACCGTGGTCGGCACGGTCTTCTCCGTGGAGCGCACGGCGGGCGGTGCCGCGGTGGCGGTGCTCGAAGGACGCGTGCGCGTGGATGCGGAGGGTCAACCTCCGCGCTTCGTGGACGCAGGCGAACGCGTGGAGCTGGCCCAGGCCGGAGGCGCGCTGAAGCCTCGCGCGCTCTCCGCTGGAGACCGGCAGGCCTTCCGCGACCTGCGTGCCGCCGAGCCTCGCCCGACCGTCGCGAGCGCCACGCCTCCGAGGATGGAACCGACGCCGACCGGGGTGTCCCCTGCCCCGCGGGCGTTGACGCCCAAGGGCGGGAGGTCCCAGCCCGCGAACGACGCCCCGCCGCGCCAGGCCGTCGCGACCGCCTCCAATGACGTGGAGGCCCCGAACGCCAGGCCCGAAGCTCCTGCGCCGACGGATGGCACCGCGCCGCGCCAATCCGTTGCCACCGCCTCCAACCCCTTGGAGGAGGTCCCTACCCCGGCTCCAGGCTCCACGCCCCCATCCGACACCGCGTCCCCTCCGTCCGTGGCCACCGCACCCCCTGCCTCGGGTGACGCGGCCCATGCGTCCGCAGCCACGACCCCGGGGAACGCCGCACCGGACAAGGCCGTGACCGCGACGCCCACCGGGCCCGCGACCGCTGACGGGGACTTCGTGCCCTACCCCGGCTCCACCGGTGACGCGCTCGCGTCCGCCGCGCCCCTGCTGGCTCCGGGCACGGTGCAGGCACCGTCCATCGCCCCGCCGCCTCCGGTGCAGCCGCGCCGTCGCAAGTCGCTGGCCATGCTCGTCCCGGGCGGACTGCTGTCGGACGACTCCGACGAGCGCTTCCTCGGGTACGCCCGGTTGCAATCACAGGGCTCGACGTGTGGACGCTTCCTGGTGGGGCTGGGAGAGATTGCCCAGGCCAGCCCCCGCGACAAGCACCGCGAGGACGCCCGCGCCCTGCGGGGTCGCTGCTTCACGAAGCAGCGCCAACCCGCCGCCGCCGAGGACGAATACCGCCAGTACCTGACCGAGTTCCCCAACGGCCGCTACGCCACCGAGGCCCGCGTCGCCCTGGGCCTCCCCGCAGTGCCCGCGCCGGGTGCGCCCGAAGGCGCTCCCGCTCCGCTGCCGAAGCCCGTTCCCCTCCAGCCGCGCTGGACTCCTGGGGAGATGGGCTCGCCCCAGCGGCCTCCCGTCAGCCCCGGGACTTCTCGTCGCTGGTGAACTCCGCGTCCACTTCGCCGCCCTCGCTCCGGGGGCGGCGGAAGGTCGCGGGGCCCTCCGCGGGCTCCACCGAGGCGGGCACCTCCGACGTGTCGAAGCGCCGCGCGTCCTGGAAGGGACCCGGCGGCCGGTTCGGGTCGAGCGGGCTCCCATCCGGCACCGGCCCGACGCCCCCGAAGTGCACGACGCGCACCGCGCCCGAGCGCAGGGTCTGCTCCAACGAGCGCCGCACGCGCGCCGTCATGAAGCGGCGCACCGGCGGCACCATCAGCGCCAGCCCGATGACGTCCGAGAGGAACCCCGGCGCGATGAGCAGCGCGCCGCCCACCATCACCAGCACCCCGCTGAGCAGGCCCTCCTCGGGCACGCCGCCCCCCGCCATGGCCTCACGCCAGTTGCGGAACACCCGCTCGCCCTGCTTCCGGGCGATGAGGCTCCCCAGCACGGCGGAGGCCGCGAGCAGCCCGAGCGTGGAGGCCAATCCGATGTGATGACCGAGCGTGATCAGCAGGTACAGCTCCGCCAGGGGCAACAGGATGCAGATGATGACGAGGGCCTTGAGCACGAGGGCACGTTAACGCCAGAACCGCCTCCGCGCTCATCTCCAGTCACACAACCCGTGCTGTACGCCCGCGAGCGCCCGCCGGGAGGGGACGGTCTCCCGCGCCTGGCAGCCGGCCCTGCTGGAGCGGGGCCGGTGGGGCCCCGGGCGCACTCATTCGCCGTTGAGCTGCCCGAGCAGCGACGTCATCACGAAGTAGAGGATGGCGAAGCCCCCCACCCCGAAGAGGATGAGCTTCAGGGGCAGCGACATCCCGGGCCCCTTGGGCGCGTACCGGGCCGCCGCGTCCATCGCCTCCGCCAGGCCGGGGGTGATCTCCATGCGGGGCGCCGTGCGGGCGTACTGCTCCGTGCGCGTGTACTGCTCCACCACGCGCTCCGTGTCGGAGGACGCCAGGACCTGCCCGAGCTGCGGGTCGAACAGCCGGACCTTCGCCTCGCGGGCCAGGGCCGCGGCTTCCGCCAGCACCTCGCGGATGAGGTCCGCCTGGGCCAGCAGCGGCACGCGCAGCTCCGTGGCCACGACCCGGCCCTTGTCGTGGAGCGGCGCCACCTCCACCCCGCCCTGGGACAAGGCCCAGTCGCGCACGCCATCCGGGCGGGCGGCCCCCGACCTCGTCGCCAGGAGGGCATCCACCCGCGCCGCGTCGAAGGGGACGTCCGGGGCCATCGCTTGAAGGACCAACTCGTATCTCACGCGGGTTACGAGTATACGCCGCGCGGGGCGGTCCCCGCCCCCTTTCCCTCCGAGAACGCCTCATGAAGCCTTCCTCCCCCCCTCGCTCCGGCCGGCCCTCGGGCCCCAGCCCCCTTCCCCCCGGACGCGGGAGGCCCGGCTCGCGTCCGGAGAAGCACCACCCCGACCGCAAGACGCCCGACCTGGGCCCGGACGGCACGCCCCAGGTGATGCTGCTGCGCCGCGGCAGCGACCGCTGGCAGGCGGGCCCGCCGTGGATCTACCGCGCGGACCTCAACGGCGACCCCGGCCTCCAGGGCGGCGAAGTCGTCCGCGTGGTGGACGGCCGCGGCTGGTTCATGGGCAAGGCCTTCTATTCGAAGGTGTCCAAGATCTCCCTGCGCTGGCTCACCAGCGACGACATCGCGGTGGACGTGGAGTTCTTCAGGAAGCGCCTCCAGTCCGCGGAGGCCCTGCGCAAGCTGGCGCTCCCCGGTGAGACGACGTACCGGCTGGTGCATGGTGAGGCGGACGGCCTGCCCGGCCTCGTGGTGGACCGCTACGGCGACTACCTGAGCGTGCAGTTCCTCATCCCCGCCATGGAGCAGCGCAAGGACCTCATCGCGGACCTCCTGGAGGAGCAGTTCCACCCCAAGGGCATCGTCAACCGCTCCGACGTGAGCGTGCGCCACCTGGAAGGGCTGCTGCCGGAGAAGGGCCTGCTGCGCGGAGCGCTGCCGCCGGGCCCCGTGTCCTTCGACGAGGGCCTCGTGCGCATGCGCGCGGACCTGCTCGAAGGCCAGAAGACGGGCGCCTTCCTGGACCAGCGTGAGAACCACGTCATGGCGGCGCACTACGCCTTCGGCGACGCGCTGGACTGCTTCAGCTACGTGGGCGGCTTCGCGCTCCAGCTGGCCACGAAGGCGAAGCACGTCACCGCGGTGGAGATCTCCGACGCGGCCTCCGCGCAGCTCCGCGAGAACGCCCAGGCCAACAAGCTCACCAACCTGGACGTGGTGACGGGCAACGCGTTCGACTTCCTGCGCGACGCGGTGGACGAGGGCAAGCGCTACGACACCATCGTTTTGGATCCGCCCTCGTTCGCGAAGAACAAGGACGCCATTCCGGCGGCGGTGCGCGGCTACAACGAGCTCAACCTGCGCGCCTTCCAGCTCTTGCGCCCGGGCGGCATCCTCGTGACGGCCAGCTGCACCTACCACGTGGACGAACAGGCCTTCGAGGACATGCTCGCCTCCGCGGCGTCGGACGCGCGGCGCCGGGTGCAGATCATCGAGCGGCGCGGCGCGGGCCGGGATCACCCCGTGCTCATGAACCTGCGCGAGACGCGCTACCTCAAATGTTTCGTCCTGCGCATGCTGTGAGTTAGGGTAGGACCCAAGGGGTCCGTCCTTCGGACCCCGACGTGCGAGAACGGTTCATAGGGATGGCGCGCCGGGACTGGGACGACGCAGACGACGAAGCCCCCGCGTCCGGCACGCGTGAGCTGGAGCGCGCGATGCAGGAGACGCGCACCGTCTACCGGCAGGCGGACGCGGCGTACGTCCCCTACTCCTGCCCCGCCAGCGGCGAGTGCTGCCAGTTGGCGACCACGAAGCGGCAGCCCTGGCTGTGGCGCCCGGAGTGGGAGGTGCTCTCCCGGGGCCGTGAACTCCCACCGCCCCGCACGGATGGGGGCTGTCCCTTCCTGGACGCGGCCGGCAAGCGCTGCACGGTGTACGCGGATCGGCCGTTCGGCTGTCGGACGTTCTTCTGTGAACGGATCCGCGGCCCGGCCCGGCAGCCCGCCGAGGACGTGACGCGCTTGTTGCTTCGGCTGGAGCGCATTTCGCAGCGGGTGATGCCGTCGCTCCAGGGCCCCCGGCCCCTCCTGGAATGGTATGCCGAGGCGCGTACCGCCCCGGCCCGGGAGGAACCGTGAAGACCCTGAAGCTGACGCGGCGGCGCGACGCCCACCGGTGTCCCGCCGTGTCCGCGAAGTCCCCTCCCTCCCTCATGCCCCTGCTGCGTCGCATGCGCACCGGAACGGTGGGGCCCTGCCCGTGATTCGTCCGCGCTGGCTCATCGCGCCCCAGGAGTTCAAGGGCACCCTGAGCGCCGCCGAGGCCTCGGCCGCCATGGCCGAAGGACTGCGGGAGGCGTCGCTCGACGTGGTGCTGGACGTGGCGCCGCTCGCGGACGGAGGTCCCGGCACCGTGGACGCGTTGCTCGCGGGTGGCCGCGGCGAGCGGCGGCTGCGCACCGTGCGGGGCCCGCTGGGCGCGCCGGTGGAGGCCGCGTGGGCGCGCCTGGAAGACGGCCGCACCGCGGTGGTGGAGATGGCGGCCGCGTCGGGACTCTCCCTGCTGCCGTCGGAGGGCCGGGATGCCCGCACCGCGTGCACGTATGGCGCGGGCGAGCTGATGCGCGCGGCCCTGGATGAGGGCTGTGAGCGCCTCATCGTCGGGCTGGGCGGCAGCGCGAGCACGGACGGGGGCAAGGGCGCGCTGGAGGCGCTGGGCTACCGCTTCCTGGACGCCCAGGGAGCCCCGCTGCCCCCCGGCGGCGCGGCCCTGGCGAGGCTCGCGCGCGTGGAGTCGGACGCGCGCCATCCCCGCCTGGGGCAGGTGGAGCTGCTGGTGGCCACGGATGTCATCACGCCGCTGCTGGGCGACGACGGCGCCGCGCGCCTCTTCGGCCCGCAGAAGGGCGCGTCGCCGGAGGTGGTGGAGGAGCTGGAGGCCGCGCTGGCCACGTTCGCGCGCGTCGCCGGGGAGCAGGCCGCGTCCATTCCCGGCGCGGGTGCGGCGGGGGGCATGGGCTACGGGCTGGCCGCGGTCCTGGGCGGGAAGCTGACGTCCGGCTACGTCCTGGTGTCCCGGGCGCTGGGGCTGGAGCGGCGCGTGCTGCTCGCGGACCTGGTGCTCACCGGCGAGGGCCGCTTTGATCGGCAGACATGGCTGGGCAAGGGCCCCGGCGCGCTCGCGCGGCTGGCGCGCGAGCACGGCACCCAGGTGGTGCTCTTCACCGGCAGCGTGCACGCCGACGCCGTGCTGGACCTGTCGCTGTTCCGCGAGGTGGTGGAGCTGAGCGCGCAGGCCCGCCCCGGCGCCAGCGCCCACGAAACCCTGCGCGAAGCGACGGCGCGCTGGGCCATGGGCCGGCTGGGCCGCTGAGAGGCGCTCCGCGCGGCTACGCCCCCACCGGATCCGTGGTGCGCACCACGCGCATCCCCGAGGCGCGGAAGCCCTCCAGCGCCTCCTTCGCGATGCGGGGGAAGTCCAGCGCCGCGGGCAGCGGCTCCAACGGGGGCGCGGGCACGGGGCTCATCGCGTCCTCCAGGATGTGGATGCGCGACAGCTTCGACGGGTCCGTGCGCTCCAGGTACTGCTGCAAGTCCCTCAGCGTGGACAGCACGCAGTGGGAGCTGGCCTGCCCGAAGACGTACACGCGATCAAACGTCAGCAGGTGGTCCATGAGGCCCTGGTTGAACTCGCCCACGCGCTGGCCGCCCACCTCCGTCACCTCCGGCGACATCACGGAGTAGTTCTCCGTCAGCGGGTGCTCGCCCTTCAGGTCGAACCGGGTGGGCGTGTCGCGCACGAGCGCGTGGAAGAGGCTGGCCTCGTACATGGCCGGCACCAGCGCGTGGCTCATTCCGCCCAGCAGCGAGTGGTACGGCCAGATGGTGAGCACGTACCGGCCGCTCGCCTCCAGTTGTTCGCAGTACGCCAGGCTCTCCCGGGGGTGGCGCGTGGGGCGCCAGCGGCCCTGCCGCACGTCCTGCGCGCTGATGACCGTCATGGGCGCGGGCGGACGGCCCTCCGCGTCCTTCCACCAGGCCGGGTGGAAGATTTGGAACACCCGGTGCGTGTCCAACGAGAACACCAGCTCCGTGATGTGCGCCAGGTTCGTGTACATCCACAACAGCGCACGCGAGGTGTCCTCCACCGCGCCGGGGACGAAGAGGCTCGCGCCCGGCAGGCAGAAGCCCACCTGCACGTCGATGCCGAACGCCGCCACGCGGAGGGGATCCTCGCGGGCCGGCCGCACGCGGTGCTCGGCGGCGTAGCGGTGGGCCTCCTCGGAGACCTCCGCCACGCGCTCCAGGTACAGCTCACCGACGCGGTGGATGTCGAGAAACCGGGGCAGCGGCAGAAACATGAGGTCCTCTCCAGACCGCCTGGAGCCGCCTGCCCCGCCCTTCCGGAGGCGTCAGCGGCCCTGCGGGAAGTGGCGCCGCGTGAGCGATTCCACCAGCGCCTGCGTGGTCGCAGTGTAGCCGATGCGCTGGTCCTCCGGCGCCACGCCCTCCACGCCCGCCAGCGACGGCGTCACGGCCTCCGACTCCATCAGCGGGAAGTAGCCCGGGGGCGTCGCCTCCCCCGCCTGTCCCACCAGCCCCAGGGGCCCTTCGCCCTTGCGGCGCCGGAAGATGACCGGCGTGCCGGGGACGCTCTGCTTGCCCTCCGCCAGCTCGTTGCCGAACTTCATCACCGGAGAGGCGCCCGAGCACGACAACTTGTAGACGGCCGCCACCCGGTCGCGCGTCAGCGCATGCGCCATGGTGCGCGCGACGATGTGGCCCCCGTAGCCGTAGAACTGCGCCGTCGGCTCCCAGCCCACCTGCCGGCGCAGCTCCTCGAACTCGCGCGTCATGCGCGCGTCCAGGCCGTCCTCCAGGATGAGCACCGGCTTGATGCCCATGTCCTTGGCGCGCGTCACCGCGTACAGGTACTGGAGCTTCTTGTCGCCGGAGTCGAACCGGATGGAGTCCCCGCCCTGCGGCTCCTCGGAGATGAGCTTGAACGCGGCGGGGATGCCCGACAGCAGCGTGTCGAAGGTGTCCAGCAGGTAGCTGGAGCGCTGCGGCCGGCGCTCGTGCATGGCGCGGAAGGCCGCGTCGTCGGAGCCGTAGCGCTGCACGTGCTCGTGGCCCATGGTGCCCACGGGGATCATCCCCAGCACGCGCGCGCCCTCCACGTTGCTCGTGCGCTGCACGCCTGCGTCCTGGCAGGCCTTGAGGGCCAGCGCGTGCTGCTCCAGGCAGGTGGCCGCGCGCAGGCCCACCTCGAAGATGCGGGACGGGTCCTCGACGATGTCCACCAGTTCCTTCACCTGCGCCCGCACGCGCCGCAGGTAGCCCTCCGTGTCCACCTGGATGGGCACCGCCTTCACGCCCACCTGGTCCAGCGTCTCCAGCGCGATGCGCTTCTCCTCCTCGCACGACACCGTCGTCAGCGCGCGCGCGAGCGCCTCGCGGTCCTGCAGCGCCTGGGTGGCCACCTGGATGCGGTAGTTGAGCTGGAGCAGCAGCGGTTCCAGCCAGGACACCAGCGCGGAGGGGCCCGTCACCGTGAGCAGGGGCTCGCGCGGCAGGAACAGCGCGCCCCTGGGCACGGCGCGCACGGTGAGGCGCTCCGTGCGCAGGATGGCGGCCTTGAAGCCCACGCCCATCTCGTAGTCGTGCTGCGCGAGGAAGGCGTAGTCCTCCGGCTGGGGCACGGGCAGCAGCTTGCGCACGTACGCCTCCAGGTCCAGCGGCATGACCTGGGGCCCGCCCTTGCGGTGCGAGTAGTAGAACGTCTCCTTCCGCAGCGGCCAGCCGGCCTCCGCCATGCTGAACTTGTAACCATCCGTGGCGAGCAGCGACTGGGGCATTGCGACAGGGCTCCTTGTTGACCCAAAGACTATGCGTTGCGCCGGCCCGTTACCTAATGCCGCGCGTCCGGAAGGATGCGGGGTGAAGAGGCTCGGGGGGCGAGCCACGGGTGACCTGTCACCCGCCTCTTCACGGACCGGACGAAGCCACACATCTGGCGGTACGCCCGACGCGACGGCTGCGGTTAAGCTGGTCCTGACCCACAACGAAGCCAAGGTGCCCATGCCCGCAGAGAACGAGACGCAGAAGGTCGAAGCGGTACTGCGCGAACATGCGCTGAGCTATCCCGGCGCCCACGAGGACTTTCCCTGGGGGCACCGCGCGATGAAGGTCAACGACAAGACCTTCCTCTTCATGACCGTGGAGGGCGAGAAGCTCAACCTCTCCGCCAAGCTTCCGGATTCGAAGGACGCCGCCCTCACGCTGCCCTTCACCGAGCCCACCGAGTACGGCCTGGGCAAGAGCGGCTGGGTGACGGCCCACTTCGGCGCGGCGTCGCAAGTGCCGGTGCCCGTCATCAAGGCGTGGATCGACGAGAGCTACCGCGCCATCGCCCCCAAGAAGCTCGTGAGCCAGCTGCCCGAGCGCGGCACCATGGTGCCCGGCCCCGCCGCGAAGCCCTCCAAGGCCTCCAGGGCGTCCGCCTCGCGCGGCGCCAGCCGCACCGCCCGCGCGGGCGCCGCCACGCGCAAGGCCGCCGCCCCCGTGAAGAAGGCCGCCAAGAAGGTCGTGGCCCGGGTGAAGTCCGCCGCCAAGAAGGCCGCCGCGCGGGTGAAGTCCGTGGCCAAGAAGGTCGCGAAGAAGGTGCCCGCCGCCGCCAAGAAGGCCGCCCCCGTCCGCAAGGCCGCGGCGCCGGCCCGGGGCAAGCGCACGCCCGCCGCGACGCCCAAGCGCGCGCGCCGCTCGTAGCCAGGAGGCACCGGGACCGCGCGGAAGCAGGGGCCCCAGGGCCACGCCCTTCCGCGCCTCCCGGACAGCGTGGGGCTACTTCGAGCCCTTGCCCGCGCCCCGGCCCGCGCCCTTCACCGCCAGGCCCTTGCCGGACGGCGCCTTGCCCGACAACACCTTGCCCGCTGGCGCCTTGCCCGACGACACCTTGCCCGCCGGCGCCTTGCGACGCGACGAAGCCGCGGGCGCGGCCCTCCGGGAAGGCTTCTCCACCACCGGCTCCGTGAAGAGCTTGTCGTAGTCGCGCATGCTGCGGCGGATGACCTCCAGGGCCTCCGAGCGGTCGTAGACCTCCGCGATCTCCACGCTGCGCTTTCCCTCACCGGGGATCTGCTTGTAGGTGAGGAAGTAGTGCTTGAGGCGGTCCAGCAGGGGGCGCGGCAGCTGCGCGATGTACTGGAGCTCGCCGTACACCAGGTCCGACTCCAGCACCGCGATGATCTTGTCGTCGGCCTCGTTGCCGTCGACCATCCGGAAGCCGCCGATGGGCACCGCGTGCACCAGCAGGTTGCCGTTGGAGACGACCTTCTCCGTCAGCACGCAGATGTCGATGGGGTCCCCGTCGCCGTGGATGTCCTTGTAGCCGGTGCGCTCCGCGCAGCGCTTCGCCACCTGGTCGCCGCAGTACGTCTGCGGGATGAACCCGTAGAGCGTGGGGCACTGGCTGCTGAAGCGCTGGGGACGGTCCACCTTGAGGATGCCGGACTCCTTGTCCAGCTCGTACTTCACCGCGTCCGTGGGGACGATCTCGATGTACGCGTTGACGACTTCAGGAGACTCCGGACCCGGCGAGATGCCGTGCCAGGGGTGGCTTTGGAACGTGGTCTGGTTCGACTTCTTCATGGCGTGTCTCCCGAGCGCTCTCGCGCTTCGGCATAGAGCCCGGCGACCGCTTCTTCCAGGCGTCGCGTGAGGGTGTCCCGGTCATCCAGCGTCAGTCCCTGCGTGGGCACGGGCCTGCCCACCACCAGCGCCACCCGCTGGCCCCACCGGACGGCCCGGCCTCCCTTGGGGAGGATGAGCCGCGTCCCGGAGAGCGCCATCGGGACGACGGGGACCTGCGCCTGGATGGCCAGCGTCGCGGCGCCCTTCTTGAAGGGCTTCAGCTCCCCGTCCGGGCTGCGCGTGCCCTCCGCGAAGAACAGCACGCTCACCCGCTCGCGCACGGCCGTCACCGCCTCCGACAGCCGCGCCTTGTCGCCCGCGCCGCCGGTGCGCTGCACGGGGATGTTGCCCGCCCGCCGCATGGCCCGGCCGAACACCGGAATCTTGAACAGCTCCGCCTTGGCCACGTAGCGCGTGTGCTTGCGGATGTGCGCGAAGTTCACCATCGCGTCGAAGTGCGACTGGTGGTTGCACACGAAGACGACGTTGCCGTCCTCCGGGATGTGCTCCAGGCCGTACGCCTCGTGTCGCACGCCCGCCGCCGCCAGCGAGGAGCGGCCCCAGGCGCGCAGCACCTGGTCCGCCGCCCGGGTGTCCACCCCGGACAGCACCGACACCGTCACCGACGCCACGCCCGTGAGTCCCACCGCGGCCGTGCCGGCGAACACCGTCTGGAGCACCTTGCGCATCAGACGAACCCGTGTGCGGGGAACAGGAGGACGTCCTCGATGCGCTGGACCCCGAGCAGCAGCATGAGGATACGGTCGAGCCCGACGGCGATGCCCGCCGCCGGAGGCATGCGCCCCACGGCCTCCAGGAAGCGCTCGTCCAGAGGATACACCGGGCGGCCCAGCCGCCGTCGCAGCTCCTGCTCCTCCACGAGCCGGGCGCGCTGCTCCGCCGCGTCCGTCAGCTCGGAGAAGCCGTTCGCCAGCTCCAGCCCCTTCGCGTACAGCTCCACCCGCTCCGCCACCGCGCCGTCGCCGGGCTTCAGCCGGGACAAGGCCGCCATGGAGGCCGGGTATTCGATGAGGAACGTGGGCCGCTCGTGCCCCAGCCCCGTCTCCACCTTCTGCAGGAACAGGTGGAAGAACACGTCGTCGAAGGACTCCGCGTCCCCGGTGCGCACGCCCGCGGCCTCCACCGCCCGCTTGAGCGACGCGCCGTCCGCGTGCTTCCGGATGTCCACGCCCGTGGCCCGCAGCACCGCGTCCCGCACCGTCACCCGCTCGTAGGGGGTGCGGGTGAAGAACGCCGGATCCGCGCCCGGGGCCTCCTCGCCCGCGGCCGCCGCGGCCGTCCCCGCCGCCACCAGCGCGCCCTCCAGGTCATCCATGATGGCGTGGTAGTCCGCGTGCGGCCGGTAGAACTCCAGCAGCGTGAACTCCGGGTTGTGCGTCTGGGACACCTCGCCGTTGCGGAACACCTTGCAGATCTGGAACAGCGGCCCGGCCCCTTGCGCGAGCAGGCGCTTCATCGCGTATTCGGGGCTGGTGTGCAGGTACAGGGTGCGGGCCCTGCCCAGGTCCGTTTCGGGGACGAAGGGGGCCTCGAAGGCGCTGATGTACGGCTCCATGCCGGGTGTGGGCACGAGCAGGGGTGTTTCGACTTCCAGGTATCCCTGGCCGGCGAAGAACTGACGCAGGGCGGAGTACAGGCCCTGGCGTCCCCGGGCCGCCCGCCATGGGTTTACGTTGGGCATCGGCGGGTCGGAAGTAACATGGGCGGCCTCATGTCCCCAAGGATTCCCGCCCTCTTCGCCGCCCTGTGTCTGCTGGGCGCCTGTCACAAGGCGCCACCCACGGGGCCGCTCCCCCCTCCCAGCGAGGAGCAGCAACTGACCGGTGAGGTGAACGCCCTGACCCAGGAGGCGGCCCTGCTCCTGGAGGAACAGCACCGGCTGGTGTGGGCCTTCTGGACCGAGGGCACGATGGCGGACATCGCCGCGACGTACTCGGGCAAGGAGGTCCTCTTCAGCATGGAGAACCTGCGCCGCATCGACCGGCTCCGGCACCTGACGAAGGACCCGCGCGAGCTGCGCGCCCTCACCGCGCTGCACGGCCACTTCGCCGGCGAAATCCTGGCGCGCGAGCTGGCCGAGTACAACGACGCGTCCGCCAACCTGGAGGCGTCGCTCAAGCTGAGCGTGGACGGGCGCGAGGTGCGCTACCGCGACATGGAGCGGCTGCTCGCCAACGAGAAGAGCGCCGCGAAGCGCAAGGCGCTCTACGCGTCCGCCACGCCCGCGCTCACGCGCCTCAACCAGACGCTGTACCGCAAGGCGGAGCGCACGGAGGAGCTGGTGAAGCAGATGGGCTTCGAGTCCTACGAGGCCTTCGGCAGCGAGCTGCGGCAGGCGGACCTGGAGCGGCTGGCCCAGCTGGCGGAGGAGGTGCTCCAGGCCACCCAGGAACCGTACCGGCTGGTGATGGAGCGGCTGAGCCAGCGCGAGCTGGGGCAGCCCTTCGCGCAGATCACCCGCGCGGACATCCCGCGCCTGTTCCGCTCGCGCGAGGTGGAGGACGCGTTCCCCAAGGGCGAGTCGCTCGCGAAGGCCCAGGCCACGGTGGCGGGGATGGGCATCGACCTGGCGGCGCTGCCCAACGTGAAGGTGGACGCGCGCGACCTGCCCCGCAAGAACCCGCGCCCCCTGGCGCTGGGGGTGCGCGTGCCGTCCGACGTGCGGCTGTCGTTCAAGCCCGGCACGGGCGTGCTGCACCAGGGCCGGGTGCTGCACGAGGTGGGGCACCTGCTGCACGTGGCCTTCACGCAGGAGCCCCGCTTCGAGCTGGCGCGGCTGGGCAACCCCACGGTGGGCCTGGCGTACTCGGCGCTCTTCGAGGACCTGCTGGAGGACCCCGTGTGGCTGGAGGAGCACGCCGCGGGCGTGCTGGGGGACAACGACAAGCGCGCCCCGTTCCTGGCGGCCTCCAGCGCGCACAAGCTGTACCTCATCCGCCACGCGGCGGGCCGGCTGCTCTACCAGATGGAACTGCACCGGCGCGTGGAGGTGGATCCGCGCGAGCTGTACCGCGCGCTGATGGCCCGCGCGGGCGCCATGCCCATGACGGAGGACGACGTGGAGCGCTACCTCGTGGAGCAGGAGGACTTCTACCAGTCCGCCGACAACTTCCGGGCCTGGTTCCTGGCGGGCCAGCTCCAGGGGCAGTTGAAGGCGCGCTTCGGCCCGGCGTGGTGGCACGCGCCGGAGGCGGGCGCCTTCCTGAAGGAGCTCTGGGCGAGGGGCACCGCGCCGTCCGCGCGCGAAATCACCGAGGCCATCGGGGAGAACGGGCTCGCGCCGGACGTGCTGCTGCTGCGGCTGAGCACCACGCTCCAGGTGCCCATGAAGCTGGACCTGCGCAGGCTGGACGACACGCCTTCGCCCCCGTCGCCAGCCGCGCCCGCGCCGCCCGCCGCGAAGCCTTCCGCGACGCCCAACGCGAAGCCGTCATCGACGTCCGCGTCGGTGCCGTCCGCCGCGTAGGCGCGCCAGCAAAAATCCAACGGTGCCGTCCGTGTCCGCACCGTGGCGCCCACCGTGCTGCACACCGGTGCCCTCCCCCCGGGGCTGGCACCGGACGCCACTTCCCGTCCCCGCCGGTAGCACGTAGGGTTCCGGGCCATGGTGTCCGTGAATCAGCTTCGTCCCTTCGCGGAGGCTTCGCTGGAGTCCTTCCGGGCCGCCTCCGGTTCCGTGGCCCTCATCCAGCAGCCCGTGGAGGCCGTCTTCCGCGACCCGACGCCCCACTTCATCGGCGCGCGCACGGTGGGCATGGCGCACCGCTCCCGCATGGCGGAGCGGCTGCTCGCGATGCTTCGCGACTTCGACAACCTGGAGGTGCACTTCCTCCAGCCGAACCAGGACGGCGAGGAGTTCACCGTGGGCCGCGCCGACGCGGACCTCGTCGTGCCGGAGCTCTCCGTGTCCCAGCACCACGCCACCCTGCGCTGGAACGCGGCCTCCGGGGACTTCTCCGTGCGCGACGCCCAGTCCATGAACGGCACCTTCATCAACGGCGCCCCCCTGGGCTTCAAGGCCCAGGTGATGCTCCACGACGGCGCCACGCTGGCCTTCGGCGACGTGCAGTTCCTCTACCTGCGCGCGGAGACGCTGCACGAGCACCTGCGCCTCGCCGCGCCCGGCAGGCCCTCCCCCTGAACGCGACGAAGGCCCCGCCTCCACCTGGGAGACAGGGCCCTCGGGTCCTACAAGCCGGAGCCCCCGACTACAGGAGCTTCATCAGCTCCGCGCGCTTGGCGGTGTACTCCTCATCGGAGAGCACGCCCGCGTCCTTCAGCTCCTTGATCTCCTTGAGCCGCTGCGCGGGGCTGCGCGTGTCGCCCGCGGGCGCCGCCGTCTCCGCCGGCTGCGGGGGCCGCTGCTGCTGCTGGTTGGAGAACGCCTGGGCCATGCCGAAGCCCATGCCCATCCCCATGCCCTGCAGCGCGCCGTCGGATCCACCGCCGCCCTTGGCCATGCCCTCGGAAGCGCCGAGCATCGCCTGGCCCTGCGCATACTGCTGGAAGCCGCCCGCCAGCCGCGAGTACGCCACGTCCTTGGACAGCTTCTTCAGCGTCGCCTCGTCCTCGGGCTTGATGCTGACGTGGAAGTTGCCCATCCGGACGATGGTGAGGCCGTAGCTGTCCACGTGCGGCTTCAGGCCGGCGAGGATCTCCACCTCCATCTCTTCCAGGTAGGCGCCGCTCGTCACGTCCAGCAGCGGCCACTTCTTCTTCACCAGCATTTCGGCGGTGCGGTCGCGCGTCACCTTGAGGACCTGGCCCTTGAACCAGCCCAGGAACTCCTCGTTGCTCGCGCGGCCCATGCCGACCAGGCCCACCACCAGCTTCTCCGGCTCCGTCACGCGGATGGAGAAGTCGCCGTACACCATGGTGCCGATGCCCAGGCCCGTCTCCGGGTCGCGCACGTCACCGATGGGGCCGCCGAACTTCACGCCCGTGTGCTCACGCGTGGAGACGAAGAAGATCTCCGCCATGAACATGTTGCCGCCGGTGAAGCCCTCAATCAGCTTCCCCAGGAACGGGATGTTGCTGGTGTCCAGCTGGTGACGGCCGGGCCCCAGCTTGCCCTCCACCTTGCCATCCTTGACGAACAGCGCCACCTCGTCGGCGTCGACGGTGAGCTGCGTCATCATCCGGACGTTCTTCTCCGGATACTTGTAGACGATCTCGCCCTTCGCTTCGTCCGACCGGGCGATGAAGTTCCGCTTCGCCTCGCCCTTGATGCTGTCGAAGATCCCCATGTGTGTTTCAGCGCCTCCGTGGCCGCCTGGGCGGCAGGTCTTCAAAGCTCCGTAACCCCATCCCCTAAATGCATGGCCACCGGCACGAAAGCGCTTCCGCTTTCGACCCGACGTCCCGCCCGGAACATAACAGCTTCACGAGCGCCTGCCCGTCTGGCGGCCCGCCGGGAGTCCAGTCCCCGACCCGCCAGAGCTTCAACCCCAGCGGCTGACCAGACGTTCCCGGTCCAGGACACGAATGCTGGCCACCAGCAGGACCAGGTCCAGCACCAGCACCACCCCCGCCTGGATGGCGTAGTACTTCAGGTCCGCCTTGAGCACGCCCGCCACCTGCCCGCCCACCAGCCCCACCAGGGGCAGCACGACCAGCGCGGAGAGCTGCTGGGCCATGCGCGCCTCGGACACCCTGGCGGAGATGAGCACCGCCACCCCGTTGCCGAAGAAGGCGAACAGCGGCGCGAACACGAACACGCCGAAGCCCCACAGCGCGTTGGGCATCAGGGGCCCCTGCACCAGCGGCCACGCGACGATGTCCACGCCCACGCAGAACACGGCGAAGGCGAACCACGTCATCAGGACCGCGGGCACCAGCGCCGCCAGGCTCTTGCCCGCCACCAGCTCCGCGGCCGACACCGGGGAGGCCAGCAGCGGCTCCAGCGTGCGGCGCTCCTTCTCCCCCGCGACGCTCTGGGACGCGATGAGGATGGGGATGAAGACGGGCATCACCAGGAACATGCCGAACCAGTCGGTGAGCGACTTGTCGATGAGGAAGCGCGCCGCGCTCGCGCCCAGGGGCAGCGTGGGGTCGTAGAAGAGCGCCACGGTGCGCAGGTCGGAGTGGTCCGGCTGCGACACGTACGTCCACACCACGCCGATGGGCACCGTCACCACCACCAGCGGCAGCACCGCCATGGACAAGAGCAGGCCCAGGTTCTTGCGCAGGTCCAGCGAGTCCTTCCAGAACACCGCCATCGCCCGTCGCGGCCGGAACGCCATGTTCACACCGCCTCGTCCTTGAGCAGGTCCAGGTACACCTCTTCCAGCGGCCGCTGCGACGGCACCACGCTGTGCACGCGCGCGCCCGCGCCCACCAGGCACGCCACCACGTCCGGCGCCTGGGACTCGTCCGCCACCATCACCCGCAGGCGCCCGCCCTCCAGCAGCACGTTGGGCGCGAAGGGCAGCCGGGACAGCGCGGGCAGGAAGGCCTCCGCGTCCCCCTCCACGCGCACGTCCAGCGCCTGTCCCGCGCGGCGCAGCTCCCGCACCGGCCCCAGCGCCAGCAGGCGCCTGCGCACCACGGCCACGCGCTCGCACAGCCGCTCCACCTCCGCCAGGTTGTGCGAGCACAGGACGATGGTGCGCCCCTCCGACGCCAGCTCCGCCACCGCGTCGCGCACGGTGCGCGCGGACTCCGGATCCAGGCCGCTCGTGGGTTCGTCCAGGAAGATGACGCGCGGGTCGTGCACCAGCGTGCGCACGATGGCCAGCTTCTGGCGCATGCCCTTGCTGAAGCCGCCGCACGGCTCGTTCTCCCGGCCGCCCAGCCCGAAGCGCTCCAGGTAGTGCAGGGCCCGGGGCCACGCGGTGGCCTCATCCACTTCGTGCAGCTTCATGAAGAAGCGCAGGTTCTCACGCGCGGTGAGCCTGTCGTACAGGCCGGGCTGTTCGGTGAGCAGGCCCACCACCTTGCGCAGCGCCTCACCGTCCCGCGCGACGCAGTGGCCCCACACCTCCGCCTGGCCTTCGGAGGGGCGCAGCAGGCCCGTCAGCATGCGCACCGTCGTCGTCTTGCCGGCGCCGTTGGGCCCCAGCAGGCCGAACACCTCCCCGGGCCGCACGTCGAAGGTGAGGCCCTCCACCGCGAGCCGCTCGCCGAAGCGCTTGGCGAGCCCCCGCACGCGGATGCCGCCCTCCGCGTGGGCCTCCACGGGTAGGACGGGAAGGGAGCGCGTCACTCGATGGTCACCAGGACGAACTTGTTGTTGATGTCCCGGTCGATGAGGGTGACGGTCTTGTCGGTGCCCACCGCGTTGCGCAGCAGGGAGACGCGGCTGTGCTCCACCAGCGCCCACTCGCGGCCCGGCCGCGCCGCGTACTGGCGCATGCGCGTGTTGGCGTCCCCGGAGCGGAACTGCTCCACCGTGTTGCGCGAGTAGAACGTCTCCCCGCGCCAGTTCATCATGTACGCGGCGATGGGCTCACCCGCCTGACGCTGGGCGTAGTAGCGCCAGAACAGGTCGCGCTGCGTCCAGTGGTGGGACAGGTCCACCCAGTGGTTCCAGTTGAACCAGAGCGCGAACACCGCGGCCAGGGCCCAGAACGTGCCGAACAGCATCACGCGCGAGCGCTGGAGCGCGGCCACCACCGCCAGCACGCCGGCCACGCCGAACGCGAAGCCCAGCGCGCCCTTCACGTTGATGGTGGCGGACAGGGCCTTGAAGAGCGAGTCCGAGGCCGCCGGGCCCCGGAAGCCGCGCACCGCCAGGACCACGCCCAGCAGCGCCAGCACGAACCCCACCGCCTGGAGCATCGTGCGCCCCGGCGCCTCCTCCGGCCGCGACGCCTGCCAGAAGACGAAGGCCGACAGCGCCACCAGCGCCAGGCCCCACAGGCCCAGCGCGGACACCTGCCCCTGCGTGGCCACCGCGGCCAGCGTGGCGGCGCCCGTGAGCAGCAGGCCCAGCGCCACCGCGCGCCCGGCGCCCGGGCGCTCCGCCTTGTCCTTGGAGGAGAACGCCTCGAAGGAGAGGTAGACGCCGAAGGCCAGCAGCACCAGCGTCACCAGGTCGCCCATCCACAGCGGGCGCGAGGAGAAGAACGCGATGGGCTTGGTGACCAGGTCCTGCGGATAGGGCCGGTCGTAGTTGTAGACGAACAGGTCGGTGAAGTCCTTGGGGTTCTCCGCCAGGTCCTTGCCCACCAGGATGAACAGCACCAGGCCGAAGATGAGGCTCACCGCGTGCCCGGAGACGCCGTCCCGCCACAGCCGGTCCACGAACAGCGCGATGAGGATGGCCAGGCCCGGCAGCACCGGGAACACGTAGTGGTGGAACTTCGTCGCGCTGGAGGCCAGCAGGTAGAACGCGAACGCCACCCAGATGACGGCGATGAGCGCCAGGTGGTCCGCCTTGTCGCGCGAGCGCAGCTTGAGCCGCGACACGACCGCGAACGCACCGGGCAGCAGCGCCACCCACGGGAAGATGGCGAAGCCGCCCTGTTCGATGAAGTAGGTGAACGACCCGCCCGGGGTGGTGGTGTGCACGCCCGCGGTGAGGCGGTTCAGGTGGTCGTGGACGAAGAAGCGGTACCAGAACAGCTTGCCCTCATCGTCCACTTTGTCGAACAGGCACAGCGTCAGGTACCAGGGCGCCGCCACCGCGAAGAACACGAGGATGCCCGTGCCCAGCTTCATCCGGTACATCTGCGCCCACAGGACGGGCATCGGCCGGGTGCCCGCGCGGACCTGCGCGCGCACGTCGCCGCTCGTGAGCCAGCGCAGGTGGGACTCCAGGCTCTCGCGGTCCCACGGGATGACGGCGGCCACCGCGTAGAGGATGAGGATGACCGCGGGCAGGCCCACGCCCAGCAGGCCCTTGGCCAGCGAGGCCAGCCCCGCGAAGACATAGAAGCCGTACCACCAGCCCGCGCGGTGCTTCGTCGTGTCGTCCAGCTGGCCGATGAGCGCGCACGCCATCGCGCACACGAAGGTGGTGACGAAGGGCGTGTCGGTGACGGTCTGCCGGGTGAGCAGGAAGTACAGCGGCATGGTGGCCAGCACGAAGCCCGTGGCCAGGCCCGCGCGCGTGTTCACCACCCGCGCCACGGCCAGGGACAGGAGCGACACGGCCGCGATGCTCAGCAGCGCGAAGGGCATGCGCATGCCCCACTCCGTGTAGAGGCCCATGCCGCCGTCGCCCCCAAGGGCGCCGACGATGTTCATCCCCAGCGCCTGCATCCACATGGTGAGGGGCGGCTTGGAGAAGAACCACGCGTTCTCCCAGAAGGGATAGACGTAGTCGCTGCGCTGGATCATCTCCCGGCCCACTTCGCCGTAGTGCGTCTCCCAGGGGTCCCACAGGCCGACCGCGCCCAGGTACGGCACGAAGAGCAGCGCCGCGAAGCCCGCGGTCGCCAGGACCACGCGCGCGCTGAGGGACAGGGCCAACCACTTCTTCGCCCATGCCGTCGTCAGGGTGTCCTCACCGAGGATGGCCTGGGTGAAGGTCTCTTCCCGCTGCGGGGTCTGTTCGCCGTCGCTTGCCACGCGCACGTGCTCCTTCGTCGTCCGGGACGGGCCCTCCGTGCACGGCACGGGGCCGGGGGGCTTATATCCCCCCCACCCCCGCCGGTCGACCGACCTGCGCGGGGGTGCGCCATTCTCGCGTCAGTCGCGGGGCCCGGGTGTGCAGGCGATGTGCAGGCGCCTGCACAGTCGGCCGGGGCGGGCCCGCGAAGAGCCCGTCCGTCCGCCCGGGCACGCGCCTTGTAGTGGCGGGAGCGCCGCAAGGTGCGACCCGCGCGGCCGGAGCGCGGGACCCTGCGAGGAGACGTGATGCTCGTTCCAGCGGTGACCCTGGGCTGTGCCCTCCTGTTCGGACAGGTGGAGCCTCCGGAGGCGGCGGTGCCGGCGGATGCGCCCGTGCGGGGAGCGGTGCTGGCGGCGCCGGTGCGGGAAGCGATGCCTGAGGAGCTGGCTCAAACGCCCGTGCGGGAAGAGACGCTGGGGGGGCCGGCTCAAACGCCCGTGCGGGATGCGAGGCCTGGGGCGCCGGCCCGCGATGAGGCCGCTCCGGACACCTGGGCCTTCCAGATGGCCGTGCCGCAGGCGGACTCCCCCCGCCAGCCCTCCGACGGCCTGGTGCTGTGCCTGAGGCTTCCCCCCACGCCCGCGGTCCCGTCGGGCGAGTGGCGCGCATCCTGCGACGAGGCGAAGAAGGAGTGTCTCGTCAGCCCCACGAGGGAGCTGGACTCGGGAGGACACGAAACCGGCCAGCGACTGGCCCGGGTGACCGGGTGCCATGACGTGCTGTCCACGGAGGTGGCCCGCGGCTACCGGCTGGTGCCCGCCATCGCGGAGGCCGCGCCGGGGTGGTACCGCGACGAGCGCGGTCGGGTGTTGCAGTACAACTTCGACCTGCACCGTCGGATCCGCGTGGGGGGCGCCTGGGCGCCGCGCTGGCTGCGCGAGGCGGAAGGCCGCGACCACCGCGTCCGGGTGGACTTCGGCGTGGACCTGGAGTGGCCCGGAGAGCCGGGGCAGCTCCACCGGATGACGCTCCTGGACACGGAGCTGTACCTGGGGGACGCCTCGTCGTTCGACGCCACGCTGCTGCGCTACGACTTCCGCAGCGAGCGGGAGGAGCCGCTCTTCCGGGTGACGACCTTCTACGGCAAGCCCCGTCGCTTCGACGTCTTCGCCAACCTGGGCTTCTGGATGGAGATGCTCCACGCCGAACAGGTCCGCCGGGAGGACGTGAAGGCGGACTTCCTGGCCCTGGGCTCCACGTACGTGACGCTGGACCTGTGGCATTCGCGCGACCTCGTCTCATACGTGCGCGTGCGCGCGGGACCGACGCTGGAGCGCGACCGGACGAACGGCTTCGCCACGCTGGTGCCCGGCGCGGCGCTGGAGGGGGACCTCACGCTGGACAAGAACGGCTTCCACCACCTGCGCTTCGGCGCGGAGGCGCAGAAGATCCTCCTCGCGGAGCGCGTGGAGGGACGGCCCCTCCGGCCGGAGCGACTGCGGCTGCGCGCGGGCTACGAGGTCATCGCCCTGGCCATCAACGACCAGCCCGTGAGCCTGACGCTGGATGGCCGGGGCACGTGGCGCGACGACCTGGCGAACGCGCCCGCCGGCTGGGAGTGGTCCGCGCAGGCGGGGCTGCGCTTCTCGCTGTGGGCTCCGGCGCGGCGCTCCGCCCCGGACTCGCATGACGGGAAGGGGTAGGCGCGATGGTCGCGCTCGCGCTCGCGCTGCTCCTGGGCACCCTGCCCGCCCCGTCCACGGCGTGTCAGGGCTGGACGGAGTCCGGGGAGACGTTCCCCACCTGCTTCGACCCCGGGACGGGGTGGGTGCTGGGCTCCGGGCTGCGCATGCAGGACGGGGACGCCGCCCTGCTCCTGCGCGCCGGCTTCCTCGTGCGGGTGGCGCGTTCGAGCGACAGCAAGGTCGATTCGAGCTGGTTCGATTCGCACCGCCTGCTCCTGACGGAGGCGTGGGGAGGCGCTCGCAGGGGGCTCTCCTTCACCGGCTACGAGGGCCTGCTGCGAAGGCACGTCGAGGAGGGCAACATCCTCGTCTCCCTCGGGCGCCCCACGCGCATCCCCTTCCCCTTCGACGTGGCCCTGTCCCTCCGCGCGGCCCACCTGGAGCGGCGCGGCTGGGAAGGGCCGGGCTGGACGCTGGAGACGGGCCGCGTGGGCCTGCTGTTGGACCCCGTGCGCACGAACACCGAATGGGGCTGGCTGGCCGTGGGACCCGCCGCGAGCCACGCCCTGCGCCACGGGCGGGACGGCACCACGCACGAGCTGTCGCCCTTCACGTCGCTGCTGCTCGACACGGGCTGGGAGACGCGGGACGGACGGTGGGCGCTGCGCGTGACGGGGCTCGCGGGCTGGAGCTTCGACTTCGACGGAGGCTCCCACTTCCGGGCGCGGGGCGACGTCGCGGTGGAGCATGTGCTCCTCGCGGTCAACGACGCGCCGGTGTCCCTGCGCCTCGCGGCCACCGGGGTGCTCGGTGACGCGGGGCTCGCCCGGCGCGACGAGGCGATGCTGGGCGCCGGGCTGGTGGTGCGCCCCTTCGGCTGGCGCTGATGCGGGCGTCTCCGGGGTACAGCGGGCACAGCACAGCTGTGCACGGCCGGGACCGCATGCCCGCGCCTACGGCCCGGGGGTTTCGAGCGCCGCCTTCAGCGCACCCTCGGCCGCGCGCAGCCGGGCATCGCGAGGATCCAGACGGCGGGCCTCCTCCAGGCGCAGCAGGGCCCGCGCCGTATCCCCCCGCGCCAGTTCGCACCGCACGCCCGCCTCCATCGCCCCCGTGTCGGATGGGCCGTACACCCGCGCCTCCGCCGCGGCGTGGCAGCCCTCCTCCACCTGACCGGACTCGAAGTAGGCCCGGGCCAGCTCCACCCGCGTGTCGACGTGGGCCGGCGCCAGCCGCACCGCGGAGACGAGCGGCTCCACCGCGTCCGCCGGCAGCCCCCACCGCCGCAGCGCCTGCCCCAGGTCGCGCAGCGGCCCCGCGACGCCCGGCACCAGCAACGCCCGGGCCCGGGCGACCCGCAGCCCCGAGGGCTCCTCGAAGCGCACGTCCGCCATCATCCGCCCCACCACCTGCGCGTAGGCCGGATAGGCCCTCGGCCAGGTGAAGACGAGCCGGTACACCCACTCCCCCCGGGGCACGAACCACGCCACCAGGTGCGTGGGCCCGCCGGCGCCGTCCAGCTCCGCGCGGATCCGCTGCGCGGGCCGGCCGCCCAGGGACGCGGGCTCCAGGGCGCCCACGGACACCGTGCGCCCCTCCGGCCCCGCGAGGCCCGGCACCAGCACTTCGTCCCGGAAGTACCGCGCCTGCGCCGAGCCATCCCCGGGCTCGCCCGTCTCGATGGCCTCCGCCGCGAGCGTGGCCCGCCCCCGCCCCGGCAGCCCGTTGGAGAAGGCCCGCCGGCCCTGCCCATCGTCCTCCCGCCGCCAGCCCTCCGGGAGCGTCACCGCCAGTCCAAAGCCATCATCGCGCTCCACCCGCCACCCGGAGCGCTCCGCCACCACCCCCGCCGCCACCACCCCCGCCAGCGCCACCACCCCCGCCGCGCGCGCCACGCCCGGGACGCCCGCTCCGGGCCCCCACGTCCGGGACCGCAGGAGGACGCCCACGAGGAGCCCCGCCAGCAGGCCGCCCAGGTGCCCCGCGTTGTCCACGCCCGCGCTCGTCCACCCGAGCCACAGGAAGACGAGCACCGTGGGCACGGCGCTCTCCCCGGAGAACCACCGGAAGCGCGCCGCTGGGCCCGCCCGCGAGCGCCGCCCCAGCACGAGCAGCGCGCCCACGCAGCCGAACACCAGCCCCGAGGCGCCCACGCTCACCGCCGGGGACCACCACAGCGAGCCCGCCATCGTCGCCAGGCCCGCCACCGCGAGCAGCGCCAGGTAGTCCCACCAGCGGCACGCCCGCTCCACCGCCGAGCCCACCACGGCGAACACCAGCAGGTTGAGCCCCAGGTGCGGCCCGTCCCGGTGCAGGAGGTTGGCCGCCAGGAGCCGCCAGCCCTCCCCCACGTCCGTCACCAGGGGGCCCGTCTTGGCTCCCCATCGCACGAGCGCATCCACTCCGGGGGGGCCACCGGGCGCCAGGACCGCGTACAGAATGGCCTGTGCCGCTACCAGTGCTACCGTGAGCCAAGGTAGCCTCGACTCCCCACCCTTTCCGGCCAATCGACCGATGGACAACACTGCCTCCCTGACCCTGGGATGGGCAAAAAACCCTGTTGTTCCCGGGGGATACATGGCTTGTCTCGGCAAAGGGCATTCTGCTATAGCTGTACTCGGACCGGACCCGTGCTGAAGCTCATCATCGAAGACGACGAGGGGCGCAAGACCGTTGTTCCCTTCGTGCGCGACGAAATCACCATTGGCCGTCAGGAGGGCAACACGATCCGCCTGACCGAGCGCAACGTGTCACGTCGACACGCCAGGCTCGTGCGCCTCAATGGCCACGTCGTGCTCGAAGACCTGGGGAGCTACAACGGCACCCGGATCAACGGAGAGCGCGTCGCAGGCCAGCTCCCTCTCAAGGAGGGCGACCTCATCCAGATCGGCGACTACGATCTGGCGCTGCAGGTCGAAGGCGCGGCCGCCACCGCCGCCCCTACTGGCGCCATCACCGCCAAGGTGCCTGCCTCCCGCCGGGCCGAGCCCGACGACGAGGACGACGCCCCGGCGCCCGCCGCGTCGCGAGACGAAGAGGAGGAGGACGAGGACGACGCCGAGGATGGCGACGAACACGACCACACGCCTCCTTCCGCGGAGATGCGGCGCAACGCCACCTCCATCATCCGCATGGATCAGATGGAGGCGGACCGCCCCCGCAAGGTGGAGCGCGTCCCGGAGGACGAACAGCCTCGGCTGCTGGTGCTCGCCCCCAACGAGTTCAAGGGGCAGGAGTACGACTGCAACCGCACGGAGCTGCGCATCGGTCGCACGTCGGAGAACGACGTCGCGCTGGACCACCGCTCGCTGTCCCGCACGCACGCGAAGATCGTGCGCGAGGAGACCGGGGAGTGGCGGGTCATCGACATGCAGTCCGCCAACGGGATGATGGTCAACGGCGAGAGCTACGCCCAGGCCACCCTGTCCCACGGCGACATCATCGAGATGGGCCACGTGAAGCTGCGCTTCGTGGGCCCGGGCACGCTGGCGGAGGACATCGCCGCGCAGAACCGCTCCGGCTCGAAGAAGATGCTGCTGGCCGCGGGCATCGCGTTCGTGTCCATCGCCGCGGGCGCCGCGCTCTTCATCGCGAAGGGTGACGACTGGCTGGGCAACCCGCAGCAGCAGCCGCCGCCGGCCGTGGTCACCGACAACACGCCGACGCCGGAGACGCCGAAGCCGCCCGACAGCGCGCCCCCGACGCAGCCGGACGCCGTGGTCGCGGCGCCCGATAAGCCGTCGGTTCCGGCGAAGACGCCCGAAACCCCGAAGGCGCCCGCCGCGCCGCCGGTGACCCGGGATGACTTCTACGCGGCCCTCGAGTCAGGCAACCTCGATAACGCCAGCGTCATCCTGAAGGGCCTGCGCGAGACCACCCCGAAGGGACAGTCCGCCAAGGCCCTGGACGAGTTGGACACCGTGCTCAAGCGGGAGATCGCCGCCGACAAGGGCCTTACCGAGACCGAGACCGCCCTGAACGCGGGCAAAGATGCTGAGGCCATCAGCGCCTTCGCGAAGGTCTCCAAGGACACGCGCTTCACCAGCCGCTACAGCCAGTTGGGCGCCCGGGTGGACGAAGCGAAGAAGGCCGCCGCGAAAGAAGTGCCTTCGGGTGCAGAGGGTGCGCCCCCGTCCGAGAAGACGACGGCGGCCGACGCGAAGTTCAAGGAAGTCCACAGGGATGCCTGGGCCCTGGTCAAGGAGCGCAAGTACGAGCAGGCGCTCAAGGTGGCCCAGGAATGCACCGCAATTGCCGCCAACAATCCCGAGTGCGCGCTGATGCTGGGCTACCTTTATGCCAAGGCCAACAACTTCAAAGAGAGCCAGACCTACTACGAGCGGTTCCTCGTCCTCGCACCCGAGGATCACAAGAATCGGGCGCGGGTGATCGAAATCCTGAGCAGCACCAGCACGCGGGCCAATTCAGGAACGGCCCCGCCGCCGGATTCCAGTGCCGTGAAGACTGGCCAGTAACTCCCCCCCGCAGCACTTCCCTCAACCTTGCAGCGAGGAGACGCTGTGCAGATTCGCATCCTGGTAGTTGATGACGAGCAGGACAACTGCGACTACCTCAAGCTGGTGCTGACCCGCGAGGGCTACGAGGTGGTCACCACCACCGACCCCACCCAGACGGTGGACATCCTCCGGGGCTCTGACTTCCACCTCGTCATCCTCGACATGATGATGCCGCAGATGTCGGGCACCGAAGTGCTGGAGCTCATCCGCAAGTACGACACGGACATCGCGGTCATCGTCGCCACCGCCTACCCCACGGTGGACACGGCGGTCGCCTCGCTCAAGGCGCAGGCGTCCGACTACGTGAAGAAGCCCATGGAGCCGGAGCAGTTCACGGCCGCCGTGCGCAACGCGCTCCAGAAGAAGGGTCTGTCGCAGGACCCGGAGGCGGACCTTCACCGCGCCATTGGCCGCACCATCCGCGACGCCCGCAAGACGCAGGAGCTCACGCTCAAGCAGCTTGCCCGCCGCACCGGCCTGTCCGTGTCCCTGCTGTCGCAGATTGAGCGCGCGGAGTCCTCCGCGTCCATCTCGTCGCTCTACAAGATCGCCTCCGCGCTCCAGTTGCGCATGGGCGAGCTGTTCGGCGACACCTAGCGCCCGTTGAACAGGGGCGCGCGCTTCTCCAAGAAGGCCGCGCGCCCCTCCTTCGCATCCTCGCTGCCAAACGCCTCGCCGCGCACCTGGCGCAGCCGCGCGACGTCCTCCGGTGACAGGCCGGAGCGCGCCAGCAGCCCGAACGCCTCCTTCATCCCCGACACCGCCCTCGGAGCGTGCGCCGCCAGCGTCGCGCACAGCGCCAGCGCATGCGCCTCCGCGTCCTCCGGACACGCGTCCAGGAGCCCCCACGCCAGGGCCTCCGCCGCCGGCAGCCGCCGCGCGGTGAGGAACAGCTGCTTGGCCCGTGAAAGCCCCACCAGCCGCACCGCGCGCGCCAGCCCCTCCGGCGAGTACACGATGCCCAGCCGGGCGGGAGGCATGAGGAAGAAGGCGTCCTGGGCGCCCACGCGGAAGTCGCAGGAGGCCGCCAGGTCGAAGCCCGCCCCCACCGCGCCGCCCTGCACCAGCGCCACCGACGGCACCGGGTGCCGCTCCAGCTTCAGCAGGCACGCCACCAGCGGGTCATCCGGCAGCCGGCCGTCCGCGCCCGGCGGGCCCAGGTGCGTCAAATCGTAGCCCGCGCAGAAGTGCCCTCCCTGCCCGCGCACCAGCAGCACGCGGACGTGGGGGGCCGGCTCCAGCGCCGCGTCCAGGCGGGCCAGCAGCGCGTCGTTGAGGGCATTGCGCCGCGAGGGGTTGGAGACGGTGAGCACCCGGACGCCGCCCTCGCGGTCCTCCACTTCCAGCGTGGGCTCCATCGCCGTCTCCTGGGATTGGTGCCCGGACTACTCGAGCACCACGAGGACGTCGCCCTCGTTGACCGGCTGCGCTTCCTTGCAGCGGATCTCCTTCACCGTGCCGCCCTCCTCGGTCTCCACCGGCATCTCCATCTTCATCGACTCGAGGATGACGAGCGTGGTGCCGGGCTCCACCTTGTCGCCGACCTTCACCTCGATCTTCCACACCGTTCCCGTGATGTGCGCCGCAACGTCCGCCATGAACCAGTCCCTCCTCGGGTGTGAAAAACGAAGCGCGACCTGCCGCGCTCCCTACGGCTTCGCGTGATGATCCAGGAAGTGCGTGTCCAGCTCACCGGCGCTGAAGGCAGGGTCCTTCAGGATGCGCAGGTGCAGCGGGATGTTCGTCTTGATGCCCTCGATGCGGAAGTCCTCCAGCGCCTTCACCGCGCGGGCAATCGCCTCGTCGCGCGTGGCGCCGGTGATGATGAGCTTCGCGATCATCGGGTCGTAGTTCGGCGTCACCACGTCGCCCTCGGCATAGCCGGAGTCCAGGCGCACGCCCTCGCCCGCGGGCGGCTGGTACACCTTCAGCGGGCCGGGGGACGGGAAGTACTTCACCGGGTCCTCCGCGTAGATGCGGAACTCCAGCGCGGCGCCCCGGCGCTTCACGTCCTCCTGCTTCACCGTCAGGTGCTCGCCCGCCGCGATGCGCAGCTGCCAGCCGATGAGGTCCAGGCCCGTGGTCAGCTCCGTCACCGGGTGCTCCACCTGGAGCCGGGCGTTCATCTCGATGAAGTACACCTGCCCGTCCGAGTACAGGAACTCCACCGTGCCCGCGTTCGCGTAGCCGAACGCCTTCGCCGCGGTGACGGCCGCCGTGAAGAGCTGCTCCGACAGCGCTGGGTTCTTCCCGTTGGCGAACAGCACCGACGGGGCCTCCTCCACCACCTTCTGGTGCCGGCGCTGGATGGAGCACTCGCGCTCCAGGCCGTGGATGAGGTGCCCGTGGGTGTCCCCAAGAATCTGGACCTCGATGTGGCGGGGCGCGGGGAAGTAGCGCTCCAGGTACACGCCCTCGCGGCCGAAGGCGGCCTTCGCGCGGTCCGTGCACTGCCGGTACACCTTCTCCAGCTCCGCGGGGTTGTTCGCCGCCGCCATGCCGATGCCGCCACCGCCGCTGGCGGCCTTGCACAGCACCGGGTAGCCGATGCGCTCCGCGGCCTCCAGGGCGCTCTGCACGTCCGGCAACACGCCGTCGCTGCCCGGCACCACCGGCACGCCCGCGGCGGACACCAGCTTGCGCGCCTGGCTCTTGTCCTTCATCCGCGCCATGGCCTCCGGCGGCGGCCCCACGAACACCAGGCCCGCGTCCTTGCATGCCTGCGCGAACTCGCCGTTCTCCGACAGGAAGCCGTAGCCCGGGTGCACGGCCTGCGCGCCCGTCTTCTTCGCCGCCTCCAGGATGGCGGGGATGCTCAGGTAGCTGTCCTTCGCGGGCGCGGGACCGATGCGCACCGCTTCGTCCGCTTCCTTCACGAAGGGCAGCGTCGCGTCCGCGTCCGAGTGCACGGCGACCGTACGGACGCCCATTCCCCGGGCCACCGTCCCGATGCGGCGCGCGATTTCACCCCGGTTGGCGATGAGCAGCTTCTGGAACATGGCGGAAACCCCGGCGTTGCGAAGGGCGGCCAAACTAACCCCCACCCCCCTGCCTGACAAGCGCTCGGGCAGTCGCGCAACAGGTCCGTACAGTCCAGTAAATTTGCGGGCCTGCGGACCCCTGGCGTACCTTGCCCGACGTGAAGCCTCCCTCGACAGGAACGGAAGGCGTCGTGGACCTGCATGGTGCCCGTCGCGCTCGCCGTCTGGATTTGTACCGCACCCGGCTCAACGAGCGGGTGCAGGACACTCGCGCCAACCTGGTGACGCTCTACCAGGGTGGCACCCTCTTCACGCCGGACGGCACGAAGCAGGGCCGCTCGCTCCTGAAGGCCCTCCAACTGCTGCAGCGCGTTGGCCCCAAGCTGGAGGAACTGGCCGGCAGTGGCGTCCTGCCCGCCCCCCGTGCGTCGGAGCGCATCGACGCGCTCTACAACGAGGTGGACGGCCTGTTCACCCGCTGTGACCGCCTCACTGGCCGGGGCACGGCGAGCGTCGCCCGCCTCCCCCGCCGTTAGGCGCCTGCCCGACTACGGCAGCTCCGTCTGGCCCTGGCGGCGCAGGAACGTCGGGATGTCGAACTGATCCTCGTCCAGGGGCAGCGGCGCGTCCTTCACCACCGACGTGCGCGCGCTCTGCATGGAGGACTTCGGGTTCTCCACGGTGGACATCGACGGACGGGGCGTGCCCTTCGCGGGGACCAGGCTGGCCACCTCCTCGCGGGAGGAGGACAGCACCGACGGCGCCGGACGGCTGGGCAGCGGGACCTGGACCACCTGCGCCATGGGCCGCACCTTCGCCGCCTCGCGGTGCACGAAGCCCGTGGCGATGATGGTGATCTTCACCTCGTCCTGGATCTGCTCGTCGATGAGCGACCCGAAGATGATCTCCGCCTCGCCGTCCGCCGCGTCGTGCACCAGCGTCAGCGCCTCGTTGACCTCCTGCAGGGTCATGTCGCGGCCGCCGGTGATGTTGATGAGCAGGCCGGTGGCGCCGTCGATGGAGACGTCCTCCAGCAGCGGGCTGGAGATGGCCTGCTGCATGGCGATGACCGCGCGCCGGTCGCCGCAGGCGTTGCCCGTGCCCATGAGCGCCAGGCCCTTGTCGCTCATGATGGTCTTCACGTCCGCGAAGTCCACGTTGATGTAGCCGTGGTACTGGATGAGATCGCTGATGCCCTGCACGGCGTTGAGCAGGACCTCGTCCGCGCGCTTGAACGTCTCCAGGAGCGGCATGGGCTCATTGGAGAGCGACAGCAGGCGCTGGTTGGGGATGGTGATGAGCGTGTCCACCGCGGCCTTGAGCTCCACGATGCCCTGCTCGGCCTGCTTGCGGCGCTTGTTGCCTTCGAACAGGAAGGGCTTGGTGACGACGCCGACGGTCAGGCAGCCCAGGCTCTTGGCGATGTCCGCGATGATGGGCGCGGCGCCCGTGCCGGTGCCACCGCCCATGCCGGCCGTGACGAAGACCATGTCGGCGCCTTCCAGCACCGCGGCGATCTGATCGCGCGACTCCAGGGCGGCCTCGCGGCCCATCTCCGGGTTGGCGCCGGCGCCCAGCCCCTTGGTGAGGGCCTGGCCCAGCTGCAGCCGGGTGGGCGCCTTGCTGGCGGCGAGCGCCTGGACATCGGTGTTGGCGGCGATGAAGTCCACGCGGTCCAGCTTCGACAGAATCATCGTGTTGACCGCGTTGCAGCCCGCCCCACCCGCGCCCACGACACGAATCTTCGCGGCCTGCTTGTTCTGCTCGAACTGGTCCATGTCGTTCCTCGTGGCGGAAGCACCGCGGCGCCGTCCGCGATGACTGCCGCCGTCGACAATCATCAGGAAGTCGGGCGCTTTGGCAAGTATTCCGCTACCAGCCTGTAGCGCCCTGCTGCGGTGTCGAGTCCTGACGCCCACTTACGCGCGCGGCGTCAGCAGTCATGCGTGCGCGGCGGTGGGTGAAACGCCCTCTTGACTCGCGCGCATGACTCGCCGTGGTCGGTTGTGCGTGCCGCGTACGCGGGTGGACGTGTGACGACGGGGTCCGGATGACGAAAAGGCCCGGCTCCCTCTACGGGAACCGGGCCTTCGCGTTCAAGCACGACGGTGGAGGACTACGGGGCCGGACGCTCGATTTCGACCTTGCCCAGCTTCAGGATGTTGAACTCCACGCGGCGGTTGTTCTCGCGGCCCGCGGCCGTCTTGTTGGTGTCCACCGGCTTCGTTTCGCCGAAGCCCTCGGACTCCAGGCGCTCCGCGGCGATGCCCTCGTTCACCAGGAACGTGCGCACGTTGGCGGCGCGGCGCTTGGACAGGTCCAGGTTGGCGGCGTCCTTGCCCTGGTCGTCCGTGTGGCCCTCGATGCGCAGCAGCTCCACCTGCGGGTTGGCGCGCAGCACGGCGGCCACCTGCTTCAAGAGCGGGAACGAGCGCGGCAGGATGACGTCCTTGCTCGTGGCGAAGTAGACCTTCTCCAGGATGAAGATGCGCTCACCCTCGACGGTCACCTTGACCTTGCCCTTGTCCGGGCAGCCATCCTCGTCGGTGACGCCGTTGATGGTCTCCGGCTCGTTCGGGCACTTGTCCGCCGTGTCCGGGATGCCGTCCTTGTCGTTGTCCGGGTCCGGGCAGCCGTCCTCGTCCTGGAAGCCGTCCTTGTCCTCGGGCGCGTTGGGGCACTTGTCGTCCGGGTCCATCAGGCCGTCGCCGTCGGTGTCCACCGGGGCGGGCGGAGGCGGCGCGGGCTTCGTGTCCGGGCAGCCGTCGGCGTCCTCGTATTCGTTGACCGTCTCCGGCTCGTTCGGGCACTTGTCCGCCGTGTCCGGGATGCCGTCCTTGTCGTTGTCCGGGTCCGCGCAGCCATCCGCGTCCTGGAAGCCGTCGAAGTCCTCCGGCCCCTCCGGGCACACCGGCCGGGGCGCCGGGGCACGCTCGGGGGTGCTGTAGGCCAGGCCCGCGAGCACGCGGAAGGTGGGCGTGCCGTAGCCGTGCGTCAGGCCCGGGCCCGCGCCCACGTGGGCGGCGAGCCCGCTCTTCGCGCGGTACTTCAGGGCCGCGAGCAGCTCCAGCGGGATCTCCTCTTCGTCCTGCTGCTTGAAGCCCAGGGCGCCCGTCAGCGTGGCCGCCACGGCCAGGGGCACCTTGCCCAGTTCGAACGGAACCTCCGCGCCCAGCCCGTACGCCAGCGCGTTGCCGGTGTTCAGGTTGCGCAGCTGCTGCGACTTGCGCAGGTCCACGCCCAGGTTGGCCAGCACCCGGAAGCGACGGCCGTACTCGGCCACCAGGCGCGGGTTCACGGAGACGCCCGACCCGCCGAGGAAGTCCGAGGCGCCGCCGGTGGGCAGCGACACGGGCACCGCCAGCGACAGGCCGTAGTCCTCACCTTCCAGCAGCCGCGCCTTCGGGATGAACCGAAGGTCGCCGATGCCGCCGCCGCTCACCCCGTTGGCGAACGACGGGTCCACGGCCGGCGAGTTCTCCGAGCCCTGGATGGTGATGGGCAGCACGACGCCGATTTCGAAGCGGTCGAGGAAGCCCACCGCGCCCATCAGGTCCACGCCCACCTGGCTCTTCACCAGGGAGGTGACGTACTCGTCCTTGCGGGGGTCGAAGAAGTTGAGCGGCTTGTCGGCGTAGTTGACCGAAAGCCCCACGTTCCACCCCAGGTGCCGCTGCACCTTCGCGCCGTGCATGCCGAGCACGTCCGACACGCCCGGACCCGGCTTGTACTGCTGCACGTCGATGGCCTGCGACACCGCCCCGGCCTGAGCCAGGGCTGCCGGGGCCGCGAACAGCGCGGCCACGAACATGGCGACCGCCCCGCCCGCCCGGGCCAGGAGCTGCCCGGCCTTGCGGAAGCGGCGCCCCACCAGGGGCAGGGCCAGCAGCATCAGCGCGAAGGGCGCCAGCGAGCCCGTCCCACCCGTGCTGCAGCCGTGGCCCACGACGAGGAAGTCGTCGTTGGCGTCGAGCGGGTTGGAGCCGCCCTGCACTTCCACGCCGTCGTCGATGCCGCCCTGGTCGGTGTCCTTCATCGTCGGATCCGTCTCCGTGGCGTCGCGGCGGCCGTCATGGTTGGAATCCTCCTCGCCGTCCTTCAGGCCATCGCCATCCGAGTCCGGGTTCTTCGGATCCGTCTTCGTCGACGGGTCCGCGTCCGGCTTGAAGTTCGGCGAGGACTGGTCGGTGCCCGGCGGCGCGGTTTCGGTGGTGACGCCCAGCTCTGTACCGTCGTTGATGCCGTCGTTGTCGCTGTCCGGATCCAGCGCGTCGATGATGCCGTCGCCGTCCGTGTCGGTCAGCCCGTCGATGCCGTCCGGCACGCCGTCGTCGTCAGAGTCGGAGTCGAACGGATCCGTGCCGGCTTCAACCTCCCGCTCGTTGCTGATGCCGTCGTTGTCCGCGTCGTTGTCATCCGCGGGGTTGTTCGGATCCGTCTCCCGCACGTCCACGCGGCCGTTGTGGTTCGCGTCCTCCATGCCGTCGAACACGCTGCCACCGTCGGTGTCCTTGTTGAGCGGGCTCGTCGTTGTCGACGGGTCCTGGTCCGCGACGAACTTCGTCGGGTCGGTGTCCGTGCCCTGCGGCGTGGTGAGGCCCAGTTCCAGGCCGTCCGTCAGGCCGTCGCCGTCCGTGTCGATGTTGTTCGGGTCCGTCTCCGTGGGGTCCACGCGGCCGTCGTGGTTGGCGTCCTCGTTGCCGTCCGTGAGGCCGTCGTCATCCGAGTCGTCGTCCAGCGGGTTTGTCTTCGTCGTCGGGTCCTTGTCCGCCACGAACTTCGACGGATCGGTGTCCGTGCCCTGCGGCGTGGTGAGGCCCAGTTCCACGCCGTCCGTCAGGCCGTCACCGTCGGTGTCCGCATTCTTCGGATCGGTCTCGTCGGCATCGACGATGCCGTCGTGGTCCTTGTCCTCATTGCCGTCAGTGATGCCGTCGTCATCCGAGTCATCGTCCAGCGGATCCGTCTTGCCGACATTGACCTCGATGCCGTCGGGGATGCCGTCGCCGTCCGTGTCCGGGTTGTTCGGATCCGTGCCGATGATGGACTCCTCCGCGTCCGGCAGTCCGTCGCCGTCCGTGTCCACCATGCCCGTCGAGTCCACCGTGAAGGTGGTGGTCGCGGTCGTGCTCGTCGCCGTACCGTCCGTGGACACCGCCGTCACCGTGTACGTGCCATCGGCCAGCGGGCCCGGGAGCGCCTGGCTCCAGTTGCCCGAGGCATCCACGGCGAAGGGGCCGTAGTTGGTGCCCTGGAAGGTCACCGTCACGGTCGTCGCGTTCGTGGCCGTGCCCGTCACCGTCACGTTCGGGTTGGTCGTCGTCGAACCGGTGGCCGGCGTGGTGATGGCCACCGTCGGCAGCGCCGTGTTCACCGTGAAGGTGGTGGTCGCGACCGTGCTCGTGGACGTGCCATCCGTGGACGTGGCCGTCACGGTGTACGTGCCGTCAGGCAGGGAGCCAGGCAGCGCCTGGCTCCAGTTGCCTGAGGCGTCCACCGCGATGGGACCGTAGTTGGTGCCCTGGAAGGTGACCGTCACCGACGTCGCGCTCGTGGACGTCCCCGTCACCGTCACAGTGTCGGTGCCAATCGTGGAGCCATTGACCGGCGTGGTGATGGCCACCGTCGGCGGCGTCAGGTCCACCGTGAAGGTGGTGGTCGCGGGGGTGCTGGTGTTGCCCGCCGCGTCCACGGCCACCGCGGTCGCGGAGTACGTGGTGCCATCGGTCAAGGTCACCGGAGGCGTGAAGGTCCAGTTGCCCGCCGCATCCACCGGGATGGAGCCATAGTCCACGCCGTCGAAGGTCAGCGTCACGGACGCCGCCCCGACAGACGTGCCCGTCACCGCCACCGTGTTGGTGTTGATGACCGTGCCGGTGGCCGGCGCGGTGATGGCCACCGTCGGCGGCGTCAGGTCCACCGTGAAGGTGGTGTCATCCTGCGTGCTGGTGTTGCCCGCCGCGTCCGTGGACACCGCCGTCACCGTGTACGAGCCTTCGGTGAAGCTCACGGGCAGCGTGTAGGTCCAGTTGCCCGAAGCATCCACCGGGATGGAGCTGTAGGTCGTGGAGCCGTAGGTGAGCGTCACGGACGTCGCACCCGTGGACGTGCCCGTCACCGTCACCGTGCTGCTGTTGAGCACCGCGCCGTCCACCGGCGTGCTGATGGCCACCGTGGGCGCCGTCAGGTCCACCGTGAAGATGGAGGTCGCGGGGGCGCTGGGGGTCCCCGCACCGTTCACGGACACGGCCGTCACGGTGTACGTGCCTTCGGCCAGGGGGCCCGGCAGCGCGTAGCTCCAGTTGCCCGCCGCATCCACCGTGACGGGGCCGTGGCTGGCGTTGTCGAAGGTCAGCGTCACGGACGTCGCGTTCGTGGACGTGCCGGTGACCGTCACCGTGCTGGTCCCCACGGAGGTGTTGTTGACCGGCGTGGTGATGGCCACCGTGGGCGCCGTCAGGTCCACCGTGAAGGTGGAGGTCGCGGTCGTGCTGGTGTTGCCCGCCGCGTCCGTGGACACCGCGGTCACCGTGTACGAGCCGGCCGCCAGGGGGCCTGGCAGCGCCCCGCTCCAGTTGCCGGAGGCGTCCACCGGGAAGGGACCGTAGTTGGTACCCTCGAAGGTCACCGTCACGGACGTCGCGCCCGTGGACGTGCCCACGACCGTCACCGTGGAGGTTCCAACCGTCGAGCCGTTGGCCGGCGTGCTGATGGCCACCGTCGGCGCCGTCGCGTCCAGATTGAAGGTGGAGGTCGCGGGGGTGCTGGTGTTGCCCGCCGCATCCATGGACACGGCCGTCACGGTGTACGAGCCATCCGCCAGGGGACCCGGCAGCGCGTAGCTCCAGTTGCCCGCCGCATCCACCGCAGCGGGGCCGTAGCTGGCGCTGTTGAAGGTCAGCATCACAGACGTCGCGTTCGTGGCCGTACCCGTCACCGTCACGTTGGGGGTGTTGATCGTCGAGCCGTTGGCCGGCGTGCTGATGGCCACCGTCGGCAGAGGCCCGTTCACCGTGAAGGTGGAGGTCGCGGCCGTGCTCGTGTTCGTCCCGTCCGTCGACGTGGCCGTCACGGTGTACGTGCCGTTGGCCAGCGGGCCCGGGAGCGCCCCGCTCCAGTTGCCAGAAGCATCCACGGCGAAGGGACCGTAGTTGGTGCCCTGGAAGGTGACCGTCACGCTCGTCGCGTTCGCGGCCGTGCCCGTCACCGTCACGTTCGGGTTCGTCGTCGTGGAGCCGTTGGCCGGCGCGGTGATGGCCACCGTCGGCACCGTGGTGACACCCGTCACCGTGAAGGTGTTGGTGTTGCTCTGGGGGCTCGTGATGCCCGCCGTCACCGAGACCGCGTACACGGTGTGGGAACCGGGGCTCAGGACCGGCGGCGTGAAGGTGTAGTTGCCCGCCGCGTCGGACGTCGTCGTGCCCACCAGCGCGCCATCCACGTAGATGCTGACGGCCTGGTTGCCGCCGCCCGGCGTGGTGCCGGTGATGGCGGGGGTGGTGTTGCTCGTCGACGAGCCGTTGGCCGGCGTCGTGACGGTGGGCGGCAGGTTGATGACACCCGGATTGCCGGGGGCCGCGCCGTACGTCGCACCATCAGGGGCGCTCGGAGTGCTCTGGGTCCCGGCCTCACCGCGCGCGACGGACGTGTCGCAGGAAAGGGTCGTGCCCTGAAGAAGGATGTTGCCACCACCACCACCGCCGCCAGTTCCATGCGGCGTCTCGAAGACGCTGTTGCCGCCAGAGCCACCGCTCGCGGAGAGACGGCCCGTGCCGTTGCAGGACAGCGCGCCGTCGAACTTCAGCGAAATGGTGCCACCCGCGCCGCCGCCGCCCGCCGCGTCGTTCTGCGAAGCCACGCCATTCAGGCCGTCCGCCGTGATGTTGCCCGAGCCCGCCAGCGCCGCACCGCGCACGAAGACGATGCCACCCGCATTGCCACCGCCACCACCGGCGCCATCGTTGCCGTGACCGGAGCCACCGCCGCCGCCGAACAGGAGGCGCGTCGCGGGGCTGAACGTCATCTGCCCGCCGCCCAGGCCACCCACCGGACGCGAGGGCGTAGGCTCATCACCGGTCCAGGTCCGGCCGCCGATACCGCCCGCGCCACCGTTGCCACCACCACCACCACCGGAGTTGTGGCACACGCCGCCGCCACCCGCGTGGAGGATGTTGCCCCGGCCCGCGGTCCCCTCGGCGACGGGGAACGACTCAGGCACCTTGAAGCGACCGGGCACCACACCCTCGCCCTTGATCGCGCCGCCCTCCCACTCCTCGTCAAGCCCCGAGCAGTCATCACCACTGCCGTTGAAGTACTCGCCGCCGCGGAAGCCCGCGCCGCTGGCGGTGATGGCGCCATTGTTCGTCACCGTCCCGGTGGCGAGGAACACCACGATGCCGCCCAGGTTGTCCGTGTGGTCAACGTCGTTGGACCAGGCCTTCGCGGCGATGCTGGCCCCCGGGTTGATGGTCACCGACGTGTACTCGGGCACCCGGATGACCTGCGCCGAGGAGCGGATGGCGTCGAGATCCGCGTCACCGCCCGTGAAGGACGCCGTGAGCGCGGAGGCCAGCACCAGCTGCGTGTCGTCAACCACCTGCGACACGCGCACGAACTGCCAGTTGCCCACCGCGTTGGACGCGAAGTTGAACGGTCCCGGAGCACCGGACGTCACCGCTTCCGTGTAACCGGTGGACTGGAACACCATCACCAGGTCGTCCGCCCCGAACCCCGCCGTGTCCGTCACCGTCAGGCTGGTGGTGCCCACGCCTGCGTTGGCGTTCAACCGCGTGTACGTGTTGACGACGGTGTTGAGCGCGTTGACGGTCAACGCACCATCGGTCCCATTGCCCAGGCCAAAGGTGTCCGGTTCGGCCATCGCCGGAGACGCCATGAACACGGCGCACAGCAGGGCCAGGAGGCCCGCGGCGGATCGGCGAACTCCCGTCAGGGGCGTCAGCAACCGCGAAGTCTTTTGTGGAGTCATAAGGTCAGGGGCTCACAGGAACAGCGGAATGGTTCCGGGGGGCCAGAAGCCCCCCTAGCAAGCCGGGCGCCATCCTCTGTCGGATTTTCATTCCCATCAAATCCAGGGACTTGCGCGGCTTGCCCAGCGTCCTTACGAGCGGGGTCCGGAAGGTGGATCCAGATTCCAGATTCTGGAAGACCCACCGCGTCTCTTCCTGACGCGTCAGCGTGCGCCGTTGACGCGTCCGCCCTACCCGTCACGTCCCCCTGAAACGCGAAAGGGCCCCCCGAAGGGAGCCCTGACTCAGCGCGGCATCACGCCGGGTGCTGCTAGAAGATCTCTTCCAGCCACTCGCGCATCCGGCCCTTCACCTTCTTGTAGACGTTGCCGTCCTCGCGGATGCGGAACATGCGCCGGTCCATGTGCTTGGCGCCGTAGACCACCAGGCCCACGCCCGTGGCGTACATGGGGCTCTTCACGACGTCCACCAGGCCGCCAATGCCGCGCGGCATGCCCCGGCGCACCGGCAGGCCCAGCACCTCTTCGGCCAGCTCCGGCATGCCCGCCAGCAGCGTGGAGCCGCCCGTGATGACGATGCCGGACGCGAGCAGGTCCTCGTAGCCGCACTTCTGGATTTCGCGGTGCACGAGCTGGAAGATCTCCTCCACGCGCGGTTCCAGGATCTCCGAGAGGATCTGCCGGCCCAGGACGCGCGGCTGACGGCCGCCCACGCTGGGGACCTCAATCGTCTCGTCCTTGTTGATCATGGACGCGAGCGCGCAGCCGTACTTCTGCTTGATGCGCTCGGCCTCGTGCGCGGGGGTGCGCAGGCCGATGGCGATGTCGCTCGTCAGGTTGTTGCCGCCCAGGGCGATGACGGCCGTGTGGACGATGGAGCCGCCGGAGAAGATGGCGATGTCCGTGGTGCCGCCGCCGATGTCGACGAGGCACACGCCCAGCTCCTTCTCGTCCTCGCTCAGCACCGCCTCCGCGGACGCCAGCGGCTGCAGCACGATGTCGGAGACGTTCAGGCCCGTGCGGTTCGCGCACTTGACGATGTTCTGCGCGCTGGAGACGGCGCCCGTGACGATGTGCACCTTGGCCTCCAGGCGCACGCCGGCCATGCCCAGGGGCTCCTTGATGCCGCCCTGGTCGTCAATGATGAACTCCTGGGGCAGGACGTGGATGACCTCCCGGTCCAGGGGGATGGCCACCGCCTTCGCCGCGTCGATGACGCGCGCGATGTCCGCCTCGCGGACCTCCTTGTCCTTCACCGCGACGATGCCCTGGGAGTTGAAGCCCTTGATGTGGCCGCCGGCGATCCCCGTGTAGACGTGGGAGATCTCCGCCCCGGCCATCAATTCGGCTTCCTCCACGGCGCGCCGGATGGACGACACCGTGGCCTCGATGTTCACCACGACGCCCTTGCGCAATCCCTTCGACGGATGCGTGCCGATGCCGATGATGTCGATCCCGCTATCGGTCAGCTCGCCGACGATGGCGCAGATCTTCGTCGTGCCGATGTCGAGGCCGACGATGATCTCCCCCGACTTCTGCTTCGCCATGAAACCTCCCAGGCCCCCTCACTCTCGTGAAGGAAGCATCCTCACTGCGTCGAGCCCCCGCTCCTCTCGGAGTCGGACCCGCTCGAAAGCCTCACCGCCACCCAACCCGGTCGGGCACGGTTATCCAGGCGAATGATCGCGGCTGCAAGCCCCCTTGTGCTGAGCTCGCGACGAACGCGCGCCAGCCGCTGGAGCTTGACTTCCGTATCGCCCGCGCCGAGGCGCACCTCCTGCCCCGTCGCCGTCACCAGCGCAAGCCCGCTGTTCTCCAGGCGCACCTCGGACAACCGCTCCGATCTCCCCGGCAACAACCGCGCATAAGCACGGGTTACATCCAAAGCTTCCCGGAAGCGCGCACGCACCGCGTCCGCGTCCGCGACGTAGGCATCGCGCTCCAACCCCGTGACGAGCGGCAGGTCCAGCCCGTCCCCCGGGGTGACGCGCTTGAAGGGCTCGCCCTCCTCGTCCAGCACGTACAGGTCGCCCAGCACCGCCAGCGCCGCGGGCGCGTGCTCCAACACCTCCACCGACACCCCGCGCGGAAACCGCCGCGTCACCTCCACCGTGCGCACCCACGGGTGCTGCCCCATGGCCTTCGCCAGCGCCGCCGGCTCCAGCGACCACAGGTTCTGCCCCGCCGCCAGCCCCGACAGCTTCAAGAGCTCCGGGCGCGAGGCCCGCTCCAGCCCGGTGAACGTCACGGACTCCAGCGCGAAGTGCGGAGACACCCGCGCCCAGGCGCGCAGCTCGATGCCGCCCCACACCAACGCGGCCGTCGCCACCGTCAGCCCCAGCGCCTTCGCCACCCGGGGCCCGTGCGAGCGCACGGCGCCCTTCACCGCGGTGTTGCGCGATGCGGTGTCCAGGTGCCGGCGTTTCTTGTTCTTACCGAAGGCCATGGGGAGGGATGCGCATGCTGCGTGCGGACACCGCTTGACGCCAGTTTTTGGCTACAGGCACGTCGCTGTAGCGGTCCGGAGGGACACGCCGGCCCGCCAAGGGGCCGGAACTCCAGGAGACAACGCAGTCCGGCTCAAGCCTTGAGCGAAGCGCCCAGGAGCAGCCGCTCGCACAGCGCCGGGAAGTCGATGCCCCGCCCCGCCGCGATCTTCGGCAGCAGGCTGGAGGCCGTCATTCCGGGCAGCGTGTTGATTTCCAGCAGGAACACGTCGCCGGCTTCCGTGACGATGACGTCCGAGCGGGAGCCGCCCGCGCACCCCAGCGCCACGTGCGCGGCGAGGGAGACTTCGTTGACGCGCGCGTAGAGGTCCGGCGGCAGGGGCGCGGGGAACAGGTACTGGGTGCCGCTGCCGGCCTTGTACTTGGCCTCGTAGTCGTAGAACTCGCGGGCGGCCTTCACTTCGATGACGCCCAGGGCCTCGTTGTCCAGCACCCCGCCCTGCACCTCGCGGCCCTTGATGAACTGCTCCACCATCAAGGTGCCGGCGTGCTTCGCGGCGTCCTCGACGGCGGCCGCGTAGTCCTCACGCGTCTTGCAGATGTGCACGCCCACGCTGCTGCCCTCGCGGCTGGGCTTCACCACCACCGGGAAGGGGAACGGCAGCCGGTCCGCCTCCGCCAGCGCGGCCTGCGCAGAAGCGAAGGCGCGGTAGGGCGGCGTGGGGATGCCGCGCGAGATGAAGATCTCCTTGGCGTACACCTTGTCCATGCCCACCGCGGAGGCCATCACGCCGCTGCCGGTGTAGGGGATGAACATGGACTCCAGCAGGCCCTGGATGCAGCCGTCCTCGCCGAAGCGGCCGTGCAGCGCGAGCCACGCCACGTCCACCTTCTCCGCGATGAGGCGCGCGGGCAGGTCCTTGCCCACGTCGATGTCCACCACGTCGTAGCCCAGGCCCCGGAGGGCGCCGGCCACGGCGGCGCCGGTGCGCAGGGACACCTCGCGCTCGGAGGAGAGGCCGCCGTACAGCACGCCCACGCGCTTGGCCTTCAACTCTTCCGGGGTGAAGCCACGGGAACCGAGGGTCATGGAAGGAACGCTCCGACGAACTTGACTTCGGGTTGCATGGAAACGCCCGAGGCCTCCAGCACCCGCTGCTGCATCAGGGTGATGAGGCCCCGCACGTCGCGAGCGGCCGCGCCGCCCAGGTTGACGATCCAATTGGCGTGCAGGGTGGACACCTGCGCGCGTCCCAGGGTGTGCCCCTTCAGGCCCACGAGTTCAATCAGCCGCCCGGCGTGGTCGCCCGGCGGGTTGGTGAACACGCTGCCGAAGTTGGGCTGACTCAAGGGCTGCGTGCGCTTCCTGTAGCCCAGGTCCGCGTCCATCGCCGCCTTGCTGGCCACGACGTCACCCTTGGGAAGCACGAAGCGCACGCGCGTGACGATACCTCCAGGCGGCAGCGTGGCGTGACGGTAGGTGTGGGGCACCTGCGCTTTCGTCCACCACCCCACCCCGTCCGCCGTGGCGACTTCAATCGCCTCCACCACCCGGAAGCACTCGCCGTTCTTGGTGCCCGCGTTCATCGTCACCGCGCCGCCCAGGGTGCCGGGGATGCCCGCGAGGAACTCCGCGCCCACCAGCCCCTGCCCCCGCATCACGTTGACCAGCCGGGCGATGGCCGCGCCCGCCCCCAGCGTCACCCGCCCCTCGGCCGGGCCCACGTCGAGCGCCTCCGGGAAGACGTCCGCGGGCAGCTTGAGGGTGATGCCGGGCACGCCGCCGTCGCCCACCAGGGTGTTGGCGCCGCCGCCCAGGACCGTGACGGGGACGCCCTCGTCCCGGGCGAAGCGCAGCAGGTCCACCAGCGCGTCCGCCGAGCGGGGGCGCACCAGGGCCTCGGCCGGGCCGCCCACGCGCACGCTGATGAGCGGCGCCAGGGGCTCGCCCGGCTTCACGTCCAGGCCCGGCAGCCGCGCCACGCGCGCCGCGAGCGGTGTGACGACCCCCGCCTCCATCCCCTACCCGCCCTTCGCCGCGCCCATCAGGCTCAGCAGGTCCGGGCCCACCTGGGTGATGTCCCCGGCGCCCAGCGTCAGCACCAGGTCGCCTTCGCGCACGCGCTCCTGGAGCGCCTTCGCCACGTCCGCGCGCTTCTCCACGAACGTCACGTCGCGGTGCCCGTGCGCACGGATGGCCTCCGCCAGCGCGTCCCCGGTGGCGCCCGCGATGGGCTCCTCGCCCGCCGCGTACACGCTGGTGACGAAGAGCACGTCCGCGTCGTTGAAGGACGTGGCGAACTCCTTCATCAGGTCATGCGTGCGCGTGTAGCGGTGCGGCTGGAAGGCGGCCACCACGCGGCGCCCGAAGGCCCGGCGCGCGCCGGACAGCGTGGCCATCACCTCCGTGGGGTGGTGCCCGTAGTCGTCCACCACGGTGATGCCGCCCACCTCGCCGCGCACGGTGAAGCGGCGCTGCACCCCGCCGAACTCGGCCAGCGCGCCGCGCACCGTCTCCAGCGGGATGTCCATCTCCTCCGCGATGGCCACCACGGCCAGCGCGTTGAAGGCGTTGTGCGCGCCCACCATGCGCACGCGGAACTCTCCCAGGTCCTCCTCGCGGCGGAACGCGCGGAAGGACGTGGTGAAGCCGTCCAGCGTGATGCCCTCCAGCCGGTAGTCCGCCATGTGCGAGCTGCCGTAGGTGACGAAGCGCTTCTCGATGCGCGGCAGCAGGGCCTGGACGTTGGGGTTGTCCAGGCACAGCACGTTGAGGCCGTAGAAGGGCACGCGGTTGCAGAACTCCACGAAGGCGGACTGGAGCGTCTCCAGGTCGCCGTAGTGGTCCATGTGCTCCGGGTCGATGTTGGTGACGACCGCGATGGACGGGTGCAGCTTGAGGAAGCTGCCGTCGGACTCGTCCGCCTCCACCACCATCAGCTCGCTCTTGCCCAGCTTGGCGTTGGAGTCGAGCACGTTCACCTTGCCGCCCACCACCGCCGTGGGGTCCAGGCCCGCCGCGGACAGCACCGTGGCCACCATGGACGTCGTCGTCGTCTTGCCGTGGCTGCCGGCGACGGCGACCGCGTACTTCAGGCGCATCAGCTCCGCGAGCATCTCCGCGCGGGGGATGACGGGGATCTTGCGCTGGCGCGCCGCCACCACCTCCGGGTTGTCCTTGCGCACCGCGGAGGAGATGACCACCACGTCCGCGTGCACCAGGTTCGCCGCGCGGTGGCCCTCGTAGAGCGTGGCGCCCAGCTTCGCGAGCCGGCGGGTGATGTCGCTCTCGCGCAGGTCGGAGCCGGACACGCGGTAGCCCAGGTTGAGCAGCACCTCCGCGATGCCGCTCATGCCGATGCCGCCCACGCCCACGAAGTGGACGTGCGCCGCGTGGCGCGTCTTGTAGAGGCTGCCGGGCTTGTGGGTGACGGACTTGCTCATGCCTTGCTCCCGGGTGCCTTCTTCGAATCCTTCGGGTCCTTCAACGCCTTGGACGACTCCTTCGGCCCGCGGTCGCGGCCCTGGAAGCCCCAGGCCTGCGTCGTCAGGTCCGCGCACACGTCCGCCAGCTCCTTCGCGGCGGCGGGCCGGCCCAGGATGCCGGCCTTCTTCGCCATCTGCTTGAGCTTCGCCGGGTCCGTCATCAGCCCGCGCAGCGTCTGCGCCAGCAGCTGTCCGGTGAGCTCCGACTCGCGGAACATCAGCGCCGCGCCCGCGTCCACCAGCGCCCGGGCGTTCACCTCCTGGTGGTTGTCCGTCGCGTGCGGGAAGGGCACCAGGATGCTGGCCTTCTTGCACACCGTCAGCTCCGCCAGCGACGTCGCGCCCGCGCGGCAGATGACCAGGTCCGCCCGGGCGTAGGCGGAGGACATGTCGTCGATGAACTCCACCACCGTGGCCTGCGCGCCGAAGCCCTTGTCCGCGTAGCCCTTCTTCACCGTCTCCAGGTCGTTCTTGCCCGTCTGGTGGACGATGGAGACCTGGTCCTTCAGGTCGCCCAGCGAATCCAGCGCGTCCAGCATGCGGTTGTTGAGGCCGCGCGCGCCCAGGCTGCCGCCGAAGACGAGGACGGAGAACTTCTCGTGCGCCGAGCTGCTGCGCAGGTAGTTGTCCATCAGCTTCTTGCGGATGGGGTTGCCAATCATCTGCACCTTGGCCTCCGGGAAGAACGCTTTCGCTTCCTCGAAGGCGGTGAAGACGACCTTCACGATGCGGCCCAATATCTTGTTGGTGAGGCCGGGCAGCGCGTTCTGCTCCTGGATGGCGGTGGGGATCCCCATCATCCACGCGGCCAGCACCACCGGGCCGCTCGCGTAGCCGCCCACGCCCACCACCACGTCCGGCTTCTGGCGCGACAGGATGCGGAACGACGCGAGGAACGCCAGGGGCAGCGCCCAGAGGCCCTTGAGCAGGCCGAGGAGGCCCTTGCCCTTGAGGCCCTGCACCTTCACGAACTCCAGCGGGTAGCCCTCCTTCGGCACGACGCGGGCCTCCAGGCCCCGCTCGGTGCCCACGAAGACGACCTCGTTGTCCGGGTGGCGCGTGACGACTTCCTCCGCCAGCGCGATGCCCGGGAAAAGGTGACCGCCCGTGCCGCCGCCCGCGATGAGCACCTTCACGCCGTCACCTCCCGCAGGTCCGTCGTGCCAGCCCGCACCGGCCTTGAAGCCCCTTGCGTGTTCGCGCTCAACGACAGGAGCACGCCCGCCGCCCCCATCAGCACCACCAGCGACGAGCCGCCGTAGGACACGAACGGCAGCGTCAGCCCCTTCGTGGGCAGCAGGCCCATGGCCACGCACATGTTCACCGTGGCCTGGAACGCGATGATGGAGCTGATGCCCAGGCCCAGGTAGGTGCCGAAGGTCTCCCCCGCCGCCAGGCTCGCGCGGATGCCGCGCCAGAGCACGATGGCGTACAGGGACACGAGCAGCCCCACGCCGATGAGGCCCAGTTCCTCCCCCAGGATGGAGAAGATGAAGTCCGTGTGCGCCTCCGGCAGGAAGAACAGCTTCTGCCGCCCGTCGCCCAGGCCCAGGCCGGTGATGCCGCCCGAGCCGATGGACATCAGCGACTCCGCCACCTGGTAGCCCACGTCATGCCGGTGCGCCCACGGGTCCAGGAACGCGAGGATGCGCTTCATGCGGTAGGGGCTCGTCGCGATGGCCACGAAGGCCAGCGGCAGCGCGAGCAGCAGCGACCCCACCAGGTAGCTGAGCTTGGTGCCCGCCGCGAACAGCAGCACGAAGAGCATGAACACCAGCAGCACGCTGCTGCCGAAGTCCGGCTGGAGCATGCACAGGAACACCAGGATGCCGCACAGCGCCAGGTGCGGCAGGAAGCCGATGGAGAACGTGGCCACCTTCTCCCGCTTCTTCGCGAGCGAATAGGACAGGTAGACGAGCCACGCGAACTTGGCGACCTCCGCGGGCTGGAGGCTGAAGCCCGGCAGGCGGATCCACCGGCGCGCGCCGCCCGCCGTGGTGCCGATGCCCGGGATGGCCACCAGCACCATCAGCACGATGGCCGCCAGCAGCAGCGGGTACGCCAGCCGCGCCAGCCGCCGCCAGCCCAGCTTCATCATCACCGCCATGGCCACGATGCCCAGGCCCGCGGCCGCCAGCTGGCGCTTGAGGAAGTACAGGCTGTCGCCCAGCTTGTCCTGGGCGAGCACCGCGCTGGCCGAGTACGTCATCACGAGCCCCAGCGAGACGAGCGCCAGCACGGCGCACAGCAGGATGGGGTCGAACCGCACGGGAACGGACGGAGCAGAGGTCTTCATGGAGGTCAGAGCGCCCCGACGAGGCGCTTGAACGTGTCGCCCCGGTCCTCGAAGTTCTTGAACTGGTCATACGACGCGCACGCCGGGGACAAGAGCACCGTGTCCCCCGCCGCCGCGAGCGAGCGCGCCTTCGCCACCGCCGCGTCCAGCGTGCCGCAGGCGTGCACCGGGGCCTCGTTGGCGTACGCCCGCGCCAGCGCATCCGCGTCCTGGCCCAGGGTGAGCACGCCCTTCACCTTCCCGTGCCCCGCCTCCACCATGGGCGCGTACGGCGCGCCCTTGCCCTTGCCGCCCGCGATGAGCCACACGTCGCCCGTGAACGCCTTGAGCGCCACCAGCACGGAGTCCACGTTGGTGGCCTTGGAGTCGTTCACCCACTCCACGCCGTCCAGCACGCGCACGCTCTCCAGCCGGTGCGGCAGGCCCGGGTAGCCGTCCAGCCCCGCCTGCACCGCGTCCCGGGACACGCCGCCCAGCCGCGCCAGCAGCGTGGCCGCCATGGCGTTCTGGACGTTGTGCGCGCCCCGGAGCGCGCGGTTCTGGAGCGTGAAGTCCTCGCCGGAGAACTCCAGCCGGAAGCCGCCGTCCTGCATCACCGCGAGCCCCGCGAGCGCGGGCGCGTCCACCACCGGGCGGCCCGTGACGCTGAAGCCGTACACCGGCACGCGCGCGGAGGCGGCCAGCGTCATCACCGCCGCGTCGTCCGCGTTCACCACGGCGAAGTCGCCGCTGGCGTGCTGGTTCATGAAGATGCGCGCCTTCGCCGACCCGTACTCTCCCTGGTTCGCGTAGCGGTCCAGGTGGTCCGGCGTGAGGTTGAGGAGGGCCGCGCCGTACGGGCGCAGCTCGTGGATGCCCTCCAGTTGGAAGCTGGACAGCTCCACCACCAGCGCGTCCCAGTCCCCGGGCGCCATGGCGGCTTCCGCCAGCGGACGGCCCAGGTTGCCCCCCACGAAGGTGCGCTGGCCGCCCCGGGCGTACAGCTCCCCGGTGAGCGCCGTGGTGGTGCTCTTGCCGTTGGTGCCGGTGATGCCCAAAAACCGCGGGGCCCCTCCCGGCGCCAGCTCCATCACCCGCCACGCGAGCTCGACCTCCCCCCACACGGGGACACCCGCCGTGCGCGCGACCTCCAGCTCCGGCAGCGACAGCGGCACGCCCGGGCTCACCACCACCAGGTCCTGGCGGGTGAGCAGCCCCGCGGGCGTGGCGCCGGTGACGAGCGTCACCCCGTTCGCGTGCAGCTCCTTCGCCACGTCGCCGAGCGCGTCCTCGGAGCGCGCGTCCAGCGCCGTCACCTTCGCCCCGTGCTGGAGCAGCAGGCGCAGCGCCGCGACGCCGCTCTTGGCCAGCCCGAACACCGCGACCTTCCGACCGGACAGCGAAGCGTTCATGGGCGGGACCGACCCCTTTGGGGACTAGCGCAGTTTCAGGGACAGCAGGGCCACGCCACCACAGAGGATGGCGACAATCCAGAAACGCACGATGATCTTCGGCTCGGCCATGCCCTTCAGCTCGAAGTGGTGGTGCACGGGGGCCATCTTGAAGACGCGCCGGCCCGTCATCTTGAACGACGCCACCTGGATCATCACGCTCAGCGCCTCCGCGAAGAAGATGCCGTGGACGATGGCGGAGACCACCTCGTTCTTCGAGAACACCGCCAGCGCCCCCAGCGCGCCGCCCAGCGCGAGCGAGCCGATGTCGCCCATGAACACGGACGCCGGGTAGGTGTTGAACCAGAGGAAGGAGATGCCCGCGCCCACGATGCTGGCGCAGAAGACGGCCAGCTCCGCGCCGCCCGGCACCTGGAGGATGCCCAGGTAGCGGTACAGCGGCGTGGCGGTGAGGCGCGCGACGCCGTTCACCGTCTCCGTGTCCGCGATGTGCAGCGTGGTGCCCGCCACGTAGCAGAGCACGCAGAACGTCACCGCCGACACGATGGTGGGCACGATGGCCAGCCCGTCCAGGCCGTCCGTGAGGTTCACCGCGTTGGACGTGCCCACGATGACGATCCACGCGAACACGACGTAGAACCAGCCCAGGTCCGGGTTGAACCAGTGCGACGGCACGAACGGCAGCGTCAGCCGCGTGTCGATGAGCAGCGTCGGCCCGAAGGAGCCGTCCGCCTTCGTCCAGGTGCACATCAGGCCGAAGATGGCGATGAGGAAGAAGATGGTCTGCAGCACCATCTTCTTGCGCCCCGCGAGCCCCTTGGAGTTGCGCTTGGACAGCTTGAGCCAGTCGTCCAGGAAGCCGATGAAGCCGTAGCCGAAGGTGAGGAGGATCATCACCCAGACGCCCCGGCTCTTCAGGTCCGCGAACAGCAGCGTGCCCGCCGCGATGCACAGCAGGATGAGCGCGCCGCCCATGGTGGGCGTGCCCTTCTTCTTCTGGTGCGAGTCCGGCGTGTCCTCGCGCACGTTGCTCTGCCCGTGCTGCTTCAGCCGCAGCCGCGCGATGAGGCGCGGGCCGATGAGCATCCCCAGCAGCAGGGCGAAGACGCCCGCGGCGATGATGCGGAAGGTCGGGTAGCGCAGGAAGTTGAGGACGCGCCCGGCCTCGGAGTTCTGGATGAGCTCGTACAGGAGGTACAGCACTTAGTGACTCCCTTGGGGGGCGGCCGTGCCCGTGAGGGCGGCCACCACGCGCTCCAGTCGCATGCCGCGACTGGCCTTCACCAGCACCACGTCACCGGGGGCGAGCCGGGGCGTCAACCAGGCCACCAATGGCTCCACCTCGGTGAAGTGCGCGGCGGCTTCGCCCAGCTTCGCGCGCGCGTGGCCGCCAGCGGACCGGGGACCGAAGAACGCCACCTTCGCCGCGTGCTTCGCGACGAGTTCGCCCAGCCGGGCATGCTCCTGCGCCTCGCCCGCGCCCAGCTCCAGCATGTCGCCCAGCACCGCCACCGCGCGTCCGCCCTCGGGCACCAGCGTGCCCAGGGTGACGAGCGCCGCTTCCATGGAGGCGGGGTTGGCGTTGTAGCAGTCGTCCACCACCGTCACGCCGTTCAGGCCGTCCAGGATGTTGAGGCGCCGCGCGTACGGCCGCGCCGACTCCAGGCCCCGCACGCACTCCTCCGGGGAGTAGCCCAGCGCCAGCGCCGTCGCGAATGCCGCCGTCGCGTTCTGCGCGTTGTGCGGCCCCACGAAGTGCAGGCGCACCGGCCAGTCCCGCTGGGCGTAGCGCACCGTGGCCACCATGCCGTCGCGGCCCAGCGTCTGGACGCCACGGAGGCGCACGTCGGCGGCCTCCGCGCGGCCGAACGTCAGGTGCCTGGCGCCACTGCGCGCGGCCTGGTGCACGATGAGTTCGTCATCCAGGTTCACCACCGCCGTGGCCTGGGGCAGCAGCTCCCGGAAGAGCTCGCCCTCCGCCTCGGCTACGCCCTGGAGGCTGCCCAGCCCCTCCAGGTGCTCCGGCTGGACGACGGTGATGACGCCCGCGTCGGGCTGCACGCGGCGCGTGAGCCGTTCGATTTCGCCCGGCTGGTTCATCCCCACTTCGATGACCGCCGCCACGTGGGACGGCTCCAGCCGGAAGAGCGTCAGGGGGACGCCAATCTCGTTGTTGAAGTTGCCTTCCGTCTTCAGCGCGGGGCCCCGCGTGGCCAGGATGGCGCCCACCATCTCCTTGGTGGTCGTCTTCCCGTTGGAGCCCCCCACCGCCGCCACCGGGATGCGGAAGCGGCGGCGGTGCAGCGCGCCCAGGCCGCCGAGCGCGGCCAGGGTGTCCTCCACCTCGAAGAGCGGGAAGCGGGCGGGCAGGGCCGGCAGCGCCCTGCCCCGCTTCACCACCGCCCCCGCGGCCCCTCCGCGCATGGCGCCGTCCACGAAGTCGTGGGCGTCGAAGCGCTCGCCCTGGAGCGCCACGAACAGGCACCCCGGGGTGAGCGACCGCGTGTCGGTGCGGACGTCGGGAAACCCCGCGGGGACTGCATCCCCGCGGCGGGTCGCCCCGGTCGCCTGCACCACCTCGTCGTCGGAGAATCGAGCGGCCATGAAGGGAGGTGGCGGTGGGGCTGGGGGTCAGCCCGGGATGCGGTTGGCCAGCGCCTTCGCGGCGACCTCGCGGTCGTCGAAGGCGTGCTTCTCGGTGCCCACCGTCTGGTAGGTCTCGTGGCCCTTGCCGGCGATGAGGACGACGTCGTCGTCCTTGGCCAGGTTGACGGCCTGCTCGATGGCGGCGCGGCGATCCGCGTCCACGAGGTAGCCCTTCTCCCCGACCTTCGCCTTGCCCGCGGAGATGCGGCGCAGGCCGCCCTTCTCCAGGCCCGGCGTCACCTCCGCGATGATGGCCTCCGGGTCCTCCGTGCGGGGGTTGTCGCTGGTCACCATCACCAGGTCGGCGCCCTCCGCGGCCACCGTGCCCATCAGCGGGCGCTTGCCCTTGTCGCGGTCGCCGCCGCAGCCGAAGACGACGATGACGCGGCCCTTGGCCAGCGTGCGCGCCGCTTCGATGGAGCGCTTGAGCGCGTCGTCCGTGTGCGCGTAGTCCACCAGCACCGCCGGCGCGGGGCCGCCCCGGTGGTTCTCCGCGCGGTCCATGCGGCCGGACACCTTGGAGACCAGCTCGATGCCGCTCTTCACGTCCGCGCGGGAGATGCCCGCGCCCAACGCGATGCCCGCCGCCAGGAGGATGTTCTCCAGGTTGTGGGGCCCCAGCAGCTTGCTCTTCACCTTGATGTCGCCCGCGGGCGACTTCACGGTGGCCTCGATGCCCTTGAGGGAGAAGGTCGCGTCCGCGGCCGAAATCTCACCGGGCCCCAGGCGGCTGAACTTCCACGCCATGCGCTTCTGGCCGCGCAGCTCGTTGTAGATGCGGCTGGCGAAGGCGTCGTCGCCGTTGACCACCGCGGTGCCCGTGGCGGCCAGGTTCTCCGCGAAGAGCTTGCGCTTCACCTGGAAGTACTCCTCCAGGTCCTTGTGGTAGTCCAGGTGGTCGCGGGACAGGTTGCTGAAGCCCACGGCCTTGAAGGTGAGCCCGTGCACGCGCTCCTGCGCGAGCGCGTGGCTGGACACCTCCATGACCACCGTCTCCACGCCGGCATCCACCATCTCGCGGAAGATGCGGTGCAACTCCAGCGGGTCCGGCGTGGTGTTGGCCAGCTCCGTCGTCTTGCCGCCGAACTTGTAGCCCAGCGTCCCGATGACGCCAGGGGCGGGGGAGCCGGAGTACATGGCGGCCGTCGCGAGGATGGCCTCCAGGAGGTACGTCGTCGTCGTCTTCCCGTTCGTTCCGGTGACGCCCAGGAGCGTCAGCTTGTCGGCGGGGCGGCCGTAGAAGTTCGCCGCGATGAGGGCCAGCGCCTTGCGCGCGCTGCTCACCTTGAAGAACGGCACCTGCGAGGACTGCCCCTGCTTCTCGGACACCACCGCCACTGCGCCGCGTGACACGGCCTCACCAATGAACTGGGCCCCGTCTTCCTTCAGGCCGGGCACGGCGATGAAGAGGTCCCCCGGCTTCACGCGCCGCGAATCCTGCGTCACTCCCGTGACGTCGACCGCGGAACGGCCGCCCGAGGTCTGCTCGGCTCCACACCCTGCGAGGACATCCGTCAGCTTCATCTCTTCCCCTTCACACGCATTGCTGATGCGGGGCCTGGAAAGGACACGGCCTCATTGCCGCGTCGCCAGTTCCAGCGTCACCCGGGCCCCCTTCTCCACCAGCGCACCGGCGGGGGGGGTCTGAGACACCACTCGTCCACTGCCTTGCAGCTGTGGCTCCAACGCCGCGGCAAGCAACTTCACCACGGCTTCGCGTCCCGCCTGACCCTGGACGTCCGGCACACGCACCGTGCCGGGTTCCGGAGTCTCGGTCACCGCTTCCGCCAGGACGGCCCGTACCGGGACGGCCTTCGCCGACGCCTTCGATGCCGGAGGGGGCACCGGAGGCGCAGCGGCCGCGGCCACCTCGGCGGGTGCCACCGTACGAGACGGGGGCACGGCCAGGTGGGCCATGGCGGCGGTAGCGATTTCCTTGAAGGCAGGGGCAGCCACGTTCCCCCCGTATACGTCCGTCTTCGGTTCGTCCACTACCACGAGAATCACCGCGCGCGGGGCCTCGGCCGGCACCATGCCCACAAAAGAGGCGATGCGTTTGTCGGAATACCCACGCGCGACGGGGTCCGCCTTCTGGGCGGTGCCCGTCTTTCCGGCCACGCGGTAGTCCTCCATGGCCCCCTTGGGAGCGGTCCCTCCCTTGACCATCACGCTTTCGAGCATGCCCACGACCTGGCGCGCCACCCTCGGGGAAACGACCCGGCGCAGCTCCGTGGGCTGGTTCTCCAGCAGCACCACGCCGTCCGGGTCCACCACCTTGGAGACCAGGTACGGGCGCATCAGCACGCCGTCGTTGGCCAGCGCACCATAGGCCGCCGTCAGCTGGACGGCGGTGGAGGTCATCCCCTGGCCGAAGGACTGGGTGGCCAGGGAGATGTCCGATTTCGGAAACGGGATGACGCCCCGGCTCTCACCGGTCAGCGCCAGGCCCGTGCGCTCCGCGAAGCCGAAGGCGTGGTAGGCGGCGACCATCTTCTCGCGGCCCAGGGCGTCCGCGATCTTCGCGACGCCGATGTTGGAGGACACCTGGAGGACGCCCTGCGGCGTCAGCCACCCGTGCGGGTGGGTGTCGTTGACGGTGTGGCGGCCAATGCGGAAGGCGCCGTTCTCACAGAAGGTCAGCGTCTCCGGGGTGATGACCTTCTCTTCCAGCGCGGCGGCCACCACGAAGGCCTTCATCGTGGAGCCGGGCTCGAAGGCGTCCAGCGCGGCGCGGTTGCGGATGGCGTTCTTCACGCCGGTCTCTGGCGTGTTGGGGTTGAAGCGCGGGTTGTTGGCCAGCGCCAGCAGCTCCCCGGTGCGCGGGTCCAGCACCACCGCCATGCCGGCGATGGCCTTCGCGTCGTCCACCGCCTTCGCCAGCGCCTTCTCCGCGACGTACTGGAGGTGGCGGTCCAGCGTGAGCGTCACCGTGGCGCCCTGGCGCTCCAGCGGATCCAACGCGCCCTGCACCATCAGCTTGCGGCCCTTGGCGTCGCGGAAGCCGGAGGTGCGCGAGTTCTGTCCGGACAGCTCGTCCTGGAACGCCAGCTCCAGCCCCTCCAGGCCGTGGCCGTCGGTGCCCACCATGCCGACGATGTGCGCGCCCAGCTCGCGCTGGGGGTAGAAGCGCTTGGGCTCCTTGGTGAAGCCCAGGCCCGGGAGCCCCAGCGCCTTCACCGCCTCCACCTCCTGCGGCTTCGCCTGACGCTTCACCCACGCGAAGCGCTTGGCGCGGCCGATGCGCGAGGCGACGTCGTTGGGGTCCAGGTGCACGGCCTTGGCGAGCAGCCGCGCCGCCTGCCGCACGTCGGGGAGCATGGACGGGTCCACCCAGATGGAGTCCACCTCCACGCTCTGCGCGAGCGGCGTGCCGCGCCGGTCGAAGATGTCGCCCCGGCGGGCCGGGATGTCGATCTGCCGGACGTACTGGTCCTGCGCCAGGCCGCGCAGCTTCTCCTGCTGGAAGACCTGGAGGTAGACCGCGCGGGCGAACGCCGTGCCCAAGAGCGCGAGGAACAGCCCGAACAGCAGCTGGACCCGCAGCTTGAGCCACTTGGCGTTGGATTCGGGCGCCCGCGCGCTCTTGAAGTCCCTCACCGCTGGGCACCCCGCTCCGCCATGCGCACGCCCGGCGCCGACGAACGGGCCTGCGCGGTGCGCGCATCCTTCACGCGCTCATCCCCCACGGACACCACCGCGCCGCCCCGGGGCATGGCCATGCCCAGCTGCTCGCGCGCCACGCGCTCCAGGCGGCCCGGCGCCTTGAGCGTGGCCAGCTCCAGCTTGAGCCGGTCGTGCTCCCGGGTCAGCGAGCGGCTCTCGCCCTCCGCGTTGGACAGGCGGTAGCCCATGTCCACCACCAGCACGCGGCTGGTGACGTGGAGGATGCCCACGGCGGCGAACAGCGCGAAGAGGAACACGGCGGGCAAGAGGTGCATCAGCACGCCCGCCACGGACACGGTGTTGCGGGGCAGGACCTTGCTCATCGGACTTTCTCCACCGCGCGCAGGTGCGCGCTACGAGAGCGGGGGTTGGCCTCGACTTCCGCGTCGGAAGCCGCGACGGCCTTCTTGGACACGAGGGCGAAGTCGCCCTGGCTGTTGCAGACGCACACCGGGAAGCCCGGCGGACAGGTGCACCCTCCCACCAGGGCCTTGAAGGCTTCCTTCACCTTGCGGTCCTCCAGGGAGTGGAAGGAGATGACCGCGGCGCGGCCGCCCACCTTGAGCAGCGACGGCAGGGAGGCCAGCAGCGCGTCCAGCGCCTCCAGCTCCCCGTTCACCGCCATGCGCAGCGCCTGGAACGTGCGGGTGGCCACGTGGATGCGGTCGGGCCACGCCTTGCGGGGCACCGCGCGCTTCACCACCTCCGCGGCCTCCAGCGTGCGCTGGGGCAGCGCGCGCTTGAGCTCCCGGGCGATGGGCCGCGCGAAGGGCTCTTCCCCATAGTCGCGGAGGATCTGCGCCAGGTCGCGCTCGTCGGTGATGGCGATGAGCTCCGCGGCGGTGGGGCCGGTGTCGCCCATGCGCATGTCCAGCGGGCCGTCCTTCATGAAGGAGAAGCCGCGCTCGGCCACGTCCAGCTGGGGCGAGGACACGCCCAGGTCCACCAGCACGCCGTCCACGGGGAGCAGGTCCTCGGCCACGCGGGACAGCTCCGCGAAGTTGCCCTGCCGGGCCTGGAAGCGCGCGTGGGCGCCCATGCGGGCGGTGGCCGCCGCGAGCGCCACCGGGTCCCGGTCCACGCCCACCACCGTGGCGCCCCGGGCGAGGAGCGCTTCGGTGTGGCCTCCGCCTCCGAGCGTGCCGTCGAGGATGACCTTGCCCTCTTTCGGGAGCAGGACGTCCACCGTCTCGTGGAGCAGGACGGTCTGGTGGTGGAAGTCCACGGGGCTCAGGGGGTGCTCAGACGAAGGGAGCGCGCGCGAGCGAGAAGGCGGCCCGGGCATCGTTCATGTGCGGATACAGTTCGAAGGTGTCGTGGGCGCCGGCCGCGCGGAAGATGGCGGCCAGGTACGGCGACAGCCCGGACAGCTTCACGTCGCCACCGGCGCGGCGGAACGCCTCCGTGCGGGCCATCAGCGGGCGCACGCCCCGGTAGTTCAGGTGCGACACGTCCGCGAAGTCCACCACCACCTGGCGGATGCCCCGGTGCAGCCGGTGCATCAGGTCCTCGCACAGCTGGGTGAGCTCCTCCTCGCCCAGCTCGCCCTCCAGCATGAGGGTCTCCACGCGCTCGGAAGCCGCCAGGGCCGCCCTGTTCCGTCGAACCTCCTGCATCTGGTCCATGCGCTGCCACCCTTCGTCGGAGCACTACTTGGCGAGAACTTCCGGCTGCTGTCGACTTCCTGGCTACGGCTGGCGCAGCTCGCCCAGCACCCGCAACACGTCCTGGGAGGTGGCTTCCTGGCGCGCATCCGCCTGCGCCTTCGCCCAACCGTCCAGGCTCCAAAGCTCAATCACCTTCACCATCCCCGCCCACACCACGTCCTTCTCCAGCTTCGCGTACGTCCTGAGCGACGGCGGGATGAGCAGCCGGCCCAGCTTGTCCAACGGGCACTCCTGCGCGCTGGCCACGTACAGCCGCATCAACGTCTTGACCCCCGGTTCCATGGGGTTGCGCCGGGCGAGCGCGGTCTCCAGCGCCTCCCACTCCCGCACCGGGTAGGCGTGGAGGCAGGGGTCCAGGGCCGTGGTGACGATGAGCCGCTCGTCGTAGGCGCCCACCAACGTCTCCCGGAGCTTCGCCGGGAGGCTGGTGCGCCCCTTCGCGTCGATCTGGTGCTCATAGACGCCTCGGAACACGCGGGACGATCCACCTTTTCAGCCCAGCACGGGTCGGACCACCACTCCTTCCCACTTCTTACCCCTCTGCGGCCGGCATACATACGCGCCCCCCCCAGGGGGGTCAAGAAACCGCAACAGGTTGGAACACCGCGCGCCCGGCGCCGGACATCCCGGAGGGCACCCGCGGGGCGGCCTACCCCTGGAGGTGGGGTAAACTTGAGTTTTTCCGCTCCCAGGCTGAGAGTGGTGGGCGCGTGATCACGAACGTTCGACTGAAGGTGGCCTACAAGACGCCGCAGTCGCTGGTCGGCGAGTACACCCGCAGCGTGGGCCAGGGAGGCGTCACCCTGGAGACGCGCAAGGCGCTGCCGCTGGGCACCCGCTTCACCTTCGAGCTGCACGCGGGCGGCATGCCCCGCCCGGTGGAGGTGCTGGGGGAGGTCGTCAAGGTGGAGCCCCGCCCGGGCGAGCGCTTCCAGCTCACCATCCGCTACGACGGCGCGGAGGATCGCACCGCCCTGGACGCGGTGCTCCAGCACATCTTCGCCCAGGAGGAGCAGAACGGCCTGCGCCGCTTCCCGCGCATGCCCCTGCACGTGCGCGCGAAGGAAGGCGACCCCCGGGCCCCCTCGTACTTCGTGCGGGACATCTCGCGCGGGGGCGTGGGCCTGGAGGTGGAGGCCCCTGCCCTGCCCCGCGAGGTGCAGGTGGGCGCGCCCTTCCTCCTGGAGATGGACATGAAGGAGGGCCCGCTGCTGCTGCACGGCGAGGTGGCGTGGACCTCCACCCTGCCGCGCAAGGGCTCCACGGAGGCCGTCACGCCGGGCTTCGGCGCGACGTTCGGTCGGCTGCGGCCGGACATGCTCCAGCGGCTGGAAGCGCTGATGGCGCTGGAGCACCTGCCGCCCGGGCCCTGGCGGGCGCGGGTCAGCTTCGGGCTGGACGCCGTGTCGCGGATGCCCTGAGCCCCGGGCACCCGCTCCACGTCCTCACGTCCTCACGCCTTGGGGACTACAGCGGGTTGTACGGGTAGCCGCCCGCGTCTTCCAGGCCCGCGACGATGGTCTCCCGCAGCTCCGCCGGGTCGTACGCCGTGAAGGCGTCCAGCGCGGCCAGCCGCTTGAGCTCCAGCGCGAGCACGTCGCCCTTGAGCGTGGCGCACAGCGCGCGGCGGGTGCGCTCGAAGGCGCGCGTGGTGGACTCCATCGCGTACAGCCGCACCAGCGCCACGCGCATCGGATCCAGCACGCCGCTGGCGGCGGCCTGACGGGTGCGCGTCACCATGGAGTCCAGCGCGTACGCGTCCATCACCACGTCCGCCAGCGCGGCCATGACCTCCTGGTGCTTGTCCAGCTCCGTGCCGAACGCCTCCGCGGCCAGGCGCATGCCGTGGATGGCCAGGTGCTTGGCGCACTCGGCGGCGATCTCCTCGTGGGCCAGCGCGTCCTCACGGCCCGCGCGGGGACGCTCGCCCCGGTTCAGCTCCTCCGACACGGAGCGGGCCTGCGCGAACAGCGGCAGGTCGCCCTTCACCGCGCGCTTGAGCAGGATGCCGGTGATGAGCATGCGGTTGATTTCGTTGGTGCCCTCGAAGATGCGGTTGATGCGCGCGTCGCGGTAGGCGCGCTCCACCGGATACTCCTCGATGTAGCCGGCGCCGCCGTGCACCTGCACCGCGTCATCCACCAGGAAGCCCAGGGCCTCCGAACCGAAGACCTTCATGATGGAGGCCTCGGTGGCGAACTCCTCCATCGCGGCGATGACGTGCGCGTCGTAGTCCGCGTCCGAGCGCTCCTTCGCCGCGAGCCGCCCGTCCACGAGCCCCGCGGTGCGGTACGTCATGCTCTCCACCGCGTAGACGAGCGTCGCCATGCGCGCGAGCTTCTCGCGGATGAGCGGGAACGTGGCGATGGGCGCCTTGAACTGCTTGCGCTCCTGCGCGAACTTGAGCGCGCTCTGCAACTGGAGCTTCATGCCGCCGATGACGCCCGCGCCCAGCTTGAGGCGGCCGTAGTTGAGGATGTTGAAGGCGATGCGGTGGCCCTTGCCCAGTTCGCCCAACAGGTTCTCCGCCGGCACCTTCGCGTCCTCGAAGTAGAGCGGACAGGTGGACGAGCCGCGGATGCCCATCTTGTGCTCTTCGGGGCCCACGGTGAGGCCGGGGGTGTCCTTCTCCACGATGAAGCCGGTGAACTTGTCGCCGTCCACCTGCGCGAAGACGACGAACACGTCCGCGAAGGCCGCGTTGGTGATGTAGAGCTTGGAGCCGTTGAGCAGGTAGTGCTGGCCGTCCGCCGTGCGCACCGCCTTCGTCTTCGCCCCGCGCGCGTCGCTGCCGCTGCCCTGCTCCGTGAGCGCGTACGCCGCCACCCACTCACCGGTGGCCAGCTTCGGCAGGTACTTCTCCTTCTGCGCCGCGTTGCCGAACCAGACGATGGGCAGCGTGCCGATGCCCGTGTGCGCGCTGGACGTCACCGACCAGGAACCCTGGAGGCTCATCGCCTCCGCGAGCAGCAGCGACGTCGTCTTGTCCAGGCCCGTGCCGCCGTAGGTCTCCGCGATGTCCACGCTCAGCAGGCCCAGCTCGCCCGCGCGGCGCAAGAGGTCGCGCAGCAGCGCGTTGTCCTTGCCCTCGATGCGCGCGGCCTGCGGCAGCACCTGCTCACGGCAGAACTGGAGCGCCGTCTTGAAGAAGAGCCGCTGCTCCTCGGAGAAGCCCTCCGGCGTGAGGATGCGGGTGGCGCCCACCTCCTGGAAGAGGAACGCCCCACCAGCGAGGACATCCTGGGGACGGGCAGCGGGCTCGGTGACAGCGACCATCTACAACCTCCGGGGAGGGACAGCGCCCTCCAGATACAGCCAAAAAATCCAAGGCGCGGCACTGTAGAGCGCGCGACCCGCCGGGGGTAGTAGCGACACGGGGACGCCACCTCAAGCGGATGCGCCCCCTTCGCGCCGCGCCCCCACCTCGCGTGCCCGGCCGGTGGGCGGGAGGCTGCGCTGTCCGCGATTACGGGGAACCCGCGTCCTGCGTCCCCGAAGCAGCCGGCCGGGGCGACGGGTAGACGAGGCAGAGCGTGTCGAAGAGGGGCTCGCGGGGCGCGACGTACGTGCCGCCGAGCGCCCGCGCGACATGCACCAGCTCCGTGCCAAAGGAGGGCACGAGGCAGATGTCCTCGGACGTGGTGAAGCGCCCCTTGAGCCGGGAGAGCTCCCGTCGGAGCGTGGCGATGTCCTGGCGCCCGCCGCGCACCGGCACCGTCGGGCCGTTGCGGTCCGGCCCGGGCAGCTTGCCCACGCTCGTCGTCAATTCGAAGCCGTCCGCGCGCTGGATGATGCGCAGCTTGCCGGGCGCCACCTCCTCCAGCCACGCCCGGAACCCCTCCTCGTCGCGCAGCACCACCCGGTAGGCCACCGGCGCGTCCGGATGCTGGAGCCACACGGAGGTGGCCTGGGCCCGGAGCACCGCGAGCCCCTCCGACACCTGCGCGAGGAACGTGTCGGCGTCCCCCACCCCGATGAGCACGTCCCGCCCCCGCACCCGCTCCGCGAGCCGCGCGGCGTCCTGCGCATGCGCCGGAGCGAAGGATTCCGAGCCAAGGCGCACCGCGTCGCCCGACAGCTCCAACCGCAGGACGTCCTCCGGAAGCGGTTCTCCATAGGTGGGGGCGGACACGGGCTCGGTGACCGCGTCCGCCCGGGTCCCCTCGTCCCGGGGGGCCACGGGGCGGGCGGGCGCCTCGGGAGGCAGGGGGGTCGCGGAGGACGGCAGTGGAGGGGCCGGAGCGGCGGGGGGAGCAGGCGGCGCATCGCGGCAGGCGCCCAGCAGGCAGCACAGCAGGACCAGGCCCCGGGCACGCACTGGGAGAAGAGCTGACGAGTTCAGCGGAAACTTCCACTCCGGGCGGCTGAATGGCCTCATGATAGCTTCTCCCGATTTCCCGAAGGACTCCCAGCAGGAGCCGATTCGAACGTGCCGCAGCCTTCCGCGGGCCTCCAGTTCGGAAAGTACAAGCTGCTCGAGCGCATCGCGACGGGCGGCATGGCGGAGATCTACCGCGCCCGGATGACGGCGGTGGCGGGCATCACGAAGCCGGTGGTCATCAAGAAGATCCTCCCCGGCTACGCGGACGACAGCGCGTTCGTGTCCATGTTCATCAACGAGGCGCGCATCGCGCTGGGGCTGTCGCACGGCAACATCGCGCAGATCTTCGACTTCGGCGAGGTGGAGGGCGAGTACTTCCTCGCCATGGAGTGGGTGGACGGCCATCCGCTCTCGAACGTGCTGCGCCGGGCCCGGGACAAGGGGCTGCCCGCGCTGCCGCCGCCGCTGGCGGTGCTGGTGGCCATCGACATGCTGCGCGGCCTGGCGTACGCGCACACCCGGCTGGACGACAACGGCCGGCCGCTGCACATCGTCCACCGCGACGTCAGCCCGCAGAACGTGCTCCTGTCCTACGAGGGGCAGGTGAAGCTGGTGGACTTCGGCATCGCGAGGGCCCGGCTCGCCGGACGCAGCGAGACGAAGAACGACGCGGCGAAGGGCAAGTACGTCTATTTCGCGCCGGAGCAGGCCCGGGGCCAGGCGCTGGATGCGCGCACGGACGTGTTCGCCGCCGGCACGGTCCTCTACGAGATGCTCTGCGGGCGCCGGCCCTTCGAGGGCCCGATGCCGGAGGTGCTCCGGAAGATCTCCCAGGGTGACTTCCCCCGGCCGCGCGAGTGGACGCCGGGCATCCCCGCCGCGCTGGAGCGCATCCTGCTCACCGCGATGGCCACCAGCCCGGGCCAGCGCTACCCCACCGCGCAGGCCTTCGCGGAGGCGCTGGCGCGGCAGCTCCACGTCACCGCGCCGGACGTGTCCCAGAGCGAGCTGGGCCACTTCATGGGCTACCTCTTCGAGCCGGAGCTGGTGGACGCCGGCCGGCCCGTGCAGTTGCCCCGGGAGTTCATCGCCAAGGTGGGCCGCTGGAGCGGCGTGGCCGAGCCGCCCCCCGTGCCGACGCCGCCGGAGTCGCCCCGCTTCCCTCCCGAGCCCCGGGGCGACCTGACCACGCAGCCCCTGCCCGAGGAGCCCCTGCCCGCGCAGGCCCCGTCATCCCCGCCGCCGTACGCCTGGCACCGGACGCTGCACGGGTGGGTGGTGCGCGGCGCGCCCGTGGTGGGCGCGCTGCTCATCATGTGGATGGGCCTGCTCGTGGGAGGCACCAACACGTTCGCGGTGGAGCTCAGCTCCTCCCCCGCGGGCGCCTCCATCCGCGTGGACGGCCGGGCGCTGACGGAGACGACGCCCACGCTCGTCACCCAGCTCCAGGCGGACGTGGAGCACCACCTGGAGGTGTCGCTGCCGGGCATGGTGCCCTGGAGCCAGCGCGTGAAGGCCGAGCGCGGCACCACGCTCGCGGTCCACGCCCGCCTCGCGTCGAAGCGCCCGGCCGCGGCGCGCGCCCTCACCCGCCCCGAGTCCGCCAACGCACCGTCCACCTCCGCCCGCTATCCCGCCGGAGGTCCGTTCACCGTCAGCGCCGACCTGCATGCCTTCCGCGTGCCCGCGTCCGCCGCGGCGCGCATGCGGTTGGATCCGTCGCGAGCGTATGGCCTGCGCGCGGAGGGGCGCGTGTCGCTGGGAGGCCCCATGCCGGTGGCCCAGGCGGCCTACTTCCTGGAGGGCGGCGCGGCGCTGTCCGCGCGCGACAGCTTCGGCGTGGTGGGCGCGGACGAGGTGATGGTGCAGAACGCCTCCGTCCTCTACGTGTTCCTCTGGGACGGCAGCCCCGGCGACAACCGGGGCGCCCTCCAGGTGCACGTGCGCGAGCAGGCCAGCGGCGCCATCACCACGCTGCTCCTGGATGCGCGCCGCCACGCGGTGCCGCTCACGCCCCATGAGGGCTTCACGCTGCGCGAGCTGGACCCCTCCACCACCTACCGCGTCGTCGTGCGCGCGCCCCCGGAGCCGGCGCGCACGCGGGGCTTCGGCGGTGGCGCGGTGGATCAGGTGCTCGCGCTCCACGGCACGGGGGACTCCCCGGCCACCGCGCACGGCACGCTGGAGCTGCTGGAGGTCAACCAGCCCACGGTGATGCGGGGGGCGCGCTGGCTGCGGCTCGCCTTCCCGGACGACGACCCGGGCGACAACACCGGCGGCCTCACCCTGGAAGTGACGCCGGTGGCGCCGCTGCACCAGTAGCGGGCCCCCGGCCGCCACGGGCCGCTACAGGGCGCAGGCGACCTGTTGCCGAAAAATTGATCATCCGGGCGTCGCCCCTACCCTTGCGCCGCAACGGAGGACGCTCATGAAGAAGCTGACGGCGGTACTGGCACTGGGGATCGCGGTGGTGGCCACGGTGGGGCTTTCCACCCGCGTGGACGCCCAGCCCGGAGGCATGGCGGACGAGGGACCGACCGATGCCCAGATCGACGCTGTCCTGGACGCCCAGGCACACGAGGTCATGGTCAGGTTGTTGGAAGCCCAGCGCAATGGCGCCCGGATGACAAAGCTTCCCCGGTAATCTCGTGGCATCCGGCGGGGCACGGTGCTACGACCGGCGCTCGCTTCGGTGCTCATCACACCCGCCCACGAGGGGGCCATGCCAGAAGGGTCCGCTGCACTCCAGCTCCAGGTTGGAGACCGGGTCGTCTACCCCAACCAGGGGGTCTGTCGCGTTGCCGCCATCGACGTGAAGGAGGTGGCGGGGCAGAAGCTCACGTTCGTCACCATGCGCCGGGAGGAAGACGGCGCCGTCGTCATGGTGCCGGAAGGCAAGATCGTCTCCATTGGCGTGCGCAAGGTCGCGAGCGTCGCCGACGTGGAGGAGATCTACGCGTTCCTGCGCTCGGACAGCGACAAGGCCGACCTGGATTGGAAGCAACGCGCGCGCACCAACCTGGACCGCATGACCCAGGGCGGCATCCTGGGCCTGGCGGAGGTCGTCAAGGGCCTCCAGGTCCTGAGCGAGCTGCGTCCGCTGCCCACGAAGGAGCGCGAGCTCTACGACAACGCGCGGCACCTGCTGGTGTCGGAGGTCGCCGCCGCGCTGGGCACCGCCGAGGCCAACGCCGAGGACTCCATCGACATCGTCCTCTTCCCGCCCGGCCGTGAGCGCCCCAAGCGCACCGCGGCCGAGTTCGCCCGGCCCGGAGGCGACGAGGACGACATGGACCTCGACGGCGACCTCATGGGCCTGGAGGGCGGAGAGCTGGACCTGCCCTCGGACGAGGAGCCGCCGGCCGAACCCGACGAGGAGTCCTCCGAGGAGGGCTCCGACGAGGAGGGCGAGGCCAGCGAGGAGGGCGGCGAGGACGCGCCCAAGAAGCGCGGCCGTCCGCCCAAGGCCAAGCCCGCCGACGAAGGGGGCGAGCCCGCCGCGCCCAAGAAGCGCGGCCGTCCGCCCAAGCCGAAGCCGGAGGTGACGGCGGAGAGCGCCGAACCCGCCGCCCCGAAGAAGCGGGGACGCCCGCCCAAGGCCAAGCCGCCCGAGGGCGCCGAACCCGCCGAGCCCGCCGCGCCCAAGAAGCGCGGCCGCCCGCCCAAGGCCAAGCCGCCCGAAGGCGAGTGAACCGCTGAACTCCCCGGCCCTCCCGGCCGCCCGCGTCGCGTCCGTTGCGCGCCCGGCACCGCGAGGGCCTTCCCGCCGAGGTGACGCCCCGTGATTCGCGTCGTGACGCTGGACCCTTTCGACGACAAGCAGATCGCCAAGTTCAACCGCACGCTCTACACGGCCTTCGGCGTGGGCAGCGAGCACAGCGGCTCCGCGGAGGCCCCCGCGGGCATGTCCGAGCCCCTGGACGCGGAGAAGCTGCTGGACGAGGTGACGGGCATCCGGGCCTACAAGGACGACAAGGTGCTGCTGCTCACCTCGCGCAAGCTGAAGGACCGCGAGCTGCCCAGCGGCAAGGCCCCGACGACGGGCTTCGCGCGCTACGGCAAGGACCGGGCGGTGCTCACCATCGCGCCCTTCAAGGACCTGGAGAAGGACTTCAAGCCCATCGCGCGCCACGCGCTGCACCAGCTGGGCACGCTCTGGGAGCTGCACCACTGCCTGGATCCGCGCTGCTCGATGTATCCACCCTGGACGCCGTCCTTCAACCAGGGCGACCACATCTTCTGCACCTTCTGCCGCGAAAAGAGCGAGCAGAAGATCCGTCTTGCCAAGTCCTAAGGCCCTGCGCGCCCTGCCCCTCGTGGAGCTGGGGGGCCTGCTCGTCGTCGCGCTCCTGTGCCTCGTCTTCCAGTTGCGGCTGCCGGGCCGGCTCCCCACGGACGCGGATGAGCGCGCCGTGGCGGAGGTGCTGGCCCGCGACGCCCGCCCCGGGGACGGCGTGCTGCTGTTCCCCTGGTGGACCGAGCGCGCCCGGCTCTACGTGCCGCCCGCGCTGCCCGTGCACGGCTGGCTCGGCTCCGACAAGGCCGACCTGGGCGAACACCCGCGCGTCTGGGTGCTGGGCCAGCCGGAGCTGCCCCGCTCGGATGTCGGCGCGTTCGAAGCGGCCTTCCTCCCCGGACGCAAGGCGCTGGGGCCCGAGGCGCGCATGGGCACGCTGTCCCTGCGCCTCTATGAGAACGGCCGTCACCGCCCCCGGCACTGGGTGGCCTCCGAGTCCGTGGGCCGCGCCCGCGTGTACCTGGAGGAGCCCGGCGGTTCGCGCACGGACTGCCCCTTCGACGGCCGCGTGCACCGCTGCCCGGGCCCGCCGCACCTGTACGTCGCGCGGGAGTGGCACGAGATCCTCTACGAGCCCCGGCACTGCCTCTGGATGCACGCGCCCGGTGGGGCGCGGCGGCTGGTGGCGGAGTTCGACGGCGTCCCGTCCGGCATGGGCCTGCGCCTGGAGGGCGGCGTCATCTTCGAATTCGCGCACCCGAAGGACCCGCGCCTGAGCACCGCGCACCTGGGCGTGGACGACGCGGCCAGCGGCCAGCGGCTGCTGGACGTTCCCATTCCCCCGGGCCGCGAGGGCGTGCAGAAGGCGGAGGTGGTGTTGCCGCCCGGCCCCGCGCGCACGGTGAAGGTCTGGGTGCAGGCGGACAACGCGGAGTCGCGGCAGGTGTGCCTGGACGTGATGGCGCTGGAGCCGGCGGTGGGGGTGCGTCCATGACGGGCCGGGCAGCGACGCGCGATGAGAAGCTCGTGGCCTGGGTGCTGTGGGCGCTGGCCTTCGCGGCGCTGTGGAGCACCGAGGCGGCGGTGGGCTTCACGCGCGATGAGAGCGTCTACTTCGCCGCGGCGGAGGGCTACGCGAGCTGGTTCCGGCTGCTCGTGCGCGCGCCCGCGCAGGCGTTCACCGACAGCGCCATCGTGCGCGCGTGGGACTACAACCACGAGCACCCGGTGCTGATGAAGACGCTGTTCGGGCTGAGCCACATGCTCTTCCACGACGGCCTGGGCCTGCGCGACGCGGTGGCCTTCCGCATCCCCGCCTTCGCGATGGCGGCGCTGGTGCCCGCGCTGTGCTTCCTCTTCGGCAGCGCGCTGTACGGCCGCACCGCGGGCATGTTCGCCGCCCTCTCCTTCCTGCTGGTGCCCCGGCAGTACTTCAACGCGGAGCTGGCCTGCTTCGACATGCCGGTGGCCGCGATGTGGCTGCTCGTCGTGTACTGCTTCTGGCGCGCGCTGGAGGACACCCGCTGGGGCATCGCGTGCGGCGTGGCCTTCGGCCTGGCGCTCGCCACGAAGCACAACGCCCTGTTCCTGCCCTTCGTGCTGACGCCGTTCGCGCTGTGGCGCGCGTGGACCGCGAGCGAGGGCTCACCGGAGGCCCGCGTGCGGCTGGGGCGCTTCGTGGGCCTGTTCGCGGCGGTGGCGGTGCTCTACGGGCTGCTCGTGGTCGCGCTGGGCGGCGGCGCCGCGTTCCAGAAGAAGTTCCTGCTCCTGAGCCCGCACACGCTGTTCTTCGTGGGGCTCGCGGTGGGCAGCGTGTGGCTCTTGCGCGACCTGGCCCCGGTGAGCCCGCCGGTGACGCGCGCGCTGGTGCCGGTGGCGGCGATGGCGGTGCTGGGCCCGGTGCTCTTCTACCTGCACTGGCCCTACCTGTGGCACGCGCCGGTGGACCGCACCGCGTGGTACCTGGCCTTCCACGCGACGCACAACCACTACGCCTGGTTCTACCTGGGCACGCTGATGCGCGGGCCGCCCTTCCCGCTCACCTACGTCCTCGTGAAGACGGCGCTGACGGTGCCCACCAGCCTCTTCGCGCCCATGGTGACGGGGTTGCTCGCGCTCGCGGGCCGCGCGCTGCTGAGCCTGAGCGCGCGCTCGCGGGACTGGGTGCGGATGCCCACCGCCACGGAGGCCCTGGTGGGCGTCAACGCGGTGACGTCCATCCTCGTCATCAGCCACCCGCAGGTGCCCCACTTCGGCGGCGTGAAGCACTGGTTCCCGTCCATGCCCTTCCTGGGCATCCTCGCGGGCGCGGCGGTGGCGCGCGGCTGCTTCGCGCTCTGGGAGGTGCTGAAGACGCGGCGCCCCACCCTGCCGTCCCTGGCCGTGACGGTGCCGGTGTTCGCGCTGCTGCTCGTGCCCGCCCTGCTGGGGCTGGTGCGCGTGTTCCCGTACGGGACGGCGGCGTACTCGGAGCTTGCGGGCGGACTGCCGGGCGCGGCGACGCTGGGCATGCAGCGGCAGTTCTGGTCCAGCCACGTCACCGGCGTGCTGCCGTGGATCAACGAGCACGCGAAGCCGGGCGCGCGCATCTACCTGCACGAGGTCAACGGCTTCTCGTTCCGCGACTACCAGCGCGACGGGATGCTGCGCCCCGACGTGCGGGCGGTGAGCAGCCCGTTCGACGCGGACATCGTCGCGTACCAGTACCACCAGGAGTTCCGCGAGCACGAGTTCCTCACGTGGCAGGCCTTCGGCACGCGCACGCCCGTCACCGGGCTGTACCTGGACGAAACGCCGCAGGTCATCGTCTACCAGCGCCCGGAATAGTCCCTCCGCCAGGATGACGCAGGAGGCCATGTGCACGACCGTGCACTCGGCGGCCGCGCGTGCGTTCGCGGACACCGTCCCGGCCTCCAGGGCGAGGGGCCGGGGTAGGCTGGCACGCGTTGCGCCAATCCAGACTCCCCGAGGAGGGACACATGACGCGCTGGACAGCTTTGCTCGCGGTGATGGCCTTGGGCGCGGCCTGCAACGACGCCAGGACGCCCGACAAATCCGCGCGGGTCCAGTTGAAGAAGACGGGCGCGGCGACGATGGAGGTCATCCCCGCGGAGGGGCAGCTGCCCTACTGCCTGCTGTACACGATGTCCGAGAAGGGCGTCATCCGGCAGCTCACGCTCACGCGAGAGAACCGCTCCATCCGCTGCGACGCGAACAGGCCCGTCGCGAACACCAGCTTCCGCATCCCCGTGCAGGAGGGGAAGGTGCGCGTCTACGTCTTCTTCTCCGACGAGCGCGTGCAGGCGGGCCCGGTGGCGCAGCAGCTCTACGACTTGCGCGACAAGGAGCGCGTCACCGCCATGGACATGCGCCTGCCGGGACGCGTCGTCGTGGAGACGCTGGAGTTCGCCCCGGAAGCGGGCGAGCAGGAGGTGACGGGCGGCGTGGTGGGCGCGGGCGGCGTGGTGACGTCCGACGGCGGCACCGGCACCGGCACCGGCGCCGTGGGCGGCGGCGGCAGCATGGTGCCCGTGGAGCCGGAAGAAGACTGACCCCGGACGCGAAGAAGCCCGAGGGTGGATGACCCACCCCCGGGCTTCGGCACCGCTTCAGTTCGTGGCATCCGGCGGAGGGCCCGTTCAGTTCAGCCAGCCGGCGTTGTAGTTCGAGCCTCCCCGGTCACGCCGGGCCAGGCGCTCCCGCTGCTGCCGCTCCCGCGCCTGCCGTTCGCGCTCCTGCCGCTGACGCTCCAGCCGGGCCACCCGCTCGCGCTCCTGACGCTCGCGCTCCAGCCGCGCCTGACGCTCCCGCTCCTGCCGCTCGCGCTCCAGCCGCGCCTGGCGCTGACGCTCCTGCCGCTCGCGCTCCATGCGGACCTGGCGCTCGCGCTCCTGGCGCTGACGCTCCTGACGCTCGCGCTCCAGCCGGGCCACCCGCTCGCGCTCCTGACGCTCGCGCTCGAAGCGGGCCTGGTCCTGGCGGCTCACGAGGGGGGAGGCGCCGTGGACGTTCTGGGCCATCACCGGGGTGCTAGCGACGAGGGCCACCACCACCATCACCTTCTTGAGCATCGCCTTCATGACCGCCTCCGTGAACCGCGTTGTGCTGCGTCCTGAACCTTCTGACGCGGGCGGCCCCGGTTGATTCAACGGCCCCAAGCACGCGAGGCCGCCCCGATTCCCCTCGGAGCGGCCCCACCAGAAACAATCCGAAATCGGCGCGGCGTGAAGTCAGCTCACCAGGCCTCGCGGGCCATGACGAGCAGATCCGCCTCCGTGCAGGCGCGCGGGTTGCCCTGGTGCGAGGCGTCCAGGAACGCCTTCTGCGCGATGTGCTCCAGGTCCTTCTCCTGCACGCCCACCTCGCGCAGCCGCGTGGGGATCCCGATGGCCGCCGCCAGCTTGCGCACGCGGTCGATGGCGTTGCCCGCGAGCACCTCCTCGCGCGCGTTGGACGTGTCGCCCAGCGCGGTGGAGATGCGCGCCAGCCGCGCCGTGCACGCCGCGCGGTTGAACTCCATCACCACCGGCAGGACGATGGCGTTCGCCAGGCCATGCGGCACGCCAGAGATGGGTGTGAGCGCGTGCGCCAGCGCGTGGCTGGCGCCCAGGCCCTTCTGGAAGGCCATGGCGCCCTCCATCGCCGCCGCCATCATGTCCGTGCGCGCCGCCAGGTCGCGGCCCTCCTTCACCGCCGTCTCCAGCGAGCGGCCCACGCGCATCACCCCGTCGATGGCCACCGCGTCCGCGAGCGGATGGAAGCCGTTGGCCAGGTACGCCTCGATGCAGTGGGTGAGCGCGTCCATGCCGGTGGCCGCCGTCACGGCCGGAGGCAGGCCCAGCGTCAGCTCCGGGTCGATGATGGCCGCCTTCGGCAGCAGGTACGGGCTGAAGATGACCGTCTTGCGGCCCGTGTCCGCCAGCGTCACCACGCCGGAGCGCCCCACCTCCGAACCCGTGCCCGCGGTGGTCGGGATGGCGATGAGCGGTGGCAGGTCGTCGCGCACGTACTGGTCGCCGCCCTTCGCGTCGTCGTAGCGGCTGAGCGGCGGCTCGTGCGTGGTGAGCAGCTGCACCAGCTTGCCCGCGTCCAGCGCGCTGCCGCCGCCCAGGGCGATGATGCCGTCGCCCTTGTGCGCGCGGTACGCCTCCAGGCCCGCGAACACGTCGCGCTCGGTGGGGTTGGGCTCCACGCGGTCGAAGACGGCGCACTCCAGGCCCGCGGCCTTGAGCACCTCCGTCACGCGCGCGGCGAGGCCCGCCTTCACCACGCCCCCGTCCGTCACCAGCAGGGGGCGCTTCATGTTCAACCGCGCCGCGTGCGCGGGCAGCCGCTGGAGCGCGCCCGCGCCGAACACGATGCGGGTGGGCCAGGACATCTCCGTGACCCGGGGCTCCGTGGGAATGTCGAAAGGCTTCATGGGGAGGTCCTCCTTCAGATGAGTTCCAGGTAGCGCTCCAGCTCCCAGGAGGTGACCGCCCGTTCGTACTGGCGCACCTCCCACTCGCGGGTGCGCACGAAATGGTCCACGAAGCCTTCGCCCAGCAGCTCCCGGGCGCGCTCGCTGTTCTTCAGCAGCGCCACCGCGTCCTTGAGCGTGCGGGGCAGCGGCTTCGTGTTCTTCGCCTCATAGGCGTTGGACAGCACCGGCGCGGTCGGCTCGATTTCGTTCTCGATGCCCCACAGGCCCGCGGCCAGGCTCACCGCCATGCCGATGTACGCGTTCATGTCCGCGCCCAGCTGGCGGTATTCGATGCGCATGGACTTGCCGCTGTCGCCGATGACGCGGATGGCGCAGGTGCGGTTCTCCAGGCCCCACGTCGCGGTGGTGGGCGCCCAGGTGTTCTCCACGCTGCGCTTGTAGCTGTTGATGGTGGGCCAGTAGAGCGCGGTGAGCTCCGGCATCAGCGCCACCTGCCCGCCAATGTAGTGCCGCATCAGCTTGCTCATCCCGTGCTTCTGGGACGGGTCGTGGAAGAGGTTGTCCTCGCCCTTCAGGTTCCACAGCGACTGGTGGACGTGCCCGGAGCAGCCGGGCAGCTTCGCGTCCACCTTGGCCATGAAGCACGCGGCCACGCCGTGGCGCGCGCAGATCTCCTTCACCACCGTCTTGAACAGCGCGGCGCGGTCCGCGGCCAGCTCCAGCGTGTCGTAGCGGATGGCGGCCTCGAAGACGCCGGGGCCCGTCTCCGTGTGGAAGCCTTCGATGTTCAGCCCGTACGCGTTGCAGCCGTCGATGATGGCGTGCACCAGCGGCGCGTTCATGGACGTGCGCAGCCACGAGTAGCCGAACATGCCCGGCGTCAGCGGCGTGAGCCCCTGGAAGCCCTTCTCATGCAGGCTCTGCGGGCTCTCCTTGAAGAGGAAGAACTCGTACTCGGCGCCGAACTTCGGCAGGAAGCCCAGCTTGCGCGCGCGCTGCCCCATCTTCTGGAGCAGCTGGCGGGGGCTGGCCTCGTAGGGCGTGCCGTCCGCGTTCACGAAGTCCAGGAGGAAGGCCGCGGTGTCCGGCTCCCACGGGATGATGCGCGCGGTGGACAGGTCCACCTTCGCGGGCGTGTCCGGATAGCCCGTGTGCCAGCCCGTCACCTTCGTGTTGTCGAGCAGCTCGTCGCCCAGGTCCCAGCCGAAGACGACGTCGCAGAAGCCCATGTTGCTCTTCGCGGCGCTGAAGAACTTCTCCAGGGAGATGTACTTGCCGCGCCAGACGCCATCCACGTCCACCGCGCCCACCTTCACCTTGCGGACGTTGCGCTCCTCCATCCACCGGCGCGTGGACTCCAGGTCGTGCGGCTGCCCCGCGGGCGCCCGCTCCGCGCCCACGCCCTTCTCCTTCGCACGGACACGGCGGGCCATCGCGGGATGGGTGAGCACCTTGGCCTTGGGACGCGACGCCATCGGGACCTTCCTTTTCGTCATACGGAGTGCTTCGGAGGAGGAGGAGGACAGCGCGGGCTTCAGGGCGACGGCAGCTTCGTCCACACGGCCTTCGTCTGGAGGTAGCCATCCAGCGCGAAGTGGGACAGGTCCCGGCCCCAGCCGGATTCCTTGTAGCCACCGAAGGGCGCCGCGTCGTCGAACTCGTTGAAGCAGTTGATCCACACCACGCCGCTCTTCACCTGCTTCGCCAGCGCGTGCGCCTTCGCCACGTCCCCCGTCCAGATGGACGCGGCCAGGCCGTAGGGCGTGCCGTTCGCCAGGGCCATGGCCTCCGCGTCGTCGCGGAAGCGCAGGCAGCTGAGCACCGGCCCGAAGATCTCCTCCTGGGCGATCTTCATGTCCGGCTTCACGTCGCCGAAGATGGTGGGCTTCAGGAAGCAGCCCTTCGCCTTGAAGCCCTCCGTGTCGCGGGAGCCGCCGGCGAGCAGCTTCGCGCCCTGCTGCTTGCCGCTGTCGATGTAGCCCAGCACCATCTCCAGCTGCTTCTGGCTCACCAGCGCGCCCATCTCCGTGGACGCATCCAGCGGGTCGCCCACCCTCAGCGCGCGCGCCTTCTCCGCCAGCCTCGCGACGAAGGCCTCGTAGGCGTTCTCATGCACCAGCACGCGGCTGCCCGCGTTGCACGTCTCCCCCTTGTTGCCGAAGATGCCCCAGAAGCACGCCTCCACCGCGCGGTCGAAGTCCGCGTCCGCGAAGATGATCTGCGGGCTCTTGCCGCCCAGCTCCAGCGTCAGCTTCTTCAGGTTGCTGGCGGCGGACGCCTGGAGCAGCCGGCGCGCGGTGCGGCCGGAGCCCGTGAAGGAGATCTTGTCCACGTCCGGGTGCCGCGCGATGGCTTCACCCGCGGGGTCGCCCAGGCCCGTCACGATGTTGATGACGCCCGGCGGGAAGCCCGCCTCCAGCGCCAGCGCGCCCAGCTTCAGCGCGGTGAGCGGCGTGTATTCAGAGGGCTTCACCACCACCGTGCAGCCGGAGGCCAGCGCGGGCCCCAGCTTCCAGCCGAGCATGCAGGTGGGGTAGTTCCACGGGATGATGGCGCCCACCACGCCCACCGGCTCCTTGAGCGCGTAGGTGTGGAAGGGGCCGTCCACGGGCAGCACCTCGCCCATGATGGTGCTGGCCATGTCCGCGAAGTTCGCGAGCGTGGCGGCGCCCGGCGCCACGTCGCCCCGGATGGCGTCCTTGAAGGTCTTGCCGTTGTTCAGCGACTCGACGAGCGCGAACTCCTCGCGGCGCTCGTAGAGCAGGTCCGCCAGCTTGCGGATGAGCTTGCCGCGCTCGCGGCCCGTCATCTTCCCCCAGGGCCCGGATTCGAAGGCGCGGCGCGCGGCCTTCACGGCGCGGTCCACGTCCGCGGCGGTGCCGGCGGGCACGTCACACAGCTTCTGGCCGGTGGCGGGGTTCGTCACCGCGAAGGTGCCGCCTTCAACGGGGTCCACATGCTGCCCGTCGATGAGCAGCTTGAGCACAGGGAGCTTGGGAGTGAGCGAACGAGCGTCGGTCATGGCGAAGCCTTTGGGTGAGCACGGCGCGCGGGCGATTTGAAATGGCGGGCACCGGACACGGACGGCACGACACGGTAGGAATGGCCCCATGACGCGGCAAGCTGCCTCCATGAAGAACGTCCTGCTCCTGAAAGCCGGCGACGCGGCGGAGTCCGTGCGGCTGTCCGTGGGCGACTACGACCGTTGGTTTCTGCAAACCATTGGACTGTCCGGCCAGCGCTTCGACGTCCTCCCCGTGCACCAGGGCGCCCCCCTGCCGAAGGACGCGCGCGGCTATGACGCGGTGATGATGACGGGCTCTCCCCTCTCCGTGACGCAGCGCGAGCCGTGGATGGAGCGCGCCGGGGCCTTCATGGTGGAGGCGGGCGAGCAGGGCATCCCCGTGCTCGGCGTGTGCTTTGGCCAACAGCTGCTCGCTGAGCAGTACGGCGGCAAGGTGGCGCGCAACCCCGAGGGCCGCGAGACGGGCACCGTGGAGGTGACGCTGTCGGAGGCGGGCCGTGGGGATCCGCTCTTCGCCGGGCTGCCGGAGCGCTTCGCCGTCCAGGCCACGCACGAGGACATCGTCACCCGTCTTCCCGAGGGCGCCACGGTGCTCGCGGGCAACGCCAACACGGCGGCCCAGGCCATCGCCTTCCGCCCCAACGTGCGCGGCGTGCAGTTCCACCCGGAGATGCCCACGGACGCCATGCGCGCGGTCATCCTCGCCCGCGACGTGAAGCTGGACGCGCTGGCCCAGGAGCGCGGCGCGGCCCCGGGCGAGTTCGTCCCCCGGCTGCTGTCCGGCATCGCGCCCACGCCGCTGGCGCACCGGGTGCTGCTGAACTTCCTGGAGCACTTCACCGACTGAAAGCGGACAGACGCGCCGCGCTCCTGGGCCGGGGCCCGGGGCGCTCCCTACCTTCTGCCTCGTGACGAAGGGCGGCGATCCACGCACCGCCAGGGCGGGACGGGGCGGCCATGAATCCGTTCGTGATGCAGTACCGGAAGCTGAAGTGCCAGTTGAAGTACCTGACCAGCTACCTGGACCTGGATCCGCGAGGCAACCAGGTGGTGCGGCGCACGGACTTCAAGCGCTGCCCACGGCCGGTGCTCCTGCTGCACGGCTTCTTCAGCACCCGCCGCGTCCTGGAGGTGCTGGAGCACCGCCTGCGCCGCGAGGGCTACTGCGTCTGGTCCATCCACCTGGGTGGCACCATGGACCGCTTCAACACGCACCGCATCGACGAGCTGGCGCGCAAGGTGCGGGGCAAGGTGGACCGGCTCTACGAGCGCCACCCGGAGATGGGGCCGCTCACCATCATCGGGCACTCGAAGGGCGGCCTCATCGGCACGTACTACGTGAAGCGGCTGGGCGGGGACGCCCGGGTGAAGAGCCTCATCACCCTGGGCACGCCGCACCGGGGCACGCGCATGGCGTACCTGGGGTGCGCGACGCTCGGCTGGTTCAGCCGCAGCATGTGGCAGCTCACGCCCGTGTCGCCCTTCATCAAGCACCTGGGTGAGGGGGCCTTTCCACGCCATGTCCGGCTGACGTCCATCTATTCGCGCGACGACGCCGTGGCCCGCTTCCCCTCCTCCGTGCTGGACGTGGACGGCCAGCCCAACGTCTTCAACGTGGAGCTGTCCGGCGTGGCCCACGGCGAATTGCTCACCCGCCGCGCCGTGTGGGAGGTCATCCAGCGCGAGCTGGCCCTGGGCTATGCTGCGGACGACGCGGTGCCCGTGCTTCCCCTGGCCCCGCCCCCTCCCCTTCCGGTGGCCCTGTCCGCCGCCGCCAGCCCCTGACACATGCCCTCGCGCTGGGACCACCTCTTCGACCTCAAGCCCATCCCCCTCGTGGACCACCTGCTGGACGAGGTGGCGCGGCTGCTCGCCAAGGATTTGGGCGACTGGCCTCCGCCCGTGCAGGACCTGGACGCCGCCACCCTGGGGGAGTTCGCACCGCTGTTCGCGGAGGCCACCCGCCGCCCCGACCCGGCCGTCTACACGGAGGCGCTGAAGCTGGCCCGCTGGGACCTGGGGCGTGAGTTCGACGCGTTCGACGAGTACATGCGCAACAAGCGCTACCTGGAACAGGGGCTCGTCCCCGGCGACCGCGTCCCCCTGCTCTTCCTCACCCGCTGGCTGACGGAGCAGATGCTGGGCCTGGGCGAGGCCACCCAGGGACGCATCAAGCGCCCCCTGATGCAGGCCTGCCTGGACCGGCTGGAAGCCCGTCTGGGCGCGTCATCCCCGCTGCCCCGGGCCTGAGGCCTGCCAGGGGCTCGGCGGCTCGGCGACCTTCCGGCGGCGTAGAAGCGGGGGGCCGAGGAGTGTTTCCTCCAGAAGCTTGTCAGGAGGGAGGCGACTGCCCTAAGCCCATGTCCATGTCGCAGCCCGTGGACACCGCCCCCGATGAACGCCGCAAGCGCCTGATGCTCCTCGCGGGGCTGTGGCTGGCCATCGCGTTGATGCTCTTCACCCTGCGCTCGGTGGTGATGCCCTTCGCGGGCGCGGCGCTCATCGCGTACCTGGTGCAGCCGCTGGTGGGGCGCATCACGCGGTGGAACCTGGGCGGCCGCTCCGTGCCCCGGTGGGTGGCCATCCTGCTCATCTATTCGGGCTTCTTCCTGGCGGTGTACCTCTTCTTCATCGCGCTGGTGCCGCAGCTGTACCGCGAGGTGGTGCGCATCAGCCGGGAGATGGCGGCCTTCGCCAGCGCGCTCACGCCGGAGCACCTGCAGACGCTCGCGCAGCGCGCGGAGACGTGGCTCAACGTGTACGGCATCCCCGTGGCCCTGTCGGACCGGGCCATGGAGGGCGCGGCGGCGGGCACGTCCGGTGGCTTCAGCCTCGCGCTGGACCTGGAGCAGATGCTCACGGACGCGGTGTCCCGGGGCACGACGCTCGTGCGCGAGAACATGTCGGACATCGTCAACGTGTCGCGCCGCATCGTCACGGAGGTGCTGGCCGGCGTCTTCATGCTGTTCTTCATCCTGATGGTCGCCGCGTTCTTCTCCATCGACGCGCAGTCCATCCGCCGCTACTTCGGCACGCTGGTGCCCGCGGAGTTCCTCCCAGACGCGAAGACGCTGGTGGCGAACATCGACCGCTCGCTGTCGGGCGTGGTGCGCGGCCAGGTCACCATCTGCCTGGTCAACGGGGCCCTCACGCTGGTGGGCCTGCTGCTGTTCGGCGTGAAGTTCGCCTTCCTGCTGGCCACCATCGCCACGCTCTTCAGCCTCATCCCCATCTTCGGCACCATCATCAGCTCCGTGCCCATCGTGCTCATCGCGCTGGCGGACGGCGTGCAGAAGGCCTTCGCGCTCCTGCTGTGGATCATCGGCATCCACGCGCTGGAGGCGTACTTCCTCAACCCGAAGATCATGGGCGAGGCCGCGCGCATCCACCCCGTGGTGGTGGCCTTCTCCCTCATCGCGGGGGAGAAGCTGTTCGGCCTGTGGGGCGCGCTCTTCGCCGTGCCGGTGGCCTCCATCCTCGTGGCCTGCTTCGACTACGCCCGCCTCAAGGCCCAGCCGCCCCCCCGGGTGACGGCCGCCGTGCAGCAGCCCATCGCCGCCTCGGACGCCGCTCCCGCAGCCTGAGCCGCCCGCTGGCGGAGGCCGCCGGGGTCCCAAGCGTCCACCGGTGAAAACCCGGGGGAAGCGGGGCACATGCCCCTGGCCATCCGGAAGCCGAGTGACTACTTCCACGCACTCCTCCGCCTTCGAGGACGCGTGATGCCCCCCAGCCCTCCCGAGGCCCCTGACTTCCGGAGCCTCTTCGAAGCCTCGCCCAATCCGTACCTGGTGCTGACGCCCGGGCTCATCATCGTCGCGGTGACGGACGCCTACCTGCGCACCACCCAGACGCGGCGCGAGGCCATCCTCGGCCGCCACATCTTCGACGTCTTCCCGGACAACCCGGAGGACCCGTCAGCCAGCGGCGTGAGCAACCTGCGCGCGTCCCTGGAGCGCGTGGTGAAGATGGGCGCCCCGGACGCGATGGCGGTCCAGAAGTACGACATCCCCCGCGCGGGCTCCGTGGGGGACGGGTTCGAGGTGCGCTACTGGAGCCCGCTGAACTCCCCGGTGTTGGGCGCGGACGGCAGGCTGCGCTACATCATCCACCGCGTGGAGGACGTGACGGACTTCGTCCATCTCAAGAGTCGGGACGCGGAGCACAACCGGCAGCACGAAGCGCTCCAGGCCCGCGCGGGGCAGATGGAGGAGGAGATCTTCCGCCGCGCGCAGCAGATCCAGGAGACCAACCAGCAGCTGCGCACCGCGAACGAGCAGCTGGGGGAGCTGGACCGGCTCAAGTCGGAGTTCTTCGCCAACGTCAGCCACGAGTTCCGCACGCCGCTGACGCTGATGCTGGGGCCCACCGAGGACCTGCTCGCCGGACGCTCGGGCACGCTGCCAGACGAGGCGCGCAAGGAGCTGGAGCGCGTGCACCGCAACGCGGGGCGCCTGCTCAAGCTGGTCAACGCGCTGTTGGACCTGTCGCGCCTGGAGGCCGGCCCCAAGGAGGAGCGCTTCGTGCCCGCGGACCTGGCGGCGCTGACGGCGGACGCGGCGAGCAGCTTCCGCTCCGCCATGGAGCGCACGGGGCTCCAGTTCACCGTGGACTGTCCGCCCCTTTCCGAACCCGTCTACGTGGCGCCGGACCTGTGGGAGCAGATCGTCCTCAACCTGGTCTCCAACGCGTTCAAGTTCACGCTCCAGGGCGGCGTCACGCTGCGCCTGCGCGAGGAGGGCCGGCGCGTGGCGCTGGAGGTGGAGGACACCGGCGCGGGCATCCCCGCGCAGGAGCTGCCGCGCCTCTTCGAGCGCTTCCACCGCGTGCCGGGCACCGCGTCGCGCACGCACGAAGGCACCGGCATCGGGCTCGCGCTGGTGCAGGAGTTCGCGCGGCTGCACGGCGGCGCGGTGTCGGTGCGCAGCACCGAGGGCGAGGGCACCACCTTCCGGGTGGAGCTGCCCCTGGGCCACGCGCACCTGCCCCCGGAGCGGATCCGCACCACGGCCCGGCCCCGCTCCGCGGCGCGCGAGGCCACGTCCGCCTACGTGCAGGAGGCGCTCCTGTGGAACGTCTCCAAGCCGAAGGAGCACACGCAGTCCAACCACGCCCCGACTCCGGGACAGGCGTCCCAGGACCCGCGGCCCCGCGCGCGCATCCTGCTGGTGGACGACAACCGCGACATGCGGGACTACATCCAGCGCGTGCTCTCCACCGACTACGACGTGGAGACGGTGACGGACGGCCAGAAGGCGCTGGAGTTCGCGCTGGCCCGGCCGCCGGACCTGGTGCTGTCGGACGTGATGATGCCGCGCCTGGACGGCGTGGGCCTGCTGCAGGCCCTGCGCGCGGCGCCGCACACGCGCGAGCTGCCCATCCTGCTGCTGTCCGCGAAGGCCGGCGAGCAGGCCACGGTGCAGGGCCTGTCCTCCGGGGCGGACGACTACCTGGTGAAGCCCTTCTCCGCCGGGGAGCTGCTGGCGCGCATCGCCTCCAACCTGAGGCTCGCGAGGATGCGCCGGGAGATGGCCGACGAGCGCGCGCGCGCCGAAGGGCTGGCCGAAGCGCTGCGCGCCCGGGATGACTTCCTCTCCGTGGCGGCGCACGAGCTGCGCACGCCGCTGGCCGCCTTCCAGCTGCACCTGGAGCTGGCGGAGCGCAGCCTGGGCCGGGACGCGCCGGCCAGGGCCCTGGAGCGGATGAAGCATGCGCGCTCCTTCATCCGGAGGCTCGCGCTGCTGGTGGACGTGCTGATGGACGTGTCGCAGATCACCAGCGGCCGGCTGAAGCTCACCCGCACGGACGTGGACCTCGCGGAGCTGCTGGTGGAGGTGACGCGCTTCGCGGAGGAGGAGGCCCGGCGCGAGGGCACGCAGCTCACCGTCACCGTGGACGGGCCGGTGATGGGCGCCTTCGACGCGCCCCGCATCTGCCAGGTGGTGCACAACCTGGTGGCCAACGCGCTGAAGTTCGGCCGGGGCAAGCCGGTGGACGTGACGCTGCGACCGGATGGCGCGGTGGTGCGCCTGTGCGTCGTGGACCACGGCATCGGCATCAAGCCGGAGGACCGCGACCGCATCTTCGAGCGCTTCGAGCGCGCGGTGTCCACGCACCACTACGGCGGCCTGGGCCTGGGCCTGTGGGTGTCACGCCAGGTGGTGGAGGCCCACCAGGGCCACATCGACGTGGAGGACACGCCGGGCGGAGGCACCACGTTCCGCGTGACGCTGCCGCTCAAGGACGCGGCCGTCCCCCCCACGGGGGCCATCACCGAACAGACGGGCTGAAGGCCCCCACGCGCCGCGGATGCCGCCGGGCTACTGGCAGGCGCCGGCGCAGCGGGCGTTGCGGCACGTCGGGATGCAGCGACCGCAGTCGATGCTGCCCGGGGGGCACGTCCCGTCACACCGGACGCCCGCGCAGTTGGGGCCCTCCGTGACGTGGGTGACGGCGTTGCCTTCGCCACAGCACGCGCTCGCCACGCAGTCCGAGTCGTCGTAGCAGACCTTGCTGGAGAGCACCGGCGGCGCATCCTCCAGCGGCAGGTCCTCCACGCCCAGGTCGCACCCCGCCATCAGGCCCAGGGTGACGCCCGCGACGGCGCGGGCGAGGAAACGCAGGACGTGGGGACGACACATGTGGGGCTCCCGGGCCAGGGTCAACGGTTCATCGAGCCCAGGAACTCCGCGTTCGCCGCCGTCGGACGCATGTGCTTGAGCACGAACTCCATCGCGTCGATGGGGGTGAACGGGTGGAGCACCTGGCGCAACGCCGTAATGCGCACCAGGTCCGATTGCGACAAGAGGAGTTCCTCCTTGCGCGTGCCGGATTTGTTGATGTCGAGCGTTGGGAAGATGCGCTTCTCCATCAACTTCCGATCCAGGACGATTTCGGAGTTACCCGTGCCCTTGAACTCCTCGAAAATCACCTCATCCATGCGGCTGCCCGTGTCGATGAGGGCCGTGCCGATGATGGTGAGGCTGCCGCCCTCCTCGATGTTGCGCGCGGCGCCGAAGAAGCGCTTGGGCTTGTGGAGCGCGTTGGCGTCCACGCCGCCGGACAGGATCTTGCCGGACGCCGGCACCACCGTGTTGTAGGCGCGAGCCAGACGGGTGATGGAGTCCAGCAGGATGCACACGTCGTACTTCTGTTCGACCAGGCGCTTGGCCTTGTCGATGACCATCTCCGCCACCTGCACGTGGCGCGTGGCGGGCTCGTCGAAGGTGGAGGAGACCACCTCGCCGCGCACGCTGCGCTCCATGTCGGTGACTTCTTCCGGGCGCTCATCCACCAGCAGCACGATGAGGTAGACGTCCGGGTGGTTGCGGCTGATGGCGTGCGCGATGTTCTGCAGCAGCACCGTCTTGCCCGCCTTCGGGGGCGCGACGATGAGGCAGCGCTGGCCCAGGCCGATGGGGCAGAACATGTCGATGATGCGCGTGGTCATCTCCGACGACTCGTGCTCCAGCTTGAGCTTGCGCGTCGGGTACAGCGGCGTGAGGTTGTCGAACAGGATGCGCTCACGCGCGGCTTCGGACGTGGGGTCCGCGAAGTTGACCGTGTCCACCTTCTGGAGCGCGAAGAAGCGCTCGCCCTCACGGGGCTGGCGGATGGGGCCTGTCACCGTGTCGCCGGGGCGCAGCGTGAAGCGGCGCACCTGGGACGGCGACACGTAGATGTCGTCCGGGGACGGCTGGTAGTCGCTGTCCGCGCTGCGCAGGAACCCGAAGCCGTCGCTGAGCAGCTCCAGCACGCCCTCCGCGTGGACTTCAAAGCGCTTGTCCGCGATGCCACCCAGCAGCGCGAAGATGAGGTCCTGCTTCTTCAGCCCCTGGTAGCCGTCGATGCCCACGTCCTGGGCCATCTTCGACAGTTCGACGATCTTCATCCGCTTCAGGTCATTGAGCTTGATGACCTGCATCGGGGCGCCGTCACGGTCGACCTCCGTGATGGCGGGGGACTCGGCGGACTCCTGCGGGGCGGGCGTCGCGGACGCGGTGTCCTCGGGCTCCTCCGCGCGGATCTCCTGGAGCTCGTCGTCGCGCACGGGGCGGGAGATGGGCGTGAGGACCGGGCGCGGGGCCTCCGCGACCACCTCCGGAGCCTCCTCCACGGGCGCCTCTTCACGGCGGGCCGGGGCGCGGCGAGAGCGCGGCGCGGGCTTCTCCGCCTCCTTCGCCGCCGCGCGCTTGCGGCGGGGCTTCTCCTCCGCGGCGACAAACGGGGGCTCGACTACCTTCTCTCGGGGGGAACGGGCTTTGGCCATGACGGTCAGCAGACGGAAAGTGGGGGGAATCGCCCGAAGGCTCGGGCAGGCTGTACGCGGGACGTTGTCCGTCCGCGCGGCGCTCGGAAGCACCTTCCAGGAGGGCAGCACCACCCGGGTCCCTGGACGGGACCGGAGGGCGCGTGGGCCTGTGGTTGGGAAGAGACGGCGCGGGGGGACCCCTGCGCCAGGAACCGCTCAGGAAACTATTGACCCCCTCCAGAGCTGTCAAGGCATCCGTGCCTTGCACCACCCCGTTTTTCAGGGGGTTGCACCGGAGGGAGGGGGTATTGCGAACAAGTAATCCGCTATGTAGCTGAAATTCGGGGCTACTGGGGTGCGCGAGGCCCCCTCGTGGGATGAAACACGCGTCCCCGGGGAGCCCTTCCCATCCCTGGACGCGGTCGCGCCACGGTGGGAGGGGTTCGCGGGTCCAACGCAGGAGGTTGGCAACGCGCGGAGGGGGACGGGGCCCTGCTGGCCCCTCGTGGAGCGGTCCTGTCAGGTGGGCTCGCTAGAGTGGTCCTCCTCCCAGGACGGGCGCGCGCATCCTGGCCGCGCCGCTGAATTGGAGTAGGAAACCACCCCGTGGACACCTTCCCGAAAGCCGAAGCCCGCGCCCGAGCGCTCCGTCAGGAGCTGGCCCACCACAACCACCGCTACTACGTGCTCGACGCGCCGGAGATCAGCGACGCGCAGTACGACACCCTGATGCGGGAGCTGCAGGCGCTGGAGGAGAAGTACCCCCAGCTCGCCACGCCGGACTCGCCCACCCAGCGCGTGGGCGGCGCGGCGGTGGAGGACTTCGGGCAGGTGGTGCACAGCGCGCAGATGCTGTCGCTGGCGAACATCTTCGACGACGAGGGGCTCACGGAGTTCGACGACCGCGTGCGCAAGCTGACGGGCCTCACGCAGGTGGGCTACGTGTGCGAGCCCAAGCTGGACGGGCTGGCCATCTCGCTGCGCTTCGAGGACGGCCGCTTCGTGCAGGGCGCCACCCGGGGCGACGGCACCACGGGCGAGGACGTTACGTCCAACCTGCGCACCATCAAGAGCCTGCCCCTGGAGCTGTTCCCCCAGGACGGCGTGAAGGTGCCGAAGCGGCTGGAGGTGCGCGGCGAGGTCTTCATCCGCAAGGAGGACTTCCGCAAGCTCAACGAGAAGCGCGAGGAGCAGGGCGAGTCGCTCTTCGCCAACCCGCGCAACGCCGCCGCGGGCAGCCTGCGCCAGTTGGATCCCAAGGAGACCGCGGCCCGGCCCCTCTCCGTGTACCTGTACGAGTGCGGCCCCAGCGACGGCCTGCCCGCGTTCAAGACGCACACGGAGAAGCTGGAGTACCTGAAGACGCTCGGCCTGCCGGTCAACCACTCCCAGCCGGCCCTGGGCGCCGACGGCATCCGCCAGCGCTACGACGAGTCCCTCAAGGGCCGCCACGCCCTGCCCTTCGAGGTGGACGGCATGGTGGTGAAGGTGGACGACGAGGACCTGCGCCGCCGCCTGGGCCAGGTGTCCAAGAGCCCGCGCTGGGCGGTGGCCTACAAGTTCCCGCCGGAGGAGGAGTCCACGCTGGTGCAGGACATTGGCATCCAGGTGGGCCGCACGGGCGCGCTGACGCCGGTGGCGCACCTGAAGCCGGTGAAGGTGGGCGGCGTGATGGTGTCGCGCGCCACGCTGCACAACGAGGACGAGCTGCGCCGCAAGGACGTGCGCCGGGGCGACACCGTCTTCGTGCGCCGCGCCGGGGACGTGATTCCGGAGATCGTCACCGTGGTGCTGTCCAAGCGCCCGGAGGACTCCCAGCCCTTCAGCTTCCCCACCCACTGCCCGGTGTGCGGCGCGGTGGCGGCGAAGGACGAGGACGGCGCCATCATCCGCTGCACGGGCGCGTCCTGCCCCGCGCAGTTGGTGGAGAAGGTGCGCCACTTCGCCAGCCGCACGGCGATGGACATCGAGGGCCTGGGGGACAAGCTGGCCACGCAGTTGGTGACGTCCGGCCAGGTGAAGACGTTCGCGGACCTCTTCGCGCTGACGAAGGAGTCGCTCCTGAAGCTGGAGCGCATGGGGGAGAAGAGCGCGGAGAACCTGCTGGCCTCCATCGCGGCCTCCAAGCAGACCACGCAGCGCCGCTTCCTGTTCTCGCTGGGCATCCGCCACGTGGGCGACTCCACGGCCCGGGCGCTGGCGGAGGCGTTCCCCCAGGTGAAGGCGCTCTTCACCGCGAGCCTGGAGGACATCAGCCGGGTGAAGGACGTGGGCCCGGTGATGGCCCAGGTCATCCATACCTTCTTCCAGGAGCCGCAGAATCAGGCCACCATCCAGTCCCTGCTGGACGCGGGCGTGGAGCCGGCGCCGCCGGCGGTCTCCACCGGCGGGCCCTTCGTGGGCAAGACGGTGGTGCTCACCGGGACCATGGCCGGGATGGCGCGCGAGCAGGCCAAGGAGGAAGTCGAGCGGCGGGGCGGCAAGGTGTCCGGAAGTGTCTCGCGCAAGACCGATTTCGTCGTGGCGGGCGAGGACGCGGGCTCCAAGCTGAAGAAGGCGGAGGAACTCGGGGTAAGAATCCTGGATGAGCAGGCGTTCCTCCAGATGCTAGAAGGCAACGCACGAGCATGAGGCCCAAGGCATGAGCACGCAGCGCCGGGCGACCCTGCGCATCCAGGGCACGGTCCAGGGGGTCTCCTTCCGGGAGAGCTCCCGCGCCGAAGCGCTGCGGCTGGGCCTGAGCGGCTGGGTGCGCAACCGGAGCGACGGCTCCGTGGAGGCCACGGTGGAAGGCGAGCCCGCCGCGCTGGAAGTCTTCGTAAGCTGGTGCCACCAGGGCCCCCGCCTGGCGCGCGTCACACACGTGGCGCGCACCGACGGCGACGCCACTGGCGAGTTCCGCACCTTCACGGTGGAGCGCACCTCATGACGCCCTACGCCTTCGCGTCCCTGCCGGCCATGCTGGGCATCCGGTCCGGCTCCAAGGTTTCCATCATCAACCCCCCCCGGGGCTTCGTGCAGAAGCTCAACCCGCTGCCGGACGGGGTGGAGTTCCTGGTCACCGCCCAGACGGGCCTGGACGTCATCCTCTTCTTCACCACGGACGCCACGGACCTGGTGCAGCGGCTGCCCGCGCTGTCGCGCGCCACCACCCTCACCGGTGGCATCTGGGTGTGCTGGGCCACCGCCGAGGGCGCCCGGACGCGCCTGTCCGAGGACTTCGTGCGGCACGCGGCGCTCGACATCGGGCTGGTGGACAACAAGATCTGCGTCATCGACGAGACGTGGACCGCCCTGAGGCTGGTGCGCCGGCCGCGCGGCAAGCTGGACAAGCCCGAGGGCCGCAAGCAGGCCCCCGCCCAGGCCTGAGCGGCCCCATCCAAGCCCCCGGGTTGGCTCCGTTCCGGCCTGGATGCCCTGGGGCCGGGCCCGGAGGCCTTCTGCCCGACAGTGGATGAACGGGCGCTTCTTGCCTTTACACACCTGGAGGGGCGTGGAAAACTCTCCGTGTTTCTGGGTGGTTGTGTGACGCCCCGCGTTGGCGGGACATCAGGCCCAGGCAGGAATTTCGACGGGTTGCGCTTCCGGTCTCTTCCGGACGTCCCTGCTGCTCCGGGGCCCCCAGACGCCCCCCCAAGGTGGCCCACGATGGGCACCGACCGGGTGTGGAAGAGGGGGCGGACGGCACGGGCGTGGTGGAGGCCTCGAGCGCTTGAAGAGAAGCAGCCCCGCCCGGCACGGTGCCGGTCGCAATGCGGGGCGACATGAACTCGGAGGAGCAGGCGGTGATGTCCTCGGCCCTCACCCAGGCGATGCGTTCTCCCTCCGGTGAGTCCGGTGGGCGTCCACACGTCGGAGGGTCACCGACCGCCGCTCCCCTCGCAGCGTGCTCGGAGGTGTGGCTCCTTGCCGCCCCCCGTCCGGTGAGGTCCCCCCTACCGCGCGCGCTTCCAGGATTCATCCATGAGCAGTGTGCTCGTCATCAATGCCGCGGGTCGGGAGACCCGGGTGGCGCTCGTAGAGGGCGGCCATATCGCGGAGTTCTACCTCGAGCGTAAGAAGGACAAGGGCGTCGTCGGAAACATCTACAAGGGCCGTGTCGTCCGGGTGCTCCCGGGCATGCAGGCGGCTTTTGTCGACATCGGGTTGGAGAAGGCCGCCTTCCTGTACGTCAGCGACGTCGTCTACGACCCGGACTTCGCCCGCGCCCAGTTCGAATTGACCGAGGGCGAGCACGAGGACGCGCCGGAGGTCCCCACCGAATCCGAGGCCGACACCCTGGAGGCCGCCGCGGTCACGGTGCCGGACAAGGGCGCCCACACGCTGCCCGCCAGCACGGAGGCCGCTGGGGCCCCCGTGGCGAAGGAGCCGTCGCTTCCGCACGACACCGCGCTGGCGCTGGACGTCCAGTCCCACGCGGCGCCGCAAGCCGCTCCGGAGGGCTCCACCGAAGCGACCACGGACACGCAGGCCGCCCCCGCCGGGGACGCGCCCGCCGCCGAGCCCCAGGCCCAGGCCGCGCAGGTCGAGGCTCCGGTGCCGGAGGCCGAGCTGCCCCAGGCCTTCGTCATCGAGGAGACGCAGGTCACGGTGTCCACCGCCTCCGTGGCGGCGCCGCTGTCGGACGCCGGCGTCCCGGCGGACGCGGCCCCCGTGCTGGTGCAGGAGACGCCCTCGGAGACCGTCACGGTCGCCACCCTCGCCGAGGGCCACGGCGCGCAGGCTGGCGAAGGCGCTCCCGAAGCCGCCGAGCCGCCTCCGCACGCCGCCGTCCTGGGCGACCTCATCCCCTCCCCCGCCGCCACCGAAGCCGCGCGTCCGGGTGAGGTCTCCGGCGAGCGCCGCACGCCGCGCGAGGCCCGGGAGGCCCGCGAGCCGCGCGCCCGGGAAGGCCGCGAGAAGGACAAGGACAAGGACAAGCGCCGCCAGGAGGGCCCTCCCCGTCGCGAGAAGCGCGACGACGACAAGGAGAAGCCCAAGCAGCGCAAGACGGACAAGATTGAAGACCTGCTGAAGGTCGGCCAGGAGGTGGTGGTCCAGATCTCCAAGGACCCCATCGGCACCAAGGGTGCGCGGCTCACCTCGCACATCTCCATCCCGGGCCGTCACCTGGTGTTCATGCCCACGGTGGATCACGTGGGCATCAGCCGCCGCATCTCCAACGAGAAGGAGCGCCGGCGGCTGCGCGACATCGTGGACCGGCTGCGGCCGCCCGGCACGGGCTTCATCGTGCGCACGGTGGCGGAGAACGTTCCCCAGGAGAAGCTGGAGAGCGACATCCGGTTCCTCATCGAGGTGTGGAACCAGGTGGTGCGCCGCAATGAGAAGCGCGGCGGACCGGGCCTGCTGCACCCCGACCTGGACCTCATCCTGCGCGCCACGCGCGACCTGTTCGCCCACGACGTGGAGAAGCTCGTCGTGGACGACGCGGAGGAGTACGAGCGCATCCAGGGCTTCGTCACCGCGCAGGACCCGGCGCTGCGCGACCGCGTGGTGCTGCACGAGACGGACGAGCCCGTCTTCGACGCCTACGGCATCGAGCAGGAGCTGCAGCGCGCCACCCAGCGCAAGGTGTGGCTGAAGAGCGGCGGCTACCTCATCATCGATCAGGCGGAGGCGCTCACCGCCATCGACGTCAACTCGGGCCGCTACGTCGGCAAGAAGAGCCTCGAGGAGACCATCACCAAGATCAACGTCGAGGCCGCCAAGGAGATCGTCTACCAGCTGCGGCTGCGCAACATCGGCGGCATCATCATCTGCGACTTCATCGACATGGAGAAGGCGCAGAACCGCGACAAGGTCTTCAAGTCGCTGCAGGAAGCGCTGGGCCGTGACAAGGCCAAGACGAACGTGCTGCGCATCTCCGAGCTGGGCCTGGTGGAGATGACGCGCAAGCGCGTGCGCGAGTCCATTGGCCGCGTGCTGCACGAGGACTGCCCCTACTGCGACGGCAAGGGCTTCGTGAAGACGGCCACCACGGTGGCGTACGAAATCTTCCGGGAGATCCGCCGCGAGGCGCCGGGCTACAAGGACTCCACGCTCGTCATCAACTGCAACGCGGAGGTCGCGCGGCTGCTCCAGGGCGAGGAGCGCAACGAACTGCGGCACCTGATGGACCGCTACAACAAGTCCATCCAGGTGAAGGCGCAGCAGAACTACCACCGCGAGCAGTACGACATCTACGGCCGGTCGGCCACGGGCCCCGAGCACAAGGTGGCCTCGTCGCCGGGCTCCGGGGATGGCGAGCTGGCGATGCAGCAGCGCCGCCCGGAGAACGCCTACGGCGGTGGTGGCGGCGGCGGTGGTGGTGGCGGACGCCAGGACCAGGGCCGGCGTGGACGCGACCGGGATCGTGGCGGTGGCGGCGGTGGTGGTGGCGAGCGCGGCGCGGAGGCCCGTGGCGGTGGCGGTGGTGGTGGTGGTGGTGGCGAGCGCGGCGGGGGCGACCGTCGCGAAGGCCGGCGTCCCGAGCGCGGCGGCGGTGGTGGTGGTGGTGGTGGCGACCGCAACCGGGGTGGTGGCGAGCGCGAGCAGCGTCGCGGCGGTGAAGGCCGGGGCGGTGAACGGTCCGAGCGCGGGGGTTCGCAGGGAGGCTCCGGCAACAACGGCGGGGGCTCCGGTGGCACGCCTCCCGCAGCATCCGGCGGAGGCTCCTCGGAGTCGTCCGGCGGGGGCAGCGAGGGCTGAGCCGGTGAGCGGCACCGCGCCTTGAGCGCGGTCCGCGAGTGACAGCGAAGGCCCGGTGGGGTGCATCCCCGCCGGGCTTTCTCTTTTGCCCGGGGGCACCAGGGAGGACCCGCGGACGTGGGACACCACGCTTCTCTGTGGGTTCGTCCGGCCACCTGTCCAGCGGCCGACCAGGCACAGGGAGCTCGCGGCCAGCGTGGTGGGGTCCACATCCGGTGGCGGGTGGGCTGGTCCCCCGGGCCCGAGTTTGGTTACGGTGGCACTTCCACACCGGGGGGAGTCGTCGCCCGTCGGTCCCTCTGAATTGCCCGGGATGACCCGCCCCCTTCCGCGCCTCCGTACGCCGCTGGACCCCGGTGGCCTGCCCCCGTCCGGGCGGGAACGCGCCTGGAGGGCGCCGTGCGCGTGACGCGGGGCCTGGGGTGGCGCTATCGGCAGGGGCTGGTCCGGCTGCGGGCCTGGGCGCGCGCGACGGTGTCCCGCGTGTGGGCTCCGGTGGCGGGTACGTCCGGCGGCCGGTTCGCGGCGGACATCCTCCTCGCGGCGCGCACGGTGGCGCGCGGCTTCATGGGCGAGAACCTGCGCCTTCGCGCCGCGGCGCTCACGTACATCAGCATGTTCTCGCTGGTGCCCCTGCTGACGGTGGGGCTCGTGCTGCTGCGCACGCTCCACCAGGAGCAGTTCCAGCGGAAGCTGCGCTTCGTCATCTCCGAGGTCCTGGCGCCGGGGGTCAGCGAGGAGTCTGCCGCCCTGCTCGACCGGTTCCTGCACCCGGGCAGCTCCATCGCCGTGGGCAGCGTGGGCTTCCTCGCGGTGCTGTTGTCGGCGGGCTCGCTCTTGCGCCACATCGACGGCGCGGTGAACGAGCTGTGGGGCATCCGGCGCCAGCGCCCCTGGCTGACGCGCCTGTCCATCTACGCGGGCCTGCTGCTGCTGGGCCCCATCTTCCTGGCCATCTCCTTCTCAGGCACGGGCCGGGTGCGCGTGCTGCTGCAGATGTACGCGCCGACCGCGCCGCTGTTCATCGCGCTGGGCACCATGCTCATCGCCATCGGCAGCCTGACGCTGCTGTACCTCTGGACGCCCTTCGCCCATGTGCGCGTGCGCTCGGCGCTGGCGGGCGGGCTGGTGGCCGGCGTGGGGTGGATGCTGGCGAAGCAGGTGTACGCCGAGTTCGCCGCGCGCAGCTTCCTCTACAATCCGCTCTACGCGTCCCTGGGCGCCCTGCCCCTGTTCCTCGCCTGGGTGTACGTGAGCTGGCTGGTGATGCTGTTCGGCGCCCGGCTGTCCTACGCGGTGGAGCACGTCTCCTTCCGCGACTCGCTCTTCGCCTTCGGCACCCATCCCCGCGCGTACGAGCTGGTGGCCGCCCGTGTCGCCCAGGACGTCACCCTGTGCTGGGTGGATGGGCGCACGCCGCCCCTGCCGCGGGAGCTGGCCACGCACCTGCGCGTGCCCGAGTCGCTGGTGCACGAGGTCGTCGACCGGCTGGTGGAAGCCCGCCTGTTGGAGCGGGGGCGCCGGGGAGGGCTGCGACCGGCGAGGGACCCGGCCGAGCTGACGCTCGCGGACACGACGCTCGCGGTGCACGGCGTGATGATCTCCGGAGGCCCCGAAACCTGGACGGGCCCCCGGGCTCCGGGCTTCGAGCAGTTCGAGCCCCTGTTCCAGGCGGCCGACTGTGCCGGGGTGGACCTGCTGCGCCGCACGCGGTGGATGGACCTCGTGACGCCCCTGCGTCCGGGGCTGCTCGACCCGCCCGCCCCGGAGGCACCCAAGGCAGCGGCTGGCAGCGGAAATCCGTAACGTTTTTAGAGGGTTGGGAGCCTACCCGGCTTGCAAGGAGGAGGTGTTCTGTTATGTATTCGGGACTCGACCACGGGCCACAGAGCCCTGTCACCAAGGGGTCACGGGGTTTGCGGGAGCGTCCGATGCTCAAGTCCGATCTGATCAACATCCTCGTCGCCAAACGAGGCGTGACCCAGAAGCAGGCTGAAGCAACCATCGAGACGATCTTCGAGTCGATGAAGGACGCGCTCTGCCGCGGCGAGAACATCGAGATTCGCGGGCTCGGCGCCTTCCACGTGAAGAACTACCAGGGCTACCAGGGCCGCAACCCGAAGACGGGCCAGGTCATCCCGGTGAAGCCCAAGCGCGGCCTGCTCTTTCGCACGGGCAAGGAGCTGCGCGACCGCGTCAACCGTCCCGCTCCCCTCCAGGCCCAGTCGGACCTGCCGTCCTCCGAGTTCAAGGGCAGCAGCGGCACCGGGACCCTCTAACCCCCTTCAGGGAAGTCCGGTAAGGCGCAAGCCAGCGTGAAGGAAGAAGGCGGCGAGAACGTCGTGGCGGTGGCCCAGGCGCACGAATGAAGCGCGTGCCTGGGCGCGCAGCTCGACGACAGAGTCGGGCGTGGCATTGCGCAGCTCGGCCTTCACCACGCCGTTGCAGCCCTCCTCGGGATTGAGGTCTGGCGCGTAGCCTGGCAGCCGCTCAAGGCGGAAGTCCTCGGGGTGGCGGGCGACGAAGTCGAGCGTCTCGGCACTGTGGTGCTGGTTGAGGCCGTCCCACACGATGGTGAGAGGACGGCCCACCTTCCCGCGGAAGTAGCGCAGGGCCGCGATGATGTCCTGGCTGGTGAAGCTGCCCTCTCGGTGGCGCGAATACAGGCGCGCCGGCCTGCGGCCGTACGGAGCAACGAGGGCGACGATGCTGGAGACTTCGCGCCGCTTGTCACGACGGCGCAAGGTGGGCGGATGCCCGACGGGCGCCCAGGTAGACGCTACGCGGGCCCGAAACGAACTACCTGTCTCGTCCACGAAGGCAATGGCCCGCCCGCTTCTTCGAGCCCCCTTTTGATGCGGGGCCAGTCGCGCTTCAGCCATGCCTCCACCAACGCATCGTTACGCTCCTTGGCTCGCGTGCGGGGCTGCTGCGGACTCAAACCCAGCCGGTGAAGGCGCTCGGCCAGGTAGTTGGGGTGGTAGCGCACTGCGAACGTGCGGTGGATGAGGTGCGCCACTCGCGTCAGCGTCCAGCGCTCGGTAGGGAAACCGCAGGTGCGCGCCCCTGCCCCTACCAGCTCCGCCACCTGCCGCCATTCCCCCGAACTCAACTTCGACGGCCGGCCCGTGCGCGGCCTCGCCTTCAACCCGCGTGGACTGCCGCCTGCCTCGTGCAGTCGCCGCGCCCAACGACTGACGGAGGCCTCGCTGACACCCACACGGCGCGCCACCTCCGCCTGCGACAGGTGCCCCCGTCGCAGGAGTTGTCCGGCTGCAAGCCGCCGCTCCTCAAGCTGCTGCGCCGTCCAGTGCTTTGGCTGCCACGCCATGGACGCCACCTCTCCATGACGTAACCGGTAGCCCCTTACCCGACTTCCCTGAAGGGGGTTAGGGCCGGGCCTCACCGCCCCACGGCGACCGGCGTCAGCCGGCCGATGGGGCGAATCTGCAGGTCTCCGTCCAGTTCGCCGTAGGTGAGCACCGCCACGTCCGGGAACGGGCCCTCGCACAGCTTGCGCAGCGGCCTGCGGACGTCCGGGGCCGTGAGCAGCACCGCCCGGCCGCCGGTGGCGATCTGCCGGACCCCCTCCAGGATTTCGACGACACGCTCCGGCTCCGGTGACGGCCCCCGGGGCCCGCTGGCGCGCAGCACCTCCTCCACCTCCGGATCCACGAGGTACGCGTACAGCGGGCCCGTGGGCGCGAACTGGTGGCTCAGGTAGCGGTGCAGGGCCTGACGGCAGCGCTCGGCCAGGGCGGTCGCGTCCCCTTCGGTGGTGGGGGCCACCAGGGCCTCCAGGATGGCGCGCAGGTCCCGGATGCTCACCTGCTCCTGCACGAGCCGCCGCAGCACGTCCACCAGCAGCGGCAGCGGCACCTTCTGCAGCGCCTCCTTCACCAGCACGGGCGCCTGGGCCTCCAGTCCCTCCAGGAGGCCCTGCACCTCCTGGAGCCCCAGCAGCGCGGCGGCGCGCAGGCGGAGCACGGCACGCAGGTGGTCCGCGATGAGCTCCGAGGGCCTGCGCACGGGCACCTGGGCCATGTCCAGCCGGGAGCGGGTCCCTTCTCCGACGCGGCTGATGGAGCGGCCGGTGGCCGGCTCCACGGAGGCCTCCGCCTGGACCTCCAGGAAGGCCAGTTCCCCGGGCGGCACGAGCGCATAGAGGGCACCGGGCTGCACCACCCCACCACCAGCGGGGACCTCGTCCAGCAGGATGCGGTACTCGCCCGGCCCCAGGTACGCCGCCTGGGTCCGCACTCGGATGCCAGGGATGCGCACGCCCAGTTCGAAGAAGAGTTCGTCTCGCACCCCGTTCAGCACGGTGTGCACGAAGGCGCCGCCGTCGGCCTCCGCCAGGGGCGTCAGCAGCGAGGACAGGTCCAGGGTGAGCGGGGCCACGCCCACGGGCGCCGCGGCGCTCTCGGGAGGCTTGCCCGCCGCACCGAGGGGAGCGGTGGCGCCCGCAGGTGCCCCTTCCTTCGTCAGGGCCGTCTCCGCCACGTCCGGTGCCTTGCGCCGCAGCGCATACCCCAGGCCCCCCAGGCCGCCCGCGAGGGCGAGGAAGGTCAGGTGCGGCATGCCCGGCATGAGGGCCAGCGCGACGCACAGTCCCGCGACGATGCCCAGCGTCCGGGGATCTCCGAAGAACTGGGTGCCAATCTCCGTGCCCAGCGAGTCCTCTTCCTTCTCCGAGGCCACCCGCGTGACGACGAGGCCCGCGGCCACCGCGATGCACAGCGAGGGCACCTGGGACACGAGCCCATCACCGATGGCGATGAGGGCGAAGGTGGCGGCGGCTTCGGAGAAGGACTGGCCGTTCTGCAGCACCCCGATCAGGGTCCCGCCCAGCAGGTTCACCGCGACGATGACCAGGCCCGCGACGACGTCCCCCTTCACGAACTTCATCGCGCCGTCCATGGCGCCGAACATCTGGGACTCGCGCTCCAGGTCGCGCCGACGGCGGCGGGCCGCGGTCTGGTCGATGGCCCCCGCGCGCAGGTCCGCGTCGATGGACATCTGCTTGCCGGGCATCGCGTCCAGCGTGAAGCGGGCGGACACCTCCGCCACCCGTTCAGCGCCCTTGGTCACCACCAGCAACTGGACCAGCGTGAGGATGGCGAACACCACCGCGCCCACCACGTAATCGCCGCGCACCACGAACTCGCCAAAGGCCTGGATGACCTCGCCCGCGTGGCCTTCGGACAGCGCCAGCCTCGTGGACGACACGTTGAGCGACAACCGGAAGAGCGTGGTGAAGAGGAGCAACGTGGGGAACGACGTCACCCGCAGCGCGTCCTTCGCGTGGAGCGCCGCGACCAGCAGCGCCACGGCGGCGGCGAGGTTCACCGCGAGCCCCGCGTCGAGGAGCCAGGCAGGCAGCGGGATGATGAGCGCGCCCAGCACGGCGGCCATCGCCACCGCGAGCACCACGTCCGAGGACTGGCGGGCCTTCAGCAACACCTTCATGAGCGGATTCATCACGTCTGTCTCCGTGGACGGTCGTCCGTCTCGCGCGTCTCCATCGCGGTCCGCAGCACGACGGCCGCCGCCTGATACAGCTCCTCGGGGATGGACTCCCCGACGTCGAAGTGGATGAGGCTGCGCGCCAGGGGCACGTCCCGGACCACCGGGATGCCCTGTCGGCGCGCCTCTTCCTTGAGCGCGAGCGCGTCCTGTTCGCGCCCCTTGGCCACGAGGTAGGGCGCGTCGCATTCGCCCGCCTCGTAGCGGAGCGCGACGGCGATGTGCGTGGGGTTGACGATCACGGCGGTGGCCTTTTGCACTCCACGTGCCGGACCTCCCTGCGCGAGCTGCCGGTGCAGGGCCTTCCTCTGTCCCTTGTGGCGCGGGTCGCCTTCACTTTCCTTGTGCTCCCGCCGGACCTCTTCGCGGGTCATCATCAGCTCGCGCCGGTGCCGATGCCTTGCGAGCGCGTAGTCCACGGCGCCGCAGCCCAGCACCACCCACGCCAACTGGACGCCCAACGCCGCCAGTCGGCCGACCAGGAACTCCAGGCCCCGAGCCCCATCGAGCCATGCGGCCCGCAGGGCGTCAGGCCCCACCGTCTCCACCTCGCTCCAGACAAGCAGCGCCAGCAGTGTCGCCACGAGCAGGGCCTTGCCCATCTCCAGCAGGGGACGGACGCTGAAGAGGCGCTTGAGTCCCTCGGCCGGGTTGATGCGCTCGAACTTCGGGGCGGCGTGCCGCGCGTCCATCTCGAAGCCCACGGTGGCCACCGACACCGCCAGGGACGCTACGAGCGCTCCGCCGAGCGCGGGTCCGCACAGCCGCGCAGCGACCCATGCCCCCTCCTCCCAGGCTCCCGGGAGGCGCTGCTCCAATAGCAACCGCGCGGCCCAGTCCCTCAGTCGCGCGAAGCCGTCTGGCGCGAACGCGAGGAAGCCCAGCAGTCCCCCCAGGGTCGCCGCGCTGGAGGACAGCATGCGGCTGCGGGGAAACTGGCCCTTGCGCCTCGCGTCCCGCAGGCGTCGGGCGGTGGGCTGCTCCGTCTTCTCCCCGCTCATCGCGCGACCTCTCCCAGGAGCGCCAGTGCGCCCTCGGTCGATGCCACGCCCGCGAGCAGCCGCTCACACAGCAGCCCGACGCCCAGCCACAGCACGGCGCCACCCCCGAGGATGCGCAGCGGCGCGCCCAACTCCTGGAGGTTCACCTGCGCCGCGGCACGGGACGCCATGCCCAGGAAGCAGTCCACCGCGAGCGCCGCCGCGGCCACCGGCGCGCCCACCGCCAGCCCCGTGGCCATGGCGCTGCCCACCATCACCACCACTTGCAGGGTCGCGGCTTCGGTGGGCACGAAGGCACCCAGTCGCACCACGCCAAAGCCGCGCAGCAGCGCCGAAATGACCAGTGGGAACAGGGCCCCCGAGACCACCCGGGCCACCAGCAGGTGGTACAGCCCATCGCCCGTGGCCGACTCGCGGCTTCCCGCCAGGGGCAGGCTCGCCTCCGCGGAGGTCCCCCGGAACAGGTCGATGAAGCGGCCGCCCATCCTCGCCGCGTCGAAGGGCAGCGCGGACACGAGGCCCACCGAGACGCCGTAGGCCAACTCGCGCACCACGAGCGCCGCCATCACGACAGGCGTCTCCACCGGCCCCATGAGGTCCACGCCCGCTTCGACATGCAGGAAGAGCGACAGCGCGAGCACCAGCCCCAGGCGAACCGTCGTCGGCGCGGCCTGTCCCCCCAACAACGGACAGAGGAATGCGATGGGCACGAGGCGCGCCGCGCACAGCGCCACCGCGAGGACATGGGGCCCAAGCGCGAGGAGCTGTTCACCCAGCGCCTCCGGGTTCACAGGGCGACCTCCGCGATGAGCGTGAGCAGTTGCCGGGTGAAGAGCGTGAGCTGCCCCGCGATCCACGGGCCTGCCAGCACCAGCGACAGCACGGCCGCGCACAGCTTGGGGACCACCGACAGGGTGCTCTCCTGCAATTGCGTGGTGGCCTGGAAGAGGCTCATCAGGAAGCCCACCAGCATGCTCGCGCCGATGGGCGGCAGCGAGGCGAGCACCATCAACAGCAGGGCCTCGCGCCCCAAGGCGAGCAGGACGTCCTGGGTCATGGCTTCACCGGTAGCCGAGGATGAGACCGCGCGCGAGCAGGGCCCAACCATCCACGGCGACGAAGAGGAGGATCTTGAAGGGCAGGCTCACCTGGCTCGGTGACAGCGTCTGCATTCCCAGCGCGAGCAACACGTTGGCGATGACCATGTCCAGCACCAGGAAGGGCAGGAAGATGATGAAGCCAATCTGGAAGGCTTCCTTCAGCTCCGTGATGACGAACGCCGGGATGACGACGAACAGGTCCGTCTCCTGCACCTCCTCGGACTCCTCCGGGGGACGCAGCTCCCGGGCCAGGTCCACGAAGCGCGCACGCTCCTCCGCACCGCCGTGCTTCATCAGGAAGCCCCGCAGGGGCTCCGTCACCTGCTTCGCGGCGGAAACCAGCTGCGCACCGGAATGCACCTCCTCGTACGCCGCCTGTCCCGCGTCGTACATGCGCTCCATCACCGGCGCCATGATGTGCCCCGTCAGCACCACCGCGAGTCCCGTCAACACCACCGTCGGCGGAGCCTGCTGGGTGCCCATCGCCGAGCGGGCCAGGGAGAGCACCACGGCGATCTTCGAGAAGCTCGTCAGCATCAGCACCGCGAACGGCAGCAGCGACAGGAGCGCGAGCATCCCCATCATCGCCAGGGGACTGCCCGCGTACGACGCCTGCGCCAGGGATGTCTCCGTCGCGGAGGCCAGCGCGGGCAGCAACAGCCCGCACCCCATTCCCAGGGCCCTCATCCCCCACCCCGCTTGCGCGAAGCACCGCACGCCGGGCGCGCCCGTCGCGCGCGGGTGAAGAGCACCGTCGTCTCCAGGCCCAGGTCCAACCGGGGACTTGCCGCCGGCCTGGGCGTCAGCGTGGGAGCAACCGCCACGCTCCGGGTCTCGTGGATCTCCGCGAAGGTGTCCCCGTAGGCCACGAGGTAGCGACGCCCCTCCGCCTCCACGAGCGCAAGACCGCAGCGCTGCGAGAGCCCGGTTCGCGTGACGATGCTCAGCGGCGCTGGAGCAGGTGCATCCCCGTCCACCGTCTCGCCTCCCTTGCGGACCAGCACCCACCCCAGCCCCGCCACGGCCAGCGCCCCCACCAACAGGCGCGACGTGCCCACCAGCGAAAAGCCACCCAGGGGCGCGAGCGTCGCCAGCCCCACCAGCAGCGCCGCGGCGAAGAGCAACCGACCGCGCGGTGAAAAGGAGCTCACCAGGGCATTCATCCGCGCGCTCACGGCAACAACGCCAGGATGCGGGCGCCCACTTCGCCCTCGATCTCCACCAACTCCGCACGCGCGACCACGCGGTCACCCACGCGCAACAGCACGGGGCTGCTCGCGTTGACGTGCAGCGGCAGCAACGTGCCCGGCTTCAGGGCCGCCAGCTCCGACAACGGCAACAGCAACCGCGTCAGCTCGATCTCCACATCCACCGGAAGCGGCGGCATCGCCTCGCTCCGCTTGTTCGTCGCCACCATGTCCGACTCCTGTCGGGCCGCGTGCGAGCGCACGCTTCCCGTCGAAAAACCGTTCGCGTGAAACTCCCCACCGAGCACGAAGCCCCGGGCAATCAACCGGCCCTGGCCCTGGAGACGGCCGTCCTGGAGGCGCACGCCCTCGAAGAGCACGACGTCCCCCCTGGACAGCGCGTCCACCGCCGCCGGCTGCAACGGACTGCGCCCCACGAGACAGCGCGCGGGCACCGACGCCGCGAGCACCTGCGGCGCGACGTCCGCTCCGGGCTCCACCGGCAACTCCTGGAACGCGGTCTGCACGGCGCGCGCGGGCAGGAGCACCCGGCCTCCCGCCCGCAGGCCCTCCATCGCGAGGGACAGCGACACCGCCACGTAGGGTTGACGCGCGTCCACCCGCGTCAGCACGTCCCCCCGCCGCATCGACACCGCGGACAACCGGGGGCCCAACCTGCGCATCCACGCCTCGTGCCCGCGCATCGCGGCCAGGGCGGACAGCAGCAGGTACACCAGCGTGGACTCCTCCAGCCGGGTCAGCTCCGTCACGGGTCCCGGTCGCAGCCCCGTCCCCGCCAGCCGCGCCAGCGCCGCGAAGACCAGCGGCACCTCCAGTTCCACGATGGCCGTCCCTCCCACCGCCGACAGCTCCACCAGCGCGAACACCACCCCCAGCGCCAGCTCCCGCTCGGGTTGGACCGCCGCGTCCACCAGGTGTCCCTCCACCGCGACCTCCGCCCCCACGTCTCGGGAGAGCGCCGCCCCCACGTCCCGAAGGAGTTCGGCGCCCCAGCGCGCCACCTGGGGCCTCTGGCCCAGCAGCAGGTGCGCGCGCGTCAGCCGGCGAGCGCCCAGGCGGAACGGGCGGACGGACTTCTTCGCGGGGCTGGGGGCTCTGCCTGGGCTCGTTTGCATCCGGAACTCCAAAGCGGTGAAAGGACACACGTCCCCTGTGCACGGGCCCGGCCAGGAGTCGGGGCCCGTGGAATCAGGGTGTTGGCGAGGCGCGGACGTCCTATATCGGGATGCGGCGTACCCGGTCCGGGATGGGCCTCCCCGAACCAGTCCGCGCTCAGCGGGTGGCCTCGCGGATGCGCCGCTCCGCCAGCGCGACCAGGACCCGAGCCGGCTCGACGGCGAGGGCTTCCTCCCCGAGCTGGGGAAAGCGGCTGCGGTGATACGGCGGAAGCCTGCGGAGCACCTCCCGGCGCAGGGCCTCCGGCGCCGCTTCCACCAAGGCGGTCAGCCGGTTCGCGGCGTCCGCGCGCTCACCGAACTCCACCGCCACCTTCGCCTGTCGCTGCGCCGAGGGCATGGCGGCCAATCGCTCCAGGTGCCGCAGCGCCCTCCCCGCTTCCGCGTCCACCAGCCCCTCCAGCAGCACCGGAGCGCGCTCGCGCGCCAGGACGCAGACGACCAGCGCGATGCGCTCCAGGGGCAGGGACAACGCCGGCAGGGTGAGGTCCATCCTCGTCGCTGGCGGCTTCTCCTCGCGAGCGTGGAGGAACTTCCGGGCCCTGAGGAGCGCCCGTCCCACGCGTGTCGCTTCCATGGCGCCCATGTTCCGCTCAAGCCAGCTTGCGGGCGGAGGCGGGGGTCACCACCGGTCGCGCGGGCGTCGGTGGAGCCGGAGGGGCCGCGGGGGGCCTCTCCGCCAGGGTGCGGAAGTGCCTCCACCGCAGCGTCGTCCAGACGAGCGCGCCCGACAGCCCCGTGACCAGGACGCCCAGGAGCGCGAGCAGCACCCGCAGCCGCAGCGGCACCGGGCCTCCCCGAGGGGATGGTGCCTCCACGCGCGTCGTCACCTCATCCACCAGCAGCGACACCGACTCCGGCGACAACCCCTCCACGCCTCCCGCGATGAGCTCCCGCAGCGTGTCCGCCGACTTGCGCACGCGCGAGGCGCTCCCCGGCGCCGAGCGCAGCATGGCCGACGCCTTGGATGGCGTGGGCGCCTGCCCTGGCCTCGGCGGAGGAGGAACCACCAGGTGCACCCTCGCCATCAGCACCCCATCCACCGTCTGGAGCGTCTTCTCCAGCTCCCGCTCCATCGCCCGGACGCGGCAGACCTGCTCCTCCAGCGGTGAGCGCACGAGGCCACTGCCCCCAAACACGTCACACCCGGACTCCACCGCGAGCCGGGGCAGTCCCAGCTCCGCCAGGATGCGCACCGCGTCCGAGGACTGCGCGTCCGTCACCTCGATGGCCCAGGTGGGCTTCTTGCCCGGCTCGGGCACCTTGCGCGCGTCGAGCCCCCGCTCGACGAGCACCGTCTGCAGCTCGTTGGCCTGACGTTCGTCGAGGCCGTGCTGGATGCGCTCCCGGCACGCCGAAGCGCCCAGGAGCAGGAGGAAGAGGAGACAGCGGGAGGGAGCGGAACGCATGGGAAGGGGAACTCCTCAAACCTGGGTCTGGAGGACCTGCTTGACGCCGCCGGTGGCCTTCTCGACGACCTTGCCGGCGAGGTCGAGCTCCTGGCTGGCGCGGTAGACGTGCGCCTGGAGCGCGAGCAACTCCGTGGGGCTGAACGTGCGGCCGGACTCGGCGAGCTTCAGGATGTGGTCCAGCCGCTGCTGCGCCTGCCCCACCCTGTCCAACACCTCCACCGCCTGCTGACCGCGCGCCGCCTGCACCGAGTCCAGCCGCGCTCCCGGCGTCACCTGCGCGCAGCCCGCCTTCGCCCGGTCCACGCCCTCCGCGCGCGCCAGCCCGGCGGTCGACTCGGTGGGCGTCTTCACCGGACGTGGCGGGCCCTCCGTCGTCACCGGCACCCCGCGCGACGCGGGCGTGCCCACCCCTTCCAACACCTTGCCGAACGTCTCCCGGCCTGACTCCAGCGCGGGTGTAGCGCCCGCGCCTCCCACGGCTCCCAGCTTGTCGATGGCCATCGCGGACGCGCCTCAGCGGATGTTGTTGATGGCGGCCTTCGCCGAGTCGTGGCGGACCTTCATGATGTTGGAGATGGCGTTGTGCTCGCGGCTCTCCTTCTGCATCTCGTTCTGGAGCGAGAGGTAGGCCATGTTGAACTTCTGGCCCTCCGCGCTCATCAGCTTCTGCGCCTCCAGCATGTCCCAGGCATCGCCCTGACCCGTCGCCGTCCCGGCCGTCGTCCCCGCCGCGCTGGTCGCGCGCGCCGACGTCGCGGACATGCCCCCCCCCGCCGCGGACGCGGTCAGCGCCAGCGGTGACGGCACCGCCGCGGACACCGCGCCGCGCAGCGTGGACGACACCGCCGCGCTGGAGATGACGCCCGCGGGCAGCATGCCACCCACGAGTCCTGCGCCCGTGCGCACCACCTCGCGCGCCGCTCGCGCGAACGTGGGGCCGAAGTCCGTCTGGGGCGTCTGGCGCGGGACGGTCTGGGCGATGCTCAACGAGGAGATGCGGCGGTCGGGTGGTTCCACGAGGTGCCTCCGGCAGTGCTTCGCCGGGGCTGCCTTCCACCCGCCATGCCAGTGCCCAAACGCCTGGAACGACAGGGGCCTTCGCCCCCTCCCCGTCCGCGGGCGGCTCCAGCGTGGAGGCTCCGGGTCCGCGGCGTGGGACGGCGGAGGGCCGCCCGAAAACTTGCCTCCGCTCCAACCTGCATCACAGTTGTCGCGTCCTGTCGCACACGAAGGCGAGCACTCCGATGATGACCCCCACTGGTGGACCCCGAACGACCGAGCGCTTCCACCCGCGCGTCGAAGCCCGGCTCCAGGTCAAGGTGCTCCTGTCGGGCCGCACCGTGCAGGCGCAGGCGCGCGACATCTCCATGAACGGCCTGTTCCTTCAGGCCCACCCGGCCGACTCGCAGCGCGCGCTCACCATCGCCCTGCCCCTGCCGGGCGACCGGGAGCTCGTCACCATGTGCACCATCCGCCGCCGCGAAGTGGACGGCGTGGCGCTGGAGTTCGGCGAGCTGGACTGGGACGACCTCATCGCCCTGGCCCGCTTCCTCCACCCGCACCTGCCCTAGGCGTCCGTCCGCGCCGCGCGCAGCCGCTCCACCAGGTCCATCAGCTCCGCGCCCCGGAACGGCTTGTGGATGTAGCCGTCCGCGCCCGCCTGCGTCGCGCTCTCCACGTCCGCCTTCTTCGCCTTCGCGGTGAGCATGTAGAGCGGCACCTTCGCCGTGGCCGGGTCGCTCTTCAGGATGCGGCAGACGGAGATGCCGTCCAGTTGCGGCAGCACCACGTCCATCAGGATGAGGTGGAAGGGCTGCGTGCGGGCCAGCTTCAGGCCCTCCAGCCCATGCGCCGCGCACACCACGTCCACCGCGCCGTCGCTCAGCATGGAGCGCACCAGCTCGCGGATGACGGGCTCGTCCTCGACGAGCAGGATGTGGAAGGGTGCCTGGGCGTGGCCAGCCATGGTTCCTCGGGGCCCCTCGTAGGCCATTGCCCCGGCGACGTCCAGCAGAGCCATGTCCGGCGTTCGCCGTGTGTACGAAAGCGGTCCACGGCCGGTCCGCGCCCCCGGCAATAGAGGCCAGGGTCTGGCCGGCCCCGGCTAGATTTCGGCGACGCCGTCGCGCTCGGCCCAGCCCTCCAGGCCGTTGGGCAGGCGGATGCGGACGTACTTCCCCGTCTCCTCCAGGAGCTGGACCTTCAGGCCGGCGTGCACCTCGAAGAGCGAGCGCGCTTCGGCCCGGGGCAGCTCGCGCGCCACCAGCGTGGAGGCCAGCACCACCGCCTCGTGGACGTTCTGGTGCACCCAGATGTGGGCCGCCAGCAGGAACCCGGCCGGCACCGCCGCGGTGAGGCACAGCGCCGCCACCACCGCCACCGCCGTGCGCCGCGCCGAGGGGAACACGCGCCGCAGGAGCAGCAGCGCGAAGCCCACGAGCCACGCCGCCAGGAACACCCAGGCCGCCGCCGCGCCGTCCGTCGCCGCCGCCAGCCGGGGCAGGAAGGCCTCGTCCGCGGTGGCGCCCACCACCTTGTCCACCTGCCGCGCGCGCGCCAGGGCCAGGTTCGCCTCCAGGTCCTCCGAGCGACCGCCCTGCTTGCGGGCCTGCTCCAGCGCCAGCACCGCGCGGCCCAGGTCGCCCCGGGCCAGGTGCGTGGTGCCCAGGTTGTAGAGCACGTCCGGCCCACCGAAGCCGTGGGAGAGGAGCTTCTCGTAGCTGGCCTGCGCGGACGGATAGTCCTCGCGCACGTAGGCGTCGTTGGCCTGCTGGAAGACGGCCTCCGCTTCCTCGGCGGTGTAGTAGCCCTGGGTCGCCGCGTCGCTCATCCCGCCCAGCCTTCCATCACCGCCGCCGCGGTCGCCAGCACCTTGCGTCGCTCCCCCGGGTCCACCCCGCCGCCGTAGCGGCCCAGGTCACACGCCTCCAGCACGAAGAGCACCCGGGTGCGCGCCTCCTCGGGGACTCCCGCCGCCGCCAGCTTCGCGCCGAGCGCCTCGCGCGTCAGCCCGCCCACCGGCGAGCCGAGCTGCGCCTCCAGGAAGCCCACCATCGCCTTCTCCACCTCCACGTAGAAGGCCCCCGCGTCCGCGCCCGACTTGAGCTTCTCCGCTTCCGCCAGCCGCTTGCGGGCGGCCTTCGCCTGCTGACGGCCCTGCCCCGCCTGGGAGCGGGAGGCCAGCTGGCCGCGCAGGGCGCCGATGAACGCCACGCCCGCCAGCAGGCCCAGCGGCGCGAGCACGCCCACCACGAAGTAGGGCCGCAGCCACACGGGCCGCGACGGGCCCACGAAGCGCGCCTGGTAGCGCACCGGGCGCAGGCCGCCCGCGGTGAGCACGTTCTTCTGCTCGTTGGCCGCGTCCGCCACCTGCGAGGGCGTCATGGTGGACGGCAGCGAGGACACCCCGCCCGCGCCCGCCTCCACGGTGACCGTCACCGGGTCGGTGCGCGCCACCTCGTACTGGCGGCGCGCCGGGTCGAAGAAGGGGAACTGCAGCGCGGGCAGCGTGAAGGTGCCCGTGCGCTGCGGCATCACCAGGTACTCCACCACGCGGCGGCCCTGGATTCGGTTGCGGTTGGGGGTGAGCCGGTCCGTCGTGGAGGGCTCGTAGATTTTCAGCGCGGCCGGCCCGGTGAGCTTCGGCGGGGTGACGTTCTTCACGTTGCCCACGCCCTCCAGGATGACCTTCACCGTGATGGGCTGTCCCAGCTCCACGCGCGTCTGCGACACGTCCAGCGACATCCGCCACGAGCCCACGTTCGCGTTGGACATGTCCGGCGGCGCGCCGGACGTCGGCAGTGGCCGCACCTTCACCTTCAGCGCGTTGGAGATGCGGTGCACCCGGTGGCCCGCGAAGAGGAAGCCCGTGGTGATGTCCGCCTCCGCCGCGCTGATGGACAGCGTGCCGGACTTCACCGGGAACAGCGCGCGGCGGCGCAGGAGGTAGGCGCGGTACGGGATGCCGTCCACCACCTTCTGCTCGCCCGTCAACTGCGTGGGGCTCTCCACCTCCTCCGTCCAGAAGCCCTCCAGCTTGGGCATGGTGACGGCGTCCACGCTGGACAGGTCCACGCGCGAATAGATGTAGAGCGACAGCGTCGCCTGCTCGCCCACGTAGAGGTCGGTCCGGTCCAGGCTGGCGCGCAGGAACAGGTCCGAGTCGCCGCGCGGAATCACCGGCGTGTCGTCCTCTTGCGGCTCGTTGGCGAACGGATCCGGCATGTTGCGAAAGTTGCGGAACGGATCCGGCAGCCCGGGCCTGCCGCCCTGCTGGGCCTGGGGCGCATTGCCCGTACGGCCCTCGCTCACCGTCATCCGCACGGCCTCCGTGCGCAGCGTGCGGCCACCCACGGTGAGCGTCGAGGGCGGAATCGTCAGCCTCCCCGGGCGCGTGGCGCGCATCAGCAATTCGTGCCGCGTGATGTCCTGGATGACGGCGGGGCCGCCTCCCGACAGGGAGATGGAGCGCTGGCTGCCGCGCGACGAGGACAGGACCTCGAAGTCCTCGGATTCGGGCAGGCGCACCCGGGCGTTGGACGGCGCGTCCACCACCACCACGGTGAGCTTGAAGGTGTCGGCGGTGCCCACCTCGGCGCGGTCCACCGTCTGGTAGAACTCGATGTCCGCCGCCCACGCCGGCGCAGTGGCCAGGAGGGCGAGCACGGCGAGCAGCGCCGCGCGGCCGCTACCAGTCCTTCTCATTGGGCTTCCTCGGCTTCTTCTTCTGCTGGAAACGCCAGAGCTGGAGATTCTTCTCGTTCTGCTTCATCGCATCCAGCAGGCGCTCGGCCTCCTGCCGGTCGACGTCGCTCGCGGGCGAGCCACCGTCGCGCGGATCCCTCTGCGAGTCCTCTTCGCTCTCGCTGCCACCGTCCGAACCGCCGTCCTTCGGGTCCCCTTCGCCCTCGCCGTCGCCACCGTCAGCGCCAGCATCCGCGCCGCCATCCGCCGGGCCGCCGTCCGCTCCGCCGCCGTCCCCGGGGCCGGCATCGCCTCCGCCGCCATCCGAGCCCCCGTCGCCGCCGCCGTCCGGCGAGCCTCCATCCGCGCCGCCGTCCTCGCCGCCATCCGGCCCCGCGTCGGCACCGCCATCCACCGGCGCGCCTCCGTCCTCCTTGCGGCCGCCGTCCTCGCCCGCGTCCGGACGCCCGCCGTCGTCACCGCCGTCCTGGCCTCCGTCCGCGCCACCATCCGGCTGATTCTGGGGCGGCGGCAGGTCGCGCAGCACCACCTCGTAGTTGTGACGGGCCAGCGGATCCGTGGGGTCCAGCGTGAGCGCGCGCCGGTAGGACTTCAGCGCTTCCTTGCGGTCCCCCGCCGTGGCCGCGAGGTTGCCCAGGTTGTACCAGCTCTTCTGCGTCAGGTCGGGCTGCCGCGAGGACTCCGTCACCTGCTTGAACGCCTCGCGCGCCTCCGCCGCGCGGCCCAGCTTCGCCAGCGCGTCCGCGCGGTTGAACTCGACGATCGGATCGCTCGGCCGCTCCTTCTTCGCGGCCTCGAAGTCGCGCAGCGCGTCCTCGTAGCGTCCCGCCGCGTAGGCCTCGCGCCCGCGCTGCACCAGCGGGTGGTCCTTCTCCAGCGGCCCCACCGCCCAGGCGGGCCCCGGCAGGGCGAGCAGGCCCACGAGCCCGGAGGCCACCAGGCGCGTCGCGCGCCGCCGCATTGAACGCGCCTTCATGCCGGCCTCCGCCGCGACGGCAGCAGCATCATGCCCAGCACCAGGAACACCAGCCCGGGGATGGCGAAGAACTGGAAGCGCTCGTCGTAGCGGACCGTCACGCGGCTCTCCAGTTCGCTCTTCTGCATCTGGTCGATGCGCTCCACCACCTGGCTCATCGCCACGCCGTTGGGTTGGTAGAAGAAGGCGCCGCCCGTCGCGTCCGCGATGGCCGTGAGGCCCGCGCGGTCCAGGCGGGTGATGACCGTGTCACCGTTGCCGTCCTTCTTGTAGTCCACGAACTCGCCGCGCCGGTCATAGACGGGGATGGGCTCGCCGGAGTCGGAGCCCACGCCCACCGCCAGCACCTGCACGCGCGCGTCCTTGAGCGCGTCCGTGGCCTCGCGCACCTCGCCGGTGAGGTCCTCGCCGTCCGACAGGAGCACCACCACGCGCTCCTTGGAGCCGCGGTCCGCGTTGTCCAGCACCTGCATGGCCAGCCTCAGCGCCGCGCCCACGTTGGTGCCGCCCTGGGGCATCACGTCCGGGTCCACCGCGCGCAGGAACAGCTTCACCGCCGAGTAGTCCGACGTGAGCGGCGACTGCACGAACGCGTCCCCGGCGAACACCACGAGGCCCGCGCGGTCGCCCTTCAGCTCGTCCAGGAGCGTGTTCAGCTCCAGGCGCGCCCGGTCCAGGCGGCTGGGTTGCACGTCGCGCGCGAGCATCGACTTGGAGGCATCCAGCGCCACCACCACGTCGATGCCCCGGCGCTTCGTCAGCTCGCTCTTGGTGCCGCACTGGGGCTGCGCGAGCGCCAGTCCGAACAGCATCAGCCCCAGGCCGTAGAGCCCTCCCTGCATGGCCGGGCGCCACACGGACACGCCGGGCGCGAGCGTGGCCACGTGCCGCTCCGCCAGGAGCGCCGACAGCCGCGTCCTGCGGCCCAGCGCCTTGACCAGCACGAGCGCCCCCAGCAGCAGGCCCATCACGAACAGCAGCAGGAACAGCGGCTGCGCCAGGCCCACCTGGTAGCCCAGCAGCGTGAAGCGCCATGCCTCCATGCCCGGCGTCATGGGAACACCCGCAGGAAGGTGGCGCGCAGCAGCAGCTCCAGCGCCGCGAGCCCGAAGGCCGCGAGCAGGAAGGGATGGAAGCCCTCCCGGTACGTGGCGCTGGCGCCGCCCTCCATCAGCTTCGAGCGCTCCAGCGCGTCCAGCACCTTCTGCAGGCCCTGCTTGAGGCCCTCCGGGTCCGTGGCGCGGTAGTACTCGCCGCCGGTGCGGTCCGCGATGTCCTGCATCAGCTCCGGGTTGATGGGGATCTCCGTCTCGCGCCAGACCGTGTTGCCGAACAGGTCCGTGCCCTGCGGGAAGGGCACCTTGCCGCCCTTGCCCACGAGGATGGTGTAGATGGGGATGTGGAGCGACGCGGCCATGTTCGCCGCGTCCAGCGGAGAGATTTTACCGGCGTTGTTGTCGCCGTCCGTGATCAGCACCACCACCCGGCTCTTCGCCTCGGAGTCCCGCAGGCGGTTGAGCGAGGTCGCGATGGCGTCCCCAATCGCGGTGCCGTCCTCCAGCACGCGGGTGCGCAGCTGCTTGAGCACCTCCTTGAGCACGCCGTAGTCCAGCGTCAGCGGCGACTGCGTGTACGCGGCGCCGGAGAACACCACCAGGCCCAGGCGGTCGTTCACGCGACCGGTGATGAAGTCCGCGAGCACCTCCTTCGCCACGTTCAGGCGGTTCTGCGGACGGAAGTCACCGGCCTCCATGGACGTGGACAGGTCCAACGCCACCACGATGTCGATGCCCTCCACCGACAGGTCCCGCACGCGCGAGTCCCGCGACTGGGGCCGGGCGATGGCGAGCACCGCCGCCACCACCGCCGCCGCGCGCAGGAAGGGCAAGAGCGGCAGCAGGTACGTGCGCAGGCCGCGCCCGCCCCTGGCGAAGACGTGCGCGGCGGAGAAGCGCAGCGTGGCGCGGCGGCGGCGCTCCCAGAAGGCAAGCACGAGCAGCAGCGGCGCCAGCAGCAGGGCCCAGAGCGCCTCCGGGTTATTGAACGCGAGGTCCGGAGGCATCGGGCGTGGGGGGCGGAGAGGGGACGACGTACGTCTTGGCCAGCAGGTCGTAGCCGAAGGCGAGCGACTGCGCGCAGGTTTCGGGGGAGGCGTCGGCCCGGGCGTACTTCACCAGGTCCGATTCGGAGATGAAGCGCATCAGCGCGTCCTCGGGGAGGCCCGGCGTGGGCAGCTTGCGCAGGTGCGTCATCAGCTCGAAGGAGGTGCACTCCAGGGCCTCGAAGCCGTAGCGCTCGCCCAGGTAGCCACGCACGATTTCGGAGAGCCGGACGTAGTAGTCCTTCACGAGCCCCCGGCCGGGCAGGTCCTCGCGCTTGAGCGCGTCCAGCGACTGGCGCACGCGCACGTCCAGCGGCAGCACCGGGATGACCTTCTCGCGCTTCGGCCGCCGCTGCCACCAGCGCACCAGCGCCCAGGCGAGCAGCCCCACCGCGAGCGCCACCGCCAGCGCGTAGAGCAGCGTCCACGAACGGATGGGCACTTCCTGGGGCGGCTGGTAGTCGAACAGCTCCGCGCCCTGCCCGTTCGCGTCCGCGGGCAGCGTGGTGCCCACCTCCACGGACTTGCCCTTGAGCACGAAGCGACGGGGGCCGTCCGGCGTCGCCACGTCGAAGGTCAGGTCGGGGAGCGCCACGTCGCCCAGCTCGAACGCGGAGAAGCGCAGGCCGAACGTCGTCGTCGCGTCGTTCGCCCCGTCCTGCCGCTGGCGCGTCTGCTGGAGCAGCTCCACCGGGCTGTCGTCGCCCCTGGGCGCCACCAGCTCGTAGCGCTGGTCCTTCGGGTGCGTGAGCGTCACCTGGTACAGGAACGGCTCACCGATGTGCACCGACTCCGGCTCCACCCGCGCGGACGCCGCCGTGGGGGTCACCGACTCCAGCACCACCGGGGCGGCCGCGGGCGCCGGGGCGGGGGCCTGCGCCCGCGCCACGGGGACGCCGAGCAACAACACCGCCGCGAGGACGAGGGCCTGCCTCATGCCGCCATCCTCCGGGCGCGCGCCCTGAAGAACTGCGCCAGCGCCTTGCCGTGGTCATCCCCGGCGCGCAGCTCCACGTGGTCCAGCTCCAGCTTGCGGAACAGCTTGCGGCGCTCGTCGCGCTGGGCCTGCATCGCGCGCGCGTACCGGCCGCGCACGCTGGGGGAGCTGGTGTCCACGACGAAGCGCTCCCCCGTCTCCGGGTCCTCCATCTCCACGAGCCCATGGCGCGGGAACGCCTGCTCCAGCGGATCCTCGATGACCACGGGCACCAGGTCGTGCTTGCGGCCCACGAGGCGCAGCGGCTTCTCGTAGCCGGTGGCGAGGAAGTCCGACACCAGGAACGTCACCGCCTTGCGCTTCGCCACCCGGCGCAGGTAGCCGAGCCCCGCCGCCAGGTCCGTGCCCCGGCCCTCCGGCTTGAAGGTGAGGATGTCGCTCACGAGCCGCAGCACGTGCGTGCGGCCCTTGCGCGGCGGGACGACCTTCTCCACCCGGTCCGAGAAGAGGATGAGCCCCACCCGGTCGTTGTTCGCGATGGCGCTGAAGGCGATCTGCGCGGCCACCTCCGCGGCGACCTCCGCCTTGGTGCGCTCCTTCGAGCCGAACTCGTTGGAGGCGGACACGTCCACCAGGAGCATCACCGTGAGCTCGCGCTCTTCGGTGAAGACCTTGATGAACGCCTCGTTCATGCGCGCGGTGACGTTCCAGTCGATGAACCGGATCTCGTCACCGGGCTGGTACTGCCGCACCTCGGAGAAGGCCATGCCGCGGCCCTTGAACACCGAGTGGTACTGGCCGGCGAGCATGTCGGAGACCACCTTGCGGGTGCGGATCTCCAACTTGCGGATGCGGCGGATGAGGTCCTTGGGCAGCACGGGGCGTTCTCGGGAGGCGCGCGGGCCGTCAGGGGACTTCCACGCGGTCGAAGACGCGCTGGATGATCTTCTCCTGGGTGAGCTCCTCGGCCTCCGCCTCGTACGTCATCGCGATGCGGTGACGGAGCACGTCGAAGGCGATGGCCTTCACGTCCTCCGGCGTCACGAAGCCGCGGTGGCGCAGGAACGCGTGCGCGCGCGCCGCCTGGGCCAGGGAGATGGTCGCGCGCGGCGAGGCGCCGAACTGGATGTAGTCCGCCAGGTCCTTGAGCCCGTAGCGCGCGGGCTCGCGCGTGGCGAACACCACGTTGAGGATGTACTCCTTCACCTTCTCGTCCATGTAGATGGACTGGACGAGCTCGCGCGCGCGCACCAGGTGCTCCAGCGCGATGACCTTCTGGGCCTTCGGAGAGGAGCCACCGGACATGCGGTCCATGATGACCTTCTCCTCATCACGGGTCGGGTAGCCCACCTTCACCTTGAGCATGAAGCGGTCCACCTGGGCCTCGGGCAGGGGGTAGGTGCCCTCCTGCTCGATGGGGTTCTGGGTGGCCAGCACCAGGAAGGGCGAGGGCAGCCCGAAGGTCTGGTCGCCGATGGTGACCTGGCGCTCGGCCATGGCCTCCAGCAGGGCGGACTGGACCTTGGCGGGGGCGCGGTTGATTTCGTCCGCCAGGACGATGTTCGCGAAGATGGGCCCCTTGCGGACGGTGAACGCGGCCGTCTGCTGGTTGTAGATCATCGTGCCCACCAGGTCCGCCGGCAGCAGGTCCGGGGTGAACTGGACGCGCATGAAGGTGGCGCTGAGCGAGTCCGCCACGGTGCGCACCGTCAGCGTCTTGGCGAGGCCGGGCACGCCCTCCAACAGGACGTGGCCGTTGCACAACAGGCCGATGAGGATGCGTTCGAGCATGTACCGCTGCCCGACGATGACCTTGCCGGTCTCCTGGTTGAGGACTTCGACGAAGCTGCTTTCCTGCTGCACGCGTTCGGTGAGCGCGCGGATGTCGGTGTTCATGTCCCCTCTGTCGGCCTGGGCGGCGGGCAGCCTAGGGTTCCCGGGCGTCCGGCTCAACACCGCTGAGCTCCGGACATTCCGACAAGCCGCCCCATCCCGTAAAGGGTCATCCTCCCATGTCCCGGCCGCCTCCGCCCCGTCGTTCTGCCCTCCCCCCCCGTTGGGACGCCGCCAGCCGCCCCGGCGCCCTGGGGGCCACGCCCCCCGTGGGCCCGGTGGAGACGGCCCTCCTGGCCCAGCTGGCCCCCGCCGTGGTGCCCCAGGTCCACTGGCTGCCCGGGGGCGGCGCGGTGCGGATCCTGGAGGGGGGGCCCCCGGCGGACGCCCCGGAGCCGCCCCGTCCGACGGTGGTGTGGTTGCACGGGCGGGGCCAGTCCGCGACGCACTGGTTCCCCTACCTGACGGCCCTGGCCCGGCACCACCGGGTCCTGGCCCTGGACCTGCCCGGCTTCGGCCAGTCCACCCCGCCGGAGCGGCGCGTGCGCTCGGCGGAGGACGCGGTGCGGTTCTTCACCGACCCGGTGGAGGAGGCCCTGGGGATGCTGGAGCCGGGGCCGGTGGCGGTGGTCGGCCACTCGCTGGGCGGGCTGGTGGCGCTGGAGCTGGCGCTGCGCGGCGCGGTGAAGGTGGAGCGGCTGGCGCTGGTGGACGCGATGGGGCTGGGGCCGGAGATGACGCGCGCCTCGCGCCTCTTCTTCCGCGCGGGGCCGGAGCGCCTGGCCCGGAACCTGGGCCCGTGGGCGATGGCGCGGATGCTGCCGCCCCCGCCGACGCCGCTGGGCGCACGGCTGGGCGCGCTGGGCTACGAGCTGCTGGAGGTGCGGGGAGGCCGTCCGGAGGCGGCGCAGGCCTTCAACGCGTTGGTGCCGCTGACGGGCCCGGTGTTCCACCGCATGGAGCGGCTGGGCGAGGTGAAGCAGCCGGTGCTGCTCGTCTGGGGTGAGCGCGAGGAGACCCTGCCCATCACCCTGGCGGACGAGGCCGCGCGGCGGCTGCCCCAGGCCCGCGTCCTGCGCGTGGACTGCGGACACAGCCCGCACCTGGAGCGGCCCGAGCGGGTGCTCCCGGAGCTGAAGGCGTTCCTGGCCAATGAATGACAATCGCCTGTGAGTTGGCAAAAAAGCATGTCATTTCCCAAACCAGACATGGCATGTTCCAGCCCCAGCAGCTCAGGGCCGGGTGAGCCGTGATGGGGGAATCACGGGAATGCATACTGAATTGGAATTGAAGTCCCGAGGGGGATGGGCGCTGGGGCTCTTGTTGGGCGTGGCGCTGACCCTGGGGGCCTGCGGCAAGGACGAGCCCGAGGACAAGGGCATGAAGCCGGGGGCGCAGGGGGAAGCGGCGGTCACGGCGACCGAGCCCACCCGCCTGGAGCTCTCCGTCAAGGCAGGCCAGCTGTACCGGTTCGTCTGCACCGCCACGACGATGACGGGGTGCAAGGTCCAATTGCGCGACGCGACGACCCTGGAGCCCGTGGGAGAGGCCCGGCTGTCGCTGGCGACAAAGCAGCTCAACTTCTTCTGGACGGCGGCGACGACCGGCCTCGCGGTGCTGGACGTCCAGTCCGCCCTGGAGGGAGAGGCCGGAGCGTTCCAGTACGAGTTCACGGAGGCCGCGGATGACGCGGGCGACTCCGCGGACGGGGCGGTGCCCCAGCCGTTCAGCGAAACGGAGCATGCCTTCATCGGATTCCTGGAGCGCCCCGATGACGTGGACGCGTGGCGGCTCACTGTTCCCGCAAACCACATCCTGCGTGCGGTCTGCAGTGGTTTTGATGGCGCGAACAGGGATCCGGACATGGAGTTGATCCGCCCGGACGGCACCTTGCTGGGCACGTACAACGCCGTCCAGTTCAACGGCGGCATCGCCGACATGGCCATCAAGAACGCTGGCGGAGGGGACCTCCTGCTGCGCGTCCGTGCCAGCGGCCCCTACTCCGCCAACTCCACCCGGTATGGTTGCAAGGTCCGCGACGCGGGCCCGGATGACCATGGGGACGTCGCGGCCGAGGCCACCGCCGTCACGGTGCCCGCGCGGGTGAGGGTCGACCTGGGGGCCCAGAATGAAGTCGACGTGCTGGCCGTGGACCTCGTGGCGGGCCACGAGTACCTGCTGAGGGATGACTCCAACAACAGCAGCCCCTTCCATGCCAGCACCACGGTGACGGATGCCCAGGGTCAGTTGCTGGGGGCGGAGCTGGCGAGCGACAGGACGGGGGTCTCGTTCGTGCCGCCCACGACCGGCAGGTACTTCCTCGCGCTCAAGCGCGCCCGTGGCTTCGGCATCTGGAAGTGGCTGATTCCGGAGGCCTTCGGCTACGAAATCACCGACGTCACGCCGTAGCACCGACTGTGTCTGGAGGGGCCGGGGGCCATTGTCCCGGCCCCTCCGTCAAACAGGCTACAGTCGTCCGCCGTGACGAAAGACTTCCTCGACCTGGAGGCGACGCCGGAGCGCTTGCATGCGCTGGCGGACGCCCGAATCCTGAGCCCGGACGCGTACGGCCGCGCGCTGCACCTGGCCGTCGCCTCGCCGTCGCGCTCCGCGTGGCACGCGTTCGTGTCCATGACGCTGATGGCCCTGGGCTCGCTGCTGGTGCTCGCGGGCGTGGTGTACTTCTTCGCCTACAACTGGGCGGAGCTGGGGCGCTTCGCGAAGCTGGGCCTCATCGCGCTGGGCATCACCGCGACGGCGGTGGGGGCGTGGCGGCTGGGAGAGAGGCCCGCGGGCCAGTTCGCGCTGCTCGCGTCCGCGGTGCTCGTGGGCCCGCTGCTCGCCGTGTACGGGCAGACGTACCAGACGGGCGCGGACCCGTATGAGCTGTTCATCGGGTGGGGTGCGCTCATCCTGCCGTGGGTGGCGCTGGCGCGCTTCACGCCGCTGTGGCTGCTCCAGCACGTGCTCATCAACACGGGCGTCATCCTCTTCTGGGGCCAGCGCATGGACGGGCTGGGGTCCCGGGAGGGGCTGCTGGCGCTGCTGCTCGGCGCGCTCAACGGCTTCGCCTGGGCCACGTACGAACACTTCGCCCACCTCAAGGTGCCCTGGCTCCAGGGGCGGTGGCTGCCGCGCGTCCTGTCCCTCATGACGGTGACGCCCCTGCTCGGCATGGCGATCCTGTTCATCGTCAGCAGCAGCGACCGCTCGGTCGAATCCGGCCTGTCCCTGCTGCTGCTGCTGGCGGCGATGGGCGCCACCTACGCCCTGCACCGCCACCTGCGCGGCGAGCTGTTCCTGCTCACGGTGTCCGCCCTGTGCGCGATGACGCTCGTCACCACGGCGGTGGGCTACTTCCTCATCGAGGGCTCGATGCCCGAGGAAATCGTCCTCCTGGTGATGACCCCGCTGGTCATCGGTGAGATGGCGCTGGCCGTCACCTGGCTGCGCCACGAGTCCCACGCCACCGGCGTCACGGAGGAGACCTGACATGGCCCTGCGACCGTCGATGCGGGACGTCCTGCGCGGACTGGTGACCGAAGGCCAGGTGGACGCGGAGGTGGAGGCGCGCGCCCGCACGGCCCTGGAGGTCCGGCAGCGGACCCTGAGCGCTTCGCCCTGGTTCGTGAAGGCCCTGTCCGGCCTGGGCGCGTGGATGTCCGCCGGCTTCCTGATGAGCTTCTTCGCCTGCGCCGGGCTGTGGGACGAGGCAGGGGTCCTCATCGTGGTGGGCGTGGCGCTGTACACAGGGGCCATCTTCCTGCGGCGGAAGACGGAGGGCCCCTTCATGGAGCAGCTCAGCCTGTCCACGTGCCTGGCGGGCGTGGGCTCCATCCTGGCCGCCATGGCGGATTGGACGCACGACGACATCACCGTCGCGCTCGTGGCGGGGGGGCTGTGCGTCGTGCTGCTCGCGTACTTCCCCGACGTCATCCTCTACTTCCTGGCCACCCTGGGCATCTGCGTGTCCCTGGGCTACCTGGCGCAGGAGGCCCTGAGCGGCCTGGGCGTGGACGTGTGCGCGGTGCTGGGCACGGCGGCGCTCTGCGGCCTGCTCGTCTTCGAGCCCCGACTGCGCAAGGGCCGGCTGGGCCACCGCGTGGGCCCCATCGCCTTCGCGCTCGCCTGCGCCGTGCCCGGGTGGCTGCTGTTCCGCAACGTCGTCGGGACGCAGGATGGCTTCCACTACATGTTCAGCGGCGACTTCATGCCGGGCGGGGCGCTGACCGTGCCGCTCTGCCTCATCGCCCTGTGGACGGGGTGGCAGGTGCTGCGCGAGCAGGGGCTGGACAAGGACCGGGGCGTCTGGCTTCCCGCCGCCTTCGCGCTGGTGCTGCTCACCGGGATGACGCTGAGCACGCCGGGCCTGCTCGTGGCGGGCCTGATGCTGACGCTCGGCTTCCACCGCCGCAGCCGCGTGATGCTGGGGCTGGCGGTGGCGTTCCTGCTGACGTTCGGCTCGTTCTACTACTACGACCTGCGGCTCACCCTGCTCGCCAAGGCGCTCGCGCTCGTGGGCAGCGGGCTCGTCCTGCTGGGCGTGCGGCAGTTCTTCCAGCGGCGGGCCTCCGCCGTGCTCTCGGAGGCCCGATGAAACGCGGCGCCGTCATCTTCGGGGGGCTCGCGCTGGTGCTCGTCGCCACGGCTGCCCTCGTCGCGCAGAAGGAGACCGTGCTGGCCCGGGGCCGCCCGGTGTTGCTGCGGCTGGCGCCGGTGGATCCCCGCTCGCTCATCCAGGGCGATTACATGGTGCTCGACTACGCCATCAGCCAGACCTGGCGCGAGGGCCGCGAGGCGCCCCAGGCGGACGGCAACGTGGTGCTGCGCCTGGATGAGCACGGCGTGGGCCAGTTCGTGCGCTACGAGACGCCGGGCACCGCGCTGGCGCCGGACGAGATCCGCCTGCGCTTCCGCATCCGCAACTCGCGCATGCGCCTGGGCGCGGAGGCCTTCTTCTTCCAGGAGGGCCACGCGGAGCGCTACGAAAACGCGCGCTACGGCGAGCTGCGCGTGACGGACAGCGGCGCCAGCGTGCTCGTGGGCCTGCGCGACGACAGCTACCAGCCGCTGGGCAAGGCCGTGCAGTGAGCCAGGTCCGCGGCGCCCCGGCACGTCCGGGGCGCGGCGGCGGACGTCACGTGGCCTCTTCGCCTTCGAGCAGGTCGGAGAACGGGGAGCCGTCCTCGCCCAGGGCCTTGTAGAGCCCGTCCACCTTCTCCAGCTCGCGCTTGAGCGCCTTGTGGTGGTTGCGGTTCTTCACCAGGCTCTCGCGGCCCAGCAGGCGGAAGGCCTCGTCGCGGCCCACCTGCCGGATGGCCAGCCCCAGCACCAGCCCCCGGAAGCCGTCCGCGAGGTCCAGATCCAACGGCGCGCCCCGGCGACGCGCCTCGCCCACGAACGCCTGCGCGGCGGCGCGCAGGGCCTCCGGCAGCGGACGTCCGCCCGGCGCCTGCTCGTAGTCCAGCGCCCGCGCGACGTGCTTCTCCAGCAGCACGAGGTCGCCCCCGGCCCCGGCGTGCTCCACCATCGCCAGCGTGTAGGCGCGCCGCACGATGTTGTCGAGCTGGCGCAGGTTGCCCGGCCAGGAGCTGGTGACGAGCAGGTGCTCCGCCTCCGGCGCCAGGCGCGCGGAGCCCTCCGGCTGCCGCTCGCGGTGGCGGCGGTTCACCATGTACCGCGCCCAGAGGGGAATCTCGTCGTTGCGATCCTGCAGGGGCGGCATGCGCACCGGCAGCACGTTCACGCGGTAGTACAGGTCCTCGCGGAAGCGGCCGGCCCGCACCTGCGCGTGCAGGTCCGCGTTGGTGCCGATGATGAAGCGCACGTCCGCGAGCTTCTCGCCGGTGCCCTCGCCCAGCGGCCGGTAGCTGCGCGACTCCAAGAGGTGCAGCAGGCCCGCCTGCGCCTTCAGCGACAGCTTGTCGATTTCGTCGATGAACAGCGTGCCGCCATCCGAGCGGGCCACCACGCCCGGCGCGTCGCGCGTGGCGCCGGTGAAGGCGCCCTTCTTCCAGCCGAAGAGCTCCGCCATCTGGAGGTCCTCCGGCACCGTCACCAGGTCCAGCGTCTCGAACGGCTTGCCCCGGCGGTTGGAGCGCTCATGGCACCAGCGCGCCAGCCGCGACTTGCCCGCGCCCGTGGCGCCGCTGACGAGGATGGTCTCGTCCTGGAGCGCGAACACCCGGAGGATGGGCAGCAGCTCCGCCATGGAGCGGCCCACCACCGGCAGGAACTCGTCCACCTCCGGCGTGGCCACCGGCCGCTGCGGCAGCGCGGTGAGGTACGGCGCGGCGATGTCCGTGAAGAGCTGGAGCAGGTCCCCGGCGTCGCGCCAGACGAACTCCTGGCCCATCGCGGCCAGGCACTCGGCCTCCAGCGAAATCATGCCCTCCATGCCCGCGGGCGTGCGCAGGGGCAGCACGCAGACGTGCGTGGCGTGACGGCCCAGGAAGCGCTGCTTGCTTTCGTTGCTGTGGAAGCCCGCGAGGCCCGGGTCTCCCGTCACGGGCGCGTCCGGCGCGTGCGGCTGCACCGTGCCGATGTTCACGTCGATGGACACCGCGCAGCGGTGCTCCACCACCGCGCGCCACGCCGTGGCGGAGGTGAAGAAGGGCGTGCCGACACCCGCGTCCGTCGTCTCCCGGGCGCCCACGTCCAGCGCCGCCAGGCGGCGGTACGCTTCTCCGGGGCGCAGGTGGACGATGCCGCGAAGGACCCGGGCGCGCCCCGCGTAGCGGCTGGACGCCACCGCGGCCTCCGCCGCGGCCAGCATCCGGCGCAGCGTCGCCGCCGCGGCCGACTCGAAGTCCCTGGAATCCCTGAGCGCAGCCATGAGCTGCGCCAACTCGTCTCGCATCCCCTTCGCCTCCGTGCGGATGCCGCGCCACCGCAGACCGGCGAAGCCGTCCTGAAATCAGACGCGGACTCTATCGGAGATGAAGGATGGAGAGCGCGGAAGGAGCGGCCCCTCCTTCCGCGCTCCGGGTGCAGCCGGATGCGGTACACGCCGTTGCCAGCATGTGCCGCCAGGCTCTTGCGGATGCCGTGCCAGAAGCTGAAACCATGTGATTCCAGGCAGTTCCGCTGAACGCCTGCCACCCAATGCGTCCTGACAGAACGCGGACGCGTCCATCCGGAACGCGGACGCGTCCATTCCGGGCCTGACGCGTCACATGCCTGGGCCCCCAACGAAGGGGCCGGGTCATCCCCTCCCCATGCCGGAGAGGTGGGGCAGGTTCCAGCCGCGCCAGACGCTGATGACGCGCAGGGCGAAGCAGGCCGCGCCCCCCACGAAGGCCATGGTCCGGGAGGGCAGCCCCAGCCGCTGGCCCACCACCATGACGAGCGCCCCGGACAGCGCCGCCACCGCGTAGATGTCCGCGCGCAGCACGGTGGGGACGTGGGCCAGGAAGAGGTCGCGCACGGTGCCGCCGCCCGCGCCGGTGATGGCGGCCATGAGGATGGCCATGAGCGGGCGCAGGCCGAAGTCCAGCGCCTTGCGCGCCCCGGCGATGGCGAACAGGGACAGCCCGGCCGCGTCCAGCGTGACGAGGAGCGCGGGCGGCACGAAGCTCACGAAGCGGTGGAGGAGCAGCACCGTCGCGCCGCCCGCGAAGGCGACCAGGGCATAGCGCGGGTCGCGGATGGCGTTGGGCGGAATGGCGCCGATGAGCAGGTCGCGGAGGATGCCGCCGCCCAGCGCCGTGGTGAACGACAGCACCAGGATGCCCAGCGGATCCAACCCGCCCGCGATGGCGGCGATGGCGCCCTCCACCGCGAAGACGAAGGTGCCGGCGAAGTCGAAGCCCAGGAGCAGCCGCGCCTCGCGGCCATCCCCGCGCGCCTGCGTCCCCGGTGCCGGCGAGGCTTCCATGCCGGGGACGCTAGCACCGGGACTCCAGCGGCCCGCGCCAGGAGCCCGGGCCTCCATCCACCCGAGGACACCCCACCCCACCCTCCAGGGCAGGGCCGCTGTCAGGGCGTGGCGGTGTCCGGCTGGAGCACGAAGACGCGATCCAACCGGTTGCTGCCGCGCCCCACCGGCGCTTCCAGGTCGTAGTCGAAGGTGAACGTGGCCACGACGCGCAGGCCCGCCTTGCGGAACAGGCGCTTCGCCTGGGGCTCGTCGTAGGTGCGGAAATACCACGTCGTCTCGATGAGCCAGTCCTTGCCGGGACCGGTGACGCGCAGCCGGTTGCGCATGGGCGAGCGGCGCAGGCGCCTCTCCGGCAGGCCCTCGTGGGTGTTGCAGACGACCTTGTCCGGGCCCACCTGGCCCACCCAGCGCTCGTGCTCCGGCCCCGGGCGCGCGTAGTCGGTGAGGTGGAAGCCCAGCACGTAGAGGCCGTCCGGCTTGAGCAGCCGCCGCGTGCCGGTGAGATGCTCCACCGTGGCCTTCTCGCTGTCCAGGTAGCGGAAGGTGGAGACCAGGGTGTGGGCCAGGTCCACGCGGCCCTCCAGCCCGGGGTCGAAGAAGTCCTCCATGCGCGCCCGTGACAGCTTCACGCGGCGGCGCTCGGCGGGGGTGAGGCGCTTGCGCGCGTGCGCGAGCATGGCGTCCGACAAGTCGTAGCCCGCGACGCGCAGGCCCCGGCGCGCGGCCTCCTCAACCAAGCGGCCCGCGCCGCACGCGGGCTCCAGCCACTGGTTGCCGCCGGTGCCGTAGCGCTGGCTCAGCGCCTGGAGGAAGTCCGCCTCGCGCACGGTGTCCGTGCCGAAGATGGCCTCGTAGTACTCCGGGTGCTCGTACCAGTCCGTGCGTCGTTCCATGGTGCGTCAGTGCTCCGTGTGCCCGAGGACGCGCGCCAGCACGAACATCACCAGCAACCCGGCTGCCAGTGCCACCAGGTTGCGTCCGGGCTTGTCCCGCCCGTGCTTGTTCACGTGCGGCAGCAGGTCCGACACGGCGATGTAGAGGAAGGTGCCCGCGGAGAAGGCCAGCGCCTTGGGCGCCAGCGATTCGAAGCGCAGCACCGCGTCGAAGCCGAAGTAGAGGAGCGCGCCCACCGGCACCATCAGGCCGTACAGCGCCGTGTACGCCAGGATGGTGCCGCGCTTCTTGCCCTCCGCCTGGAGGATGGACGCGAGCGACAGCGACGAGGGAATCTTGTGCGCGGTGATGGCCAGCAGCGCCATGGCGCCCACGCCCTCCTTCACGGAGGAGCCCAGCGCGATGCCGTCGAAGAGCGTGTGCGTGGACAGGCCCAGGAACGCGCTCAGGCCCAGCGCGCGGCCGTGGACGTGCTCCGCGCAGTCCGGCGGCTCCTCGCAGGCGTGCGCGACGAGGTAGCGCTCCAGCACCAGCACGAAGAGGAAGCCCAGCGGCACGAGCGCGAAGGCCCACCAGCCGCCGCCCTCGTACGCCTCCGGGAGCATGTGGAAGAAGGCCGCGCCGAACATGACGCCCGCCGCGAAGGCCAGGAACGTCACCAGCCGCGTGGACTTCTCATTGAGGACGACCACCGCCGCGCCGGCCAGCGCGCTCATCACGACGATGCAGGAATAAAGGAAGACTTCAGCCACGACCGGCGACATGGGGCGCGCACCCTAACCGCAAAACGCGGCGTTCAATAGCTTCGCACCACCAGCACCGCCACCCGGCCCGGCTTCACCTCCACCGCGTGCGTCGTCGGCCGGCCCGGCGCGTCCACCTGGACGGTGTGTTTTCCCGGAGCAAGCCGGAAGCGCGCCACCTGGAACTCCGCGGGCAGCGACAGCCAGGAGCGCAGGTCGGGCTGGTTGCCGGCGTTGAGCAGCAGGAAGGTCAGCACGCCCAGCTCCTTGCTCTTGGTCAGCGCGCCCACGCCCGCGGCCACGCCCGCCTTGGCCACGGCGCCCGCGAGCTGCTTGGCCAGCATCCGGCCGATGCGGTCGTTCAGGTGCACCTGGGCCACCCGCGACAGCGACGTCACCGTCACCGCCCGCTCCGAGCGGTCCCCCACCGCCACGCGCACCGCCGGTGTGCCTCCGCGGTCGCGGTACACCGGCACGGAGATGAGCTCCCCGGAGTCGTTGTAGTCGCGCGACGCGGACGTCTTCTCCGGCGACAGGCCCGCCTCCACCACCACGACGAGCTGCCCGTCCTCCGGCCCGGGCGGCGAGTGCTCCACGTCCGGGAACTTCTGGGACAGCATGGCGTAGGCGTCGTCGCGGCCGGTCTTCTTCGCCAGCCGCAGCAGGGGCTCCACCAGTCCGCCCAGGCGGGGCTCCAACTCGTACGCCTTCATGTAGTCAATGAAGGCCGAGTCCCACTCCCGCTGGTCCTCGTACAACACGCCGCCCATGTAGCGGGCGATGGCGAGCTGCTCGTACGGCTTCTTCTCGTCGGTGATCATCTTCTCGATGCGCTCGTTGACGCGGCGGACCTCCACGAGCGCGTCCTCGTCCCGACCCAGCTGCGCGTAGTTGAGCGCCTGGAGGACGGAGATCATCAGCTTCTCGAAGTCCTCTCCCCGGTAGGCACGCCGGCGCTCGTTGCTGAGGAGCACGCCGGCCTCCTCGCTCACGGAGGTGATGTCCAGCTCCCCCACGAGCCGGTCCGCCTCCGCCAGGACCTTCGTGCTCGCCTCCCACTGCCCCGCCGCGTGCAGCACCATGCCCCTGTCGAGCATCAACAGGAGCTGGTCGCGCTGCGGGGCGCCCTTCTCCTCGTCCTCCAGTTCCCGCAGGGCGCGCGGATAGTCGGAGGCCTGGTACGCCAGGCGCGCCGCCGCGGTGCGCGCCACGTAGTCACTGGCGCAGCCGCTCAGCAGGCCCAGGGCGGTGACGAACAGCAGGCCCCAGCGCGCCACGCCCTGTCGGACGGTGGCGCGTGGGGCCCGCGAGGCGATGTCGGACACGTTGGACACGGAGGCGACTACCAGCTCACGCCCTGCTTCTCGAACTTCTTGCGGATCTGCTTCTCGTCCGTCCAGGCGATGGTGCCCGAGCGCACGTCGTTCAGCTTCGCGGTCATCTTGTAATAGACGAGCTTGTCGCGGCCGACCTCCTGGATGATGGAGGCGAGGTCGCCCGTCATCAGGAAGTCCACCGACGCCTGCTGGCCGGGGGCCTTGGCGGCGTCCGGGCTGACGTAGCCGGACTGCTGGTACTCGTACTCCTCCGCGATGTCCTGGCGCGCCTGCTGGTCCACCAGCGCGAAGCGGCCCGTCTGCGCGAGCGCCGTTTGGATCTTGTCGCCCAGCGAGCGCATGTCGATGTGCTCACTGGTGCTGTTGCGCAGCTTGCCCACGAGGACGATGGGCAGGGGCGAGCCCTGGGGCGGGGGCTGGGCGAAGCGCGGGGAGCTGGCGAGCGACTCGGCCATCTTCTTCGCGATGAGCTGCAGGTCGTTCTCGTTGAAACGGTCCCCCAGCATCTCGATGGTGTTGGGGTCCTCGTAGGTGCCACGCGTGAAGGCGCGCGGCCCCCCACAGCCGACGAGCGACACGGCGACGAGGGCGGACAGCAACAGGCGGCGGGTGTTCATGGTCGGGTTGACTCCTAGTTCCATTCGCATTCGAAGCGGCTGCCTTCGAAGTTCCACTTGTACGCAAGCACCGCGTCGCGGCGGTAGCCGGCCGTCAGACGGCAGAGGCTCTGCAACGAGCTGCGCGGATAGTCGAAGGTGTACGTCTGCGCCTTCGCGCGCTCCTGGGCGGTGAGCTGCGAGGGGTGCGTGAGCGTGGGGCTGGCGCTGGCGGCCACCAGCACGCGGTGCGCGCCGTAGGTCCTGAGCGGCACGCGGCCGGCAAGCTGGATGCGGCGCACCGTGCGCGCGATCACGATGTCGCTGCGGTCCACCATCGTCTCATGGGTGTTGCGGCGCTGGAGCAGCTCCGGGAGGTTCGCGGAGAACACGCGGGTGATGTCCCCGTCGTCCACGAAGAAGTAGAGGAACGCCTCGCGCGCGGTGCGGCCCTCGCCGGTGAAGTCCAGCGTCACCAGCAGGTTCAGCTCCCGGTTGGGCGCGAGCCCCTGGCGCGACACCGCGGCGATGACCGTCTTGTCCACGCCCGCCTTCTTCAGGCGGATGAGGCCGTCCGCGCTCGCGTCACACGCGCAGCGGCGCTCTTCAATCATCTTCACGAGCTGCGCGGGTTCGAAGCCGGCCTGGGACAGCTTGGTCAGCTCCTCGTCCGTGAGGGGCAGCTGGTCCGAGCGCTCATAGATGCGCGGAAGCTGGTTCGGGTCCCACTGGATGATGTTGTAGGTCTGCGTGTTCCCGGTGGGGAACGGCAGGGAGACGGGGGGGGCGGCGGCGCGGGGCGCCTGGGCAGCGGTCAGCGCGACGGTGGCGGCGAGCAGTTGGGCGATCATGGCGGTCAGAACCGGTATCCGATGTTCATGAACAACCGGTTCGTCACTCCTCCTCCCCCGATGGGGATGTCCGGCGAGTAGTGCAGGCCCATGAGCACGCGGTCGCGGCGGCCCAGGAACAGCTCCGCGCCAATCTGCGGCGACAGGGCGAAGCGCAGGCCCTCCCCTTCCGGGATGACGATGGCGCCCGCCTTGATGCCGGCGGTGAAGGACACCGGCCAGCCCCAGGTGCGGAAGGTGGGACCCACGTTGCCGATGAACCGGCCGCCGTCGAAGACGTAGGCGCCGCTGGCGTCCAGGCGGTACCAGTCATCCCCCCAGAGGGAGACGGTGGCGCCCACGAACAGGGGCGGGCCTTCCGGCGCGCCCGCGGGGTTCTCCCGGGAGTTGATGGCCGCGCCCCAGTCGAACTGGAGCGAGACGCCCCGGCGGTTGTCGCCGTAGCCGCCCTTGCCGTACTCCGACTCCTCGGGTCCGTCGGTGCGACCGTCACGCTCCTGGGCGCTCGCGGTCAGCGGCGCGGCGACGGCCAGGAGCGCCAGGGCTCCGCACAACGTGACAGGACGCTTCATCTGTTGGACTCCCAAGCGTGGGTGCGACTGCTCTTGTCTTGCGCGTGATACGGCGCGCGGGGCGACATATTCATCGCGCGGCGAACATCCGTGCAAGCGTCCGCTCTTCCCGGCGCCCCCCGGGCTCAGGCCCGGGGCTCCGGGGCGCCCGCCGAGGCGGCGTCCTCGTCCCGGGTGGGCTGGGCCTGGGCGGGCCGGGACTCACTGCGCACCGTGGGCAGCCACTGGGGCCGCGCGCGCAGGAAGAGCACCAGGCGCTCACGCACGAGGAAGCGCAGGTCGCCCAGCTGGCTGGAGTTCGCCGCGCTCACCAGCGCGCGCACGGTGAGGGTCTTGTCCATCACGTCGAAGACGACCAGCGTCTTCACCCGGCCATCCCACAGGTGCTTGCCCTCGTTCGCCAGGACGCGGTCCAGCTCGGCGCGCAGCGCGTCGATGTCCGCCATGTAGTCCACCTGGAGGATGACGGTGCCCATCATCTCCGGGGAGCCCTTGCTCCAGTTCTGGAACGGCTTGTCCAGGAACTGGGTGATGGGGATGACCATCCGGCGCTGGTCCCAGATGCGCAAAACGACGTACGTGAGGGTGATCTCCTCCACGGTGCCGAACTCGTTCTCCACCAGCACCTGGTCGCCAATGCTCACCGGCTGGGTGATGGACAGCTGGATGCCGGCGAGCAGCGTGGAGATGGACTTCTGCGCGGCCAGACCGATGACGAGGCCGGCGATGCCGGCGGAGGCGAGCAGCGACACGCCGACGTTGCGCACCACCTCGAACTGCATCAGCAGCAGCGCGGCGGCGATGACGTAGGTGGCCACCTCGAACACCGCGCGCAGCACGGCCAGCTGGGTGCGCAGCGAGCGCGCGCGGGGCTTGTTGCCCGCCTCGGTGGTGACGCGGCTCTGGACGAACGCCTCCGACACGCGCAGGAAGCGCAGGATGAACCAGGCCACCGCGACGATGACCAGCGAGTAGCTCACCCGGCCGCTCAACAGCCGCAGCGGCGGGGGCAGCAGCAGGAACGACGTGCCCAGCGCCAGCAGGCCCGCGAAGAACGGCAGGCGCAGGGGCCCCCGGCCCGCGTTGACGACCTGGTCATCCCAGCTGATGTTCGTCCAGCGCGCCACGCGCAGGGCCGCGGCCAGCAGCAGCTTCTCCAGGAGGTAGGAGAGGATCCACGCGCCCAGCAGCGTCACCACCAGGCCCAGCCACTGCCACGGCTCCAGGCCCAGCACGGAGCGGTCGAAGAAGAAGGACGGCAGCGTCTCCGTGAGCAGCGGGCCGTATTCGTCGAAGAGCGGATCCACCATCTTCACGGTGGCCTCCGCGAACACCCAGGTGGGCGTGCCGTCCACCGTCACCCGCTGCAGGCGGATGGGCACGCCCGCGCCCTTGAGCTGGATGGCGCCCAGCGAGTCGAAGCGCGGGTTCGTGGCGTCCACCTCCGGCGTCTTCGCCAGCGCGGACACGTCGATGGACAGCTCCCGGTCCAGGACGAACTTCAGCCGGCGCGCCAGCTGGGGCCCACGCGTGGCCTGCTCGGCGGCCGGAAGGAAGTCCAGGTACAGGTAGTGGGCAGCCCGGGGGTAGTCGCCACGATGCACCGCGTCCAGGAACCCCTTCGCGGTGGCGCGGGGCGACTGCCGGTCCAGGTCCTGCGGGACCTGCCCCAGGCCGGGGTTGAGGGCGGCGGCGGGGAGGCCGCAGAGGACGGTCCAGAGGAGGAGGGCCGCCAGGGCCCGGGGGGCGCGGAGCTTCATGGGCGCCTCCATACCGCTTTTCCGGCCCCCTGCCCGTGAAAGACGGACCTGCCCCCGGGCCAGGCGGGCGGGCGGGGACGCCCCCGCCGGAGAGCCAGAAAGCGGGCTCCAGGCCCCTGACGGGAAAGCATTGGTGCACTGCGAGGTGGTGGGCTAGAACCGACCCCCAAGGAAGGTCGCCGTGTCCGAGCAGAAGCGAAGAATCCTCCTGATTGACGACAGCGAGATCACCCTCGCCATGGAGAAGGCCGTCCTGGAGGCACGGGGCTATGAGGTCGTGGCCACCTCCACGCTCATGGAGTTTGAGAAAACGCTCCAGATCTGGCGGCCGGACCTCATCCTCACCGACATCCACATGCCCGAAGCGAAGGGCACGGACATCTGCCGCACGTTGAAGAACGAGTACGGCACGCAGGACATCCCCATCGTGCTGTTCTCCAGCCTGCCGGACGACGAGCTGTCGAAGCTGGCGGAGCAGGTGGGCGCGGATGGTTCGCTCTCCAAGGTGAACGGCCTGGAGGCGATGGGCGAGAAGATCGACGAGCTGGTGCAGAGCATCCTCTGGTGAGGTGATGGTGATGCGCGCGGTCGTCCTCGCGGTGCTCGTGGGCGCGCTCGTCTCCGGTTGCAGGCGCCAGGAGTCGCGCCCCCAGGAGGGCGCCTCCTCCCCCGCCCCGGTGGTCTCCCCACCGGGGGCCGTCCTCTTCATCTCCGCCGACACGCGCGGCTACCTGGGCCCCTGCGGGTGCAGCGAGAACATGCGCGGTGGCATCGGCCGGGCGGCGTTCCAGGTGCAGCAGGCGCGCCTGGGGGGCCAGCCGGTGCTGTACGTGGACGGCGGCAACAGCCTCTTCGGGGAGCTGACGCTCAAGCCGGACCAGGTGCCGCAGGAGGAGCGCAAGGCGAAGGCGCTCGCGGACGCGTTCCGGACCATGGGGCTCGCGGTGCGGGCCACGGGCGCGCTGGACGACACGCGCGGCGCGGACTTCCGCCGGGGTCTGGGCCTGCCGGAGGTGGCGCCGGGCGGGGTGAAGCTGCTGGACGCGGGCGCACGCAAGGTGGCCGTGGTGGCCGCGGCCTCCGGTGAGGCGCTGGTCCAGGCGAGCCAGCAGGCGCGGGCCCAGGGCGCGGACTTCGTGGTGGGCCTGCTTGACCAGCCGCTGGAGGCAGCCCAGGCGGCCGCCGCGCTGCCGGGGCTGGCCGCGAACCTGGTGGTCGCCACGCACAGCGCCGGGGAGTTCTCCGCGGAGGAGAACCGGCTGGTGCGCTCCGACGTGCCGGTGGTGGCGGTGCAGAGCAAGGGGCGGTCGCTGCTGCGCGTGGACCTGACGTACGCGGCCGCGAAGGGGCCGTTCACGCTCCAGCGCTCGCAGGGGGACACGGACCGGGAGGTGACGGCGCTGGAGCAGCGCCTCGCGCTCCTGGACAAGGAGATCAACCTGCCGGGCATCGACCCGAAGTTGAAGGCGCTGAAGCAGGGCAAGCGCGACGAGCTCTCCGCGCGCAAGCAGGGCCTGCTCACCGCGCCGCCCGCACCCGCCACGGACGTCAACGGCTTCGCGCTGCGCTTCCTGCCGCTGGAGTCGAACCTGGCCTCCGCGAAGGACGCGCAGGCGCTGGTGACGGCGTACGACGCGGACGTGGGGAAGTTGAACCTTGAATGGGCGAAGGCGCACGGCCAGGACTGCCCGCTGCCCGCGAAGGACCAGGCGGGCTTCGTCGGCAGCGCGGCGTGCGCGGACTGCCACCCGGAGGCCACCACCGTGTGGCAGGGCAGCAAGCACCACCACGCGTGGGAGACGCTGGAGGCGGTGGGCAAGCAGCACCACCTCAACTGCATCGGCTGTCACGTCACCGGCTGGCAGCAGCCCGGCGGCGTGTGCCGGCTGGACAAGGTGGCCGGGCGCGAGGACGTGGGCTGCGAGAGCTGCCACGGCCCCGGCTCCAGGCACGTGGACGCGCCGGGCGCGGACACCATCGTCGGCAAGCCCGGGCAGGCGGTGTGCGTCACCTGCCACAACCCGGAGAACTCGCCGCACTTCGACTTCGCCACCTACCTGCCCCGCATCCTCGCCCCAGGTCATGGAAGACCGGTAAGCAGCGGGCAGGCAGCGGAGCCCCCGGCGAAATAGGGTCGCCTGCCCCCACGCGGGGTCCGTCCGGAGGGCATACCGGGCGACTTGTTGTTTGACTGTCAAGAAAGCTGGCGAATACTGCGGCCTTCGCCTGCTTCTGGGCGACCTCGCCTGGCGTTCCCATGCCGCCTCTCTCACTGCTCCTGCTTGCCCTGGCCTCGGTCCCCTCCGCGCAGGGGGTGGCGCCGAAGCCCGTGCCGCCGCCTGGCGTGCGGGCGCTGCCCTCCGCCGAGGCGCCTTCGCTGACGGCGGACGGGAGCCTCGCGGCCCCCCCGGTTCCCCTGGAGGAAGCCGAGGAGACGGAGGAAGTGGAGGCGGAATCCGCGGAGCTGGAGGAGCTGCGCGCCCTGGAAGGCGCCGCGTTGGATCCAGAGTCCAAGCCGAACGCGGAGATGATGCAGTCGCTGCGGCGGCTGGGGCTGACGAACCCGCTGCGGCTGCGGATGCTGGACGCGCTGGAGGAGCCCACCTTCCGCGAGGACGACACGCCCCCGGCGCTCGCGCGCATCACGGACCTGTCCACCTTCGATGTTTCGCTGGTGAAGGACCGCTTCGACATCCCGGTGGACATGCAGCCCCGGGTGGCCGAGTACATCCAGTTCTTCCAGGGCCCTGGCCGCAAGTGGTTCCGCAAGTGGATGGCGCGCTCCACGCGCTACCTGCCGGTGATGCAGCCCATCCTGGAGTCCAGGGGCCTGCCCCGGGACACGGTGTACCTGGCGATGATCGAGAGCGGCTTCTCCGCGCACGCCTATTCGTGGGCGCACGCGGCCGGGCCGTGGCAGTTCATCTCCAGCACCGGCAAGCAGTACGGCCTCAAGCAGGACTTCTGGGTGGACGAGCGGCGCGACCCCATCAAGGCCACGCACGCGGCGGCGGCGTACCTGAAGGACCTCTACGGCGAGCTGGGCCACTGGTACCTGGCGTGGGCGGGCTACAACACGGGTTCGTACCGGGTGCGCAAGATGGTGGAGCGCTACGGGACGAGGGACTGGTGGCTCCTGGCGGAGGAGAAGGGGCTCGCGAAGGAGACGAAGCACTACGTGCCCAAGCTCATCGCCGCGGCGCTGGTGGCGAAGAACCCCGCCGCGTTCGGCTTCTCCGAGGAGGAGTTCCAGTACGAGTCCGCGCTGGAGTACGACGAGGTGAAGCTCACGGACGCCACGGACCTGGACGTGCTGGCGCGCTCGGCCGGGGTGGGCGTGGCGGACGTGCAGGAGCTGAACCCGGAGCTGAAGCGCTGGTGCACGCCTCCGGCGACGGCGGCGAAGCCCTACGTGCTGCGGCTGCCCTCGGGCACCGCGACGCGCTTCGCGGAGAACTTCCAGAAGCTGTCGCCGGCGGACCGGCTGACGTTCCGCGTGCACACGGTGAAGCGCGGCGACACGCTGTCGCAGATTGCCCAGCAGTACGGCACCGCGCCGGAGGCCATCCTGCAGATGAACCGGCTCAAGAGCGCGCGGACGCTGAAGGTGCGCGCGGAGCTGGTGATTCCGGTGCCGACGGGCCGGGGCGGCAACGGGGCCGTGAGCGGCGCCCTCGCGACGAAGGTGGCGCAGGCGCGGCGCAGCGGCGTGGTGGCGGCGCGGCCCGAGGACGAAGTGCCCGCGGGAACGCCCAAGGGGCCCGTGGCCGCAGGGCCGGTGAAGACGGAGAAGGTGAACGGCCGCACGCGCGTGACGTACGGGGTGCAGGAGGGCGACAGCCTGTGGCTCATCGCCAACCGCTTCCAGGTGTCGGTGGACGACATGAAGAAGTGGAACAACCTGCCCCGCCGCAACCGCACGCTGTCGGTGGGCACGCTGCTGATGGTGTGGCCGTCGGAGCCCGCCGGCACGGGGCCCGCGAAGGTGGAGGAGCGCGGCGGCACCATCGTCGTGGCCAGCGCCGTCGCCGGGCAGGCGCCCGCCGGCCCCAAGGGCAAGGTGCACACCCTGGCCGAGGGCGAGACGCTCTGGTCGGTGGCGCAGCGCTACAACGTGTCCGTCGAGGACATCATGAAGTGGAACCGCATCAAGGACCACCGCACGGTCCCCACCGGCAAGCTGCTGTCGCTGAGCGCGCCGTAGCCGCTGCGTGGGTGCTCCCGGGCGCCTCGTCCCGGGGGTGAGCAGCGTGAGGTGACGGCCGGGGCCTTGCAGTTGCCCGGGCCATGATTGCTTCGACGCTGCTTCGAGAGCCCTCCTCGCTTCCCGCCGAGCCGTTCGACACGCGGGAGCCCTCCCCTGTCGAACCGGGCCGTGCTCCCGGCGCCCCCCTGCTCCGGTACGTCCCATCCCGTGGAGCCGAACGTCCCGACGACAGGACGGTCTTCGGGAGCACGGCGCTCACGCCCGGGACGGGCTTCGCCAGCACGCTCGTGCTCGCGGCCTACCCGGGTGGGAACACGCTGATGCGCTTCGGGGCGCCGGTCGTCCCGCTTCGCGCGGCGCCGGAGCCCGTGCGCACAATGACGAGTCCCCTGCTGGGGGCACAGGAGCCGGCGCGCACGGTGACGGCTCCCCTGCTGGCGGCGCAGGAGCCCGCGCCCACGCTGACCACGCTCACCTCCGTCGTGCCCCTGGAGCACGCACGCTTCACCGGCTCACCCCAGCTCGCGGACGTGGCGGCGGGCGCCGTGCTCGGGCCGGGCTCTCGCGGAGACGGACTGCGCGCGGTGCAGGGCGCGCTCCTGGACATGGGCTTCGCGCTGTACGGCGGCGCGGATGGACGCTACGGCCCGGACACGGCCCGCGCGCTCCGCAACTTCCAGGTGCACGCGACCAGCGTGGCCTTCCCTGGCGTGCGTGCGAGCGGGGTGCTCGACGCGGCCACCCTGCGCGCCCTGGAGGCCCTGGCCCCCGCACCCGGTTCGCGCGGGCAGGCACGCGCCCTGCCTTCCCCCTTCTACGCGGGGCAGCCGGTGCGCGTCGTCATCGCCCTGCGCGAACACCGCACCTTCCTCTTCGACCCGGAGGGCCGACTCGTGGACATCTTCCCCAACGCGGTGGGCACCGCCGCCACGCCCACGCACCCCGGCCTCAAGGTGGTGCGCGCGAAGCTGGATCAGGTGGCCACGGAGAACGCGGGCGCGCGGCTGTGGAATGACCGGCACGTGTTCGGCGCGCGGCTGTTGGACCTCTCCTGGGTGGATGGCCACCGCAGCGGCGAGGAGCTGCACGGCACCAGCGCGCCCGCGCTCCTGGGCGGCGACGTGTCCCACGGCTGCATCCGCCACGCGAACGAGGACATCCTCGTGCTGCATGACGCGCTCGCCGTGGGAGACCGCATCGCCGTGGTGGAGACGCTCCAGGACCCGCACCTGGGCGTCCCCGTCACCGTCGGCTGAACCCTCCGCCGACGGCGCACGGACTCACTGCTCCTCGAGCAGCATCTTCAGCTCCCGCACGCGCCGGCTGATGTAGTCCCGGTCCAGCGCGCGGAAGTTCTCCGGCAGCAGCGCCCGGCTGGTGCACTCCTGCACCGCCACCAGGTTCTGCATCTCGATCTCCAGGGGGTAGCTGGGCGGCACGAAGTCCGCCAGCACCGCCGCCAGGTCCTCCTTCGTCACCTGGTCCCGGTTGTCCGCCAGGGCGCGGAACTTCGAGCGCACCATCACCGCCTCGATGTCCGCGCCGCTGAAGGCGCGCACACCCTCCGGAATCAGCGTGGCGAAGGACTCCACGCCCTCCACCGACACGCCCGTCTTGCGGCTCATCACCTGGAACAGCTCGTTCCGCTCCTCGTCCGTCTGCGGATAGAAGAGCGCGATGTGCTCCTCGGCGCGCCCCTGGCGCTTGAGGTCGATGGGCAGCAGGTCCGGCCGCGCCGTCAGCAGGAACCAGACGATCTTGCCGCGGTACTGCGTGTTGCCCATGAAGGCCGCGATGGAGCCGAAGATGCGGCTGCTCGTGCCCGAGTCCCCGCCGGAGTCGCGGTTGCCGAGGAAGGTGTCCGCCTCGTCCACCATCACCGCCACAGGCCACAGGGCCTTCAGCAGGTTGAAGATCTTCTCCAGGTTGGCTTCGGTGACGCCCTGCCACTGGCTGCGGAAGTTCAGGAACTTCACCACCGGGATGCCAATCTCCCCGGCGAAGCAGCTCACCATGAACGTCTTGCCCGTGCCCACCGGCCCGCTCAGCAGGTAGCCCATGGGCATGACCTCGATGCGGCCCTTCTTCAGCGCGGACGCCGCCTGCCGCAGCATCTGCTTGGCGTGCGCGTGCCCCGCCACCGCGTCCAGGTTGTGCGCCGGCTCGATGAACTCCAGGAGGCCGTGGCACTCCGCCTGGATGAGCTCCTTCTTCTTCTCCTTGAGCATGTCCGGCGTGATGCGGATCTCGCGCTCCAGCGCCTCCGTGAGCACGCGGTCCAGGTTGATGCGCGACAGGCCCGCCGTCATCTTCGCCAGGCCCGCCAGCGGCACCTCCGACAGCGACTGGAGCCGCTTGCCGTCCAGCTTGGAGCGCACGTAGTCCAGGCGCTCCTCCTCGGTGGGCAGGGGCAGCTCGATGGGCGCCACGTACGGGTTGCGGCTGATGCGCGGCGACATGTCCGCCAGGTTCTCCGCCAGCAGCACCACCGACACGTCGCCCGCCAGGAACTGCGGGTCGTGCGCCCACTTGTCCAGCGTGGCCACGACGAAGCGGTCCTCCGCGGACAGGTGGCTCATCTCCCCGCCGGGCACCAGCGTCTCCGCGAAGTCGATGATGAGCGCCAGCGAGCGGCCCTCGCTCAGGCGCATGCGCAGGAAGTTCTCCAGGATCTGGAGCGCACGGCCCGGGTCGCGCGGCATCACCTTCGCGTAGTCGGTGCCGTACATCGCGTCGTAGCCCGCCATGGCCCGCGCCAGGTCCTTCTGCGTCTCCGGCGAGGCGGAGCGGATGCCCGACGAGCGGTCGTAGAACAGGACGTGGTCCCGTCCGCCGAACAGCTCCTCCGACAAGAAGGTCTTGAGCGTGCCGAAGCCGCGCCCGCCGTCCTCCAGTTGCAGCGGCTGGAGATCGCGCACGGCCCCGTACAGCAGGAAGGTGCTGACGGTCTTCGTGTAGTACTTGCGGGCCAGCTGCTGCGCCCACCGGGGCAGATCCGCCAGCGGATCCGCCTTGTTCACCTTGCGCACCTTCGTCACGGGAAACCCCTCCGGCGTCACTCCCCCCATCCACATCCGGGGGGAGGACTCTCAGGGGGCGAGCTTAAGCGCGACCGCTCAATCGCGACAACGCGCCTGCTTCTTCAACGTGGCGTCGACCTTGATGACGGCGCCCGGCGTGGGCGCCACCACGTCCACGTCCTCGTCGACGTGGCACTTCGCCTTCAGCGTGAGCTCCCGCGTCCCCGGCGGCACCCGCACCGGGTTCGGGGTGACGACGCCCAGGTCCTTGTTGCCCAGGTAGATGGCGGCGCCCGGCGGGTTGGAGGTGATGACCACCTCCAGGTCGGAGCGCTCCAGCACGGCCGAAAAGTCCAGGGCCCCGTCCTTCACGGCCACGTTCCGGATGAAGGGCTGGTGTCCCGGAGCGGTCACCTCCACGAGCGGGGCGTCGGTCGTGACGGAGAAGTCCCGGATGACCGACTCACTCTTGCCCTGCGCGCGCGCCACCTTCCCTTCAATCTTCACCTCGGCGTCATCGGGGCGCGTCTTGAGCACCAGCACCACCGGGCGAGCCTGCCGCACCAACACCGCCCGCACCGGGGCGGCGCTGGTGCCCTCGGACACCATCACGGACTGGTTGAAGGCCTCGAAGCCGGGCGCGGTCACCACCACCAGCGTGTTGCCGACGGGCACCTGCTTCAGGATGAAGCCCGTGTCGGGGAACGCCTCGCCAGGTCCCGCGTTGATGGACACCCGGGCGGTCGACTTCGCCTCCGGCGTCTTGAGCTCCACCATGACGTAGCCCAGCGCGGGGCTGCTCGGCTTGAACACCACCGCCAGCCCCACCAGCATCAGCAGCGACGCCAGGCCGATGACGCTGTAGAGCAGGCGCTTGTCCAGACCGCGCAGGCCCATGCCCGGGCCCGCGGCCACTTCGGGGGCCTCCTTCGCGCGCGGCTCCTTCGACGGCGGCGGCCGCGAGGGGTTGCCCAGCACGGGCGGCGTGGACGGACGCTGCGGGGGCGGCATCGGCTCGGGCGGGGAGTCCGGCCGGACGATGCGCGGCAGCTGACCCTCGCCGGCCCGGTTCGGCGTCGGCCGGGGCGCGGGAGCGTCGTGCGACATCAGCGTGGGCACGTTGGTCAACGACGGGCGCGGGGGCGCGGCGTTGAGCACCGGCATGTTGTTCTGCGACAGGCGCGGCGGCCCCACGGTGTACGCGGAGGACGACGGCGGGAGCGTGCTGGGCTCCTCCTCTTCCTCCTCGTGCACGGCGGCGCGGGACTCCAGCGGCGTGACGGCGCGGCCAATGGCGGCGCCGGGCTGGGTGGTGGGCTCCGGGGCGTCGTTGAAGACGGCGTCGCGGTCCACCATCTGCGTCGCCAGCTCCTCGTCCTCCTTGGGCGAGGGTGCGGCGGGCGCGGCGGTCAGCTTGGGCAGCGCGGCCAGCGTGGGCGAGCGACGGGCGCCCTGCGGCGCCGCGTTGGGGCTGGAGGCCCGCGGCTGCGGCGGCGTGTACACCGGCTCCACGGCCGGCGCGGACGACGGCTGCACCGCCGGCAGGTTGGTCATGCTCTGCGTGGGCACCGGCGACGGGCCGCTGTAGCCCGCCTCGATGGCCGCCAGCATGCCGTCCGGCGCGCGGATGTCCGCGTACTCGGCCAGGCGCTGCTTCTCGCGCTCCACCTCTTCAGCGAACGTGGACTTCATGTACTGCATGAGGTCCTTGCGGCTGAAGATGGAGTCGCTCGTGAGCAGGAAGCGCTGCAGGTCGTCACCGAGCTCGCTCGCGTACTGGTAGCGCTCGTCCACGTCCTTCGCGAGCGCCTTGAGCACGATGCGCTCCAGCGCCTCCGGGATGCGCCGGTTGTACGTGGACGGCGACGGCACCTCCGCTTTGCGCACCTTCTCCAGCACGCTGAAGTCGCTGTCGCCCACGAAGAGGCGCTCGCCGGTGAGCATCTCGTAGAGACACACGCCAATGGCGAACACGTCCGAGCGCCGGTCCAACGGCAGGCCGCGGATCTGCTCCGGGCTCATGTAGCCGAACTTGCCCTTGAGGATGCCGGCCTGCGTCTTCGTCGCCTTGCCCGCCGCCTTCGCGATGCCGAAGTCGATGACCTTGACCTCGCCCTCGAAGGACACGAGCACGTTCTGCGGCGAGATGTCCCGGTGGACGATGTTGAGGTCGCGCCCCATCCCGTCCTTCTTGCGGTGGGCGTAGTCCAGGCCCTCGCACATCTTCGCCACGCAGAAGGCGACCAGCGGCACCGGCGCCGGTTCGCCCTTCTTGCGACAGCGGTCGAAGATGGCCCGCATGTCCTTGCCGGGGATGTACTCCATCGAAATGAAGTAGCTGCTGGCGATCTGCCCCAGTTCGTAGATCTGCGCGATGTTGGCGTGGGTCAGCTGGACGCTGATCTTCGCCTCATCGATGAACATCGAGATGAATTCTTCATCCTCCGCGATGTTCGGCAGGATTCGTTTGATGGCGACGAGCCGCTCGAAGCCACTGGCGCCGAACTGCTTGCCGCGCCAGACCTCCGCCATGCCGCCGATGTTGACGCGGTCCAGGAGGAGATACTTCCCGAACGGGATGGGTTGCCGCTTCGGTTGAGAGGTCGTCACTTTGGGTGGGGGTCGAGTCCTTGCGAGGAGCCTATCGATCGCGGCTCCGCAGGGTCAACCGCGCACGCGGACCTATTTCCGCCCGCTTGCCCTGCAAGCAGCCCGGATTCACGGCGAAGGGGACGTGGCTTCGCCGCCCGAATCCGCTTCGGGGAGTTCCAGCTCGATGGCGGGCTCGGCCCCATTCTCCTCTGGGGAGCCGGCGCGCACGAGGCTGAAACGCGGCTCGCCCCCGATGGTGAAGACGGCCGGCGTCCCCCAGCGCACCTCGGCGGGCAGCCCGACCAGCGTCACCCACGCCTGCTTGCCATCCTGGGAGACACAGTACAGCAGCGTCCCGGGCCGCGCTCCGGAAGCGTCACGGGCGGGGCCCTCGCAGTCGCGGCGCACCTGGAGTGCGTAGGCCGTCACCTGGACGCCGCGCTCCCGGTAGGGGGGCGTGCCCAGCGCGGCGACGAGGGGCTGGAGGACGCGCGCGTCCAGGGGCACCGCCTCCGGGGTGACGTGCTTGCGCGCCGCCTCCTGGAATTCGCGCAGCGCCACCACGGCCTGCGCGGGCGCATCCAGCGGGGAGCGTCCCTCCGACAGCACCAGGTCCAGGAAGAGCGCGCCCACGAGCAGGATGGGCAGCAGCCGGTAGCCCTTGAAGCCCTCCGGCCGCTGGCGCAGCAGCCCCCAGAGCCCCACGCCCAGCCCCACCGCCGAAAGGCCCAGTACGACGCCCGCGCGCACGACGGAGGGGGACGACGTCAGCGCGGAGACCTCCTCGGTCCGGACGCGCAGCGCGTCCACCAGCTCGCCACCGTAGAGCCAGCCCAGCGCCCCCAGGCACAGGGCGTTGGACACCCACGTCCGGCGGCGCGGGCCCGTCATCCCGCGAGCGTCCTGGCTGGATCCGTGGCGGCGGCGCGGCTGCTGGGAAACCAGGCCCCCGCGAGCGCGGCCACGAGCCCCAGGAGCACGCCGCCCAGCAGCACCGTGGCGGGGAAGGAGAAGAAGCTGTCGGGCTTGAAGGGGAAGTCGGGCAGGTAGCCCGCGGCGAAGCGGTCCACCGCGAAGGCCAGCACCAGCGCCGCCGCCGTCCCCGCCGCGCCCCCCAGCAGGCCCACCACGCTGGCCTCCGCCAGGACGATGGAGCGCACGTCCGCGCGCGACGCGCCCACCGCCTGCATCACGCCAATCTCCTTCGCCCGGGCGCGCACCGACGCGGACATGGCGTGGGTGATGTTCACCGCGGCCAGCACGCAGATGAGGATGGACAACAGCGCCAGCGCGGACGTGGTGAGCGCCACCGCCGCGCCCGCGTTCTCCGCGAGCCTTCGCTCCTGATCATCGATTTCGAAGCCCATGCCCCGCACCGCCGCCACCAGCGCCGGGACGTGCGAGGGGTCGGCCGCCACCAGGGTGACGCCGGTGTAGCTGTCCGCGTCCGCGCCCGCCGCGCGGTTGATGCGCACCGCCGTGTCCAGGGGGATGGTGATGCCCGCGAGCATGGCCCGGTCGGACGCGCCCACCACCTGCGCCTGCTGCGTGGAGCTGGGACCGCCCGACGTGGCCGCCACGTAGGAGCGGTTGAACTCCACCGGGAAGCCGAAGCCGATGAGCATCTCCGCGGACAGCTGCGGCAGCTTGCGCGCGGGCGCGAACGTCTTGTTGTACAGCTCCAGCAGGCGCGTGGAGATGAGCGCCGGGATGGCCTTGCCCTCGCCGGGGTCCTTGAAGTCCTTCGCCTCCGGGAGCCCCACGTCCTTCTGCACGAGGCCGGGGTCCACGCCCACCGCCAGCACCTCCAGACCCATGCGCAGGCGCGAGCCGAAGAAGGTGCCGTCGTAGCGCGTCACCGCCGGCACGCGCACGTTCATCTTCCGGTACGCCGTCTCCACGCCGGGCAGCGCGCGCAGGCGCTCCACCGCGCCCGTGTCCAGCTTGCCGCCGCCCAGCAGACCCAGCGACACCGACGGGGGCACCACGTCCACCAGCCGCGAGTCCGTGGGGAAGATGCGCTCGCGGATGACCTGCCCCACCCCCAGCCCCAGCCCCACGAAGAACACGAGCGCGCCCACGCCCATGGCCACGCCGAAGGCGGAGAAGAACGCGCCCCGCCGCTCGCGCGCGAGCGACAACCTCACCAGTCGTGACAGTGCATCCAACCTCACGGGGCACCTCGCGACGCCAGGGCCGCCACCGGAGGGGGCTCCTCCACGAGCCGCGCGTCCTTGAGCCGCAGCACCCGGCGCGCCACCGCGCTCATGCGCTCCTCGTGGGTGACGGCGAGCACGGTGAGCCCGTCCCGGTGCAGCTCCTGGAACAGCTCGATGACGCCCGCGCCCGTGGCCGCGTCCAGGTTGCCCGTGGGCTCGTCGCACAGCAGCAGCTTCGGGTTTCCGAAGAGGGCCCGCGCGATGGCCACGCGCTGGCGCTCGCCGCCGGACAGGCGCACCGGCTCCCGGTCCTGCTTCGCGCCCAGGCCCACGCGCTCCAGGAGCTGGCTTGCGCGCTTGCGGGCGTCCGGGATGACCGCGCCGAAGTGCGAGGGCAGCAGCACGTTCTCCAGCGCCGACAGGTTGGGGATGAGGTGGAAGGACTGGAAGACGAAGCCCACGTGCGTGTTGCGGAAGCGCGCCAGCTCCAGGTCGCGCAGGCCGGAGAGCTTCACCCCGCCCACCTCCAGGGTCCCCTCGTAGTGCACGTCCAGGCCGCCCAGCAGGTGCAGCAGCGTGGACTTGCCGCTGCCGGACGCGCCCACCACCGCGACGAAGTCCCCGGACGCCACGTCGAAGGACACGCCGTCGAGCACCCGCACCCGCGCGCCCTCGCCGTCCTCGTACTCCTTCACGACGTCACGCGCGCGAATCAAGGGGTGGCCGGAGTCGTGGTGGTGGTGGCCGGCGCGGGCGTCAGCCGCAGGGAGATTTCGGCCTGCAGCGCCTTGTCCTTGCGCGACAGCGACAGCGTCACGGCGCGCAGGTCGTCGGTGGCGTCCAGCCAGCGCACCGTGGTGGCCTTGATGGCGAAGCCGCCAATGCCCCACGCGGAGGACGGCAGCGCCTTCACCGCGTCCGACAGCCGGCGCAGGTCCAGGAGCATCACCAACGCCGCGTCCCTGCCCACCGACTTCAGGTCCTCCGACACCGGGCCCGTGCCCGCCGGCTGCGCGAGCGCGGCCAGGGACGACTCCAGCCGCGCGCGGGGCGCCGCGAGCAGCAGCTTGCCGTCCTTCGTGAGCGCGAAGTGCGCGCCCTCGCCCGCGCGGTACGACGTGAGGTAGGCCTTCTGGCCGCTCAGCTCCACGGGCTCCACCTTCGCGCCGAAGCCGCCCGCGAAGCCGGGCACCTTCTCCAGCGTGGCCTGCCCCTTCGCCACGTCCTTCGTCTCCGCGATGGCCACCAGGTTGACGAAGCGGAAGGGGTTCGTGCGCCGCAGGTCCAGGTCCGGCAGGCCCGAGCCCAGGTTGACGCTGGGCGACAGCGACAGGGCCAGCACCATGCCCGGCTTGAGGTTGTCCAACACCTCCGTCTTCACGTTGAAGCCCGCCTGCTGCACCGCGCGCGTCACCTGCGTGCCGGCGAGGTACGGCCACACGCCGTCCAGCTGCGCCGGGTCCCCGCGGAAGCGCGCCACGAAGAAGCTGTCCTGGGGAAGCCAGCCCGCCAGCGCCTCCCCGCCCTTGGGCTCCAGCGCGGCGAGCGACGCCTGCGTGTCCGGCCACGGCGCGTCCGCGCGCAGCGTCACCGCGCGCTCCTCGATGTGGCCCGCGAAGGTGACGCCCTGGACGGTGCCCGCGGGCAGCAGGCCCGACCCGCCCGGCAGCCAGACGTGGAAGTCCCGCTCGCCCGTCAGCCGCTTGAGCGACGCCTCCAGCACCGGCTCCTTCGCGAGGGAGTTCTCCTCCGGCAGCGCCGCCAGCTCCGGCAGCCGCTTCACGGACGCGCCCGCGGACAGGAGCACCAGGTCGTGCTTGAGGAAGAGCAGGCCCAGCGCGGGCTCCGTGGCCCCCGGCCGGCTGAAGGTGACGAGCCGCCCCGCGTCCGACTTCGTCTCCTTCTCCTCCGACGCGCCCAGCCGCGTGCGGGCGAAGGTGGCGAAGGTCGTCTTCAGCTTGTCCGCGTCCTTCACGCCCAGGACGGACACCGCCTGCGTGCCCCCCAGGAAGGCCGCGCCCGCGCCGCGCTTCGGGTCGATGCCGGCGTCCTCCAGGGCCTTGCGGCTGCGCAGGTCCACCCCCACCTGCCGCATCACCGCGGACACGTAGCGCTCCGCGCTGGGGAAGTTCTGCAGCTGCGCGACGAACGAGGCCACCTTGAGGTTCTGGAAGCGCGCGAGCTTCTCCCCCAGCGTCCCCAGGTCCTCGATGACGACGGCCGCCTGCGCCGTGCGCGGCAGGTAGCGCGACACCCCGGCCGGCGAGGACGCGGGACCGGCCGCGTCCTTCCCGCAGCGCGAGCAGCCGGCGAACACGACCAACAACAGGAGCAGCGGAAGAAAACCAACGCGGCGGAGCATGGGCGGCAGGACAGGATGCCTGCGCCGGAGAGTCAATCTATTCGTGCGCCCTCGCGGCCCCCCGCCACGCCCCCAAGGTGCCACGGTGAACAGGTGCCTCGCGGGCGCCCCCAGGCCCAACCTGTCCGGCTGTCGGACAAGTTTTGACGGGGCGTCCCGGCAGGCGGCCCCGTGCCCGGTCTACCGCACGCGACCGCCACCATGCGGCAGCGGCCCGCGCGTCTCCTCGGTGAACTCCAGGAAGCGCTCCATCTGGCGCACCGTTTCGTCGGTGGACTCCGTCTCCGCGGAGAGCACGTCCAGCTGCCGGTTGACGCTCTCCGGATCGCGGATGGTGATGGATTGCTCGTGCGTCAGCCGCATCAGGTCCTCGATGCCGGCCAGCTGGTGGCTCACCACCTCGCGGCTCTCGCCCGCCTGGTCGAAGCGCGCCATGCGCTTGCGTTGAATTTCCAGGCGCTTGCCCTTCACGTCCTTGAGGCGCGGGTTGGGTTCCCCCTCGACCTCCGCCTCCAGCGCCGCCACCTCACCCTGCAGGTGGTCGCGGTCCGCGCCGCTCAGGTACGTGCGGTACTGGTTGAGCGCGGAGATGAGGCGCAGGAAGGACGTGAGCAGCGCGTCCAGCTTGGGCTCGCTGTCCGCCACCAGCACGCGGCCCCCGGGCAGCTTGCGGTAGTTGGCGAGGATCTTCTCCTTGAGCCCCACGAGCTGCTGGTAGTGGTCGCGCTGGGACGGCGCCAGGTCCGTGAGCAGCGCGTCCACCGCCGCCTGGGCGGCCTCCGGGTTGTCCGGCGTCTTCGCCCGGACTGCGCGCTGGAAGCGCTTCATGGACGAGAGGACGCCCAGGTACAGGCCCTCCACGCCCAGCGCCACCAGCATGGGCAGCGGCTCCTGCGTCACCGCGCTGGACATGGCCGCCGTCGTCAGGCCCACCAGGTTGGCCGGCAGGAGGAACGCGGCCTTGATGTAGTTCGGTGTCTTCGCCACGTCCGACTCCCCTTCCCGCTCAGGGCCCACGCGCCTCGGAGACGTATTTCAGCGCGCCCAGGTCCCGCGTGTCCTCCGCGGGGGGCGGCGCCGTACCGCGCTTGAGCTTCTGGAAGAGCGCCGCGGCGCTCTGGAACAACTCGTCATAGGTAACTGGCGCCTCGCCGGAAAGGCCGAAGAACGCCCGATTGTCCGCCAGTGTCGCGGGCGGCGCGCTGCGGATGGCCTCCGAAGGGTCGCCCAGGTACGGCGCCACCTCCCCCAAGAGCCGCGCCCCGGCCGTCGGGTCCTTGAGCACACCCTGCCCCGCGTCCAGCAGACCCCGCAGCACCCGGCGCACCCCGTCCGGATAGCGCGCCGCGAAGTCCCCACGCGCCACCAGCACCGTGGCCAGCAGGTGCGGCGCGTCCGCCGTCGTGGCCAGCACGGCCCCGCCCCGGTCGCGCGCGGCCAGCTCCACGTCGCCCCACAGCCCCACCACCGCGTCCGCCCGGCCCTCCCTCAAGGCCCGGCCCGCGTCCAGCGTGGAGGGCAGGTCCACCCAGCGGACATCCGAGGTCCGCAGCCCCGCGCGCGCCAGCACCCACAGGGCGAAGTAGTGCGAGGAGCCGAACGGGTACACGCCCATCCGCTTGCCGCGCAGGCTGGCCAGGTCCGGCACGCCCACCGCCGCCATCGCCTCCTGGCCGCGGCTGCGCCCCACCAGAAGCACCGTGCGCGGCGCCGCGTCCCGGAGCGTGGGCACCCAGGAGGCGAGCCGGTCCACGGACAGCGCCGCCATGTCCACGCCGCCGTTCTCCGCGCCCACGGACAGGGCCTGCTTCAGCTCCTCCTCGCGCGCGAAGAGCACCGCGCGGGCATCCAGCGCGTACGCCGTCTTGAGCAGCCCCTGGGCCGCGCCCGGAGGGACGACCGGGTTGTCCAGCGTGGTGGCGCCCCCGGTGGCCACCAGCAGCGCGGCGGCGGAGCCCCGGGCGGTGAAGCCGATGAGCACGGGGCGCAGGGGCACGGACGCCACGTCCGCCACCGGGGCCGCCACGCCGGCGGGAAAGTCACCGGGGGACAGCCGCACGGCTTCGCGGGTGGACGGGAAGAAGCGCGCCTGCAGGCGGTCGAGGTACCCCGCCCGCGAGGCGAAGACGTACCCCGCGCCCAGGACACAGAGCGCGAGGAAGAGAAAGAGGCCGGGTCCGCGGTGCAGCTTCATCCGTGTGCGCCGGCCTCTTTCATGGGCGGAGACCTACTTGATCTCCACCTTCTTGCCGATGGTCTTCTCGGTGCCAGCACCCACGTCCGACACGGGCGCGGGGCTGTCCAGGAGGCCCATCTCCATCTTGAACTGCTTGACCAGCTCGTCGCCCTGGATCTTCTCGGCCTCTTCTTCGATGGCCGCGGCCTGGTGGTCCACCGACTCCAGCGCCATCTGCATGCGCGCCTCGTTGATGGCCGTCTTCTCCTGCACCTTGCGGAGCATCTCGTCGTGCGTGGAGTCCACGCCGGCGACGGTGAAGGACTCCATCGTGTCGGCGACCTTCGCCTGCCACTTGGCGCGCCGGGCGTCCCGGACGGCGTTCATCGCCTCCTGGGTCTTCTTGTCCTTCTCGCGCATGAACGCCTTCTTGACGTTCAGCGCCTTCTCATAGGCCTGCTTGGCGATGTCCAGCTGCGCCTGGTTGCGCGCCAGGGCCTCCTTCTCGCCCTGCAGCTTGGTCGCGTAGGTGCCGGCCAGGTCGTCACGGCCCGCCTGGATGGCGGCCTTGACCTTGGCGGTCAGCTCCCGCACGTCCTGCTGGTACTTCAGGTTCTCCTTCTCGAGCAGCGTCACATTCGCCCGGACCATGGCGATGGACTCATTCATCTTGGGGACCTGGTCGTTCAGGTCACGGATGTTCTGCTCGAGAATCAGCTCCGGATCCTCGATGGAGGAGACGAAGAAGCCCGCGAAGCTCCGCATCGCTCTTTTGAATCGTTGCCACATGTCGGCACTCACCTCCACCTGTGCGTAATCCCAGGCACCTTACACGAACTCCGCCGCCCACAAGCACCCGGCTGGAAGGCTCTTGTCACCCTGACTACGCCCACCCCGCCCGGATGATTGCCCCCAACCCGCCGCCGCCCGCTGGCCCGGCCGGGACCAGGGCCACCAGCCGGCCCCCTCCCACCGTCCCCTTCCCCTAAGCGGCGGCCGGGGGTCGCGAAAGACGCGCGGCCGTGAACTTGCCGCGAGGGGAAGAAGCGGTGAAAACGGACGTGTCGCATGGACACCGCCCTCCCCGCAGCCTTTGAGAACGAGCTCGCGCGGGTGGTGAACACCCAGCGCCAGCGCGTGCTGGGCGCGGGGGCGGTGGTGCGGCTCGTGGGCACGGTCGTGTTCCTGGCCGTGAGCACGGGGCTGTACCTGTCCGGCGCCCGGGACTGGGCCCACTACCCCCTCATCCTCGCGGGCTACGGCCTGGTGGTGGCCCTGCTGTTCGCGCTGCGCTCCCGGCCCGTGACGCGGCAGTTGAGCGTCGCGCAGCCCGTGGTGGACGTGGCGCTGGTGTTCGGGCTCCAGATGCTGGCGCTGCCCGTGTCCCCCTTCCCCGCCGGCGTGGCGGGCTTCAGCCTGGGCCTCTTCGCGCTGGTGGTGGCGCTGAGCGGCCTGGAGCTGATGCCCTGGCTCGTCTACGGCACCGCGGGCCTGGCGACGCTGGGCCAGGCGGTGCTGATGCGCGACGCGGGCGTGGGCCCTGGCGCGGTGGCCGTGGCGGCGGTGACGCTGTTCCTCGTCGCGGCGGTGAGCCACTACGGCACCGGGCGGCTGCGGCAGCTGGCCATGGACCTGTCGCGCGCGGAGGTGGCCCGGCAGCTGGAGGCCCGCCGCACCTCCGAGGTGGAGGACGCCCACCGCACCATCGAGCGGATGCTGGCGGAGGCCCACGCGCGCAACACCCAGCTGGAGACGCTCCAGGCCCACCAGGAGCAGCTGATGCAGTTCCTGGTGCACGACCTGCGCTCGCCCCTGTCCGCCGTGACGCTGTCGCTGTCGTGGATGGAGCAGGAGCTGCCCGTCGGGACGCCGCTGGTGGAGTCGGTGCGCACGGGGCTCGCCGTCACCGCGCGGCTGGACCGGATGATCTCCGACCTGCTGGACGTGCCCCGGCTGGAGCAGGGCCGGCTGTCCCCGCGCAAGCAGCCCTTCCCGGTGGCGCCGCTGCTGGACGAGGTGCGCCGCTCCCTGGATGGCGCGGCCCGCCTGCGCAAGATTCGGCTGGAGCTGGCGTCCACCCCGAACCTCCACATCGTGGGCGACGCGGGCCTGCTCATCCGCGTGGTGGAGAACCTGGCCACCAACGCGCTCCGCTACGCGCCGTCGGGCGGGCGGGTGCGCCTGGAGGCGGGCGAAACCGAAGGACTCCAGTGGCTGGCGGTGCGCAACGACGGCATCGCCATCCCGCCGGAGGCCAGGGAGTCCCTCTTCGACAAGTACACCCAGGGCAGCCGCGAGAAGGAGGGCCGCCGGGGCTACGGCCTGGGGCTGTACTTCTCCCGACTGGCGGCGGAGGCCCACGGCGGGCGGCTGGCCGTGGAGGACTCGGAGGGCTGGTCCACGTCCTTCGTCCTGCGCCTGCCCCGCTGAATCAGCGCAGCTTCGCGCGGGCGAACAGCTTCGTCGCCTGCGTGCGGGCGTTGGCGAGCACCGCGGAGGCGTCCATCGTCGTCAGCTCGCCCTCGCGCAGCACCAGCTTGCCGTCGATGAGCACGTGCGACACGTCCGTGGAGCGCGCCGAGTACACCAGCGGCCCGGTGACGTCCTCCGGCAGCGGGCAGAAGTGGAAGCCGCGCGTGTCCACCACCGTGAGGTCGGCGCGCTTGCCCACCTCCACCGAACCCACCTCGTCCTCCAGCCCCAGGGCCTTCGCGCCGTGCAGCGTGGCCATCTCCAGGACGTGCATGGGCGTCATCGCCACCGGGCCCACGCGCGGGTTGTGCAGCACGGAGGCCAGCCGCATCTCGTGGAACAGGTCCAACGTGTTGTTGCAGGGCGCGCCGTCCGCCCCCAGCGCCACGGGGATGCCGTCCGCCAGCAGCTCCGGCACCCGCGCGTAGCCCGACGCGAGCTTCAGGTTGGAGCCCGGGCAGTGACACACCACCGTGCCCGACTCGCGCAGCAGCGCCTGCTCCTTGCCCTCCACCCAGACGCAGTGGGCTAGGGTGACGTTGCTCCCGGTGAGCCCCAGCCCGTGGAAGAAGGCGATGTTGTCCTGGCCGGTGACCTGGCGGACCACGTCCGTCTCCTTGAAGTTCTCGCTGGCGTGCGAGTGGATCCGCACGCCCTTCTCGCGCGACAGCCGCCCCACCTCGCGCAGGAGCTCCGGAGTGCAGGACAGGGCGAAGCGCGGGGCGAACGCGTAGCGCAGGCGGTTGTCGTGCGTGCCGTGCCAGCGCTCCAGGAGCGCCAGGCTCTCCGACAGGGAGTCCGCGGTCGTCTCGCGCAGGCCCCGGGGCACCTCCGCGCCGGAGTCCATCATCGCCTTGCCACCGACGAGCCGGAAGCCGCTGTCGCGCGCGGATTCGAAGACGGCGTCGTAGTGGTGCACGGTGCCCATGTCGAGCGCGGCCGTGGAGCCGGAGCGGATGAGCTCCGCGAAGGTGAGGTCCGCGCTGGCGCGCAGGGACGCCGCGTCGTGCGCCGCCTCCATGGGCCAGATGCGCTCGCGCAGCCAGTCCAGCAGCTCCCGCTTGTCCGCGTGGCCGCGCAGCAGCGTCTGGCAGGCGTGCAGGTGGCCGTGGATGAGGCCGGGCATCACCACCTGGCCGGTGAGGTCCAGCAGGCGGCGGGGGCCCTTCACCTTCAGGCCCCGGCCCACCTTCGCGATGCGACCATCCTGGACGAGCACGTCCGCGCGCGGCAGCACCTCCCGCTCGCGGTTCATGGTCACGACGGTGGCATTGGTCAGCAGCAGGTCCACGCGGAGGAGCCCTTAGAGGAAAGCGCGGGTGAAGGCGTGCGGCAGCAGTTCGCCGAGCGAATAGCGCGCCTCGCTCCCGTTGAGGGTGCGGCTGCGCACCGGAAGGTCCAACCCGGCGAACTCGGTCATCACCTGACGGCACATGCCGCACGGGGGACAGGGCTCCAGGGTGTCCACGACGACGGCCACCGCCACGGGCTTCTGCTGGCCCTGGGCCACGCCCGCGGCGAACGCGTTGCGTTCGGCGCAGACGGTGAGGCCATAGGTGGCGTTCTCCACGTTGCAGCCGGTCACCACCGAGCCGTCCGCGTACAGCACCGCGGCCCCCACCGGGAAGCGGGAGTACGGCACGTGCGCGCGCTGACGCACCCGCAGGGCCTCTTCAAAGAGTCGCTCCCAGGGAATCTCGTCCGCCATGCCGCCCTCCTTCGCGGGCCCCGTCACGGGTGCCCGTCCATCCTGGCTGCGTCTAGCGACCGCCACCCGACAGCTGCTCGTCCAGGTGCTTCGCGATGGCGAGCTCCACCTCCACCGGCAGCTCCAGGAAGCGCACGCGCACCACCGGGCCCTCCGCCCCCGCCTTGGGCGGCAGCACCACGCCACCCACCTGGACCTCCTCCAGGGACGGAGGCAGCGCGAAGCGCACCTCCACGGGCTTTCCGGGCTCCAGCGCCTCACCCACCCACCCCGCACCGCCCAGGGACAGGTCGCCCGCACGGTCCAGGAAGCTCTCCGTGCCGCCCTCCCAACGGACCTTCAGCCGCATGGGGACGCGGGGCGAGTCTCGCCGGTCATCCGCCCTGTTGACCTGGTTCTCGTTCTGCTCAGACATCGCCGTCATCTCCCTACCGCTGCACCGCGGGCCCGACCGGGTCACGTTCCACCGCGACCCCATCTCCAGGCCGGCGGCATCATACGCGGCCTCGTCCGGACCGTTGTTCCTGAAAATGCATCCCCGTCCCGCCAGGGAGGAGGACGCCTCGTGACCCGCCGGGGCGGCCCGTCAGCCCCCCGTCGCGCAGAAGTGCTCGTAGTCGATGAGCGTCACCTCCGCACCCGGCGCGCACACGGGGCACTCCGGATCCCGGCGCAGCTTGAGTTCTAAAAAACGCGTGCCCAGCGAGTCGAAGGTGAGCAGGCGCCCCGACAGGGACTCGCCCACCCCCAGCAGCAGCTTGAGGGCCTCCGTCGCCTGGAGCATCCCGATGAGCCCCGGCAGCACGCCCAGGACGCCCGCCTCCGCGCACGACGGCGCCAGCTCCGGCGGGGGCGGCACGGGGTACAGGCAGCGGTAGCAGGGCCCCTCGCCGGGGATGAACGTGGTGACCTGGCCTTCGAAGCGGAACACGGAGCCGTGGATGTTGGGCTTGCCCGCGAGCACGCACGCGTCGTTGAGCAGGTAGCGGGTGGGGAAGTTGTCCCCGCCGTCCAGCACCAGGTCGAAGTCCGCGAGGATGCGCTCCACGTTGGCGGTGGTGAGCCGCTCCTGGAAGGGCACCACCTTCACGTCCGGGTTGAGCGCCTCGATGGCGGCCTTCGCGCTCTGGACCTTGGGCTGGCCCCGGCGCTCCAGGGTGTGCAGCACCTGGCGCTGGAGGTTGCTCAGGTCCACCACGTCCGCGTCCACGATGCCCAGCGTGCCCACGCCCGCGGCGGCCAGGTACAGCGCCGCGGGTGAGCCCAGCCCGCCCGCGCCCAGCAGCAGCACCCTGGACTTCAGGAGCTTCGCCTGCCCCGCCTCCCCCACCTCCGGGAGGATGAGGTGGCGGCGGTAGCGCTCCTTCTGGTCCGGGGAGAGGACCACCGGCTTCTCCACCGGGAAGGCCGCGTCGCTCCAGCGGTTGTAGCCGCCCGCCAGGGACGCCACGCGCGTGTAGCCCAGCTCCCGCAGGGTCCGGGCCGCCAGCGCGGAGCGGGTGCCGCCCGCGCAGTAGAGGATGACCTCCTCGTCGCGCCCGGCCTGCTCCTCGATGCGCAGCTCCAGGTAGCCCCGGGGGATGTGCAGCGCCCCGGGGAGCCGGCCGCCCGCGTATTCGTCGCCCTCGCGCACGTCGATGAGCTTCACCGCAGTGCCCGCATCGAGCAGGTGGCGGACGTGCTCATGGGAGACCTCGCGGATCTCCTTCTTTACCTCCGACAGCAGGTCTCGGAACGAAGGGGCCATGGTGGGGAGCCTTGCCGGGCGGGGCGCGCCTACTCCAGCCGATCCAGCACCAGCGGGCGGGCCGCGGGCGCCCGGTCGCCAAACTGGTAGGCCGCGAGCAGCCGCGCCTTCACGTCCGCCACGGGGCTCGCGTCGTTGTAGTGCACCTGCACCACGGGCTCGCCCTGCTTCACCGGCTCGCCGACCTTCTTGAGCAGCGTGAAGCCCACCGCGGGATCAATCCGGCTGTCCACGCGCTGCCGCCCCGCGCCCAGCGCCACCGCCGCCAGGCCCACGCCTTCGGTGTGGATGCCGGTGACGAAGCCGTCCCGGGGCGCGACCACGTCCGTCGTGGCCTTCGCCGTGGGCAAGAGCGAGTAGTCGTCGATGGAGCGCGGGTCGCCGCCCTGCGACTGGACGATCTCCTTGAGCTTCCTGAGCGCGCTGCCGTCCTCCACGGAGCGGCGCAGCTGCTCGCGCGCCTCCTCCACGGTGGCGGCCTTCTTGCCCAGCACCAGCATCTCCGCCGTGAGGGCGTAGGTGATTTCGGTGTAGTCGTCGGGCGCCTCGCCGCGGAGCATGTCCACCGCCTCGCGAACCTCCAGGGCGTTGCCCACCTGGCGGCCCAGGGGCTGGTCCATGTCCGTGAGCAGGGCCACGACCTTGCGGTTCATCTCCGCGCCCAGGCCAATCATGGTCCTGGCCAGCACGCGCGCGTCGTCCGCCGTCTTCATGAAGGCGCCGCTGCCCACCTTCACGTCGAGCACCAGCGCGTCGATGCCCTCCGCCAGCTTCTTGCTCATGATGGAGGACGCGATGAGCGGGATGCAGTCCACCGTCGCCGTCACGTCGCGCAGGGCGTAGAGCTTCTTGTCCGCGGGCGCCACCTGGGCCGTCTGGCCGATGAGACAGCACCCCACCTCACGCACCAGCCGGCGATAGTCCGCGGTGGACAGGTCCACGCGGAAGCCGGGGATGGACTCCAGCTTGTCCAGGGTGCCGCCGGTGTGGCCCAGGCCGCGTCCGGAGATCATGGGCACGGGCACGCCGCAGGCGGCCGCCAGGGGCGCGAGGCTCAGGGACACCTTGTCGCCCACGCCGCCCGTGGAGTGCTTGTCCACCTTGATGGCGGGCGTGTCGGACAGGTCCAGGACCTCGCCGGAGTTGAGCATGGCGCGGGCCCAGGCCCCCAGCTCGCGCGCGTCCAGGCCCTTGAAGAAGATGGCCATGCACATGGCGGCCATCTGGTAGTCGGCCACGGTGCCCGCGGTGTACGCCTGGATGAACGCCTGGATGTCCGACGGGTCCAGCCTGCCGCCGTCGCGCTTGGCCTTGATGAGCTCGTAGGGTTGCACGGGGCAGGGCCATAGCAGGAAGTCCCCTCCCCATGCACTCCCACGGAAAGGGAAAGGGCGGGCTTCATCTGGTAGATAGCCAGCCCATGATGCTCCGCCCATTCCACGTGCTCGCCCTGGCCGCGCTCCTGTGCGCCTGCTCCAAGAAGACGGAAGAGGCCCCCAAGCCCCCCTCCCCGTCCGCCACCGCCACGAAGCCGTCCGAGGCGAAGCCCCTGGTCGTGGGGCTCGTCATCGACGTGGGCGGGCGCGGGGACCACTCGTTCAACGACGCGTCCCTGCGCGGCCTGGAGCTGTGGGCGGCCGGCAAGAAGTACGAGGGCGGCCGGTACGTGGACGCCCCCGCTGGCGAGGTGCGTCAGTCCATCTCCTCCGACCTGGCCTCGCTCGCACCGGAGGTGAAGCCGCTGCCCATCCAGCCGCTGGTGCTCCAGAGCAAGGCGCAGGAGGACTACGCCCCCAACCTCCAGCTGCTGGTGGAGCAGGGCGCGAAGCTGACCATCGGCAACGGGTACCTGCTGGCCAACGCGGTGCGTGACGTGGCCACGGAGAACCCGGACGCGAAGTTCCTGCTCATCGACAGCCAGCTGCTGGACGCGCAGGGCAAGGCGAAGTCGCTGCCCAACGTGCGCACGGTGCTGTTCAAGGAGCAGGAGGGCAGCTTCCTGGTGGGCGCGCTGGCGGGGCTCGTCACGAAGACGAACAAGGTGGGCTTCGTGGGGGGCATCGAGGTGCCGCTCATCAAGCGCTTCGACGTGGGCTACCGCGCGGGCGTGCGCACCACGAACCCGAAGGCGGCGGACGCGCTGATGGGCGTGTACACGGGCAGCTTCAACAGCGTGTCGTCGGGCAAGGAGGTGGCGCAGGACCTCATCGCCAAGGGCGCGGACGTCATCTTCCACGCGGCGGGCACGGACGGGCTGGGCGTCATCCAGGCGGTGAAGGAGGCGCGCGCGGCGGGCAAGACGGTGTTCGCCATTGGCGTGGACTCCGACCAGTCGCACCTGGCGCCGGACGCCATCCTCACCTCCATGGTGAAGCACAGCGACCTGGCCGTGTACCAGGCGGCGAAGGACCTGGTGGACGGCAAGCTGACGGCGGGCGAGCAGGTGCTGGGCCTGAAGGAGAACGGCGTGGGCATGGCCGACGTGCGCGTGGACTTCCCGGGCAAGGCGGAGGCGCTCCAGAAGGTGGAGGCGCTGCGCCAGCAGATCCTCGCCGGGAAGCTCACGGTGCCGGGAACCACCGCGGAGCTGTCCTCCTTCCAGGTCGCCGCGCCCTGATCTCCCTCCAGCACATCGCCAAGCGCTTCGGGTCGTGCGTGTCCCTGGAGGACGCGTCGCTGGACATCGTCCCGGGGGAGCTGCTCGCCGTGGTGGGCGAGAACGGCGCGGGCAAGTCCAGCCTGATGAACGTGCTGTACGGGCTGTACCACCCGGACGCGGGCACGTTCCTGATGGACGGCAAGCCCGTGCGGCTCAAGAGCCCGCGCGACGCCATCGCGCGGGGCATTGGCATGGTGCACCAGCACTTCATGCTCGTACCCACGCTGACGGTGGCGGAGAACGTGGTGCTGGGCCGCGAGCCCACCCGGCGCGGGCTGCTGGACCTGGACCGGGCCTGTGACGAGGTGGCGGCCACGGCGAAGCGCTTCGGGTTCCAGTTGGATCCGCGAGCGCGCGTGGACACGCTCACGGTGGGGTCGCAGCAGAAGGTGGAGATCGTCAAGGCGCTGCACCGGGGCGCGCAGGTGCTCATCCTGGACGAGCCGACGGCGGTGCTGACGCCCCAGGAGTCGGACGAGCTGGCGCAGGTGATGCGCGGGCTCGTCCAGCAGGGGCGCACGGTGGTGCTCATCAGCCACAAGCTGAAGGAGGTGCTGGGCGTGGCGGACCGCGTGGCGGTGATGCGCCGGGGCCGCACCGTGGCCGAGGTGCGCGCGTCCGAGACGACCGTCTCCGCGCTGGCGTCGCTGATGGTGGGCGAGGGCTCGCGCGGCGCGGCGCTGACCGGCGTGCCCGCGACGTCCGCCCCGGGCCCCGTGGAAGCGGGGGCCGGCGCGCACGACGCGAGAAGCACGGAGGCGGGCGTCCCATCCTCCGCGGCCGGCGGGCCCGGCGCCAGCACCGCGGGCCCGGTCGTGCTCGACGCGCAGGACCTGCGGGCCCGGGGCGACAACGGCCGGCCGGCGCTCCAGGGCGTGAGCCTCACCGTGCGCGCGGGTGAAATCGTCGGCATCGCCGGGGTGGACGGCAACGGGCAGCGCGAGCTGGCCGAGGTGCTCACCGGCCTGCGCGTCCTGGACGGCGGCGAGGGCACGCTGCTGGGAGGCCCCCTCGCGGGCCTCACCCCGGCGCGGGCGAAGGCTCGCGGCGTGGGGCACGTGCCCGAGGACCGGCTGGCGCGCGCGGTGGTGAAGGCGATGAGCGTGGAGGAGAACGTGGCGCTGGGCCGGCACCGCCAGCCGCCCTTCGCGCGCGGGCCCTGGGTGGACTTCAAGGGACGCCGCGAGCGCACGAACCAGCTGCTCACCACCTACGACGTGCGCCCGCCCGACCCGACGATGGCGCTCCAGGCGATGTCCGGCGGCAACCAGCAGAAGGTCGTGGTGGCGCGCGAGCTGGACGCGGATCCGAAGCTGCTCGTCGTGGTGCAGCCCACGCGCGGGCTGGACATCGGCGCGGTGGCCCAGGTGCACGCGCGGCTGCGTGAGGCCAGGGCCCGGGGCGCGGGGGTGGTGATGGTGTCGCTGGACCTGGAGGAGGTGCTGGCGCTGTCCGACCGCGTCTACGTCCTCTACGAGGGGCGCGTGACGGGGCACTTCCCGCGCAAGGACCTGGACGAGCGCGAGCTGGGCCGCCGCATGCTGGGCGCGGAGTCCGACCATGGGTGAGCGGACGCGGCAGGTGCTGCCGTCGGTGCTCTCCGTGCTGCTGGCGCTCGCGGTGTGCTGGCTCACCATCGCCCTCACGCGCGACGCGGACACCGCCACGAAGGCCTACCTCCAGATGCTCTGGGGCGGCGTGGGCAACTGGCCCGCGTACCTGGAGGGCGGCAACGCCAATTCGGTGCTGCGCCCCCTGGGCGAGGCCGCGATGAAGGCCGCGCTGCTCACCCTCACCGGCCTGTCCGTGGCGGTGGCCTTCAAGGTGGGCCTGTTCAACATCGGCGCGCAGGGTCAGATGATCTGGGGCGCCCTGGCCGCGGCGCTCGTCGGCGCGCACGTGTCCCTGCCCGCTGTCCTGCATGTGCCCCTGGCCCTGCTCGCGGCGGCCATGGCCGGCGCGGTGTGGTCCAGCATCGCCGGCATCCTGAAGCTCAAGCGCGGCGTGCACGAGGTCATCTCCACCATCATGCTCAACTGGGTGGCGGTGAGCCTGGTGGACAACTGGCTGGTCATCGGCCCGCTGCGCGCCGTGGCCCAGGGGCACCAGTCCTCCATCACCGGCACCCCGGAGATCCTCTCCACCGCGCAGCTGCCCCGGCTGCTGGGCGACAGCTCGCGCCTCAACCTGGGCTTCCCGCTGGCGCTGGTGGCCGCGCTGGCCGTCTGGGTGTGGCTGTCGCGCACGCGCTCCGGCTACGAGACGCGCGCCGTGGGCCTCACGCCGGAGGCCGCGCGCGCGGCAGGCATCCCCACCCTGTGGAGGGCCGGCGGGGCCATGGCGCTCGCGGGGGCGCTCGCGGGGCTCGCGGGCGCGGTGCTGGTGCTGGGCACGGAGGGCCGCTACCCGGGCTCGCTGGGCGCGCCATACGGCTTCGACGGCATCGCCATCGCGCTCATCGGCAACAACCACCCCCTGGGCGCGGCGGTGTCCGCGGCCGTCTTCGGCATCCTGCGCGCGGGCGGCACGCGCATGCAGTTGCTGGGCGTGCACAAGAGCTTCCCGGAGCTCATCCAGGGCTTCGCGCTGCTCTTCGTCGCCGGCCGGATGGTGTGGCTGGCGCTCTTGAACCGGCGTCGCGCGCGGCAGGCCGCGGTGGAGGTGCCCCGTGCTTGAGGTGCTCCACTCGCTGCTCTTCTCCACCCTGGACGCGGCCCCCGCGCTGGTGTTCGCCGCGCTGGGCGCCATGCTGTCCGAGCGCGCCGGCGTGGTGAGCGTGGGCGTGGAGGGCATGATGCGCATGGGCGCGTTCTGCGCGGCCGTGGCGGCGCTCGCCATCCCCACCCCGCTCGCGGTGCTGGTGGGCATGGCCGCGGGCGCTGGCCTCGCGGCGGTGCACGGCTTCCTGAGCATCCGCTGGCGCTCGGATCAGGTCGTCTCCGGCATGGCCCTCAACCTGGTGGCCATGGCGGGCGGCACCTTCCTGCTGGAGTCCCTCTTCGGGCCCAACGGCACGCCCGCCATCACCCAGTTGTCCCGCTGGGACCTCCCGGGCTTCGCCGGCGTGCCGCTGCTGGGCGCGCTGTCCGGCCACGCGGCGCCCACGTACCTGGCGCTCACCCTGCCCTTCCTCTTCCACCTGCTGCTGTCGCGCACGCCCCTGGGCCTGCGGCTGCGCGCCGTGGGCGACAAGCCGCACGCCGTGGCCACGCTGGGGCTGTCCGTGTCCGGCCTGCGCTGGGCCGCCGTGCTGGGCGGAGGGCTGATGGCGGGCCTGGGGGGCGCGGTGCTGTCCACCGCCGTCCTGGACCGCTTCGAACAGCACACCCCCGCGGGCCTGGGCTTCATGGCCCTGGCCGCCATGGTGTTCGGCCGGTGGACTCCCCTGGGCGCCTTCGCCGCCGCCCTCTTCTTCGCCTTCGGCAACGCGCTGCGCATTGGCCTCGCGTCGAGCGCTCCCTGGCTCCTCGAGGTGGTGCCGCAGGGCTTCCTCCTCGCCCTGCCCTACCTGCTGACACTCCTCGTCCTCGCCCTCCAGGGACAGCGCGGGCACGCCCCCGCCGCCCTGGGGACCCCCTACGAGCAGGAGTCGCGGTAGGCCATTTTGAGAGGGGCCCGGGTATACTCACACCCGGGTCGAAACCCACTTTTGGTCAAGCGCGACTCAGCAAATCTGAAGCGTCAACCTGCCCTGTTGCGTCAGGTAGTCCTCGGGGGATCCGCCAACCGCCCGTCCTTATTGGACCGCGTTTTTGGAGAATTACAGGGTGAGCTGATCTGCCGCCTGTTGGACGTCCGGCACGGCGCTGGCATGAGAGTACGTTCATGTCGGATTGCGGATGGATCATCGAGCAGGCGCAGCGGGTGGCCCTGTCCGGGGTCATGAAGCATTCCTCCGGTCCCGGGATGGTGTTCGGGGCTGGCTTCCAGGTCGGGGTGGCGTGAATGGAGACGACGGCTGTGGGCTCGACGTCACATCATCACCGGCCGCGGGTGCTCGCGGTGGACATGGACGCGGGCGACGCGGAGCGGGTGCGCTCCATCCTGACGCCGGCGGGCTACGACGTGCTGCCCGCGCGCGGGGCGACGGCCGCGCTGGAGGCGGTGTCCCGCCAGGCCGCGGACCTGGTCCTGCTGGACGTGGAGCAGGCCCGCACGGTGGGCCTGGCCGCGTTCCGGCGCTTCCGCCAGGAGATGAGCCACCCGCAGCTCCCCATTCTCATGCTCACCCCTTCCGCGGACCGCCAGACGCGACGTGAGGTGATGGAGGCAGGTGTGGACGACTTGTTGACGACGGAGCCGCTGGACCCGATGGAGCTGAAGGTCCGCGTCCACACCCTGCTGGAGCTCAAGGCGCACCGCGAGCAGGGCGGCATCCAGGAGATGCTCCAGGACCCGCGCACGCGCTGGGTGCGGATGGAGAAGCTGGCCCGCGTGGGCACGCTCGCCGCGGACGTGGCGACGCAGATGGGCCAGCTGGGCGTGGGTCTGCACCGGGCGCTGGCGCACGTGCGCGCCCGCGCGGCGGAGGGGCTGCCGCCGGACCCGGAGGAGCTGCTCAAGCTGGGCGTCGCTGGCGAGCAGATGCGCCTGCACGGCCAGCACCTGCTGTCGCTGGGGCCCTCCAACCCCAAGGACACCCAGCGCTTCGACCTGCGCGAGCTGGTGCCGGAGGTGGTGTCCCACCTGCGCGCGGACGGCCGGCTGGGCCGCGCGGACGTGCGCGTCATCCTCCCGGAGGACCCCATCGCGGTGGTCTTCAACCGCCGTCAGCTGGAGCAGGTGGTGACGGAGCTGGTGTGCAACGCGGTGGACGCGGTGGAGGACGTGAAGGACCGTCCGCGCCTGGTGCACGTGGGCGTGGAGATGCCGGACATGTTCGGCGACTTCGGGCCCCAGGTGTTCGTCAAGGACACCGGCATCGGCATCTTCGAGGACGAGCTGCAGGCCATCTTCTCGCCGTACTACACGACCAAGGCCCCGGAGAAGAGCGTGGGCCTGGGCCTCACGGTGGCGCGCACCCTGGTGGAGTGCATGGGCGGCAAGCTCACCGTGAAGAGCCGCGTCAACCTGGGCAGCACCTTCACGGTGGAGCTGCCCGAGCAGACGTCGTCCTGGTAGTGGCCCGCGCACCCGGGCGGGGAAGCAGCTGCTCCCCGCCCAGGCCCGCTGGGATTAGAAGCGGTAGGCCACGCCCGCCAGCGCTTCCATGGTGAAGGCGCTGTCGTCGAAGCGGGGGAAGATGGACGGCCCCATCCGCAGGTTGAAGTTCACGTTGAACTGGTTGCTGACGAAGTACTCCAGGCCGCCTCCGAAGAGGATGGGGATGACCGGCCCGATGCCTTCGCCGATGTAGACGTTGAACGGGATGTCGATGCCGGCGTTGAGCGTCAGCGCGCTGCCGACGGGAATCCCGACCACGAACCCCACGGGGAACACCATGCCGAAGGCCGTGTTGTTGCGCGGGAAGTAGACGAACGTGCCCGGCTGGAAGGTGAGCGCGAAGGACACGTTGGACGTCTTGGCCAGCATGATGCGCAGCCACAGCTGCAGCTTGAGGCCCTCGTCCGTCGCGTCCACCAGGCCCTCGCGGCCCCAGTTGAAGGAGAACTTGCCGCCAATGTCGACCCGGTCCGAGCCGCCATGCAGCAGGCCCAGCGTCAGGCCGGGGTAGCCAATCTGCCCGGTGAACACGTTGCGGCCCGCGCCCACCGTGTCCGCCGCCAGCACGGACCAGCCCTGCCCGCGCTGCGCCAGCGCGGGAGCGGGGATGGCCAGGAGCACGGCGAGGAGGAAACCAGGAATGAAGCGCTTCACGCGGTTCCTTTCTGTGAAGGGCCGCCACGCAGCACGCGCGGCCCGGAGTTGAAGGGTGATTCAGGACTCAGGGGGTCGAAGAAACTCAGGCGGGCTGACCGCGCTCGCGGGCGAGGACGAGGAAGGCGTCGATGAGGGCGGCCAGCTTCGCTTCCGCGCGCTGACGGGCCTGGGGGAGCGGCTCGCCGGGGGCGGGCGTCTCCTTGTGCTCGAAGTAGTACTTGATTTTGGGCTCGGTGCCGGACGGGCGCAGGGTGACGCGGCCGCCGCCCTCCAGCGCGAAGGCGACGACGTTGGACGGGGGCAGGCCGCCCTCGCCCTGCTGGTAGTCGCGCACGGCGCTCACGCGGGTGCCGCCAATGCGCTCCGGTGGTGAGGCGCGGAAGGCCTGCATGATGGCGCGGATGGTCTGGGCCCCGGCCGCCCCGGGCAGCGTGACGTTGCGCTGGGCGCCCACGTGCAGTCCGAAGGCGCGCTGGATCTCCTCCAGGTAGCCCAGCACGGTGGTGCCGCGCGACTCGCACCACGCGGCCAGGTCCGCGAACACCAGCGCCGCGCCCACGCCGTCCTTGTCGCGCGTCGCGGTGCCCACGGTGTAGCCGAGCGCCTCCTCGTAGCCGAAGACGAACTGCGTGCCCTCCGTCCGCGAGCGCTCCAGCGCGCGGTTGGCGATCCACTTGAAGCCGGTGAGCACCTCGTCGTAGGCGGCGCCCAGCCCGCGCGCGATCTCCCCCAGCTGCGTGGACGACACGATGGTGGTGACGACGTGCGCACGGCCGTCCTTCGCCCCCTGCGTGAGCACGTAGTGGCCCAGCAGCACGCCCACCTCGTTGCCGGTGAGCAGGCGCAGGCCGCCGGACGCGTCGCGCGCCATCACCGCCAGCCGGTCCGCATCAGGGTCGTTGGCGAGCACCACGTCCGCCTTCACGCGCTCGGCGGTGGCGAGCGACAGGTCCATGGCGCCCGGCTCCTCCGGGTTGGGGAAGCGCACGGTGGGGAAGCGGCCGTCCGGCTGCTGCTGCTCCGCCACCGGCGTCACGCGCGGGAAGCCCGCCTCCTTCAGCGCGAGCACCGCCCACGCGCCGCCCACGCCGTGCATGGCGGTGTAGACGATGGACAGCGTGTCGCTGCCCTTCTTGTACAGGCGCAGGTCCAGGATGGCGCGCAGGTACACGTTGCCCACGTCCTCCGGCAGGTCGCGCCACAGCCCCTTGGCGCGGCCCTGGGCGGGGGTGAGGAGCGGCACCTGGTTGGCGGGCTCCACCTTCGCGATGGCGTCCGCGATGCCCACGTCCTGCGGGGGGACGATTTGGGCGCCGTTGCCCCAGTAGACCTTGTAGCCGTTGTACTCGGGCGGGTTGTGGCTGGCGGTCACCATCACCGCGGCGGCGGCGTTCAGGTGCAGCACGGCGAACGCGGTGACGGGCGTGGGCACCGGCTCCGGGAAGACGTGCGCGGGGATGCCCTCCGCGACGAGCACCGCGGCGGTGTCCTCCGCCAGCTCGCGGCTCAAGCGCCGCGCGTCCCGGCCCACCACCACGCCTCGCGACGTGACGTCCGGCACGGTGGCCTTGAGGTAGCGCGCGAGCCCCGCCGTGGTGCGCCGCACGACGGCGCGGTTCATCCGGTTGGGGCCGGCGCCCAGCACGCCGCGCAGGCCCGCGGTGCCGAACTCCAGGTCCTGCGCGAAGCGGTCCGACAGGTCCGCCCAGTCCGACTTCGCGAGCACCTGGGCCAGCTCCGCCTGGGTCTCCGGATCCGGATCCGCCTTGCGCCACGCCTCCGCCCGCTCCCTGAGTCCGGTGGTGTCCATCGCGCGTCGCCTCGTGTCGTTAGGAGGAAGGGGGCGCGCACCGCCGGGACGACCGTGCGCGGGGGTGTCGGCTCAGCCGTCGTAGTCGGTGAGGTGCTTGCGGCGCACGGGCCCCTTGGGCCCGTCCTTGTTGCCCTGGCACGTGACGCAGAACTCCGCGTACGGCATGGCCTTGAGGCGGCCCAGGGGGATGTCGTCGCCGCACTCCTCGCACTCGCCGAAGGCGTCCGGCTCCTCGCGCAGCTTGCCCAGGGCCTTCACCACGCGCGCCAGGGTGCCGTCGGTGTTGCGGTTCCGGCTGGAGGCGATGGTCTGCATCATCTCATTGAGGGGCTGCTCGTCCTCGTCGCCGCCCACCCGCGCCTCGTCGGTGCGGTTGGGCTCGATGCGCAGGGGCGTCTTCCCGGTCAGCTCCGCGTGGAGCGCGAGCAATTGCTGGAGGAAGTCCTCTCGCTGCTTCGGGGTCACGGTGGGCTCTCGTGTGCGCTGGAAGGTCAGTACTGCGCGGTGGAAATCTGCCCGGTGACGATGGCCACGGACGCGGACGCACCCAGCCGGTTGGCGCCCGCGCGCAGCAGCTTCACCGCGTCCTCCGCGGACCGCACGCCGCCGGAGGCCTTCACCCCCACCTCGTCGCCCACCACCGCGCGCATCAGCTCGATGTCCTTCACCGTGGCGCCGCCGGGCCCGAAGCCGGTGGACGTCTTCACGAACGCGGCGCCCGCCGCCTTGGACAGGGCGCAGGCGACGACCTTCTCCTCGTCGGTGAGGTGGCCCGTCTCCAGGATGACCTTCACCGGCACCGGGTGGCTGGCCTCCACGACCGCGGCGATGTCCTGGTGCACGCGCTGGTAGTCGTGGGCCTTGAGCGCGCCCAGGTTGAGCACCATGTCGATTTCGCGCGCGCCGGCGCGGATGGCCTCGCGCGCCTCGAAGGCCTTGGCCTGGGGCAGCATGGCGCCCAGCGGGAAGCCCACCACGGCGATGGGCACGGCGGACGCACCGGCCAGCACCCGCGCGGCCGTGGCCACGTGGCAGCTGTTCACGCACACCGTGGCGAAGCCGTACTGACGGGCCTCCTCGGCCACGCGCACGACGTCCTCGGCGCGCGCCTCCGGCTTGAGGAGCGTGTGGTCGATATAGGGCGCCAGGTCCTGGGCCTTCAGGAGGGAGGCGGGGTCGACGCGCGCGGTGGCCGTCTTTACCAGGGGCGGGCGCGGGGACTCCGGGCTCGGGGCGGCTTGCGTCTGGCCCTTCCAGGCGTGCAGGCGGTGCCGGGCCTGGTCGACCAGCTCTTCCAGGACGGTGAAGAAGGCTTCGGCGTCGGACGACATGCGGGCCCCTTAACCCAGTTCCAGGGCGCCGGGGAAGCGCTCGCGGGGGGAAGAGGACCGCCACCGGACGCATGGAGTGCCGCGAATGGGAGCGGGGCGGTAGAGTTCCCGCCGTGAAGGTCTTCGCGCGGCTGCTCGGTGTCCTGTTCCTCCTGCTGACGGCGGTGCCCGGCCTCGCGGCCCCTCCGCCCCCCCTCCCCGCCCCCGCGCCAGGGAGGCTCACGGTCTACTTCCTCGACGTGGGCCAGGGGGACGCGGCGCTCATCGTGTCGCCCACGGGCAAGACGGTGCTCATCGACGGAGGGCCCCCGGAGGCCGGGACGCGGCTGGCGGCGCGGCTGCGGGAGCTGGTGAAGCAGCCCCTGGACCTGGTCATCCTCACCCACCCGCACCTGGACCACCTGGGCGGCCTGCCCGCGGCGCTGAAGGCGGTGGGCGCGAAGCGCTTCATGGACCCCGGCTTCGACCACCCGAGCGAGGCGTACCGCGACCTGCTGGACTTCGTGGGCCGCGAGGTGGGCCAGGTGATGACGCCGGAGCCCAACCCGTCCTCGCCCCAGACGCTGCTCACGGTGGGCCTGGGCGAGGGCGTGGCGCTCACGGTGCTCTGGCCGCGCATGCCCCAGGAGCCCTTCCTCACGAGCACGCGCTCGGACGCGAACGCGAACTCCATCGTCGCCAAGCTCACCTACGCGAAGACGGCATTCCTCTTCACCGGCGACGCGGAGCCCCCCACGGAAGATCTGCTCATCCAGAAGCCCCTGGACCTCACCGCCACCGTGCTGAAGGTGGCGCACCACGGCGGCAAGCACTCCTCCACCGCGGCCTTCCTGACGCGCGTGGTGCCCCAGGCGGCGGTCATCTCGTGCGGCGCGGGCAACGACTACGGCCACCCGAGCCCGGAGGTGCTGGGCCGCCTGGAGGACGTGCACGCCCGCACGTTCCGCACCGACCAGGACGGCGAGGTGATGGCGGTGAGCGACGGCGCCACCGTCACCCTGCGCTCCAGCAGGGGCGGCGCCCCCACCACGACCCTGTCCGGCGCGCAGCAGGCGGGAAGACCCGTGGCGCTCGGGCCCATCCAGCCCACGCCGGAGCGCCGCCCCGGCCGCGCGGTGAAGCCGGAGCCGGAGCCGGAAGGCCCCCGGAAGAAGCCCAAGGCCCCGCCGTCAGCCCCCGCGCCCGCGAGCACGCCCGAGGACACGGGCCAGAACTTCGTGTCCCTCAAGGGCAGCAAGGTGTTCCACCGCGAGGCCTGCTCGACCTTGAAGCGCTCGAAGAACGAGCGCACCGTCTATTCCCGCCGCGCTGACGCCCTGCGCGAGCGCCGCCCCGCCGAGGATTGTCACCCATGAGTCCCCGCATCGCGCTCGGAGTGGGCCTGCTGCTCGCCGCGCTGGCGTGCAAGCCGCAGCCGGAGGCCCCGAAGAAGGCGCCGGGCCCGGAGAAGTCGCGCTACTTCGGTGGCGCGCCGGACGGAAAGCTGCACGTCTACTTCTTCGACGTGGGCGCGGGAGACGCCGCGCTCATCGTGTCGCCCAGCGGCAACACGGTGCTGGTGGACTCCGGCCCCGCCTCCGCCGAGTCGCACCTGGTGAACCGGCTGCCGGAGCTGCTGCGCCGGGAGCTGGACCTCGTCGTCCTCACGCGTCCGGATCCGAAGCACCACGGCGCGCTGGACGCGGTGCTCAAGCGCGTGGGCGCGCGCCGGCTGATGGAGCCGCAGCTGCCCGACACGTCCTCCGCCTACGACGCGCTCCTGGGCGCGGTGGGCTCTCGCGGGGTGCAGGTCTTCTCCCCGGCGTCCTCCGCGACCACGCCCCAGGAGTCGGTCCGCCTGACGCTGGAGGACGACGTGAACCTCACGGTGCTCTGGCCCCGCGCCCCCGCGACGCCGCTGCTGAAGGGCGCGCCGGACGCGGAGGGCCGGAGCGCGGCGAACTCCATCGTGTTGCGCCTCACGTACCGGGACACGTCGGTCCTCTTCGCGGGCTCGGCGCGCGCGGAGACGGAGGAGGCCCTGCTGTCACGCGGGCTGCTGGGGTCCGCCACGCTGCTGAAGGTCGCCTCGCCAGGCGTGGCCGGGGCCAACTCGCAGGGGTTCCTGGAGGAGGTGCGTCCGCAGGCCGCCGTGTTCAGCATGGACGACGGCCTGGGCAAGGACGCGAAGGTGCGGGACGTGCTCGCGCGGCTGAAGGGCGTGGGGGCGAAGGCGTTCCGCACGGACGTGAATGGCGAGATGCACGCGGTGAGCGACGGCAAGCAGTTCGAGTTCGTCCTCCAGCGCCCCACGCCGGGCGAGCCCTTCTCCGCGCAGCGCAGCGTCTTCCCGGGCGTGGATCCGCGTCCGGCGCTCGTGCGGACGGCGAAGCCTCCGCCGCCTCCGGCGGTGAAGCCGCCTCCGCCCGAGCCGCCTTCCGTGGAGAAGGCGGAGCCGGCGCGCGCCACCGGGACACCCCGCGCGTCCTCCCCGGGCCGGGGCGGCGGTGAGATTGACGTGGACGACCTCCCCACCGCGAACGCGCGCATCCCCGGCCGGACGGAAGCGCCGACGCAGAAGACGCGGACCTCCAGCAGCGCCCCGATGGGGGGCTACGTGGGGAGCAGCAGGAGCGACAAGTTCCACGTGCCCGGCTGCTCGAACGCGAAGAAGATCCTCGCGAAGAACCTCGTCCGCTTCAAGACGCGCGAGGAGGCGGCGAAGTCGCGCATGCCCGCGAGGGACTGCAACCCCTGAGTGACGGAGCCCGCACCATGCCCAAGGCCACGGTGGACCGCATCGAAGAGGACGTCGTCGTGCTGGTCGTGGACGGCCGCTCGCTGACCCGCGCTCTGGCCACGCTGCCGGCGGGCGTGCGCGAAGGGGACGTCGTGGACCTGGAGACGGGGACGGTGGACGCCGAGGCCACCGAGGCCCTGCGCGCCGACGTCCGCGCCGCGAGGGAGCGGGCGAAGCGCGGCAAGAAGCCTCCGCCGGGCGGGGACTTCGACCTGTAGGGAGCACCGGGCATCGCGCCAACGGCGCCTGCTCGACGTGCCGGGTCATCCGACCGGAGCAGGACGCGCCAGGACGGGCCTGCTCCCCGCGCGGCGCGGAGCAGGCCCACCTCCCAGGTCGGCTACGGCGTGTTGCCTTCCGCCGGGGCCGCGGGCTCGCCACCGGTCGCCTTGCCCGCGGGAGGCGGGGCGCCTTCCGCCGGAGCCGCGGCCTCGGTGCCCGTGGGAGGCGCCGAGGGCGGGACGCTTCCGCCCGCGGGAGGCGCCGCGACGGGGGCCACGCGGGGCGGGGCCTTGCCCATGGCCTTGTCGACGAGCTCCGCCAGCGGGGGCGGCAGCATGTTCATCGCCCCGAGCACGCCCAGCGCCACCACCGGCAGGACGATGAGCAGCAGCAGCACCAGCGCCACCACCTTCAGCGGGCTGCGCCGAGGGGCCACGACGGGCCGCTTGCGGGCGGCCTTCGCGTCCTCCACCGCCTCGTCCTCCTGCTCTTGCTGGTCGCGGTCGTCGTCGCGCGTCTCGTCCAGCCGCGCGTCCTCGTCGTCGCCGGCCTCGCCCCGGTTGCCGGGCAGGTCCAGGTCGGAGAACAGCTCGTTGAGGGGCGCGCCCGTCGCGGCGGGCGCCGCCTCCACGTGTCCCCGGCGCGGGGCCGGAGTGGAAGCGGGGACGGGCGAATGACGGGGGTCCCCATAGAGGGTGCTGTCGACCTCGTCCTCGTCGCCGTCGCGCTCCTCGGGCTCGGAGTCGGCCGCGGACGGCCCGGGCTCCGGCTCGGCGTAGAAGGCCTGCGGGGGCGGCTCCGGCTCGCGGCGGGCGGGAGGCGGTGCACGCGGCGCCGCGACGGCGGCCACGGGCGGCGGCTCTGGAGGCGGCTCGGCCGGCGCGGCGGGGGCGAACAGCGCCGCCAGCTCCGGGATGTCCGAGCCCCGCTTCCAGTCCGGCATGCCCTGGCGCCAGAAGAAGCTGCGCGCGCTGATGGTGCCCGCGGCCATCCAGTCGGCCACGGCCGCCTCGTCCAGGGGGCCCTCCTGCTTGTTGCGCACCATCACGAACCAGGGCGCCCCGGCGGTCTGGCGGGGAGGCGCGGTGCGCGTGGGCTCGTCGTCCCAGGGAGTCTGGGCGGCGGCGGCGGGAGGACGGGCCAGGGGTGCGGGAGCGGTGGCCGCCGGTGCCGCGACGGGCGCCGGGGCTGGGGCGGCGGCAGCAGCGCCGCCCCCCGCGAGGGAACGTTCCTGGGCACGGATGCGCTCCACGTCGGCGAGCGACACCACGCGGGTGCTCTCCTCCTCGGCGGGACCTTCAACGGAGATGACGTTCTGGCAGTTCTTGCAACGGACCTTGACCGTCTTGCCGCGGACCTTCTCGTCCGCAATGGAGTACCGCTTCTGGCAATTGTCGCAGGTGAAGTTCAAAGGGGTGTCCGGCTCTCGGGGGAAACCGGCACGGATGCTACCGCCAGAAATCCCCCGTGCAAACACACGGTTGACTCTGACCGTGGGCCCAACTATTCAGCCGCCCTCCCATTTATCTCTAGCGTCGATCAGGGTGGGTGCATGCCGGCGAAGGATCTCGGGAACAAGCACGTCTGCTTCAAGTGCGCATCGAAGTTCTACGACTTGAAGAAGCCGGACGCGATCTGCCCCAAGTGCGGGTCGAACCAGCGGGACGCCCCGGCCCCCAAGGCTGAGAGCAAGCGCGGTCGCCTGGCGGCCACCCCCAAGGTCATCGAACCGACGGAGCCGGAGGAGACCCCCGCCGCCGAGGACGAAGAGGCGGAGATCGAGACCTTCGGAGAAGACGAGGACGCGGAAGCGCCCGCCGACGAGGACGAAGAGATCTAGGCGGTTCGCGCGATTCCAGGTTTCCAGGGCCCCTCGAGCTTGCTCGGGCGGGCCCTTCTGCTTTTTCCGGGGCCTGCCCGGAAGCGCTCGGCGGGGCGGGGGCTGGCTTCGTGCCCACCCGCCCCCCTGCGTCAGGTGTGGCTCAGGCGCGCGGGACCGAGGCCACCGACAGCTCGGTCAACACGCGGCGGATCTGCTCGTACAGGCCCTGCCCCATCTCCTGCATTCCCGCGGGCCGCGTTCCCTTGCGGCGGGCCCCGGGAGGCACCTGCGGGACTTCGCTCGGCGCCATCGGTCGTTTCCTGGGCTGATGCATGACTCGTCCCCCTCGTTCGGAAGTTTCCAGCTTCCGAGAAAGCAATTTTGCCACCAAGACAGAAAACTGACCAGGGGCTGTTCTTCCAGGCACTTGTACGGCGCGTCGGCGCGGTGATTGCGCCGGGGTGCTTCAGGCCGCGACAGCGGTGTCAGGGAGGGCCTTCCCTGCCCGGGGTTCCCTGATGGAACGCGGCCGCGTCCCAAGCTTCGTCGATTTTCACCGTTTCGCCGGCTCGGACGGTGACCGTCTGGGAGCGGGCGGGGAGCCGATCATGCCAGAAGACGAGGGTGTGGGAGCCCTCCGGGACCCGGAGCCGGAAGCGCCCGTCCGGGGCGGTGGTGGTGAAGTACGGGTGGTCGAAGGTGCGGACCACCGCGCGCATCCAGGGGTGCACATCGCAGCGGATGTGGACGGTGCCGGGTGTGGCGGGCAGCGGGCGGCGCAGCGTCATCCCCTCCAGCGGCATGCCCACGTTGAAGACGGAGCGGTTGGTCCCGAACTGGGCGCGCACGTTGTGCACCAGCGGGTCGGAGTTGCGCAGCACCAGCTCCGTGCCCGCCCGCGCGGCGAGCGACGGAGGCTCATAGGAGCACTGCTTCTGGTCCAGCACCGGGGCGGGGGCCGGCGACTCGGGGGCGGGCAGCCCGGCGCCGTCCTGGAGGGAGACGACGGCGTGGGCCAGGGCGCCCTCCGCCCCCACGACGAGCGAGCGGTCCTGTGCCTGGTCGCCGCAGACGTGGGCCACGGTGGCGGAGGTGGCCAGCACCGGGGCCGGGGGCGGCGTCCCCGTCAGGCGCACCCGGCCTTCGATGTCCCCCCACCTGACAGGTCCCGTGGGGCGCGGGGCCGCGGTGGCGGCGGGAGGCGGGGCCGGGGGGGCGGCGGGCGGTGGGGGCTCGCGGCAGGCGGTGGCGGCGAGCAGGAGGACAGGGGCCAGGAGGCTTCGGATGGGCATGGGGAACACCCGCCCCGTCTAACGGGTGCGTGAAGCGGATTCAAACGCTGGAGGGGCGGACAGAAAGCGCAGGGATGGAAGGTCGCCCATTTGGGCGTTGGAACCCCAGCACCCTTGTTGGTACAAGAGTCGCGCCGCGCGTCGGTGCGGCCGTGTTGGGAGGCAGCAAACTTGCGGGAGAAACTGAAGGCCCTGGCGGAGCTGCAGAAGGTGGACCTGGAGGTCGCCTCGCTCCGGAAGGCGGCGGACGTGCATCCCCGCCAGATTTCCGATCTGGAGCGGGAGCTGGGCGTCGCGCGCAATGGCATTGAAGCCGAGCGCACACGCGTGGCCGACCTGGAGAAGCAGAAGGCCCTGCTCGAGCAGAACATCACGGACGAGAAGGACAAGGTGAAGAAGTGGGAAGCGCGCCTGTCCGATCAGCGCTCCACCCGTGAGTACTCGGCGCTCGCTCGCGAAATCGATATCGCGAAGAAGGGCATCCTCACCCAGTCCGAGGCGCTCACGGAGAAGGTGAAGGAGCTGGGCGGCGCCCGCGAGGCCATCAAGGGCAAGGAGGCGGAGTACGCCACCAAGCTGCAGGGCCTGTCGGGACGCATGACGGAGCTGCGCGGGAAGCTGGGCGAGTCCGATTCCCAGGTGAAGGAGCTGGAGGGTCGCCGCGCGGACGTGGCCGCGAACGTGGACGGCACGCTGCTGCGCCGCTACGAGGTCATCCGCAAGAAGAAGCTGCCCGCCATGGTGGGCGTGGTGGCCGGCACCTGCCAGGGCTGCAACATGAACCTGCCCCCGCAGATGTACAACGCGCTGCGCACCTCGCTGGGCACCGACGTGTGCCCCTCGTGCAACCGCATCATCTTCGCCATCGAAGCGCTGCAGGAAAAGGCCCCGGACTCCGCCGAGAAGTAGCGGCGCGGTTCCCGAGGGTCGTTTCATCCCATGCCGACCCCTTCGCTCGTCGACCTCCTCCGTCACATCGCGCGTGAGGAGCCGCTGACGGCGACGGTGCGCGCCTTTCGCGGGCTCACCCGCGAGCACCTGGGGCAGCTCCTGGACGAGGCCGCCGACGCGCTGGGCGGAAGCACGCCCGGTCCGGCCGCCTCCGAGCCGCTGGAGGCTGCCGCGCCAGCGGCCCCCTCCCCTGCTCCCGAGCCCGTCACCCCAGGTAGCGTGGTGACGCGCGTGCGCGTCTATTCGGACGGTGCGGCGCGCGGCAACCCGGGCCCGGCGGGCGCGGGCGCGGTGCTGATGGACGCGCAGGGCGCGGTGATTGCGCGCCTGGGCAAGTTCCTGGGGCACCAGACGAACAACTACGCCGAGTACGCGGGGCTGCTGCTGGGGCTCCAGCACGCGAGGGCGCTGGGCGCGCGCGAGGTGGAGGTGTACGCCGACAGCGAGCTGCTCATCCGGCAACTGGATGGGCGCTACCAGGTGAAGAGCCCCACGCTGAAGCCCCTCTTCCAGGAGGCGCGGGCGCTGCTCAAGACGTTCAGCAAGGTGAAGCTCGCCCACGTGCCCCGCGCGCAGAACGCCGAGGCGGATGAGATGAGCAACCGCGCCATCGACGAGCGGATGTAGTCCGCCGACGGCGCCGGGGTTCAAGCTCGCGGGATCTCTTCCGCGCGGATGGGTTACCGCGTCAGCGACTGGCCGCGTTCACTTCCGAGGCCGACGGGGCCTCGGTTGCTCCGGGGATTTCGTCATCTTCGTTTCCGGTTCGGCAGCCATCGGGAGCGTCGCCGCCCCCTGCTCGTATCGAGGCACGGGCAGGTGAACCACGGCGCCAGCATGAACGGAGTCCGCAGCGACTTGCTGCACCAGCAAACCATCCTCCGCCCACGTCTCGCAGAGCCGTTCAGCCTGCTCCATCACCGTCTGGGTGGCTCCCTCCTGGCGCTCCGGCGGGTACTTGTACTTGCGGAGCAACCGCTTCACGAGAGTCCGGAGCTTGGCTCGGGCGGACTCCCGCTGCGTCCAGTCGATGGTCACGCTTTTGCGGAGGCTGTCGGTCAGCTCACGGGCCATGGCCTTCAGCACCGGTTCGCCCATGAACTGGAGGACCGCGTCGTTCAGGCTCAGCGCATCGTAGAAGGCCAGCTCTTCGTCCGAGAGCCCCAGGTTCTCGCCTCGGGCCTGCGCGTCGCGCATGTCCTGGGCGAGCTTGATCAGCTCGTCGATGACCTGCGCCGTCTCGATGGCCCGGTTCCGGTACGTCCGGAGCGCGCGATCCAACATTTCCGAGAAGGCCCGTGATTGGACGAGGTTGGTCCTGGAACGGCGCTTCAGCTCGTCGTTCAGGAGCTTCCGGAGCAACTCCAAGGCCACGTTCCGTTGGGGCAGCTCCCGGACTTCCGCGAGGAACTCGTCCGACAAGATGCTGATGTCGGGCTTCTTGAGGCCGGCGGCACTGAAGATGTCCACCACCTCGTCCGAAGCCGCCACGGCGCGACTGACGATCTGCCGGATGGCGTGATTGAGATCCTCCTCGGGTTTGGCGTCCACCTCCGCTCGCTTCACCAGGGCGGCCTTCACATATTGGAAGAACGCGACCTCATCTCGGACCCGCAGGGCCTCCTCATGAGGCACCGCCAGCGCAAAGGCCCGGCTCAGCTCCGTGACGGTCTGGACGAACCTGTCCTTCCCATCCTCCTGCTTGAGGATGTGCTCTTGAGCCGTTGGGAGGAAGTTCAGGAGCACCTTCGGAGCGCCCACCGCCGGCCGGTAGTCGAGTCCGTGGAACATGTCCTGACAGACCTCGAACCGCGCCAGCATCGCCGCCACGGCCTCGCTCTGGTCGATGGCCGTACTGCCCTTGCCGCCAGCCTGGGTGTACGTCGCCAGCGCGGACTTGAGCTGATCCGCGAGCCCCAGGTAGTCCACGATCAGGCCGCCGGGCTTGTTCTTGAAGACCCGGTTGACCCTGGCAATGGCCTGCATGAGTCCGTGGCCGCGCATGGGCTTGTCCACGTACATGGTGTGGACACAGGGCGCGTCAAAGCCCGTGAGCCACATGTCCCGGACCAGGACCAGCTTCAGCTCATCCTTGGGGTCCTTGAATCGGGTCGCGAGCGCTTCGCGCTTGCCCTTGCTTCGGATGTGCGGCTGCCAGTCCAGCGGATCTGATGCCGAGCCGGTCATCACGACCTTGATGGTTCCCTTCTCGTCGTCATCGTCGTGCCACTCGGGCCGAAGCTTCGTCAGCTCACGGTACAGGTCGACACAGATGCGCCGGCTCATGCAGACGACCATGGCCTTGCCATCCATGGCTTCCTGGCGCCTCTCCAGGTGCTGCACCAGATCGCGGGCGATGACGGAGAGCCGCTTCTCCGTGCCGACGATGGCTTCGAGCTGGGCCCATCTGCTCTTGAGCCGCTCGCGGCGGACTTCCTCCTCGCCTTCGGTAACCTCATCGAACTCCTGGTCGATGTGCGGTCGCTCCGATTCCTTCAGCTCCAGCTTGGCGAGGCGCCCCTCGTAGTAGATGGGGACCGTGGCGCCATCCTCGACCGCCCGCTGGATGTCGTAGACGCTGATGTAATCGCCGAAGACGGCCCGGGTGTTCTTGTCCGTCGTCTCGATGGGCGTCCCGGTGAATCCGATGAAGCTGGCACCAGGAAGCGCGTCTCTGAGATGACGAGCGAACCCGTCGATGAAGTCGTACTGACTCCGGTGGGCCTCGTCGGCGATCACGATGATGTTCCGGCGATCCGAGAGGAGCGGGAAACGGTCGCCCTTCTCCTCGGGGGCGAACTTCTGGACGGTCGTGAAGACCACGCCACCACTGTTGACCCGGAGCTTCTCCCGGAGGTCGGCCCGGTCCACGGCCTGCACGGGCTTCTGGCGGAGCAACTCGTGGCAACGACTGAACGTCGCGAAGAGCTGGTCATCCAGGTCATTGCGGTCCGTGAGCACCACCAGGGTGGGGTTTTCCATCCTCGGATGCAGGATGACCTTCCCCGAGTAGAAAGCCATGGTGAGGCTCTTGCCACTGCCCTGCGTGTGCCAGACCACACCGACCCGGCGATCCCCCTCTGGACGGGCCGCTTGCACGGTCGCATCGACAGCACGCTGGACGGCGTGGAACTGGTGGTAGCCGGCGAGCTTCTTCACGACCTCCGCGCCGTCCTCCTCGAACACGACGAAGTGCCGGATGAAGTCCAGGAGCCGCCGCTTCTCGAAGACGCCTCGGACGAGAACCTCCAGGCCCAGGAGGGTGGTGGGCGCCAACGCCTCCCCTTCGATGGTGCGCCACGGAGCGAACCGTTCCCGGTTTGCAGTGAGGGAGCCCAGGCGTGCTTCCAGTCCGTCGCTCACGACAAGGAGTTCGTTGAACCGGAACAGCGATGGAATGTCCTTCTTGTAGGTCTGGAGCTGATGAAAGGCCGTCCAGATGGTGGCGTCCTCGGCAGCGGCGTTCTTCAGTTCGAGCACCGCGACCGGCAGCCCGTTCAGGAACACCGTCAGGTCCGGCCGACGGTTGTGGCCAGCTTCGATCACGGTGAACTGGCTCATCACCAGCCAGTCGTTGTTCTCCGGGTCCTCGAAGTCGATGAGCCGCACCCGGTCACCGACGACTCGACCGTCTCGAAGGTACTCGACCTCGACTCCCTCAACGAGGAGTCGGTGGTTCCTTCGGTTCTCTTGAACCAACGTGGGATGTTCTTGGGCCAGTACCTTCCGGAGGGCCTCGTCCAGCGCCGCCTCTGGTATGTCGAGGTTGATCCTTTCGACTGCAGCGCGGAGCCGATTCCCAAGGAGGACCTCGCCGAGTCCGTGACGGTCAGGACCGGGCTCGTTCTTCTGACCGATGACGATCGAGTACTGAAGCTCCTCGAAGTAGCGAAGCGCCTCCTCCTCGGCCACGGACTCTGTGAGGTTTGGGCTCATGCTCAAGCGCTGGCCGTGAGTTGGGATTCGGCGTCGCGGATGCGAATCTCGCCAGAGAGTAGTTTCGGGAGCAATGATTCGCGGAGGCTCGAAAGTGCTGCTGACTCCCGCGCCGCAGATGCCATCCTCGCAACAAAGGTTTGAAACAGCCGATCAAACGCTTCAGGAATTTCTGACGTGGGGGGCGCTGCAACTTTGAAGCGGGCTATGTCTTCCCAGGCAACGCGAGGCATCCTCGTTCCCGAAGAGACGTTCGAGGTGTAGTCGATGAATTCGTTCCGGGTCAAGTGCCCGAGAGCCCATCCAAAGTGCGTTCGTTGGGCAGCCTCAATCACCAGAATGTCTGATGAACAGACGCCCTCAACAAGCGTCACACCCACTTTCTTGAAGTACGGCCTGAGCCTACCAAAAAGAATTTGCCCTTTTTTGAAGGCGAGTTTTGCGCTCGTAACCTTCGATATCGACTCCCAAGTATCGAGACAGATCGAGCCACGAGGCATGTGCTCCAATCCGATATATGGTGTTTCTGCCGGTAACCGGGAAGGGTCGACTTGCTGACGCCGATTGAGAACAAAATCACCGAGACTCGACACACGCCAGCCGTATGGAATATCCCCCAGTTCAGAATTCACAAACCGATTGGGGAACAGCGCCGCCGTAGCCGCATCCATGACCTCGGGCTGGAGACCCTCTGCCTTGGCTCTGACCGGTTCGAAGTCCACAAACCAGGACTGAAACAGCGCCTGGGCCATGGCCTCCAGGGTCCGGTTCATGCGGAGGTTGAGTTCGATCTTATCGTCAAGCGAACCAAGCAACTCTGCGATGTTTCTTTGCTCATCGAGAGGAGGAACGGGAAGAAGAACGCGTCGGAGTTCGCTCTGCCGGATTCCAAGGACAGTAGTCCCCGTAGCTCGGGCATGAATTTCGCGCTGAACTGGGACTGACTGCAGTGCAAATTTAAGGAACGTATTGTCGAGCAACGCCGGATTGCCACGCAAAAGAATTATGCGCTGAGCAAGCGCAATTCTGACGGCATTCACCTGAGCAACTTCGCCGAGCGGAGCTTCGGTAGTGATGAGCACGTCACCGACTTCAGGCAAGCCTCTGCGCATCCAGGCGTCGTATTCTTCCTCTGCGATGAACTCTTGCTCCTGCTCAAGAAGACGGCCACCTTTCACCACTTTGGCTGTGATAAGGGGAACGCCGAAGTCAGTCTTACTAGGACTTTTTCCTCGGTAGTCGATAATCGCGTTCATACAGTTTTCAAGCGGGATCTCACGCCAACCATGGACCAGAGACTTATCCATTAAATAGTTTCCCCAGAGAGGCCCTGATGCGAAGCTCAAGGGTGTGCGATTCAACGAAGTGAGACTCAAGACGGGCCGAGAGGGCATCAATCCTGGCAGCGAACGGTTCAGCGTCGTCCTGCACATCCTCGGCGCCGACGTAGCGGCCCGGCGTCAGAACGAACCCGTGGCCGGTAATTTCTTCTAATCGTGCTGTCTTACAGAAGCCGGGCAGGTCTTCGTATGTGGCGGATCCTTTGTCTCCGCGCCATGCGTGGTACGTGCCTGCGACGCGGGCGATGTCTTCTTCGGACAGCTCTCGATGGGTCCGGTCGGTCATCCGTCCAAGCTTCCGGGCGTCGATGAAGAGGGTCTCGCCGCGTCGGTCTCGGAAGCGGTTGCTCTTCTTGTCCCGACTCAGGAACCAGAGACAGACGGGAATCTGGGTCGAGTAGAAGAGCTGTCCCGGCAGGGCCACCATGCAGTCCACAAGGTCTGCCTCAATCATGGCCCGGCGAATCTCCCCCTCCCCGCTCTGGTTCGAGGACATGCTGCCATTCGCAAGCACGAAGCCAGCGATGCCGCTCGGCGCCAGATGGTGGATGAAGTGCTGGACCCAAGCAAAGTTCGCGTTGCCGGCCGGTGGCACCCCGAACTTCCAACGGACATCCTCGCGCAGACGGTCCCCACCCCAGTCGCTGTCGTTGAATGGCGGGTTGGCCAGCACGTAGTCAGCCTTCAAATCCTTGTGCTGGTCGCGATGGAACGTGTCCGCGTTTTCCGCCCCAAGGTTCGCGTCGAGTCCCCGAATCGCGAGATTCATCTTGGCGAGCTTCCAGGTGGTCGGGTTTGACTCCTGGCCGAAGACACTGATGTCCCCGAGTTTTCCGCCGTGGGCTTCCACGAACTTCTCACTCTGGATGAACATGCCTCCGCTGCCACAAGCAGGGTCGTAGACCCGGCCTTTGTACGGCGCGAGCATCTCGACGAGCAACTTCACCACCGAGCGCGGCGTATAGAACTGGCCGCCCTTCTTGCCTTCGGCGCTGGCGAACTCCGAGAGGAAGTACTCGTAAACCCGGCCAAGGATGTCCTTGCTACGGTTCTCCCGATCTCCGAGACCGATGCTGCCGATGAGGTCAATCAATTCACCAAGGCGCTGCTTGTCGAGGCCCGGCCGGGCGTATTCCTTCGGCAGCACGCCCTTGAGGCTGGGGTTGTCTCTCTCAATGGCAACCATCGCGTCATCCACCAGCTTGCCGATGGTCGGCTGCTTCGCTCGGTCCTGGAGATGGAACCAGCGAGACTCCTTGGGCACCCAGAACACGTTCTCGCCCCGGTACTCGTCCGGATCCTCGGGATCGGCCCCCTGATCGACCTCGGCCAGAAGCTGAGCCCGGCGCTCCTCGAAGGCATCGCTGACGTACTTCAAGAAGATGAGGCCCAGAACCACATGCTTGTACTCGGCGGCATCAAGGTTGTTGCGGAGCTTGTCCGCCGCCAGCCAGAGCTTCGCCTCGAAGCCAAGGTCGCCGCCGGTCTTGTCCGTGGCCTGACGCCGCACCTTGGGCTCCACCACCGCCGCCACGGCAGGTGCCTCCTCCGCGAGCGGCAGAGGCACCTGTTCCGAGTCCCCCATCCCGAGGATCCTCGCGATCAGCACATCCTTCTCGCGTCCTCCACGGTCGAGATCCAGTGCGTCACAGATCTTCTGGAGTTCCTCGCGCTTGAGCAGGCCGAGCACGTCGGTGAACTCCAGGCTGCGAGACCGAACCAGGGCGTTGACGTGGTTCTCGACCACCCGCTTGTCCCCAACATCGAGACTGAAATGCGCGGTGAGGGCGATCAGCCGGTCGCGGGGAAGCGTTTCAAGCGCGGAGCGGCGTTGCTGCGGAGTCATTCGGATTGGGGGAGCCATCTGCCCGAAGAGTACCGCAGGATTGGATCGGTCCCTCGCTCGGATTGCCGCTCTTCCGCATTCACACCCACCCGACTCTGTGGGATTTCGCAGCGGATTCCCGTGCAACTTCGGACCGGTATCAACCTGCACGCCGGACCCAGGAGCGGCTGGACTCACGGGCACAGGGCCGCCAGGCACAAGCGACCCAAAGCAGCCCGTCGGCCCCCATCTGTTGCTCAAATACCCAAGTTATTTCAGGGAGTTGAACAACATCCTCTCGCTACTTATTATCCGCTAAATTAATCCATGAGAGGGGCACCTCGACATCGCCTCCGTCATGGAGAGCCTCAAGGAAGGCGCACGCGGATCCGGATCCCGCACGGCTCCCGCTTATGTGGAACCTCTTCGAGGGCGTACCCAAGTTCTACCGGGACGGCTTCGAGCAGGGAGCCCTCGCGGATAGCGCGCCTGCGCTGCTGCGGCGCATGTTCATCCTGGGCTCGGCGCAGCTCCGCAACGAAGCGGAGAACTGGTTTCTGCACGAGTTGCGTGGCCGCTACCAGGTGTGGACCTACGCGCGGAGCCCCCCTGCAGCCTCCCACTGGACCGGACGTTCGCCCGCCGGAGCTTCGCCGGGAGGCACTACCGGACGTCTTCCCTCCCCCGGCAGTGGACCCCCGGGTGTCGCCTGTTGTATCCCCGTGGGTGCCGGAGCGGTCCGGGTGAACGCCGGCCATCGCAGGCATGGATGGCGGGAGGAAAGTCCGGGCTCCACAGGGCAGGGTGCTGGCTAACGGCCAGTCGAGGCGACTCGCAGGAAAGTGCCACAGAAAACAGACCGCCTGTCCTCGAAGGGGGCGGGTAAGGGTGAAACGGTGCGGTAAGAGCGCACCGCGTCCGGGGTGACTCGGACGGCTCGGTAAACCCCACCTGGAGCAAGAGCCAATAGGAACGCGTCCTCGAAAGAGGACAGGGATGGCCCGTCCTACGCGTTCGGGTTGCTCGCTGATGAGGTCCCTGGGCAACCAGGGCCCTAGACGAATGTTCATCGCCCATCCCGAAAGGGGTGGGGACAGAACCCGGCTTACAGGGCCGCTCCGGTTTTTTACCCTGTCATCCGCCCACGGGGACCTGCGCCAGCAGCAGGCGCCCCTTGCCGTCGTTGCGCACCGCCTGCGGGTTGGTGATGGGAAGCCGCGAGTCGTTGCGCGGCTCCCACAAGCCCATCCACACGTTCACCGCGCGCGGCGTCGCGCCCTGCGGCAGCGCGATGACGAACTCGTCCTTCACCGTCTCCCCCACCTTCCACTGCGTCGTGGGGTACAGGCCGCCCGCGGGCTTGTGGTCCACGTTGAGGCGCTCCATCCGCCCGTCCGCGTCCTCCACATGGACGAAGACGAGGTAGTCCTCCTCCAGCGGCTGGAGCACCTTCAGGAACACGGTGACGCGCGCCTGATCCCCGGTGGGGATGCGGCCCGGCTGCACCGATGCTCCCACCACCTCCACCTTGCCCCCCAGGTTGGCGCCGCTGCGGATGGCCAGCGGGGGCACCTGCGTGACGGTGGCCGCGCGGCGCTCCTCGGGGCTGGCCCCTCCGGGCGCCTCCACGATGCAGGCGCTGGCGGTGCCCAGCAGTACGAAGGCGGACAGCAGGACGTTCAGGGGCGGAAGGCGCATGGCGGAGCGCGGTTCTACCCGGCCACGGGCGCTGCATCCAACTGCGCGTTGGTGTATGCGGAGCGGCGATGAAGACCCCGAACGCCCTCGACGCCCTGCTCGCGCAGGCGCCCCCCGCCCCCGCCCCCGTCCCCACCACCCCCGGTGGCGGCACGACGCAGCCGGGCACGGGCACCCCGCCCGCGGACACCGGCCTCACCGGCGGCGACGTGGTGGGCATTGGCGGCGCGGCCCTCTTCGTCCTCCTGATGGTCCTCGCGGCCCGCAAGCTATTCGGCCGCAAGCGCCCGCCCGAAGCCCCCCGCAAGGCCCCGGAGCAGGCCCCCCAGCTGCCCGCCGAGCGCCCCGAGCTGCGCGTGGAGCTGCCGCCCTCCGACACGGAGCTGGCCCTGCGCCGCGACGCGGAGGACGCCCACGCCCGCACGGAGGACCTGCGCCGTCAGCGCGAGTCCGCGTCGCTCGCCATCCGGGGGACGAAGGACAGCGCCGAGCGCACCCGCCTGGAGGCGGAGGTCCGCACCCTCAAGGAGCGCGAGGAGGAGGCCAAGCGCGTCGAGTACCGCGCCAAGAAGGCCGTCGACGACGAGACGCGCGAGCGCCGCAAGCGGGAGCAGGCCGAAGCGGTGCGCCTGCGCGAAGAGGCGCTGGCCCAGGAGGCCGCCCAGGCGGAGGCCGCCCGTCAGGCCGAGGCCGCCGCCCAGCGCGCCAAGGTGGAGGCCGAAGGGGGCCGCACCCTGGCGCAGGGCCTGGACCGCACGAAGAGCCAGGGCTTCATGGCCCGGCTCAACGGGCTGTTCGGTCAGCAGCGCGAAGTGGACGAGTCCGTGCTGGCGGAGCTGGAGGAGATCCTCTTCACCGCCGACATCGGCGTCCGGACCGCCAACCACCTGGTCGAGGTGGCGCGCGAGAAGCTCAAGCGCAAGGAGCTGAGCGACCCGGAGCGCATCAAGGGCGTCATCCGCGAGGAGGTGGCGCGGATGGTGGACCTGCCCGTGCCGCGCTCGCTGGAGGGCGGCGGCCCGCCTCACGTCGTGATGGTGGTGGGCGTCAACGGCGCCGGCAAGACGACGACCATCGGGAAGCTGGCCGCGCAGCTCACCGGCCAGGGCAAGAAGGTGGTGCTCGCCGCGGGCGACACCTTCCGCGCCGCCGCCACCGAACAACTGGACGTGTGGGCCGAGCGCGCCGGCGCCCAGCTGGTGAAGGGCACCGACGGCGGGGACCCCGGCGCCGTCGTCTTCGAGGCGGTGAAGAAGGCCCAGGCGGAGGGCGCCAGCGTCATCATCGCGGACACCGCGGGCCGGCTGCACACCAAGGCCCCGCTCATGGAGGAGCTCAAGAAGGTCAAGCGCGTGATGGACAAGGCGCTGCCCGGCGCGCCCCATGAGGTGCTGCTCGTGCTGGACTCCACCAACGGGCAGAACGCCATCATGCAGGCCAAGCAGTTCCACGAGGCCGTGGGCGTCACCTCCATCGCGCTCACCAAGCTGGACGGCACCGCCAAGGGCGGCGTCATCATCGGCATCTGCGACGAGTTGAAGCTGCCGGTGGTCTGGGTGGGCGTGGGCGAGAAGATCGCCGACCTGCGCCGCTTCGAACCGCGCGAGTTCGTGCAGGCCCTGTTCGACTGACGGGCCGCGCCTCGCGCGGGAGTCACTGCCCCATGAGCTGGGGGATGAGCTCCTCCAGCAGCTGCTGCGTCTGGGCGTCCAGCTTCACGTCGCCCAGGCCGCCGCCCATGGCGTCCATCAGGCCCTTCAGGTCCCCGCCGCCCAGGTCCTCGTCGCCGTGGGCCTCCTCCCACCAGCGCGTGCGCAGGGCGCCCAGCGCCTTCGCGTTCACGGGGCTCGCCTTCGCCAGCTCCTGCGTGAAGCACGTCCTGCACGCCCACTTGAAGCGGTACGTGTCCACGTAGGCGCGCAGGGCCTTGAAGAAGGCTTCGTCCCCCACGAGCTTGCGCGACGCGTGGTGCAGGAGCGGCGCCTTGCCGTACACGAGCGCGCCGTACTCCATCTCACCGCCCTGGAAGTCGCCCGCGGGCCGGTCCGCGCGGCCGTCCTTCCCGCCCGACATGCGGAAGAGCTGGTAGGGCATCACCAGGGCCTCCTGCTTCAGGGACTCGGCGGCCTGCGGGCCGTGGGCCCATTCGATGTAGAGGAGCGCGGCGTACTGCGCCAGCGACTCGTCCACCACCGGGTCGCGGATGGGGTCGGAGCCCACGAGCCCCGCGAAGTACTGGTGCGCCACCTCGTGCGCCACGGTGAACTCCAGCGTGCGCTCCAGCGAGTCCCCCAGTTGGGCCATCAGCCCCGCCCCCTGCGCGCCCAGGAAGGCCTGCATCGCTTCGTCCATGCCGGGCATGCCCGCGAGCAGCTGCGAGGAGTCCCCCTTCGCGCGGTAGAGCGACGTCGCCACCGTGACGAGCCCCGGGAACTCCATGCCGCCCGCGCCCCCGCTCAGGGGCGCCTGCACCACGCGGAAATGGGTGTAGGGCAGCGGGCCCAGGCGCTTCTCGAACTCCGCCAGCGCCTGCGACGCGTACTTGAGCACGCGCTTGCCCACCGCCGCGTCCTGGGGCGCGAAGTGGCTCTCCACCGTGACGGCGTTCACCGTGGCGGTGGCGGACTGGTAGCCGCGCGTCACCAGCACCGGGAAGTCGCGCACCGCCGCGGCCGCGAAGCTGTAGCGCACGCGGCCATCGCGCTCGGGCACCTCCCCCAGCGGCGTCCCGGTGGCGTGCGCCGCCCAGCCCGCGGGCACGGTGAGCGTGGCCAGCACGTGCGCGGGTTCGTACAGCGCCAGGTCCCCCTGCCCCTGTGGCCCCGCCCACGGCCGCCCCTGGCCATCCACCGGGGGCACCTGCGGCACCACGCCCACCAGGCTCACCACGTCCGCCGTGGCGGAGAAGGCCCCGTGGTCCTCCGCGCCGCCCTGCTTGCCGCCGCCGCCCATGAGCCCGCCCAGGCCAGCCAGCGACTCCGCGCCCGGCGCCGCCCGGGGCACCGTGCCCTTCACCGCGACCTCCAGCGACACCGCGCCCCCCGGGGCCACCGGCGGCGCCACCGCCACGCGCAGCAGCGTGGGCTCCGGCCCCGGCTCCAGCGTCACGGCCCGGCCGTTGAGCTTCGCGCCGGAGAGCGTCACCTGGCGCGAGCGGGCGTTGGGCGTCAGCCGCAGGTACAGCTCGGTGAGGGGGGCGGGGCCCTTCGCCACCAGCTCCACCTGCACCTTGCCCCAGACGCGCCGCTCCTTCGGCTCCACCTCCAGTTGCACGCGGTAGCGCGGCACGGACTCCAGCGGCCCCAGCGCCCGCGCGGCCCGGTCACGCTCCGAGGGCTTGAGGTGCTGCAGGCAGAGCTGGACCTCCGGCGCCACGCTTCCCGCGCCCATCACGGAGGCTGGAGCCGGGGCCGGCGTTGTCACTGGCGTCGCGCGGGGAGGTGCCGCCGCGGCCGGTCCTGCGACGAGCACGCACAGCAACCACCACCCGGGGAAGGTCCTCATGGGGGCATGCTAATTGACCCGCTCCAGGGGCGCTCGCTACAAGCCTGCCTGTGCTCCACCCGCGAACGTTGACCGCCGCCGCCGCCGTTGGCCTCCTGGCCGCCTGTGCCAAACAGGTTCCCGTGCCCGCCGCCGCCGCCGTGTCGGCCCAGCCGCGCTCGGTCCGCCTGCTCACCAACACGCCCGAGCGCGAGACCGCGAGCCTGGAGAAGCGGCGCGAGGACGTGGAGGTGGACACGCGCGAGGGCGAGCGCACGCCCCGCGTCGTCGCCACCGGGGAGACGCAGCCGCTACGACTGGACGGCGCGAGGGCCCGCCTCTGCGGGGACGAGGCCTGCACCCAGGGCTTCGCCGTGGACAACTTCCTGCTGCTGGAGGTGCTGGACGCGAAGGGCAAGGTGTCGCGCCGGGCCGCGGTGGGCTTCACCGACAGCGTCTTCATCGGCAACGAGCAGGTGGACAACCTGGGCCGGCACGCCTTCACCTTCGAGCCCAACGAAGTGGACATCACCGAGCTGCTGCCAGAGTCGGAGCCCTTCCGTCTGCGCGCCACCGCGCTGGACTTCTGGGGCGTGGGCCGGGTGACGGCCCTCTACCTGCGGCTGGAGCCGGGCGCGGGCCGAGGCGAGGACGACCTGCGGGGCCAGTAGGCAGCAGGCCCCTCGCGGGCCCGACGTCAGGGCCCGCCGCGCGACGTCAGAAGCGCAGCGCGCTCGCGGGCATCCCCGAGCGCAGGCCCGCGCCGATGGTGCCGTCGCACTGCCCACCGCAGACGTCGACGTTCGGGTCGAGCGCCGCGGGGCCCCGGGTTACCGCGTAGGCGGCACCCGCGCCAGCGGCCACCACACCCACGCCCACCCAGACGTACCAGCGCTGGTACCACGCCGTGCCGCCCTCCTCCTTCAGCTCCGGAGGCTGCTCCGTGCCCAGCGCCAGCCCCGGCTGCTCCACCGGTCCGCCCGGGGTCGCCGCCGGCTCCAGCACCGCGTTGCGCGGCACGTCCGAGTCCGCCACCGGGCGCAGGCGGCCTTCGACCACGTAGAGCTGGCCGGCGCGCACGACGATGTTCTTCACGTCCTTGAGGCCCGGGGCGCGGAACTCCACCTCGTGCTGGCCCGGGCTGAGGGTGTAGTTCTCCATCGGCGTGACGCCGACCTTCACGCCATCCACCAGCACCGTGGCGCGCGGCACGTCCGCGCGCAGGGTGGCGACGCCCGTCGCGACCTCCAGGGCCACCGTCACGTCCGTCGTCTGGCCCGGCACCAACACGACGCGCTGGACGAAGTCCGAGTAGCCCGGACGGCGCGCCACGACGCGGTGCTCTCCCGGCGGCAGCTCCACGGGCGACTGGGGGTTCACCTCCACGTCATCCACGGTGACCTTCGCGCTGCGCGCGTTGCTGCCCAGCTTGAACGCCAGCAGGGACTTCGCGGCCTCGGGCGCGGCGGTGGGCGACACCGCGGGCGTCTTGCCCGGCTTCACCTTCTTGCCCACGCGCTCCTTCTTCGGAGCGGGCTTGCGCTTCACCGCCTTCGGCTTCGGCGTCTTGGGCCGGGCCTTGGGTGTCGTCGGCGCCTCCTCCTCGGGAGCCATGAGGTCGTCGGTCTCCTGGGCGAAGACCGCGGACGGAAGCGTCAGGGTGGCGACGAGCGACAGGACGGCGAAGCGGCGAAGGCTCATGTCGATCCGAAGGTTAGAGAGTCATCCCAGGGGAAGCAAACACCGTCCCACGGGACCCCGGGTTGGGAGAATATCCGCGCCCCATGCACCGCGCCCTCGTCACCCTCCCGCTTGGCCTCTGTGTCCTCTCCCTCACGGCCTGTCCGGCCAAGGCCCCGCCCCGGGTGCAGACAGCCCCTGCCTCGCCGCCCGCCGTCCGCGTCCCGCCGGGCTGCGAGAAGAACCAGTCCGGCGACTACTTCCACGCGCAGAACCCGGCCTTCCGCTACCTGGGCCAGGACGACGGCGGCACCCTGACGCTCGCGGTGGTGCGCGCGTGGGCGGACGGCGGCGTGGAGTCTCCGGACGCGGGCTCGGTGGGCATCGTCCTGCACCGCACCCCGGACGGCTTCGTGGGCGAGACGCGCGCCACCGGCTTCACCGGCGCGGGGACACCCTGCCCCGTCGCCTTCCCCACCGAGGCGGTGGCCTGCGCCGACACCGGCCTCACCCTGCGGGCCGCGTCCAGCACCGCCATCGACGAGGGCTGCCGCCCCGCCACCTCCGGCCCGGCCCCCGTGCGCCAGGAGCAGGTGCTGCTGCGCGGGACGCCGGACGCCGGCCTGTAGGTCCGCCCGGGCCTCCGGGCCTCCGGACCCATGGCGCCGTGCCGGAAAAGCACCGCGCCGCCGTCCCTGCTTCCGGGAACTGGAAGAGGAAGCGGCGGCGCGAGCTGCTTGGGAGATGACGGCCCGGAGGGACTTCAGGCCGCCTGACGCGGCTGCTCCTCCGGGGAGGTCACGGCGGGGGCGGACTCGGCCACCTTCACCCGGCCCACGAAGCCCTGCAGCAGGCTGGACACGCCCACGTACAGGAAGCCCGCCTGGAACAGGACGATGAAGGGCACCGACGTGTAGATGCGCGAGTCGATGGCGAACCACAGCGCCCCGGTGAAGTACGCGGCGAAGAGCAGCTCCACCACCGGCATCAGCGTCTTGCTGCCGCGGTAGCTCTTCTTCACCGGCGCCTTGACGCTCTTGCCCTCGGCGCCCGTCTTCGGCGTGCGCGCGAAGCCCGACTGCTGGTTGAGCAGCGCCTCGCCCACGGCCTTCGCGTTGTTGATGGCCAGGCCGATGCCCAGGCTCATCAGGAACGGCAGGTACTTGAAGCGCTCCCAGCCGGTGGCGCCGCGCTCGCGCTGGGCGGCCACGTAGAAGACGCAGACGCTGGCCGTCGCGGTGATGAAGAAGGGCAGGTCCAGGAACAGCGTGCCGTACAGGCCGTGCTGGAAGCGCACCACCATGCTGATGGGCATCAGCACCGACAGCAGCACCATCAACAGGTACGCCATGTTGTTGGTGAGGTGGAAGAACGCCTCGCGCTTCACCAGCAGCGGCAGGTCGCTCTTGAGGATGGTGGGCAACAGCTTCTTCGCCGTCTGGATGGAGCCCTTGGCCCAGCGGTGCTGCTGGCTCTTGAAGGCGTTCATGTCCACCGGCACTTCGGCCGGGGAGATGACCTCCGGCAGGAACACGAACTGCCAGCCCTTGAGCTGCGCGCGGTAGCTCAGGTCCAGGTCCTCCGTCAGCGTGTCGTGCTGCCAGCCGCCCGCGTCGGAGATGGTGCCGCGGCGCCAGATGCCCGCCGTGCCGTTGAAGTTGAAGAAGCAGCCGGCGCGGTTGCGCGCGGTGTGCTCGATGATGAAGTGCCCGTCCAGGAAGATGCTCTGGGCCTGCGTGAGGATGGAGTACTCACGGTTCAGGTGGCCCCAGCGCACCTGCACCATGCCCACCTTCGCGTCCGCGAAGAAGGGCACCGTGCGCATCAGGAAGTCGGGGCTCGGGACGAAGTCCGCGTCGAACACCGCCACGTACTCGCCCGTGGCCAGCTTCAGGCCGTTCTCCAGCGCGCCCGCCTTGTAGCCCTGGCGGTTGACGCGGTGGATGTAGACGATGTCGTGGCCCTTCTGGCGGTGGCGCTCCACGCACGCACGCGCGATGCCGCACGTCTCGTCCGTCGAGTCGTCCAACACCTGGATTTCCAGCAGCTCGCGCGGGTAGTCGATGCGGCACACCGACTCCACCAGGCGCTCCACCACGTACATCTCATTGAAGATGGGCAGCTGGATGGTCACCCGAGGCAACGCGGCGAGCGTTCCATTCGGAGTGGGCAGCTTGAACTTGTGGCGGTAGTACAGGAACGCCATGCGATACCGGTGGGATCCATAGACCCCCAGCACGCTCAGCAGGCTGAAGTAGACAGCCAGGAAGATGATCTCAACGGTGGTCATCGGTGACGCTCAGCCCCTCCCGCTGGCCCTGTCGCCAGCGGTCCTACCAGACGTGGCGGCATGCCCGACCGACCCGCTCACGCTGACCGCCGCCTGCTGGGTCCGCTGAGCCCCGCCCCGTATGTGCCCGAAAAGACTAGGCTTTAACGTTCCGACTCCTGATCGCGGCCGGACAATAGGGAGGCACCCGGGTCGTGTCAAACTATTCCCCGGTTTCGAGACATCTGGAAGGGCTGGTTTGACGCGAAACGTCATCCCGGTCTTCCCCGTGTCAGGCGCGCTGGGGGGCAGGCCCCGGCCCCTTCGGGTGGAGGACCCCCAGGGTGCGCCCGGCGGCGGAGGACCTAGCGGGCGGCGCGCAGGGGCGTGGGGGGCGCGTCGGAGACGAGGGGGACCTCTTCGCGGACGTGGGACTCGTCGCGGGTGGCCCGGTCGAGGACGCCCTGCACCAGCTCCGGGAAGTCCAGGCCCGCGCGGGCGGCGATCTTGGGCAGCAGGCTGGTGGGGGTGAAGCCCGGCAGGGTGTTCACCTCCAGCACCACGTCGTTCTCCGTGTCCGAGCACAGCAGGTCCACGCGGCCGTAGCCCCGGCAGCCCAGGGCGCGGTACGCGGCGAGCGCGAGCGTCTCCACGTTGACGCGGCGGGTGTCGGACAGCCGGGGCGGCAGGAAGTACCGCGCGCCGCCCTTGTACTTGGCGTCGTAGTCGAAGCCCTCGCGCGGGAAGGCCACCTCGCAGCTGCCCAGCACGCTGTCGCCGAGGATGCCCACCGTCACCTCCTGCCCCGGGACGAAGCGCTCCACCAGGGCCTCGCCGCCGAAGCGGCACGCCTGGGCCACCGCGGGCACCAGCGCCCCGGCGTCGTGCACCACCGACAGGCCCACGGAGGAGCCGCCCTTCGCGGGCTTCACCACGCAGGGAAAGCCGCTGTCGCCGTGCAGCTCCAGCGCGCGCGCCGCGTCCGCGCGGCCCACCTTGTAGCCCCGGGGCGTGGCCAGGTTGTGGAGCTGGAAGAGCTTCTTCGCCATGGGCTTGTCCATGGCCAGCGCGGAGGCCAGCACGCCGGAGCCCGTGTAGGGCAGCTCCAGCAGCTCCAGCAGGCCCTGCACGCGGCCGTCCTCGCCCATGCGGCCGTGCAGCGCGAGGAAGGCCACGTCGAGCTCCGCGGCGCGCAGCGCCCGGTCCAGCCCGGGGCCCGCGAAGACGCGGGTGACGGTGTGCCCCAGCGTCTCCAGGGCCGCCACCACGGCCTCCCCCGTCTTGAGCGAGATCTCCCGCTCCTCACCCCACCCGCCCATCAGCACTCCCACGCGCTTGCCCATGTCGTTGATGCCTCCGTGGGAAGGCTCCAGAGCATGGATGATGCCACGCACCGGCGTGGGCTCCCGCGCGGGGACACCCCGTGCAAGCGACTGGAATGACGGGGGTTTCAGGGGTGCTGCCTGCCCGGAAGCAGCCGTGTCCGGGCGGACACGGCGTGGCCCGGTGGCCACGCGCGTGGGGGCACGTGGCGCGGGCCGGTCCACCGCCCGGCCCGGGACGTCAGCCGCCGTCGGTGAGGCCGCCGTCGGGGTCGAGGCCCGCGTCGGGATCAACGCCCGCGTCGGAGTCCGAGCCCGCGTCGGAGGTGCCGGCATCCGTGAGGACACCGGCGTCCGTCGGGCCGCCGTCGGTGGGGGTGCTGTCCCCGGAGACGCAGACCTCGTCCTTGCAGACGTAGCCCTCCAGGCACTGGCCCCGGTCGCAGGGCTGCCCTTCCGGGTCGAAGTCGACGAGCAGGCTGCAGGCGGACAACCCCAGCCCCAGCAACAGGGCCGAGGGAACGATGAGCGATGGGAGGCGAAGGCGCATGGCTAGTAGTTCCGGAGATCGTCTTCGTCGAGCTTGGGACGCTGCTTCTTCTCTTCGTCGCGCTTGCGCTTCTCCTCTTCCTCGCGCTTGCGCTTCTCCTCTTCGTCCCGCTTGCGCCTGGCTTCCTCGTCGCGCTTGCGCTGCTCCTCCTGCTCGCGCTGCTCCTTCTTGAGGCGGGCCTCCTCCTCACGCTGGCGCCGGGCCTCCGCCTCGCGCTCCTTGCGCGTCAGCTTCCTCGCGGGCGGCGCGGGGGGCGGCGTGGAGGGGGGCTCGAACGCGGGCACCGGCTCTGCGGGCGGCGCCGCGGCCGGAGGGGGCGTGGCCGGCGTCGCGGCGGGCGGCGTCGACGTGGCGTTCGCCTTCGGGGCCGGCTCGGTGCGAGCGGGCGGCGGAGGCATGGGCAGCGCCTGGTCGATGGGCTTCGCGTCGCGGGCCTGCACGTCGCGCGCGGGCGTCCGGCTGGGGGTGGCCGGGGACGCCGAACCGCTCCCGCCCTTGTTGTAGAACGCGAGGTAGCCGCCGGCGCCCGCGGACACGAGGCCCGCCAGCACGCCCACGTCCGCCACCAGCGCGTACGTCTTGCCGGTGCTCTTCAGGTCCTCCGCGCGGGTGCTGCCCTGGGGGGCCGTCTTGAACGCATCCGACTTCGAGGAGGCCTCCAGCCCGAAGTAGATGCCGCCCGCCAGCAGGGCCACGCCGGTGGCCAGCAGCACGTAGCCCACCGTGCGGCGGCTCACGCTGCCGCCCCCGGTGAAGTGCGTCGTCGGCTTGCCACCGACGCGCGCCGCGTCCTGGGCGACCAGCCCCGTGAGGAAGGACTCGGAGCCGGTGGCCATCGCGTCGCCGCGCGGCACCTGGGGCCCCATGCCGTACGCCAGGTTGTGGCCGTCCGTCACGTCCAGCCGCACGCCCGTGACGTTCAGGGGCGCGTTGCCCGGCCCGCCGCGCACCAGCAGCGCCAGCACCTGCGGCACGCCCGCGAGCGCGCCCAGTTCGCGCAGCGCCTTGTCACGCTCCTCGCCGTCCGGCTCCTTCGCGATGCGCGCCACCAGCGCGTTCATCCGCTGCTGCACGGGCAGGGGCGTGAGCGTGAAGGCCGCATCCCCTTCGCGCGCCCGCCCCTCCTGGATGGCGTAGCCCGGCGCCACCAGCGTCACGTAGTGGTCCGCGCGCGTCAGGCCGGTGAGCGTCAGCGGGGACACGCCCCGGAACGCCCCGTCCACGAATACCTGCGCGGGCACCGGCTGGGTGCGCACCGACAGCGAGGCCTCCGCGCCGTCCAGCTGCGCCTTGCGCTCCTTCTCCACGAACGCGACCGCTTCGGGTGGGAAGAAGTTCGGGTTGAACTGGGCGCGGGGGTCCACCGCCAGCACCGAGCGCATCTCCAGCTCCGCGGCCTTGTTCTCCCCGTTGGCCAACTGCGACGCGGCCTTCATCACCCGCGCGCGGCTCAGGAGCGCGAACGCGCGCGACAGGTCCGACTGCTCGTAGGCGCGCACCGCCTTGTCGAAGCTCTGGAGCGCCTTCACGGTGTCCAGTTCGTCGTAGGCCTTGGCGCCCTCCTTGTACGCGGCGTTGCCCTCCACCGCCTTCGCCTCCCGGGCGCTCGCGCCCTGGGCGTCCAGCGCGTCCGCGAGCCGCACCAGCTCCAGCCTCCCGGAGCGCGCCACGGCCTGCTCGGCCCAGTGCGCCAGCTTCAGCGCCTCGCCCTCCAGCGAGGGGTCCAACGGAATGGCCACCACCGCCACGCGCGGGCCCGCCGCCGCCGGCAGCGTGCGCGGGATGAGCCGCAGCGGTACGTGTTGCTGCGCCGCCGCCGCGGGGCCCAGGGCCAGCATTCCCACCAGCCAGCCACTGAGCGTCGCGTGCAGCGCGCGCTTGAAAGGACGTTGCATCCGGTCTCCCTCGTTGCTGTGCGCATTACACGCACTGCGCAGCGGAATGCCAGCCTCGAAAGGGGTTTCAGCGACCCGCCGTGCTCCCGGGCCCCCGGGACGCCGCTCCCGGCGCCAACCCGTGGAGGTAGTTCAGGGCCACCCGCAGCTGCGAATCCGTGAGCTTCGCCGTCACCGCCCAGTCCTTCAGGTTCGCGGGCAGTCCGCGCGGCGCGGCCGCGACCTCCGACGTCGCCTGGGACGGCTCCGCCCGGAAGTGGCGCTGCAAATCCTTCTCCCGGGGCGCGTTGGTGGCCGCCCCGCCCGGGCCCTCCTCCGGCACGAGGAAGTCCGGGGTGATGCCCTTCTCCTGGATGCTGCGGCCCTTGGGCGTGTAGTAGCGGGCGATGGTGAGCTTCAGCCCGGAGCCATCCTCCAGTTCGATGATGGTCTGCACGCTGCCCTTGCCGAAGGTCTGCGTGCCCATGATGACCCCGCGGCCGTGGTCCTGGAGCGCCCCGGCCACGATCTCCGACGCGGACGCGCTGCCCGCGTTGACCAGCACCACCAGCGGATAGTCCTTCTCCGTGTCGCGGTCGCGGCTGCGCTCCTCGGAGGCGTTGCGGCCCTCGCGCCCGCGCGTGGACACGATGGGCAGGTTGCCCGGCAGGAAGCGGTCGCTCATGGCCACCGCCTGGTCCAGCAGGCCGCCGGGGTTGTTGCGCAGGTCCAGCACCAGGCCGTCCAGCTCCCGGCCGCCGTTGAGCGCGCGCAGCCGGTCCAGCTCCTTGCGCAGGGACTGGTCCGTGCGGTCCTGGAAGTTCTTCACCTTCACGTGCCCGATGCCTTCGTAGAGCGCGCCCTCCACCGACACGATGCGGATGTGGTCGCGCAGGATGGCCAGCTCCTGGGGCGCGTTGAAGCCCGCGCGCATGAGCGTGAGCAGCACGCGGCCCCCGGCGGGCCCCCGCATCTTCTGGAGCGCGCGGCCCAGGTCCATGCCCTGCGTGCTCTCCCCGTCGATGGCGAGCAGCTCGTCCCCGGCCTTGATGCCGGCGCGGGCCGCGGGCGTGTCGTCGATGGGGGCCACCACCACCAGCCGGTCGCCCTTGCGCGCGATTTCGATGCCCAGCCCACCGAACTCGCCCGACGTGTCGATCTTCATCTCCCGGAACACCTCCGGGGGCATGAAGACGGTGTGCGGATCCAACGTGTCCAGCATCCCCTGGATGGCGCCGTGGATGAGCGTCTTGCGGTCCACCGGCTCCACGTAGTTGTTCTCCACGTAGGAGAGCACGCGCGCGAACAGCTCCAGCTGCCGGTACGCCGTCTCGTCCCTGCCGGCCGCGTCCGCCGGGGCCTTCGCGAACACGGGGGCGCCCCACAGGAGGAGCGCGGCCAGGCCCAGGCGCCACGGCGGGAGGAGACCTGTCACGGGAGCGCGTCCTTTGTGGCTGGGAGGAGGGGGCCCTGCGAGAGCCCCGGAGTCTACACCCGGTCCACCGGACGATTCTCGCCCGTCAGGCCGGCCCGGTCCGCGAAGCCCACCAGGTGGGACACGAACGCGTCCGGCCGCTCCATCTGCGGCACGTGGCCGAAGCCCTCCACCACGTGGACCTCCGCCTGGGGCGGCAGGTGCTGCCGGTACCAGGTGAGGATCTCCGGGGGCAGGAGGCGCTCGCTGCCACCCCACAGGAAGAGCACCGGCATCTTCAGGTCCCGCACCACCTGCGGCGCGATGCTGGCCTGCGTGGCGATGGCGTCCGCCGCCAGCGCCTGCACCGTGGGGTTCGAATAGAACTTGCGCATCTCCGACGCGAGCACCATCGCGGCCCAGGGCGGACGGTGGAAGAGCCGCCGCGTGAGCTCGCGCGCGTCCTCGTTCGACTTGACCTCGAACACGCTCAGGAGCGTCGTCAGGGCCTGCGGCGTCAGCTCCGCGCCCGCGGGGGCCACCAGCGCCAGCGCCTTCACCAGGGCCGGATGCTCGGCCGCCAGGTTGACGGCCATGGCCCCGCCCAGCGAGTTGCCCACCACGAGGGCGGGCTCCCCCACCACCTGCTCGCAGTAGGCGCTGAGCACGTCGAACTGGCCCTTCACGCAGGTGGGCCCGCCGCAGTACGCCCCGGAGAAGCCGTGGCCCGGCAGGTCCGGCGCCAGCACGCGCGAGAAGCGGCGCGCCAGCCCGAAGAACGTCCGCGCGAAGCCGTTGGCGGACCCGCCCAGCCCGTGCACCAGCAGCACCGGCGGGCCCTTGCCCTGCCCCTGGAGCGCGTAGTGGTGCACCGCCTGGCCCGCGACGTTCACCGTCTCCGACTGGACGCCACGCGCCACCAGCACCCGGCGCATCGCCTTCTGCATCCCCACCATCAGGTCCACGTGCGAGCCTCCTCCTGCCGCGACAGCCGTACCGCCCCCTTCTAACGCGTCCCCTTCTCCGGCGCAGCGCGTCAGAGCTGACAGAGTCAGGGCGCGGCGGCGGGGGCCAGCCACGGGGCGGGGTCCACGGCCTGCCCGGCGCGGCGCACCTCGAAGTACAGGTAGGCGCCCTTGAGGGAGCCGGTGTCACCCACCTCGGCCACCACGTCGCCCGGGGCCACGCGCGCGCCCACCTCCGTGCCGATGGTGGAGAGGTGGGCCATCAGCGTGTGGAAGTCGTCGCCGTGGTCGACGATGAGCAGGTTGCCGTAGCCGCGCAGCCAGCCCGCGTAGACGACCGTGCCTTCGGCCACCGCGTGCACCGGGGTGCCCGCCGGCACGCGGATGTCCACGCCCTTCTGCACGGTGACGGTGTTGAAGCGCGGATTCACCACGCGGCCGAAGCCCACCTCGATGATGCCCGCCACCGGCCGGGGCAGCTTCCCCTTCAGCGCGCCGAAGCCGGTGGTCGCGGGGGCCTCGTGCAGGTCCACCAGCATGCGGGTGAGCTCCGCGTCCGCGCCCTCCAGCTCGCGCACGGCGCGCTTGGCCAGCTCCGCCTCACCGGCCAGCTTCCCCACCACCTCCTCCAGCGCCTCCTGCTGCGCGCGGGCCTGCTTCGACTGTTGCTGGAGGAAGGCCACGCGCTGGGACAGCGAGGCGTGCAGCCGCTTCAGCTCCAGCGTCGCCTGGCGCTGGAGCCCCGCCACGTGCTGCACGGTGCGCAGCAGCTCCAGGTCCCCCGCCATGCTGGCCTCCACCGCGCGGGCCCGCCACACGAGCGCGGAGAAGTCCTCCGCGGACAGGAGCATCTCCAGCGGCCGGCGGCGCTGGAGCCGGTACAGGGTGCGCAGGCGCGGGGACAGGCGGCGCAGTTGGGCGCGCAGGGCCTCGCGCAGGACGGCCTCCTCGCGCTCGGCCAGCGTGACGCGGCGGCGGAACAGGCCCAGGTCCCCCTCCAGCGCGCGCACGCGGCGGCGGGAGAAGGAGGCCATGTCCTCCATCAGCTCCATGCCCTCCAGCACGGAGAGCTTCTTCGCCTCCACCAGCGCCAGCGTCGCGCGCTGCGCGGACAGCTTCTCCCGGATGGCGGCGCGCTCCGCCTCCTCGTCCTGCTGGGCCCGCGCGGAGGTCGTCGCCCCCAGCACCAGCACCAGCACCAGCACCAGCCACGCGAGCCGCCTCATACCCGGAGGAAGCGCCCCACCGCGACGAAGCTGCCGCCCAGGCCCAGGGCGCAGCCGGCCGCGAGCAGCTCCACCACGGTGCGCGTCTCCACCCACGGCGCGCTCACCCCCGGCCCCAGCAGGAAGGCGAACAGCGAGCCCAGCGTGGGCCCCAGGAGCCGGCCGAAGAGCCACAGCCCACCCAGCGCCACCAGCGCGCCCAGCAATCCCTGCAACAGGCCCTCCAGCAGGAAGGGGGCCTTCACGAAGCGGTCGGTGGCGCCCACCAGCTTCTGGATTTCAATCTCCTCGCGCCGCGAATAGATGGCGAGCTGGAGCGTGGCCGCGACGATGACGATGGTCGTCCCCAGCACCACCACCAGCGACACCAGCGCCCCGAAGCGCAGCGCCCGCGCGATGGCGGACAGCCGCTCCACCGCGGCCTCGCCGTAGTCCACGCCGGTGACGCCGGGCAGCGCGCGCAGCTCCTTCGCCAGCGCCTGGAGCGCGGCGGGGGAGCGCCGGGCCTCCGGCACGCGCAGCTCCAGCGTCGCGGGCAGCGGGTTCTCCGGCAGCTCCGACAGGGCCTCGCCCAGGTCCCCCAGCTCGCGCTTGAGCCGCTGCAGCGCCGCGTCCGGCGGCACCACCGTCACCTCGCCCTGGCTCAGCTCCACCACGCGCGAGTGCACGCCGTGCACCTCGTCCTGCCCCAGCTGCGGGGCCAGGTAGAGCGTCACCTCCACCTCCCCGCCCAGCGACGCGAGCAGGTTGTCCACCACGTGCGCCGCGCCGCGCGCCAGCCCCGCGGCGAACAGCGCGATGGCGATGGTGGAGACGGCGATGAAGTGGACGAAGGGGGCGTGCTTCAGCCCGCCCGCCGCCGAGCGCCAGAAGTAGGCCGCCTTCGACAGCACGCTCATACCACCATCCGCCGCGCCGCCTTGACGCCGTCCTCGTCGGAGACGATGAGCCCGCGCTCCAGCCGCACCGTGCGCTTCTGGTAGCGCGACAGGAGCGTGGCGTCGTGCGTGGCCACCATCACCGTGGTGCCCCGGATGTTGATGTCCGTGAGCAGGTCCATGATCTCCACCGTGAGCGCCGGGTCCAGGTTGCCGGTGGGCTCGTCCGCCAGGAGGATGGTGGGGTCGTTCACCAGCGCGCGGGCAATCACCACGCGCTGCTGCTCTCCACCCGACAGCCGCAGGGGCAGCGAGTTCGCCTTGTGCTCCAGCCCCACCCGCTTGAGCATCCGGTGCACCTTCTCGCGCGACTCCGCGCGGGGCACGCCCAGCACGTCCAGCGTGAAGCCCACGTTGTCCGCGACGCTGCGGTGGGGCAGCAGCTTGAAGTCCTGGAACACGACGCCGATGTTGCGGCGCAGGTACGGCACCGCCGACTCGCGGATGCGCGCGATGTTCTTGCCACCCACCAGGATCTGCCCCTTGGTGGCCTTCTCCCCGCAGAAGATGAGCTTGAGCAGCGTCGTCTTGCCCGCGCCCGAGGGCCCGGTGAGGAAGACGAACTCGCCCTTCTCCACGTTCAGGTTGATGTCCTGCAGCACCGGCGGATCGCCGGGATACGCCTTGTAGACGTGGAAGAACTGGATCATGACCGGGCGCGCGAGCCCGCCCAGCCTACCACGGCCCCGGAGCACGCCCCAGGAACGGGCCGCTCACGGGGACACGGCGCTACGAGGGGTCGCCCTCGCTGGCGAGGTAGCTCAGGATGACCTCGTCCAGGCTCTTCTCGGAGATGAGGTCCTCGCCGAACAGCGTCTCCACGCCCACCTCGTTGATGCGGGGCTTCTCCTTGAGGGCGCGCGCGGCGGCCACTTCAGGAGGCAGCAGGATGGGGGCGGCGACGGCGGGGGGCGGAGGCGGCGGAACCGGGCGCGGCGCGGCGATGGGCTGCAACTTCGGCGCGGCGGCGGCTTCGGCGTCCGTGGCGAGCTGGCCCGGCTGGTACGAGCGGACCGTGGACTCGTAGTTGTCGTAGACCCCGTTGATGAGGTTCCGCAGCATTTCCTTATGCTGCTCCTCCATCAGCTCGCGGACGACTTCCGCCAGGTTCTCCGCGTTGAGGATGTCCGCGTAGGACGTCTTCTTCGACGCGAGGATGTTCCCGCCCACGAACAGGTGGGTGATGATGTGAGGATTGTTGACACCAGAGTCCTCGGTCTGGACGTGGTAGACCTTCCCCTTGTGCTTGATGTTGTGGTTGAAGCCAGTGACGGCTTTTTCGAAGGTTTTCGCCATTGCCGAGGTCGGGCACCGTACCAGCGGGTTCCAGGCTTCACAAGGCAAGCGTCACGCTCCCGCGCATTGTGACGGCCGGTGCCAGCCTGCTCGCCGGTGTGCGTCTCGCACCTTGAGTGTGCGGATCCACGCTGTGCCCGGCAGGCCGGCGGACAGGGGGCCCCTTTGTTGAAAAGCCGAAACGGCCTGGGGTACGTAACCACTCCGACGTGCGCGCTATCCTCCAGGCCTTGAAGCCTTCATCAAGCCTCCTTTGAAGGGCGGGAACCCACCGATGACGAAGCCGGACAAGATCACGGACAAGGTCCGCCTCCAGGATGCCCAGGCGCTGGCGCAGGGGTACTCCCCCGCCATCCGCGCGATGGAGATCGCCTCCATCGTGTCGTTCGTCGCGCTGGAAGGCGTGCTCGCCTACAAGCTCTGGAGCACCCCCCACACCGGCCCGTGGATGCTGACGCTGGCGGTGGTGCTGGGCTACCTGGCCGCGGACTTCGTGTCCGGGTTCGTCCACTGGATGGGTGACACCTGGGGCTCCACGCAGATGCCCGTCCTGGGCAAGGCGTTCATCCGCCCCTTCCGCGAGCACCACGTCGACGAGAAGGCCATCACCCGCCACGACTTCGTGGAGACCAACGGCAACAACTGCCTGGTGTCGCTGCCGGTGGCGGCGCTCGCGGTGGCCGTGCCGCTCAACGGGCCGGGCTGGGTGTTCCTGGCCGCGTTCCTGGGCGCGATGATCTTCTGGGTGATGGCGACCAACCAGTTCCACAAGTGGTCGCACCTGGACACGCCGCCCGCGCTCATCCACTTCCTGCAGCGCGTGCACCTCATCCTGCCGCCGGACCACCACCGCATCCACCACACCGCGCCCTTCAACCAGTACTACTGCATCACCGTGGGCTGGATGAACCGGCCGCTCAGGATGATCCACTTCTTCCCGCTGATGGAGCGGCTCATCACCTGGGTCACCGGCCAGCTGCCGCGCCAGGACGACATCGGCACGGAGGCCGCGCAGGCGCTGGTCGCCGTGGACGACGCCACGCAGGTGCCCGTCCTCCAGGCAGCCAAGGAGCTGCTCAAGGCCTCCGCCGAGGAGCCCGTGCAGCCCATCTCCTCCCGCCCCACCCCGTGAGGCCCGGGCCCCGACGCCCGGGGCCCTCCAGCAGGCCGCGGGGCTAGAAGCGCAGGTCCACCTGCTCCGCGGAAGGGATGGCGCGCCCCAGGAAGCGGGCCCCCACCTCCACGAAGCGCTCCGGCACGTCGGTGACGAAGTACGCGTGCTCCGGCGCCGTGGGCGCCTCCGGCGCGAGCAGGCCCCGGGCGCCCAGCAGCTCCGCCACGGCCTCCGCGGTGGCCTCCGCCGAGTCCACCAGCGACACGTCCGGCCCCACGACCTCCGCGATGACGCCCTTGAGCAGCGGGTAGTGGGTGCAGCCCAGCACCAGCGTGTCCACGCCATCCCGCGCGAAGCCGGCCAGGTACTCGCGCGCCACCAGCAGCGGCACGTCGCCCGTGGTCCACCCTTCCTCCGCCAATGGGACAAAGAGCGGGCACGCCCGCGCCTTCACCGCCACCTGGGGGCTCCCGGCCTCCAGCGCCCGCTGGTAGGCACCCGAGCGGATGGTGCCCGGCGTCCCGATGACGCCCACGCCGCCGCCCCGCGTCTGGCGCAGCGCCGCGCGGGCGCCCGGCTCGATGACGCCCAGCACCGGCACCGGCAGCGCGGCGGACAGCGCGGGCAGCGCCGCGGCGGAGGCGGTGTTGCACGCCACCACCAGGAGCTTGATGCCGCGCTCCATCAGGAACTCCGCGTTCTTCAGCGAGTAGCGCGTCACCACCTCGCCGGACTTGGTGCCGTAGGGCACGCGCGCCGTGTCCCCCAGGTAGACCGTCCGCTCGTGGGGGAGCCGCGCCATGAGCGCCTTGAGGACCGTGAGCCCTCCGATGCCGGAGTCGAACACGCCGATGGGACCGTGGCTGTCTTGCCGCATGGAGCCTGTCCCTATCACGTTTGATGCCAACGGCCCGGCCTGGAGCCCGGGCCCCCGGAACGCACGAAGGGCCGGAAGCCCGAAGGCCTCCGACCCTTGCTCGTGCCCCTGCCTGGAGGGGGGTGCCTACCTCACGCGGAAGAGGGAGGCGTCCAGGGCTTCATTCGCCTGCGGGAAGTCGTGGGCGAAGACATCGTAGGGCGGCAGGTCCGAGCGGGACTCGTAGAAGCGGCCCCCCGTCCCCGACGCCTTGAAGGACACGAAGTAGCGGCCCGGACGGAGGAACTCGAAGACGGCCGGAGACTCGTTGCAGGAGAACCACTGCCCTTCCACGCCGTAGACCCACAGGCCCGTGTAGATGTCCTGGAAGTTGATGCCCACCTCGGTGACACCCGCCTGGCCACAGCTCAGCGAGTGCGGGTTGCCGGCCTCGTAGAACTTCCAGCCCACCGCGGCCCCGCCGATGGCGTACGTCTCCGCCGTGACGGACACCGGCGCGCCGCTCTGCGACGTGAAGGCCCCGCCGTAGTAGTAGACGGGCAGTCCGTCCACATCCAGGGCCACCACCTCCAGATAGTGCTGCCCGGGCGCCAGCGGCGGCGTGCTCACCGAGTTGCCCTCGCTGCCATCAATGCAGGGGAAGTTCGCCCACGCGCCGTCATCCACCCGGGCGTCCACGGAGACGACCCCCGCCTGGCGGCAGGTGGGATACTGGCTGCCCACCTCCGTCGGGAACAGCCAGTTGACGTAGGCGTAGGAAGAACCCTGCCCGCCGTTCGGCGCGAGGTCGATGTTCACCGACACGTCGCCGTCCACCCGGAAGGTGCCGCTGTACGTGAAGCGCGCCACGTTGTTGTAGTCCACGCCCACCGCGCTGAAGGAATACACGCCCGGCGCGAAGTCGTGGAGGATGATGCCGTCGAAGCCGTTGGCCTGGCAGGGATACTGGCCACCGTTCTCCAGCAGCTCCCCGTCGATGGTGATGTCGACGCCCCGGATGTCGCGCGCCTCGTCGCAGCGGGCCCCCGCGAAGGTCCACATCAGCCGGACGTCGCCGGGGTAGCGGGGGCTGTTGTCTTCGATGACGCAGCCGGTGGAACCAGCGCCGAGGCAGAGGAATGTGGCGAGCAGTCTCGCGTTCATGGTGGGCATCCGTGTTTCGGGAAGTTGAGGTCGTCGGCCCGTAACAACCCTCCAGACGACCGACCCGGGGAATTATTCAGTCCCGGCCAAAGCAACCGGGCTCCGACGGCGGGTTTGACCCACCCGCGAGTGGATGTTACGCGCTGAACCCCAATGATACCCCACCTGCCCCTGGCCTTTGGCGCCATGAACTACGTGGAGATCATCCGCGACGCGTCGTTCATCGAGCTCGCGGTGCTCCTGCTCCTCATGTCGGTGTCCGTGGCCTCCTGGGCCCTCATCGCCATGAAGTTCACCCAGCTGTCCCGCGCCCGCTCCCAGTCGCTCACCTTTCTCGACACGTTCTGGAAGGCGTCCCGGCTGGAGGCCATCTACCAGTCCGCCCAGAAGCTGGACGGCTCGCCGCTGTCGAAGGTGTTCTGCGCGGGCTACGAGGAGCTGAGCAAGCTGGCGCAGACGGGCAAGGAGGGCTCCGCGGAGGACGCGATGAGCGCGAAGCTGGGCGGCATCGAGAACGTGGAGCGCGCGCTCAACCGCGCGGCCACGGCGCAGATCACGGAGCTGGAGAACCGCGTGTCCTTCCTGGGCACGGTGGGCGCCGCGTCGCCGTTCGTGGGCCTGTTCGGCACGGTGATTGGCATCCTGAGCGCGTTCAACCAGATCGCCGAACAGGGCAACGCGACGCTGGCCACGGTGGCGGCGCCGGTGGGCAACGCGCTGTTCGCCACGGCGGCGGGCCTGTTCGCGGCCATCCCGGCGGTGGTCGCCTACAACTCGTTCGTCAGCCGCATCAAGGTGTTCGACACGGAGATGTCCAACTTCTCCGCGGACTTCCTCAACATCATCAAGCGGCACTTCTTCCGCTAGGCACAAGGGGACACACCCATGGGCATGGGCGGCGGAAAAGGCGGCGGTGGCCGCACCACCATGAGCGAGATCAACGTCACGCCCATGGTGGACGTGATGCTGGTGCTGCTCATCATCTTCATGGTCACCGCGCCCCTCATCCAGCAGGGCGTGAAGGTGAACCTCCCGGAGACCAAGGCCACCCCGGTGGAGGCGACGGAGAAGAAGGTCGTCCTCTCCATCGACGCGGGCAAGAAGGTCTACATCGGTGACGCGGAGGTCCCCCTGGAGGAGCTGGAGACGAAGCTGGCCGCCAACGCCAAGGCGCAGGCGGACAAGGAGGTCTACCTGCACGCGGACCGGGACGTGCCCTACGGCGTGGTGGTGGAGGTGATGGCCGCCGCCCAGCGCGCGGGCATCAAGAACGTGGGGATGATCACGGACCCTTCCACCGGCGGCAAGGCGTCCAACCCCGGGAACAAGACGCCCACGGCCGGCGGCGCCAAGGGCAAGTCAAAGGAAGCGAAGCGCTAGCGCATGGACTCCGCGGTGACCCACAGCCTGCTGGTGGCACGGCCCTCGAAGCTGTCGCGCTTCGTCGTCTTCTCCGTGGGCGGCCACCTCGCGGTGCTGGTGGCGGGCATGCTCTACGCGCGCTTCACGTCCACGCCGAAGATGGACCTGGACCAGAAGCCCATCAACGCGTCGCTCGTGCGCCTGGGCAAGCCCCGCGACCCGAAGCTGCTGCCCCGCAAGGAGCAGGCCCAGCCTCCGCCCAAGGAGGTCGCCGCGAAGCCCGTGCCCACGCCGCCCTCGCAGGAGCCGGTGCCCGCGCCCTCCCCCAACGCGGTGGCGGTGCCCGGCGCGAAGCCCGCCCCCGCCCCCACGCCCCAGAAGGGCGAGGTGAACGCGGAGGACCGGCGCAAGAAGCTCTTCGGCGCGTTCGACAAGTCGGCGAAGCCCAGCGAGCCGGAGGAGCTGGAGGGCGCGGAGGACGGCGACCCGGACGGCGACTCCGCGGTGCAGGAGGGCGAGCGGTACTACGGCCTCCTCAAGTCCCAGGTGCGCCGGCACTACAACGTCGCGGACACCATCCCCGACGCGGAGCGCCTGTACCTGAAGGCGCAGGTGGCCATGCGGCTGGGCCGCGCCGGCGAGGTGCTGGACGTGAGCCTGGCCAAGGCCAGTGGCAACGAACTGTTCGACTCGGCGGTCGTGGCCGCCGTGCGCAAGGCGTCTCCCTTCTCCCCTCCCCCCGATGCCCTTCGCGACGCGCTCCAGAAGAACGGCGTCGTCCTGGTGTTCAGCCCATGAAAGCCCTCCTGCTGTCGCTCCTCCTCGTGCCCGCGCTGGTGCTGGCGCAGGCGCCCGTCATTGAAATCTCCGGCGCGAACTTCCGTCCGCTGCCGCTCGCGTCGCCCGCGCCCTCGGTGCAGGACGGCGGCGACAAGAAGACGGCGGGCGCGTTCGACACCGCCTTCACGTACGACCTCACCGCCTCCGGCATCTTCCAGGTGTTGGACCGCGCCGGCTTCACCGCCGACGCGAAGGAAGGCATGACGGCGGCCAGCATCAACTTCAGCCGCTGGGCGGACGTGGGCGCGGAGTCGCTGGTGAAGGTGTCGCTCGCGCAGGATGGCGGCAGCTTGCGCGGGGAGATGCGCCTGTTCAACGTGGCCACCGGCCACGAGGACCTGAAGGTCGCGAAGGACGCGCCGGCCAACGAGCCCCGGAAGCTGGCGCACGCGCTGGCGGACGCGCTCTACCGGCACTTCACCCGCGAGGCGAGCCCCTTCCTGTCGCGCATCACCTACGTGCGCAAGGCGGGCGCCAACCGCGACGTGTACGTGGCGGACTGGGACGGCATGGGCGCGCAGGCGCTCACCAGGGGCGGCACGCACATCCTCCCCACGCTCAGCCCGGCAGGCCAGGTGGCCTACACGTCCTACCGGAAGAACCGGCCGGACATCTACGTGCAGTCCCCCGGCGGTGAGGCGAAGGCGGTGGTGACGGACGGGCAGATGGCCACGGGCGTCGCCTTCTCGCCGGACGGCAGGCGCATCGCGTACGCGCTGGCCGAGGGTGAGAGCGCGCAGATCCACGTCGCCGCCGCGGACGGCTCCGGCGCGAAGGCCATCACCGACACGCCCTACGGCCTCAACACCAGCCCCACGTGGTCGCCGGACGGCAAGCGCATCGCGTTCGTGTCCAACCGGGGTGGCAGCCCCCAAGTCTACGTGATGGGCGCGGACGGCTCCGGCGTGAAGCGGCTCACCTTCCAGGGCAACTACAACCAGACGCCGGACTGGTCGCCGCGCGGGGACCTCATCGCCTTCACCGCGCGCGACGAGCGCAACGCGTTCGACCTGTTCACCGTCCACGTGGAGACGGGCAAGGTGACGCGCCTGACGCAGGACCAGGGCAGCAACGAGGAGCCGACCTTCTCCCCCAACGGCCGGCTCATCATGTTCAGCACCAACCGCAACGGCGGCGCGCACCTGTGGGTGATGACCGCCGAGGGCAACAACCAGCTGCCGCTCCCCATGGAGAAGGGCCACTGGCTGACGCCCGACTGGGGCAACGCCCCGGCCGCGAAGTAGGCCTCACGGCCCGTTGACAGGGGGGACGCGCCGGGGTGCATTGCGCCTCATGAGCGCTCCCCTCAGCTCCCACTGGGGCCTGGACCCCCAGGTCGTCTTCCTCAACCACGGCTCGTTCGGGGCCTGCCCCACGGCGGTGCTCCAGCACCAGTCGGAGCTGCGGGCCCGCCTGGAGGCGGAGCCCGTGCGCTTCCTGGGGCGTGAGGTGGAGCCGCTCCTGGATGAGGCCCGCGCCGCGCTCGCGGCCTTCGTGGGCGCGGACGCGGACGATTTGGCGTTCATGCCCAACGCCACCACGGGCGTGAACACCGTGCTGCGCAACCTGCGCTTCCAGCCCGGCGACGAGCTGCTCACCACCGACAACGAATACAACGCGTCGAAGAACGCGCTCGACGCGGCCTGCGCCGCGATGGGCGCGAAGGTGGTGGTGGCGAAGCTGCCCTGGCCGGTGCCCTCCGCCGACGCCGTCGTGGACGCGGTGATGGCCCAGGTGACGCCGCGCACGCGGCTGCTGCTCGTCGACCACATCACCAGCCAGACGGCCCTGGTGATGCCGCTCGCGGAGCTGGTGCGCGCCTTGCGCGAGCGCGGGGTGGAGACGCTGGTGGACGGGGCCCACGGGCCGGGCATGGTGCCGCTGGCGCTCCAGGAGCTGGGCGCGGCGTACTACACCGGCAATTGCCACAAGTGGCTGTGCGCGCCCAAGGGCGCCGCGTTCCTCTACGTCCGCAGGGACTTGCAGCCGGGCATGAAGCCGCTGGTGGTGAGCCACGGGCACAACTCGCCGCGCACGGACCGCTCGCGCTTCCGGCTGGAGTTCGACTGGACGGGCACGCACGACCCCACGCCCTTCCTGTGCATCCCCACCGCACTGCGCGTCGTGGGCGGGCTGGTGCCGGGCGGGTGGCCGGAGGTGATGGCCTCCAACCGGGAGAAGGCGCTGGCCGCCCGGCGACGGCTGAATGCCCGGCTGAAGCAGGACACGCTGCTGTGCCCGGACGCGATGGTGGGCAGCATGGTGTGCGTGGCCCTGCCGGACGGCGCCCCGGAGCGGCCCGAGCCCCCGCTCTACCTGGACCCCCTCCACGTGCGCCTGTTCGAGGAGCACCGCGTGGAGGTCCCCGTCACCCCCTGGCCGAAGGCGCCCCGGCGTCACCTGCGGCTGTCCGCGCAGCTCTACAACACGCCGGCGGACTACGAGGCCCTGGGGGATGCTTTGGAAGCGCTGCTGCGTTGAGTAGTGTGCGCCGCATGCCGCGCTTCGCATCCATCGATATCGGGACCAACTCCGTGCTGCTGCTGGTCGCGGATCGCCAGCCGGACGGGCGCTTCCAGGCCGTGGTGGAGCGCGCTGAAATCACCCGGCTGGGCCGGGGCGTGGACACCCACCGCGTGCTGTCCCCGGACGGCATGGAGGCCACGCTGGCCACGCTGGTCGCCTTCGCGGACGAGGCCCGCGCCCTGGGCGCCGAGGGCATCGCGGTGTCCGCCACCAGCGCCGCGCGCGATGCGAAGAACGGCGCGGACTTCATCGCCGCCGCGAAGGCCCGCGCGGGCGTGACGGTGGAGATCATCCCCGGTGAGATGGAGGCCCAGCTGTCCTTCGCCGCGGTGGCCGCGGACTTCGCGGGCGACGCCGCGGGACCGCTGGTCGTCGTCGACATCGGCGGCGGCTCCACGGAGTTCATCTACGGCAACGACGCCGGCACCGTGGCCTTCCGCCACAGCTTCGACGTGGGCGCCGTGCGCCTCACCGAGCGCTTCGTGCGCACGGATCCGCTGTCCTCCGACGAGCGCGGCGCCATCGAAGCGCACCTGCGCGACACCTTCTCCGCCCTGCCCCCGCCGCCCCCGGCCGCGATGCTGGTGGGCGTGGCCGGCACGGTGACGACGCTGTACGCCGTGGAGCACGCGATGGCGACCTACGACGCGGAGCGGGTCCACGGCGGCACGCTGTCGCGGGGCCAGCTGGACGCGCTCACCGACCGGCTGTGCGCCCTGCCCCTGGAGGCCCGGCGCGCGCTGCCCGGCATCCAGCCCAAGCGCGCGGACGTCATCCCCGCGGGCGCGCTCATCCTGCGCGAAGCGGTGAAGGCCCTGGGCCTGGACGCGTGCCGCGTGAGTGACCGCGGCCTGCGCTGGGGCCTGCTGGTCCACCGCTTCGGCTCCGCGCCCTCCTCCTCATGAACGCCTCTTCCCCCGCCGCTCCGTCCAGCGCGCCCGCCACGCAGTCCGTGCGCGCGGGCTATGCGCTGTTCATCCTGACCCTCATCAACCTGGTCAACTACCTCGACCGGTACATCATCGCCGTCGCGCTGCCGGAGATTCAGCGGGACTTCGGCATCAACGACGCGCAGTCGGGCCTGCTGGGCACCGTCTTCATCGTCGTGTTCATGCTGGCGTCTCCGCTGGGCGGCTTCCTGGGAGACCGGGTGCCGCGCCGGTTGCTGGTGGCGGGCGGCGTGCTCCTGTGGAGCCTGGCCACCGGGGCCAGCGGCCTTGCGTCCACGTTCACGGCGCTGCTGCTGGCGCGCGCGGTGATTGGCATTGGCGAGGCGGGCTACGGGGCCGTGGCGCCGTCCATCATCTCCGACCTGTACCCGCGCGAGCAGCGCACGCGGATGCTGTCGTACTTCTACATCGCCATCCCGGTGGGCTCCGCCATGGGCTACGGCCTGGGCGGGTGGCTGACGCAGTCGTATTCGTGGCACGTGGCCTTCTTCGCGGGCGGCGTGCCGGGGCTGGTGCTGGGCGCCATGGCCTTCTTCATGCCGGAGCCCCAGCGCGGCGCCATGGACGGGCCGGACGCGGCGGTGAAGCTGCCCTTCATGGAGGGCCTCAGGGGCCTGGGCCGCAACGCCGCCTTCTGGGCGACGACGGCGGGCTACACGCTGATGACGTTCTCCATTGGCGGGCTCGCGTTCTGGATGCCCACGTACCTGGTGCGCGAGCGGCAACTGTGGCTGGAGCACCCCGGCCGCGTGGGCCTCGTCTTCGGCGCCATCACCGCGGTGGCGGGCCTCGCCGGCACCGTGGCGGGCGGCTGGCTGGGCGACAAGATGGACCGCAAGCGCGCGGGCGGTGGCCTGTGGCTGTCCGGCATCGGGTTGCTGCTCGCGGCGCCGTGCATGTACCTGGCGGTGAACCTGCAGGACACGACGCTCACGTTCGCGGCCATTGGCGTGGCGCAGTTCCTCATCTTCCTCAACAGCGGCCCCATCAACGCGGCCATCGTCAACTGCGTGCCGCCCGCGTTCCGCGCCTTCGCCATGGGCCTGAACGTGCTGTGCATCCACATGCTGGGCGACGCCATCTCCCCCACGCTCATCGGGCAGATCGCCGACATGGCCAGCCTCCACACGGCCATCGCCATCAACTCGGTGCCGGTGCTGCTGGGCGGACTGGCGCTCCTGCTGGGCGCGAAGCTGTTCCGGGAGGCCGTGCCGCAGGCCCGCGCCTGACGCGGAGAAACCCCCGGGCCCGGAATGCATCCGAGCCCGGGCCGGTTGTGCGGGGAGCTTCGCTGCTCGCCAGGGAAGGAAGCGGAGGCGTTTCGTGGCTGCCGAACATCTGCCGCATGAGGGCCCGGGGCCCCTGTTCGTGGGCAATGGGCGCGTCCAGGGCTCCCGTTCGCGTCCGGCCAGCCATGCGCACGCCACCCTCGCCTTCTACACGGAGGGGCAGGCCACCATCGAGCAGCGCACCCACCTGACGCTGACGCCGGGGGACGTGCTGCTCATCCCCGCCGGGGAGAAGCACCGGATGGTGGAGTCCTCGGGGGCGGAGCTCCTGGGCCTGGGGTTCCACCCGGCCGCCTTCGCGCTGACGGAGGTGGGGCCGCTGCTGGAGCCCTTCGAGCGCGTGCGCCAGGGCGCCTCCGCCGTCGTGCCCATTCCCTCCGGCAGGCAGGAGCACCTGCTCCGGCTGATGTCGGAGATTGGCGAGGAGACGCGCGCACCCGCCAGTCCCCTGAGGGAGCAGGTGGTGCGGAGCCTGTTCTCGCTCGTGCTCGTGGAGGTGGCCCGCTCCGGCGCGTGGACGCCCGCGGAGTCGCGCACGTCGTGGGTGGGCGAAGCGCTGACGTTCATTGAACGGCACTGCCTGGAGCCCATCTCGCTGCGCGAGGTGGCCGCCGCCGTGGGCCGTTCGCCCGCGCACGTGACGACCGCGCTCAAGCAGGCCACGGGGCACAGCGCGGTGGAGTGGATCATCTCCGGCCGACTCGCGGAGGCACGGCGCAGGCTGCTGTCCTCCGACGAGCGCATCGACATCATCGCGGAGCGCGTGGGCTACGCGGACCCCACGCACTTCATCCGCCTGTTCCGGCGCGCGGAGGGCCTCACGCCCGCAGCGTGGCGAAAGCAGCACCACTCCACCGGAGTGACGGACGACAAGGTCTCCGTCCTTGCGCCACGGCGGCATGACGCGCGCTGCGCCTCCGCACCGGACACCCGGGCCTCCCTCATCCTGCTCTGACGGTGGGGCCGCTGTTCAATGCGGCTTCTGCCTCGCCGGAGGCGGCCTCCCCGTCGCGGCCGTGTAGCTGCGGTCCGCGTCCTCCATGGCGAGGCCGTGGTTCAGCATGGCCCCGGCGACGGCGCCCGCGCTGGCCGCCATGACGGCCGCCTGCAGGCGCGTCGTGGTGTCCCCCGCCGCGAAGATGCCCGGCATGGACGTCTCTCCCACCCCGTTCACCTTCACGTAGCCCTGCTCATCCAGCGCGAGCCCCAGCCGCGTGACGAGCTCCGGTTGGCGCTGCGGCGGGGCGGAGAACAAAATCCGTCGGGGCACGCGCGTCCCATCCTCCAGCTCCACTTCCGCGAGCCGGCCGTCCTTGCCGTGGAGCGCGCGGATCTTCCGCTCCTCCAGGCGCATGCCCAGGTGCAGCAGTCGCTCGCGCTGCTCGGGCGGCACCGTGAAGGAGCCGTGGGTGAAGACGGTCACGTCGCGGGACCAGCCCTGCACGACGATGGCGTAGTCCAGGTACGCGGGCTCCGTGGCCAGCACCCCGAAGGCTTCGTCCTGGACCTCCCAGCCGTGGCAGAACGGGCACTGGAAGATGCTGGGCCCCCACAGCTCCTTGTAGCCGGGGATGTCCAACATGACGTCCACCATGCCCACCGCCACCAGGATGCGCCGGGCCTCCACCGTGGTGCCGTCCCCCAGCGCCACGCGGAAGCCTCCGCCGTGCGGCTCCACCGACCCCACCCGCGTGTCCCGCACCTCCACGTTCTTGTAGTGCTGGAGCTGCTCGCGGCTGATGCGGCGGAACTCCGGGGGCGGGATGCCGTCGCGTGAACCGTAGCCGTGCATGTGCGTCGCGGCCGCGTTGCGCGGCGTGCCCGCGTCACAGAGCAGCACCGCGCGGCGCGCGCGTCCCAGGTACAGCGCGGCGTTGAGCCCCGCGGGGCCCCCACCCACAATCACGACGTCGTAAGCCATGGCCGTCCTCCGCTGCGTTGGGGATGACCCCTCCGGGAGCCGCGTGCCCGCGCACCCACCGACCCGCGCCTGCGCGCCCAGGAGCGCCGCGCCCTGAAGCAGGCGGCGGCGCGTGAGCAGAAGGCAGGTCGTCGTCCGGAGCAGTCATCCGTCGTTGATTCCAGGAAGGAACCTAACGACCGGCCCGCCCCACCAGGAGGGCGGGGCTTTCGACGGCATCGGCGGATCTTCCGGCCCGCCGCGCAGGTGCCTACTTCGTCACGGAGGAGGGAGCGGGCGACTGGAGCTGCGGCCGGTACGCCTCCGCCAGCCGCTCCACCTCGCCCGCCAGCCGCTCGCCCTCCGCCAGCAGCCGGGCCCGCAGCCGCTGCCGGTTGCCCAGCGTGAAGAACATCCCCAGGTCGTGGCGGATGCCGTCCCAGCGCTCCGCGAAGTACAGCGTGAAGAGCGCCAGCGGCGGCACCAGCACGAACGTCGTCAGCCCCCACGTCCACCCGCCCCACAGCGCCGCGGCGCCGGTGAGCAGCGCCCACCACACCGCCGACAGCACCAGCGCGGTGAGGAACTTCACCGTGGCCTGCACATCCAGCTCCGCGCTCTTCGCCGCCATGCGGGGCACCGGGTACGGCAGTCCGAACAGCAGGAGCCCCGCCGCGAACAGCGGCAGCCCGAACACCAGCGTCAGCAGCGTCTTCACCACGAAGGGCGCCACGTTGCCGGCCCGGTACCGCACCGACAGCTCCTCCGGCCGCGTCACCTGCACCAGCGCCATCCGGTGGCGGAACGAGGACAGGTGCAGCCGCAGGCGCTCATAGCGCTCCGGCTCCTGCGTGCGGAACAGCCTCACCCCACGCGCCCACAGGCGCAGCCGCTCCGCGTCCAGCGCGCCCCCCTGGCGGAAGGCGTAGAGCTGCTCCGCCACCCGCACCACCGGCAGGTCCTCCCACTGCTCCAGGTTCAGCGTCACCGCGCGCAGCCCCTCCGCCACCCGCTCCGTCAGCGCGCGCACCGACTCCTGCTCCGTCGCCACCTGCGCGTCCGCCGGCAGGAAGGCCGTCACGTCGATGGGCGCCCCCTGGTCGATGAGCACCTCGCTGCGAAAGACGTTCTTCTCCGCGTAGGTGAGCCCCACCGGGACGATGCGCACCGCGGCGCCCTCGCGCGCGGCGTTGAGCGCGATGCGCGCCGCGCCCGTCTTCAGCTCCGCGAGCTCCGGCTCCGAGTGGCTCTTGCCCTCCGGGAAGAGCGTGATGGCGCGCCCCTTCACGAGCGCCCCCTTCGCCGCGTCCAGGGTGCCCTCGTTGCGCCCCATCTGCGCCGGGTCGTCCTGCTTGCGGTACACCGGCAGCGCGTCCAGGCCCTTGAGCAGCCAGCCGATGACGGGCAGCTTGAACAGCGGCGCCTTGGCCAGGAACGTCACCTTGCGCGGCGTGAGGATGAACACCAGCGCCGGGTCGATGAGCCCGTTCGGATGGTTGCCCACGAAGAGCACCGGCCCGGAGGGCGCCTCCGCCGGGGCATTCACCTTCACCCGGTAGAAGAGCCGCAGGGCCAGCGCCACCACCACCCGTACACACGCGTAGAACACGGCGCGGACTGTATACCGGCACCCCACCCCGCGGCCGCCCCGGCTCCAGACACTGTCATCGCCGGGAGGTCGCCAGGCCCCGGATTCCTGCCCTCCCGAAGAATCCGGCGGGGCGGCGATCCACGCCAGGCGCCTCGCGACACCTCATTCCAGGACGCGTCCCGGATGCCGCGCCCGTCATCACGAACCCCATCGCCGGAGCCTGGCGTGAACGGCCCGAGGACGTCCTCGACGCGCCAGGCGAGCCACCGGCACTGAAGGAAGTGGACCGCCGCGCTGCGTCCGTCGTTTCGGACCCCACAAAGGCGCGGCAGTTCCCGCCCCTCCCCTGTGTTCGCACGGGGGAGGGGTTGTTCGTTTCAGGGGGCCACGGGCGTGAGCGTCACCAGCGTGTCCGCGACCGTGCGGCCCTGCGCATCGGTGAAGTTCGCGCGCACCAGCACGGGGCCCGTCAGCCACCCGCCCTGCACCGGCGTGCTGAACGGCAGCGGGACGTCCACGCCTGCGGCGACTTCGGAGGCGGCGCCTTCGCGGGGGAAGAAGTGCAGCGCCTCCCCCGTCACGGACGTCCCGTCCAGCGACAGGCGCACGCGCTCCGGCGCGGTGTAGCTGAACTGCACCGCGTGGCCCTCCGCGCACGCCAGCGTCCCGCCCGGCCGGGCCTCCGCCAGCACCGTGCCCGCGGGCGCGATGCAGAAGGCCCGCACGCCCCAGGCCCCCACCCCGGGCTCAGCCGAGCGCGCCTGCCACTCCGGCGCGGTGGGCTCCGCCCGCTGGAGCGAAGGCACCACGACGACCAGGGCCACGGAGGCCGCCACGACGCCCAGCGACAGGGGCACGAACCAGGGGGCCGTGAACCACCGGCGCGGGGACTCCACCACCGCCGGCCGGGGCGCGGGGCTGGCGGCCTTCGCCATCCGCGTCCACAGCGCCTGCTCCAGCAGCGCGCTCCTCGCCTGGGGCAGGGCGCGCTGCTCCAGCGCGGACTCCACGCGCGACAGCCGGTCGTAGGTGTCCTGGCATGAAGGGCACGTCGCCAGGTGCTCGCGCAGCCGTTCGAAGCCGGCGGCGTCCAGCCCCTGGGAGCCCTCCTGGAAGAGGGCGCTCATCGCCTGCTTCGCCCGACGGTCGTCACAGTCGCTCATCGTGCACCCCGCCGCCTGAAGAAGCTCCAGCCCTGCGTCTCCAGGTCCTCCAGGTACCCCTTCGACTGGAGGAACCCGAGCAGCCTGGACTTCAACCCGAACTCCCGCCGCCGCACCTGGATGCGCGTGAGCCCCAGCGCCGTGGCGGCGTCTTCCTGGGCCACGCCTTCGCCAAAGCGCAGCTCGAACAGCCGGTGTTCCTCACGCGACAGTCCATCCTTGAACACCGCGAGCAGCGTCTCCACCTCGCGGTCCTCCAGCACCTCCGCCAGCCCGCCGTCCTCCTCCGACGCCTCGGTGAGCCCCTCGAAGGGCGCGTCCCGGCCCACCCACTCGCGCTCGCGCGACTGTTCCAGGAGGACATTGCGCGCGATGCCCATCAGGAAGTGGGCATAGGGGCGCGTGCCGTTGTAGGCCGCGCGCGTCCGGGGCTCGAAGGCGCGGGCGAAGGTCTCCAGCAAGGTGTTCTCCAGCTCCATCGCGTTCTTCAAGCGGGTGAAGGCCCCCCGCCATGCGGCGGCCTTGAGCAGGCGGGCGAGCGGTTCGGCGTGCGCGCGATACACGTCCGCCAGCACGTCCGGGGTGCCTTCGCGAAAACGGCGCAGCGTGTCGTCATCCCACTCCATCCCTCAGGGGCTTACCGCGACCGTCGCGGTCCCGTCATCCGCATGTTGTCGCGAGCGGACCCGAGTGGATTGTCGGACGTTCTCCATGGCATCCTTTCCTGCGGCGCACCGCGCCATCCCCTCCATGCGAACGCCCCCCCACAGGACGCTGGCCCTGGGTGTGCTCCTCCTGGTGGGAACCGCCGCGAGCGCCGCCCCCGAGCAGGTCCACTACGCCCTCATCGTCGCCAGCAACACGGGCACGGAGAAGGGCCAGGCCCCGCTGCGCTATGCGGACGACGACGGCGCCCGGTACTACGAGCTGTTCGCGCCCCGCTCGCGCGAGGTGGTCCTGCTGAGCGTGCTGGACGCCGACACCCAGGCCCTGCACCCGGGGCTCGCCGCGAAGACGCGGCCCCCCACGCACGCCGCGCTGGACGACGCGCTCGCCCGGCTGAACGGCCGCATGGCCCAGGACCGGGCCCGGGGACAGGTGCCGGTGCTGTCCTTCGTCTTCGTGGGCCACGGCAAGCGCGGCGCCGCGGGCGAGGGCGCGGTGAGCCTGCTGGACGGGCCCCTGACGCGCACGGCGCTGTTCTCGCGGGTGCTCACCCCCAGCAAGGCGTCCTTCATCCAGCTCATCGTCGACGCGTGCGACTCCTACTTCTTCGTGCACTCGCGCGGCGCGCTGCCGGTGGGCCCCGCCTATGCGGAGGCGGTGAAGGGCCTGCTGGGCGGACGCGAGCTGGAGCGCTTCCCGCAGGTGGGCGTGGTGCTGTCCACGTCGTCGGAGCAGGAGAGCCACGAGTGGAGCGCCATCCGCTCCGGCATCTTCAGCCACATGGTGCGCTCGGCGCTGTCGGGCGCGGGGGACGTCAACGGGGATGGCCGGGTGGACTACCCGGAGCTGCGCGCCTTCGTGGCGGCCGCCAGCCAGGGCCTGGACGACGTTCGCGGGCAGCCGCGCGTGTACATCCAGCCGCCCGCGCTGGACCGCGCCTTCGCGCTGACGGACCAGGGGAAGGCCGCGGCGCTGGGCTACCTGCTCGTGCCCACGGGCCTGGAGGGCCGGCTGTGGGTGGAGGACTCGCGCGGCATCCGCCAGGTGGAGTTGCACAAGGAGCGCGAGCGGCCGCTGGTGCTGTCGCTGCCGGTGGGCCGGGGCTACCACCTGCGGGGCCCGGGGAAGGAGGCGGCCTTCACCCTCACCCACGCCGCGCAGGTGGTGGACGCGGGCGGCCTGCCCTGGCGCGAGTCCACCGTGGCGGCCCGGGGTGCCGTGGAGGACGCGTTCCGGGACAAGCTCTTCTCGGTGCCCTTCGGCCAGCGCTTCTACCGGGGCTACATGGCCAGCTTCGGGCTCACGCCGCCGTCGGAAGAAGCCGACGCGGCCCTGGCGCCATGAGCGTGTCCGCCGCGTCACTGTTGTTGCTGCTCGCGCGGGGGGCGCTGCCCTGCGACGCGGACACGCGCGTGGTGCTCATGCCCTTCGAGCGCGTGGCGCTGAGCTCCGCGGACGCCCGAGCGCTGGAGGACGCCACGCGAAGAGCGGTGTCCGCCCTGCCCGACGCGTGCCTGGAGTCGCGCGAGGACACGGCGGAGCGGCTGCGCGGGTCGGGCACGTCGCTGTCCGCGTGTGGCAACACGGAGTGCCGGAACGCGCAGGCCGCGTCGCTGGGCGCGCGCAGGCTCGTGCGCGGCGTCGCGCTGGGCGTGGGGGGGCGGCGCAGCGTGTCGCTCACCGTGACGGATGCGCGCGGCCCGGAGACGCGAGCGCACTTCGAGGCGCCGGCCACGACCCCGGGCGAGGCGGAGGCCCGGGCGACGCAGGCGCTCCAGCAGGTCTGGGCTCCGCTGGGGACCGCGAAGGCGGCGCCGCGCGGCTCGCGCCTGCTGCCCAAGGTGTTGCTGGGCGCGGGCGGCGTGGCGCTCGCGGTGGGCGTGGGCTTCGGACTCGCGGCCCGGGGCACGGAGTCGCGCGTGTCGAAGAACGGTGGTGAGTGCGCCGAGTCCGGTGAGGGCTTCACGGACTGCTTCGCCTCCCGGCTCCAGGACGGCCGGAGGCAGGCGCGTACGTCCAACGTGCTGCTGGGCGTGAGCGCGCTGCTCGGCGTCAGCGGCGCGCTGTCCCTGGTCTGGGAGCTGCCATGAGGATGCGGTGGGGCACGGTCCATCCGTCCGCCGTGTCACCAGGAAGGGGCAGGCCGCCTTTCGTGAGGGAGCGCGTTTCATCCAGCGGGGAGTGGCCATGAGGACGCAACAGCGCACAGCGCGTTCGTACGCCGTGTCGTCGGGCCCCGGCGTCGTGCCGGCCATGAGGACGCTCCGGGCCACGTTGTTCGGCGCCCTGCTCCTTGCCGTGCAGGCCTGCTCGTTCGCGCCGGACCTGTCGCGCTTCGCCGCATGTGACGCGCCGGGCGGCTGTCCCTCCGGGACCTCGTGCCTCGCCTCGGAGAACCGCTGCCTGCCGGCGTGTGGCGAAGGGCGCCAGTGCGACCCGTCCGTCAATGAGGAGGACGCAGGCACGGAGCAGGATGGCGGCACGACGGAGGACGCGGGCACGGGCACGGAGGACGCGGGCACAGGCACGGAGGACGCGGGCACCGTGGATGCGGGCACGGCGGACGCGGGCACGACGCCCGACGCGGGCCCCCCCGCGCTCGCCCTGGAGTCCACCCTCCTGCTGGGGGGCACCGAGACCGTCTTCTACTCCGCGCAGCTCCAGGCCCGGGGCGGAACGCCGCCCTACACGTTCAACGCCACGGCGCAGTTCCCGGCGGGCTTCTCGCTCGGCACCGGAGGCCAGCTCAGCGGCATCCCTTCGCGCGCGGGAGACATCTTCTTCCCGGTGGAAGTCATCGACTCAAGCACTCCGGTGAAGCGCGCCAGCGGCAGCCTGCGGCTGGGCGTCCGGTCCGTGCTGCGCCTCGCGGGGCCCGCGCCGCTCGCGGACGCGCCCCGGAGGAATCCCTACACCGAGACCGCCTCCGCCACCGGAGGCAAGGCACCGTACCGCTTCGCCCTCGCGCCGGAGCAGTCGCTGCCGACGGGGCTGACGATGACGGCGAACGGCGGCTTCGAGGGCACCACGGAGCAAGACGGGATGCAGGCCTTCACGCTGGTCGTGACGGACAGCGACACGCCGCCCCAGAGCGCCACCCGCACGCTCTCCATCGCCATCGCGGACGTCACGGCGTTCGTCAAGCTGCTCTCGCGCGGCGTGCCCGACGGTCGCGTCGGCTCCGACTACGCCTACGTCTTCCAGACCATCAGCGGCACCAACTCGTTCACCTGGAGCATCAAGGACGGGGCGCTGCCTCCGGGCATCCTCCTGGACAGGCAGAAGGGCGTGCTCTCCGGCAAGCCCACGGTCGCGGGCGACTTCACCTTCATGCTCGGCGTGCAGGACCTGCTGGGCAGCACCCAGCAGAGCTACACGCTCCATGTGGACTGAGGCCCGCGCGCCTCACGGGTAGCGGTCCACCACCAGGATGATGCCGGTGTTGTCCTGCACCACGGAGAAGCCCTTCATGGGGCTGGGGTACGCGATGAGCCCCTCGCCATCCCGGTCCCAGCGCGAGTCCAGCAGCACGCCGCAGAAGGGCACCGACGTGGCCCCGCTCTCCGGCGTGAAGATGCGGTCATACCGGCCGAACACGCGGTGCTTCGTCACGAAGAGGCGTCCACCGATGCGCGCGCCCGGGAGCTTCGCCTCCCCTGCCCCCTGCGGCAGCGCGATGACGAAGCTGTAGTTGTACCGGGCCGGGCCCGGGTGGTCCTGGATGCTGTCCACGATGACGGGGATGCGGTCCCCCGTCTTCAGCCCCAGCCGCTCCATCTGGAGCTGCGCCCCCCGGGGACAGGCGCCCTCCGGCGGCATCCACTTGGGGCGCGGCGGCTTCGCGGAGGCGTCCGGCCCGTGCTGACACGCGAGCGCGAGCAGCCCCAGCAGGGCCAGGGCCCACCCTCCAGCCATCCCACGGCGCGGATGTTCGGGTCGCACGCGAAGGCCTCCGGTCAGAACGTACCGATGCTGAAGTGGAACTGCGTGGGGGCTTCGTTGAGCGCTTCGTCGCGGTCCAGGTTGAAGCCCACGTCGAAGGCCAGCGGGCCCACGGGCGTCACGTAGCGCAGGCCCACGCCCGCCGCGTAGCGCAGCACCTTGAGGTCGAAGAGGGTGCGGTCCTGCCACAGGTTGCCCACCTCGAAGAACAGGCCCAGGTCCACCGCCGCCACCGCCGGCACGCGCAGCTCCGCCTTGCCCAGCGTGTACAGCTCGCCGCCCTGGCTGGCGGGCACCTGGCCGGAGATCACCGCCTTCAGGTCGTCCGGACAGCCCGCGGGCGTGATCACCGCGCGGCACGCGGCCAGCCGCTGGTGGAGCACCTCGCGCACGTCCTGCGGCAGCACGCCGTCTTCCCGGAAGCCGCGCAGGCTGGACGAACCGCCCAGGTAGAACAGCTTGGAGCCGATGTTCTGCGAGCCCTGCGTCAGCGGCACGATGGTGCCCGCCCGGGCGCTCACCGCCACGCTCGCGCGGCGGCCCAGCGGCGCGTACGCGCTGACGCTGCCCGACAGCTTCACCCCGTCGATGGGGAACTCCGGCACGCGGTTGCCCGCGACGTCCGTGGGGTGCACGCTGATGCCGCGCATGAACTCCGCGCTGGTGGTGAGCACCATGCCCCGACGGGGGTTGGCCGGGTCGTCCCGGAAGTCCAGCGTCGCGGACGGCCGGAGCGAGTGCAGCGCGAAGTCCCCATACGGGTAGCGCAGCCGCTCCTGGTCCGCGCGGTTCACCAGCTCCAGCACGCCCGCGCGCGAGCGCAGCCGGTTGTTCTCCAGCTCGTACTGGAGCGACACGTTCACCCACGACGCCAGCGCCCAGTCCGCGCCCACCACCGCCGCGAACCGCGTGGACAGGTACGACGGCCGGTGCACGCGCTCGCCAATCAGGTCCAGGCGGGCGCCAATCTCCTGCGGCGCCAGGAAGGACAGCCGGGGCTGCGACAGCGCCAGGTTGCCGCGTCCGCCCAGGCCGCTGAGGCCGTCCAGGTCGGTTTCGCACGCCTCGCCCGACAGCTCCCCCGTGTCACACCCGGCCGGCAGCCGCGAGGACGACAGCGCCTCCGCGCTCGCGCCCGCGTAGTTCACCTTGCCGCGCGCCAGCAGGTTCAGGCCCCGCCCATCCAGGTTGCGCCAGGCCGTGTCCAGCGTGATGCGCGGACCGTCCACCAGGAAGTAGCCGCCGGACACCTCGCCGTCGATGCGCGGGCGCTCCTGCACCGTCACCAGCACGTCCTTGGAGGCCTCGCGCCGGTTGGGGTCCGCCAGGGAGATCTCCGCCTGACGGAACAGCCCCAGCCGCGACAGGCGCCGCTGCGCGTCCGCCAGCGCCTCCACCGACAGGGGCGCCCCGGGCTTCAAGTCCAACTGCGCCAGCACCACGTCCGGATCCGAGCGCTTCAGGCCCTGGAGCAGCACCTGCCCCACGTGCACGCGGGGCCCGGCATCCACGCGGAACGCCACCCGCGCGGAGGTGCCCACCCCGTCCACCGACACCTCGTTGCTCACGCGCGCGAAGAGGTAGCCCTCGCGGCCCAGCCCCCGCTCCAGCGCGGCCTGGGCCTGCTCCACCCGCTCGAAGCTCAGCGGCGTGTCCCGGGGGAGCATCACCGTCACCCACGACGGGTCCACCTCCGGCGGCAGGCCTTCGAAGGCGGTGTCGCGCAGCAGGGCCCGGGGGCCCTCCTCCACGTCGAAGTCCGCCTCCGCCGTGTGGTGCACCATGTCCACCTTGAGGCCGCGGAAGGTCACCAGCGCGGAGGCGAAGCCCTGCTCGCGGTAGGCCGTCGTCATCGCGTCCACGGCCTCCAGCCACAGGTCCTCCACGTACACCGTGGACGGGTCCGGCGGGGACACCACGCTGGTGCCTTGGCGGCGCCCGCGCCCCTCGGTCTCCAGCGGATCCTCGCGCATGGGCAGGTCCAGCTCCGGCCACGTCTCCCCCACCGCCACCTGATTGGTGAGCTGCGCGCGCAGCGCCTCCGACGACACCGCCGCGTTGCCGTGGAAGCGCACCTCCGTCACCCGCAGCGGGGCGCCCTCCTCCACCTGGAAGCCCAGCACCGCCAGGTCGCCGTCCGGGCGGATCATCTCCAGCGCCCGCACGCGCACGTCGTGGAAGCCCCGCCGCCGGTAGAACGCCTCCAGCCGCCGGCCGAGCCGCGCCGCCACGGACTCGTCCAGCGCCTCCTCGCCGTCGTAGCCCACCACGCGCGTGAGCAGCGAGTCCGGGAAGTGGCGGGTGCCCGTGAAGCGCAGCTGGAAGGCCGGCCCCGCCGCCAGCGGCACCGCCACGGACGCCTCGCTGTCCTCGACGACGACGGTGGGAGGCCCCACCCACGCGCGCCAGTGCCGGCCCTCGCGCAGGAGCACCCGCAGCCGCTCCAGGCCCAGGTCCAGCCGCGCCCGGTCGAACACCTCCCCGGGCTTCATCCCCAGCGCCTCCACGAGCCGAGGCAGGGGCAGCGCGGGGCTGCCGGAGAACGTCACCTGCCGCACGCGGGTGGGCTTGCCCTCCTCCACCACCAGCGTCACCGCCACGCCGCCCGCGGGCACCGGCTGCTCCTCCACCTGGACGGAGACGGCGTCATAGCCCTTGCGCTGGTAGGCCTCGCGCACGGAGGCCGCCGCCGTGTCCAGTTCCTCCGGGTCCAACGGCCCGCCCTCCAGCAGGCCGCTCGCCTCCAGCAATTCGCCCGTCGTGAGCACGCGGTTGCCCCGCACCGTCACCTGGGCCAGTTGGGGCAGCGGCGTGAGCTGGAAGACGAGCCGCACGCCCCCGGGCACGTCCTGCGTGGTGGCCACCACGTCCGCGAAGCGCCCCGTGGCGAACAGCTGCTCCACCGACCGGCGCACCGCGCCCGGCGTCAGCGCCTGGCCCTTGCGCAGGGTGACGAGCGCCGACAGGCCGTCGGAGGCCACGCCCTCCGGCAGGTGCAGCTCCACCGCCATCACGCTGGGAGGGGCGTCGTCAGCGTCCGCGGCGACGGCGGGCAGCGCGCACACGAGGAGCAGCACCGCGGTCAGCGCGGCTACTCGACCTCCCAGCCCAGCTTCAGCTCGAGCCCGAGGTTTCCGAACGACGCTTGGCTGTTCTCGTTGTCCCACTGGGCCTGTGCGGAAAGACGGTCGTCGAAGCGATACTCAGCGCGTGCCCGGGTACCACGCCCACTCACCGGTTGGGTCATCCCGATTTTAAGCTGCTCGGAGAGGAACTTCGACTCCAGTTGTGCGGTGGGCTCCGCTTGCCGGGTGGCGTCGTTGTAGGTGGTGGCGATCTGCAGGGACAAATCCCTGAGGACGGGGTTGCTGGGCAGGAAGCGGCGCACCTGCCGGTCCAGGCCGGAAACGTTGAAGAGGGCCTCCGCCGCCAGACCGTAGCTCGCCGACGCCGCCGTGTCCTTGTCCGCGCTCGTCACCCCCAGCGTCAAGAGCGACAGGATGTCGCCTTCGGTCAGCACCGGCTCCGACGACAGCACGATGAGGGGGTTGGCCGGCCGGCCGAACGCGTGCAGCTTCACCACGAACTCGCGCACCTGCGTCTGGGCCTGCACCTCGAACACGGGGTCGATGCCGGACGCGTCCCGGAACTCCAGCTGCCCCTGGTCGATGGTGAAGAGGTTGTTGCGGAAGAACGCCTGGCTGCCCTCCGCCGCCTCCACCCGGCCCAGCAGGCCCGGCTTCACGTCCGTGCCGGTGAGCCGCACGTCGCCCAACAGCCGCGCCTTCGCCAGGTTGTTGTCCACGCGCACGTCGCCGAAGTGCACGTTGACGTCCCAGGTGAAGAAGGCGTCCCGCGCGCGCTCACCGCCGCCGCCCACCGCGAGCGACGGCTTCTTCTGCATCGTCTTGAGCAGCGATTCGATGTCCAGCGGCTTCTGGTAGCGCAGCTTCACGATGTCCAGCCCGCCCGTGACGGTGGGCCCGGTGGGCGGCCCCACCACCTGCAACAGGCCGGACACGGTGAGCGGCAGGTCCTCCGTCATCCGGTACGGCACCGCGTCCAGTTGCAGCGTCAGCGCCAGCCGCTTGGGCACGAAGCGCTCCAGCCGGATGTCGCCGCGCGCGGACACCTGCCCCTCGTTGACCTGGGCCTGCAGGTGCTCCAGCAGCACGCGCTGGCCCGTCATCTCCAGCCGGCCGGACATGGCGCGCACGGTGAGCGGCAGGTCGCGCATGGACAGCCGCACGTCGGACAGCTCCGCGGTGCCCACCACCGACGGCGCGTCCAGCGAGCCGGTGGCCTCCGCGTCCACGCGCAGCTGGCCGCCCACGCGCTCCATGCCCGGCAGCAGCGGCTCCAGCAGCCGCACGTCCATGCGGCCCTCGCGCAGGCTCATGTTCATCCGGCTCCTGCTCATCCACCCGCCCAGCGTCACGTCCACCGACGCGCCACTGAAGCGGAAGGGCTGCACGTCCAGCCGGCCCCCGGCGTAGGCCAGCACGATGGGCGCCTGGTTGCGCCCGCGCAGGTCGCCCCGGGCCAGCGTCAAGTCCCGCACCGTGGCCGCCACCTGGTACGCGTCCGGCTGCAGCAGCGGGCCCTGCAACGTCACCCGCCCCGCGAGCATCCCGGTGACGCCCGCCAGCGCCGGCACCTGGGGCAGCAGCGGACGGATTTCGGGCAGCAGCAGGTCCAGCGTGGACTCGAAGAGGTAGGGCTCCTTCACCGTCATGGACAGGGAGCCCTGCGCGTCCCGGAAGGGGTGGCCGGTGATGCGCAGCGCCTTGCCGTCCTGGTGCAGCGCCAGGTCCATGGCGCCCAGGTCGCGCGACGCGAAGGTGATGCGCGGGCCCTTCAGCGTGGCGCGGATGTCCGGCCTGTCCGCCGTGCCCGCCACGGTGCCCGCGAGCGCCAGCGTGCCCTGGATGCCCATGGCCTCCGCGGTCTCCGGGCCCACGGCCTCCGCGAGCGACAGGTTCTCCCCACCGAAGCGGTAGTCCAGGTCGCCCGCGAAGGCGAAGGAGCCCTCCACCCAGGTGCGCCCCAGCCGGCCGTCCAGCACGGTGCGCTCCAGCACCATCTCCCGGCCGTCCACGAAGCGCAGCCGCGCGGCGCCCGCGCCCAGCCGCCGCCCCAGGTACGTGGTGTCCTTCAGGTCGAAGGCCACCAGCCCCTCCAGCTTCTCCAGCGGACTGTCTATCTCCACGCGCCCGGACGCCGCGCCCCCGAACTGCCCCTGGATCACCGCGATGGACGGGCTCAGGCCCGCCACCAGGTCCACCAGGTCCTCGGTGCGCCCCTGCGGCACGTTCAGGTCCAGGCGCAGGTGCAGCAGCCGCGCGAACGTGAGCGCGCCCTTGCCGAAGTACTGCGTGCGCCCCTTCTGGCCGGTGAGCGAGGGGAACGCCAGGACGCCGTTGGAGTACGACAGCTTCCCCTGCGTCACGCCCAGGTTGAAGCCCCAGAAGACGAAGTCGCGCAGCGACAGCGACGCGTCCACCTTCACGTCCGAGTACGGCCCGACGACGGAGTAGTTCACCGACCCGCGCCCGGCCCACGGCAGCTCCGCGATGTGGCCGAAGTCCGACAGCTCCACGTCCCCGGTGCCCTGGATGTCCAGGCCGCGCGCGGTGTCGAAGTAGAGCGTCACCTCGCCGTGCACGCGCGACCTGCCGGACTCCACCGTGAGGCGGGAGAAGGACACGCGGTCGCCCTGCAGCTTCACGCTCGTCTGCGCGTGGCCCCTGGCGAAGGTGAGCAGCGTCTTGCCGGCGCGCGCCGGGGCGTCGAACGCGCGCGTGGCCAGCGTGAAGGGGCCGGTGCGCAGGTCCAACGGCCCGGACAGCGAAGGCCGGGGCAGGAGCGTTCCGGTGAGGTGCGCGTTCGCCGTCGCGGGGAAGTCCACCCAGGAGCCGGCCACGCCCGCGCGCTCCAGGATGCGGCCGAACGACGCGTCCTCCGTCTGGAGCGTCAGCTCCACCGGCAGCTCCGGCGTCAACCTGAGCGCGCCGGACAGCTTCACGCGGCCCCCACCCAACGGGGCCTCCAGCGACTCCACGCGCACGCGGTCTCCCGCGTACGACAGGCGCGCGGTGAGGCTCAGCGGCCCGTATTCCTCATATGCCAGGTTGCTCGCGGACACGTCCGCGCCCACCACCAGCGCGGCGGGCTTCCCGGACAGCGACAGGCGCGTCCACAGGTGGCCGGTGGCGGGCCGAGGCAGCAGCTTCGCCTGCGACAGCGTGCGCATCGGCAGGAACACCTGCGCGTCCAGCGCGAGCGTGGGGTGGCACAGCGTCTCCACCCGGCCGGACACCGTGGCGGTGATGTCGTCGAGCGTCACCTCCGCGCGCTCCACGTCCAGCAGCCCCTCGTCCGGATCCAACGCGCCCACGAAGGCCAGCTGGCCCAGCGTCAGCTCCTCGGCGCCCGCGCCCAGGCGCACCACGCCCTGCCGCGCGCCCACCTCCAGCTCCATCACGCCCCAGCGCTCCACCCACCCCACGTCCAGGTTCTCCACCTCCACGCTCCGGCCCCCGGGCAGCTTGAGCCGCACCTCCGCGCCGCTGATGCTCATGCGCCCCACGCCCACGCGCTCCAGCGGCGTGAGCGGGCACGTCCCGTCCTCGGTGGGTGGGGCGGGCGAAGGCTGGGACAGGTCCAACGTCACGCGCGGATGGCGCACGCTCACGTGGCCCAGCACGAAGCGGCGCGACAGGGGCGACAGGAAGCCCAGCCCCACCTCCGCCTCGTCCGCGGCGAACAGCGGCGTGTCCGAACCGGGCGCGAACACCGACACGCCGCGCAGCACCACGCGCGAGCCCAGCGGATCCAGCTCGCACCGGCCGATGCCCACGTCCAGGCCCAGCAGGGCCGGCAGGTTCCGGCGCGCCACCGTGCAGGCGGCGTCCCAGGTGAACGGCTGGCGCAACAGCAGGATGCTCCCCGACACGACGAGGAGCATCAACAGCAGCGCCTTGCGCGCACCGTTGCGGCTGGGGGGAGACAAGCCCCTAGAGCTTACCGAGTCCCTCGAGGTAGCGGTCGATCTCCGCCAGATCGATTTTCGTGTTCGCCGTCCGAGGCAGCGACGAAGCAGGCGCGCTCGCCTGCTCGCCCGCCTGGGAAGCAGCCGAGCCACCCTGGAGGCCCAGGTTCGTCCCGATGCGGTGCACCAGCTCCGCGTCGATGGACTCCTGCCGCGCGAGGAACGCCTCGAAGAGGGCGTTGTCGCACAGGGTGTTGATGACGCGCGGCGTGCCGCCGGAGTGCTGGTGCACGGCCAGCAGCGCCTCCGGGGTGAAGGGCATCCGCGGGCACCCGGCGAGCCGCAGCCGGTGCTTCACGTACGCCTCCGTGGACTCCGCCGTGAAGGGCTCCAGCTTGTAGCGGAGCGCCACGCGCTGGGCGAGCGGCGGGTCCAGCTTCAGGTTCTTCTCAATCTCCGGCAGGCCGAAGAAGACGAAGGAGATGAGCTTGCGCTCGGGGACCTCCAGGTTCAGCAGCCCCCGGAACTCCTCCATGATCTCCCGCGTCTCCAGCATCTGCGCCTCGTCGATGAGGACGACGGCCTTCTTGCCGGACTCGTAGATTTGCAGCAGGCGCTGGTAGAGCTGCGACAGGAGCGCCAGCTTCTCCTGCGCCGGATTCTCCACGCCCAGTTGGAGCGCGATGCGGCGCAGCAGCCACTGGGCGGTGATGCCCGAGTGGATGATGACCAGCAGCGCGGCCTCGTATTCGGACTCGGGCAGCGAGTCGAGCATGCGCCGGGCGAGCGTCGTCTTGCCCGCGCCGATGTCGCCCACGAGGATGGACAGGCCCTTCATGTAGCCCACGGCATGCATCAGCCGGGTGAGGGCCTGCGAGTGCTGCGCGGAGTTGTAATAGAAGCGGCTCACCGGAGCGTTGGAGAACGGCTCCTGGGTGAGTTCGAAGAAATCGAGGTAGGTCGTCATGGGCTCGCCGGGCCTCGCGGGGACGCGCTACACGTACCCTACTTTACGGGCCTTCGGCGCGCCCGCGGCAGGCACCGGCGTCGGAGGGCCAGCGGGGGCCTTGCTTCCGGCACGGGGCAGCGGGTCGTCCTCGGGTGCGGTGACCGCCGACAGGCGCGTCACCTGTGACCCCACGTCGCGGTACTTCGCGTCCATGGCGGCCACCCGCTGGAAGTGGAAGAGCGCCTTGCCTGGCTCGTTGAGCGCGTCGTAGGCGCTCGCCAGCTCGAAGCCCAGCGCCTTGGCGACCTCTCCCACCGCGAGCGCGTTGCCCAGGCCTTCCTTGAACACCTGGACGGACTCGTCCGGACGGCCGCGCAGCGTGTGGAGCATGCCAATCATCGTCAGGCAGTCCAGCTCGCGCTTCGTGCCCATGCTGCCCTGGCGCGCCACCTCGAACTCGTGGACGGCGTCGTCCAGCAGGCCCATCTCCTTGTAGGCGATGCCCAGGTCGTAGTGCGTGTCCACGTCCTCGGGCTTCACCACCTTGGCCAGGCCCTTCTTGAACTCGGCGAAGACCTCGTCCACCGAGTACTGGAAGTCCTCGTCCGCCGGGGGCACCGCCGCCAGCGACTCGCCGCCCAGGTCGTCCAGCTCCCCGGCCAGTTGCGCCGCCAGGTCGAACGCGTCACCGCCGCCGTCGGACTCCGCGTCGTAGGACGCCTCCGTCACCGGCTGCACGGACGGCACCGACACGGGCTCCATCGGCGCGGCGTCCTCGGGGGCCGCGCCACCGCCGGCCTCCGCCTCCTCCAGCCGCGCCATCAGCCCCCCGGCGCGCACATGGCCCGGGAAGGCGATCGCGATGGTCTCCAGGATCTCCCGTGCCTCTTCCAGCAGGCCCTGGTCCAGGAAGAACGACGCCTCGTCGCACTCCTCGGAGGCCGGCTCTTCCTCGGGCTCCGCTTCCGGCTCGGGCGCATCCGCCAGCGCCTCGGGCTCCGGCTCCGGTTCGGGCTCCGGCTCGTCGTAGGACGGCGCCTCCACCGGCGCGAGCACGAGGTGCGCGGCGGTGGGCTCGTCGTCGTCGTCGCCCAGCTGCGCGCCCATGTCGTAGTCGGGCTCGGGGGCGGACAGCTCCAGGCCCTCGTCGTCCAGCGCGGAGGCGTCCAGCGGCGCCAGGCCCACGCGGGTGGGCGCGTCGTCGTCCTCGCCCAGCGACATGCCCGGGTCGGAGAACGCGGCGTCCTCGTCGTCCAGGGTCTGGACCTGCTGCGTGTCCGGCGCGGCCTCGTCGAGCAGCGCGCGCGACGGGGACAGCACGCGCGTGGGCGGCGGCTCCTCCTCGTCGCCCAGCGACATGCCGCCCATGTCGTCCGCGAGCACCATGGGCTCGTCGCCGGACGTGTCCTCGAAGGTGTCCGCCGCGTACGACAGCGCGTCGTCCGCGCCCACCAGCGGCTCGTCCTCGAAGCCGCCCGGGGAGTCCCCCAGGCCCGGCTCGTCCGCCAGCACCAGCGCGTCGTCGTCCGAGCCGACGACCAGGTCGTCCTGCGGAGGCAGGTCGTAGATGGCGTTCTCGGAGGAGCTGATGGGCTCCCCCATCACCGCCTCCTCGCCGCTCAGCGTCGTCTCCGCGACCTCGTCGTCGACGATCTCATCCGAGTCCGTGCCGTGGCTCAGCGCCGCCAGCGCCAGCTCGTCGCCCTCCGGCTGCGCGAGCGCGTCGTCCGGCGGCTCCGCGACGAGGATCTCATCGTCGTTGGAGTCCACCAGGATGGCGTCCTCCTCCAGCGACTCCACGCCGGGGGTGGCCACCGGCGCCACCACCCCGCCCTCCGAGCGCAGCACGGACAGGAAGGCCGGCACCTCGGGATGCGCCGGGTTCTCCTGGAGGATGGTCGCCAGGTACGGCTGCGCGCGCTGCACGTCCGCGCGGCGCGTGCACAGGCGCAGCACGTTGAGCAGCTGCTCCGACGCCTGCGCGCCGTTATTGGCCGCCACGTAGATGTGGTACGCCTTTTCGTGGGCGTCCAGGTTCTCCGGATCCACCGCGAACACCTTGCGAAGGTGCTCGAGCGCTTTGTCGTGGAGCCCGTACTTCACGTAGACGTCGGTCTCCGTCAGCAGCTTCGCCAGCTGCTCGCGGCTCATCCCCGCGGGCGGCGGCGGCACGACGGCCACGGGCGGCGCGGCGGGCGCGGGACGCGACGGCGGCGGCGCGGCGGGCGCGCTCCACTGGGGCGCGGCGTCCTCGTGCACGGCGACGGGCTCGGGCTCCGGCTCGTCCACCGGCCCCCGGCGCGCGAGCAGATCCGGGTCCTGCGGATCCAACAGCTCGATCTGCGTCCACACCCCGTCGGACTCGGCGGTGCGGCCGCGCTCCTGGTGGATCTTCGCCAGCTCCTTGTAGACGGACACCGTCTTGGAGACCTGGCCCAGCCCCTGGAACGCCTGCGCCAGGAGCGTCAGCGTCTCCACGTCGCGGCCGTCCGCCTTGAAGCACACCTGGAGCTTGGCGAGCGCGCGCTTCTGGTCGCCGCGCTGCAGGTACGACGCGGCCAGCTCCTTCGCCAGCGGCAGGTTGTCCGGCTCCAGCGCGGAGAGGCGCTCCGCGACGCGAAGCCAGTCATCCGCGCGGCTGTTGCGCTTGAGGTACTCCGCGGCGCGCTTGAACTCCTGCGCCGCTTCCTTCGTCATGCTCTCGCGCGCGTACAGCTCCGCGAGCTTGATCTTCGACGCCACGTTCTCCGGGTCGAGATCCACCATCTTCTTGAGGGTGTCGAGGCTCGACTTGGTGTCGCCCGCCTTGTCGTAGTGGTTGGCGACGATCTGGAAGTACGCCATCGCCTCCGACATCAGGCCCAGCTGCTGGTGCAGCTCCGCCAGCTTGAGGTTCACCTCCAGCAGGTTCGGGTTGAGCTTGAGGACCTGCTTGTAGAGGGCGACGGCCTTGAGGAAGAAGCCGTCCGAGGAGTAGCTCTCCGCGACCTTGGTGAAGAAGTGCGCCGCCTGCGCGTTGTCGTTCTTCTTCTGGTACAGCTCCCCCATCTTCTGGAGGACCCGGATGTCCTTCGGGTCGACCTCCAGGACCTTCTGGTACTCCTTGATGGCCTTGTCGTAAGCGCCCTTCGCGACCAGCTTCGCGGCGGCTTCGATGATCTTGTTCTTGTCCATCGAGCGTGCGCTTCCGACAGGCAGAAACCCCGAGGAACTTCGCGGGTTTCAGTCCTTCTCTGGGGGGGAGCGTTGGAGGCTAACGGAATCCTCCAACGCGGGTCAAGAAACAGCCTGCCATCCCCCCGGGCCGGATCACCCGCCCGGACGGCCGTCCGCCCGGCGGGCTGCCCGGTGCGGACATGGCCCGCGCTACGGCGTCTCTTCCACGGCCTTGCGCAGCCGGCGCGAACCCGTCTCGCTCGCCAGCAGGCGCTCCACGAAGCGCGTGTCGTAGTTGCCCTCCTGGAAGGCCTCCTCCGCCAGCGCGGCCCGGTGGAACGGGATGTTCGTGCGGATGCCCTCCACCACGTACTCGGAGAGCGCCCGCTGCATGCGGCGGATGGCCGTCTCCCGGTCCTCCGCGTGCACGATGAGCTTCGACAGCAGGCTGTCGTAGTGCGGCAGCACCGTGTAGTTCTCGTAGGCCGCCGAGTCCACGCGCACCCCGTAGCCGCCCGGCACGCTGTAGCCGGTGATCTTCCCCGGCCAGGGCGCGAAGGTGACGGGGTCCTCCGCGTTCACCCGGCACTCGATGGCGTGCCCGCGAATCTGGATGTCCTCCTGCTTGAAGCGCAGGGGCTCGCCGTAGGCCATGCGGATTTGCTCGCGCACCAGGTCCACGCCCATGACCAGCTCCGTCACGGGGTGCTCCACCTGGATGCGGGTGTTCATCTCCATGAAGTAGAACTGCCCGTGCTCGTCGAGCAGGTACTCGATGGTGCCCACGTTGTTGTAGCGCAGCTTCTTCATCGCGTTGACGGACACCTCGCCCATCTTCTGGCGGAGCTCCGGCGTCAGCGCGGGGGACGGGCACTCCTCGATGAGCTTCTGGTGCCGGCGCTGCACCGAACACTCGCGCTCATTGAGGTGGATGATGTTGCCGTGCTCGTCCGCGACGATCTGGATTTCGATGTGGCGCGGCTTCTCCACGTACCGCTCGATGTAGAGGTCGCCGTTGGAGAAGCTGGCCAGGGCCTCCGCCTGCGCGGTGGAGAACGCCTGCGCGAGCACACCCGGCTCACGGACGATCTTCATGCCCTTGCCGCCGCCGCCCGCCGCCGCCTTCAGGATGACCGGGAAGCCGATCTCCTTGGCGAACGCCTCCGCCTCGCGAGGGTCCTTCACCACGCCAGGACTGCCAGGCAGCAGCGGCATGCCGGCCTCCCGGGCCGCACGGCGCGCACTCACCTTGTTGCCCATCAGCCGGAGCATCTCCGGACGCGGCCCGATGAAGCGGATCTTGCAGTTCTCGCAGACCTCCGCGAACTCGGCGTTCTCCGACAGGAAGCCGTAGCCCGGGTGGATGGCGTCCGCGCGGGTGATCTCCGCCGCGGAGAGCAGCTGCGGCACGTTGAGGTAGCTCTCCTTGGACGGAGGCGGCCCGATGCAGACGGCCTCGTCCGCGAAGCGCACGTGCAATGCGTTGGCGTCGGCGGTGGAGTGCACCGCCACGGTGGCGATGCCCAGTTCACGGCATGCGCGGATGACCCGCAGGGCGATTTCCCCGCGGTTGGCGACCAGTACCTTCTTGAACACGTCCGTGCTCCTTGAGAGGGCCTGGGGCGCATCCGGCCCTGCGGCGGGCCGGACGTGCCTTGGACAGCGGGCTCAGGCCGGCTCGATGCGGAACAGCGCCTGGCCGAACTCCACCGGGCGACCGTTCTCCACGAGGACCTCGGCGATCTTGCCGGAGACCTCGGATTCGATTTCGTTCATCAGCTTCATCGCTTCGACAATGCAGAGCACCTGGCCCTTGCGCACGACCGACCCCACGTCCACGAACGCGGGCTGGTCCGGCGCGGGGGTCCGGTAGAACGTCCCCACGAAGGGGCTGGTCACCTGGTGACCCGGCTTCTCCGCCGGCTTCTCCGGGGCCGCCGCGGGGGGCGGCGCGGACGCGACAGGGGCGGCCGCACGGGGCGCGGGCGCGGCGTAGTCCACCGTCGGCGACACCGTCACGCCGGGGCCCGAGCCGCCGGTGTGGTGCACGATGGTCGTCTCCGGCGCGTGGCCACGGCGGATGGACAGCTTCTCCGTCCCCCGCGTCCACACCAGCCGGGTGACGTCCGAGGCCTCCAGGATCTCCACGATCTGCCGGAGGGCCTCCACGTCCAGGGACGTGGTTCCCGAGTCACGCCCGGAGGCCGTGCTCGCGGGCGCGGCCGGCCGGGTTGCCTTGCGCTTCGTTGCCATTCCAGACCCCTCCCGGAGTCGCCAGGTGAAGAACGGTGGTGCCTAGCCCGCCGTGGACACGCGGGTGAGGTACTTGCCACCTTCGCGCGTATCGATCTTCAGCACGTCACCCTCGTTGATGAACAGGGGCACGTTGACGGTGAAGCCGGTCTCCAGCGTCGCGGGCTTCATCGCGCCGGACACCGTGTCGCCGCGCACGCCCGGGTCGCACTTGATGACCTTCAGGTCCACCGAGTTCGGCAGCGTGACGGAGATGGCCTTGCCGTTCCAGTAGAGCACCTCGACCTGGGTGTTCTCCTTCAGGAAGTTCTTCGATTCGCCGAGCGCGTCCGCGGTGATGAACGTCTGCTCGTACGACTTCTTCTCCATGAAGTGGTACTCGTCGCCGGAGGCGTAGAGGAACTCCATGTCCTTCTGCTCGATGTCGGGCAGGCCCACCTTGTCGCCGGACTTCAGCGTCGGCTCCAGCATGCGGCCGGAGAGCAGGCTGCGGATCTTGGTGCGCACGAACGCGGAGCCCTTGCCCGGCTTGACGTGCTGGAAGTACTCGATCACGAACGGCTCGCCGTCGATCTCGATCTTCAAACCATTGCGGAACTCGGACGTATCGACAAAACCGGCCATGGGGACCGACTCCTTCGGACAGACAAAAACGATGAAAAGTCCGGGGTGTCTAGCCCATGCCCTGAGTCCTGCAAAGAGGAAAGCAGCGCCCGGGGGCGTCGCCAGGCAGGCAGGACAGGCCCTGCCCGGACGACCGTGCGACTACAGCTCCGCCTTCACGTTGGGGGCCGTCACGCGCAGCACATAGCGCCCCTTGCCGAAGTTGCCGTCCGCGCGAAGCGCCAGGACCAGGAAGTAGTCCGGGGTCAGCAGGCGCATCACGGTCAGCACCTTCTCGCTGTTGACGCTGACCTCCGTCACCGTGCCCGTCTTGAGGGACTCGGCGGCGTTCCTCAGCTGCGTCAGCAGGTTGGCGTACTCCACCCAGGTGCCCGTGACGTCCAGCTCCGCGGCCTCGTCCTTCTGGAACGTGTCCACGGAGATGCCGTCGAAGCCCATCACGCTGCACGCGAGGGCTCCGTCCACCTGGTTCACCACCGACTCAAGGTGCGTGCGAAAGGACATGGGTCATCCAGGCGGGCGGCGGGCGCCCGCGGGTCAGATGCAGGTGGGGTAGGCGCCGTCCTGCCCACCGGAAGAACCACACGGGGCCACGCGATCCGAAGACGTCCCCGGAGCGCAGACCGGGATGCCGAGGTCCTGGTTGAAGGCCCGGAAGGTGTAGACGTACTCGTTCGACTCGAACTTGCCGCTGCCCGCCACGAACCGGCCCGTCAGCTTGATGGTGACGGCCACCTCCACCGTCTCGCCCCCGGGGGCGACCGCATCCAGCAGGGCCTCCGCGGCCTCCTGGCTCAACAGGCTGAGCACCAGCTCGTTCTGTTCGGAGCCAGGGTTGAGGGACGCCGTGTAGGCGATGGTCTGGTCCGGGATCCGCGCGTTCGGCGTCGTGTCGTACGACAGCTCCACGGCCTCCACGATGGCGGTGCCCTGCCCGCCCGTGGTGGGGGAGGGGTCCAGCGGGACGCCGTTCACGTCCAGCGGGGTGTTGCTGTAGCTGGAGTTGACGTACAGCCCCAGCACGTAGTTCTGACTGTAGGCCAGGTTGAGCGACCCGGACGCCCGCGAGGGCGCGTCATCCTCGAGTTCACACGTATCGGTCGGGACCTTGCCGGAGAGGATTTGAACGACCGGCGGGCTTTCGGCGCACCCGCACAGGCCCAGCGCCAGGGACGCAGCGACGAACAAGGGCTTCATTGGAATGGATCTCCCAATCAGGCGGCAGGCCTCTAGAGGCTCTGCGCGATGGTCTGCCGGTTGAGGATGCGGGGCGTGATGAAGATGAGCAGTTCCTGGCGCTCGTCGGTCTCCAGGGAGTTCCTGAAGAAGAAGCCCAGCACGGGGATCTTCGACAGGAAGGGCACCGATTCGCGGGCGGTGCTGCCCCGGCGCACGTAGATGCCACCGATGACGGTGGTATCCCCGTCCTTCACAAGGACCTGCGTGTTGGCCTCCTTGCGCTGGATGGACGGCTGTCCGTTGGCGCCCGTGTTGGACGGGTCCGGCTGGTTGTTCTGCGCCTGGATGGACATGAGGATGCTGCCGTCCTGGGTGATGTGCGGCGTCACTTCCAGCGACAGACGCGCTTCGATGAAGATGGTGTTCACGCCGGTCGCCGACGTCTGGCTGAACGGGATGGACAGACCCTGGCTGATGCGGGCCGTGTTGTTGTCCAGCGTCGTGACCTTGGGCGACGAGATGGTCTTCACCGCGCCCTCGGACTCCGCCGCCGACAGGCGCAGGTTGAGCTGGAGCGCGCCGCCCGCGGACCCGAAGGCGAAGCCCAGGGCGCCGCCGAGGCCCGGACCCACGGCCGCCGGCAGGTTCACCGCGAAGTTCGGCGCCGCCGGAACGCCCGGGGCCGTGCCCGGGGCGCCGCCCGTGACGCCCACCGTGCTCGGGAAGATGAGGCCGGTGGGGTTGCCGGTCGCCGGCGACAGGCGCGCCTGACCGCCCCACTGCACGCCCAGGTTGCGGCTGAAGGTGGTGCTCGCCTCCACGATGCGGCTCTCGATGAGCACCTGCGGCGTCTGCGTGTCCAGGCTGCGCACCAGGGCGCGCGCCTTCTCCGTGTTGGTGCGGATGTCCTTGATGATGAGCACGTTGGTGCGCGTGTCCACCGTCACCGAGCCGCGGCTGCTGAGCACGTCCTTCACCCGCGCGGCCATGTCGCTGGCCACCGCGTAGTTCACCGGCACCAGGCTGATGAGCAGCTCCTCCTGCGCCTGCAGGGACCGCTTGCGCTCACCGCGCAGCCGCGCCTCCTCTTCCAGGGTCTTCAGGGGAGCGATGCGGATGATGTTGCCCACCTGCTCCTGGCCCAGTTGCTTGGTGCGCAGGATGAGCTCCAGCGCCTGGTCCCAGGGAACGTTGCGCAGGCGGATGGTCACGCGGCCCGACACGTCGTCGGCCACCACGATGTTGCGCTTGGAGATCTCCGCGATGACGCGCAGCAGGTTCTGGATCTCGATGTCCTTGAACTCGAAGGACACGCGCTTGCCACGGTAGCGCGCCTGCTGGGGCGCGCCCTCCGCCGCGTACGCCGGCGCCTCGGCGGTGAAGCCGGCGGTGCGCTGGGTGACGGCCACCTCCTCCGTCTTCACGCCCTGCACGTCCAGCCGCCAGCTCAGGGTGTTGGTGCCCTGGGTGACGTTCTCCTCGATGGCGCCGTCCGCGGCGACCACCACGCGCACCTTGCGGCCCTCACCGGGGACGCTGAAGGCGCTGATCATCTTCACCGGCGTGTCCAGCGCGCTGGTGTCCAGGCTGCGCTCCAGCTTCTTGGGCAGCCGCGCGTTGTCCAGCGTCAGCACGGCGCTGCGCGGATCCGGCCGGTCCACCTTCCACGAGGTCGCGCCGGACAGCTTCAGCTGCACGCGGCCACCGGAGGCGCTCTCGTCGAAGGACAGGTCCTTGACCTCCACGGCCTGGGCCACGGCGGCCGGCGCGGGCTTCGGCGGCTCCACGGGCAGGGGCTGCGGGCGCAGGGGTTCGGTCTCCGCCACCGCGTCGCGGGACACGGCGGGCTTCGGCTTGCGCGCCACCGCGGCGCCCAGCACCACGTCCAGGCCTCGCTCGGCGCGGTCCACGCGGTAGGCGGGCATGTCGCCCTTGGCGACCAGGACCAGGCGGACCTTGTCCTCATGGGCGCCCACGCGCACGTCCTTGAGCAGGTTGCCCTTCACCTTGGGCGCCTTCGCGCTCAGGCCCACGCCGTAGACGTCCACGGCGAGCCGGGGGGGATCCACCAGCTCCAGGACCTCGTAGCGGGCGATGTCGCCGTCGGCGCCGACGCGCAGCGCGTCGCCGTCCAGGGACAGCCGGGTGATGCGCTGGGCCGGGTGGGCCACCTCGCGCTCATCCGCCTCCGTGGCGACCACGTTCTCGCGGCCCGGGGCCTGGGACGGAGCGGCCTTGGCGGCGCTGCCCTCCTCGGGGACCACGGCCACCATCGCCTCCACGACGGGGGCGGGCTCGGCCTTCACCGGCGCGGGCTTCGGCGCGGCGGCGATGGCCACCGGCGCGGGCTTCGACGCGGCGGCGACGGCCACCGGCGCGGCCGGCTTCGGTGCCGCGGGCGCCTGGGCGGTCGTGGCGGCGGGGGCCACCGACGAGCCGTCCACGGAGATCACGACGCGGTTGCCCTCGGCGCGCACGTCGTACTGGGACGCCTGGTCGAGCGCCACCAGCACGCGACCCACGCTGGCGCGTGCGTCGGAGAACTGGGCGGCCACCACGCCGGACACCGGACCGGTGCCGTCATGGTGTCCCTTGATGCCCGTGGCATCCGCGGACGACAGGTCCACCACCAGCCGCTCCGGCCCACTGAGCCGGAAGACGGTGAAGGTAGGCGGCCGGGTCCCGGTCACCACGACCTGGGCACCCGCTCCCGTCCGCGACACCTGCAGGTCGCGCAGCGTATTGAGATCCGCGCCATACACATTGGCGCTTGCCAGGACGACCGCCCATGCGGTCGCCATGAACCACTTGCCCCTCGTCACAGCGCTCTGCTCGAGCATGCGTCCCCTCAACAAGTTGGTGCGGGCGACTGACTGCCCGCGGGCGCGCCGTGGGGCGCTACTCCCAGTTCTTGCCCGTCATCAGGTTGTAGGCGGGGTCCTTTACGCCATCTGCCTTGAGCTGCAGGCTCACCGGATTGCTGATGAGCTCGCCCTTGGCACCCGTGAAGACCTCGGTGACGGTCACCGAATCCCGGAGGATCTGGGTCACCTTACCGCCCTGGCGCCCCATCCGGGTGTTACGCCGGACGATATGGCCCCGGCCCAGCGGATCCTCCACCATCGCCAGCGGACTGGAGTCCCCCGTCACGACCGCGACCAGTTTGAGCTGGTCCAGGTCGAACACGCACAGGGGCTCATTGCAGGCGCGCTCCGCGCCATCGCCCGTAATCGGTCCCAGCTCTTCCAGCGGACTCCGGAACGGATCCCGCTTGCCCACGGGACTGTAGGTGTAGACGAAGCCTGGCACCGTCGTCACCCCGGCCTTCGCCGTCACCGGTGCCACGGCGGGGGCCGCGGTCTTGGGTTTGGCGGGGGCATTGCTGGCCTTGGGCGTCTCCCCACAGGCAGACAGGGTCAGCACCAGCACCGCAGCAGTCATCGTGGACTTGAACGTCTTCATCCGCGTCATCCCTTGTCGCCCCAGTTGCAGGGCGGATCAAGTTTCTAGTTTTTCTTCTTCTCGGCGGGCTTCTTGGGATCGGCGGCGGGCTTCGTTTCGACGAAGCGGAACGTGGTGGCCAGGAAGTTGCTCTGGAGGACCACCTTCTCGTTCTTGAGCGTCGCGCCATCCAACTTGATGTTGTTGATGTTCACGATGCGCCGCATGTTCGCCATCTCCTGCAGGAACATGGCGATCTCATGGTAGTTGCCGCTCACCGTCATCTTGATGGGGATGCGCGCGAAGAACTCGCCGCTGCCGACGTACTCCTTGTCGGGCTCCACGCGGGAGATCTCCAGGCCGGACTTCTTGCCGATGTCGTTGATCTGCGCGAGCAGCTCTTCCATGTCGCGCCGCTCCGGCAGCTCCGTCTGGGCCTCCGCCAGCTTCTGCTCGAGCACGTCCATCTCACGGCGGCGCTCGTTGAGGTTCTGGGCGATCTCGCTCTTCTCCGCGAGCTCCAGGTCGAGCTTGCGGCGCTCCGAGGCCCGCGCGGTGATGGCCTCTTCCGTCGGCTGGATGGCGAGGAAGAAGTTGGCGACGGTGATGATGACGACGAGTGCCGCGAGCCCACCGAACTTCACCGCCGGCGGGGCCTTGGCGAGCTGATCCAGGTATTTGTCCATGACAGGAGAGTCCTTCGCCGCCTGCTAGATGGCGTAGTTGGCGGTGAGGGTGAGCTTGAAATCGACGAACGTGGGCGCGCCGGGCGTGCTGTTCAGCTTGGCCTGCACCGCGTTGGTCAGTTCGATGGACTTGAAGAACGGCCGGATGTCCGACACCGGGAACTCCTCCACGGAGGCCGTCTCCGTGTTGAAGAGCTCCACGCGGGACGTCTGGGCGTCACGGCGCTGCTCCACCAGGCGCCCCATGCCCTTGGGCGTCCACACCATGCCGCCCAGGCCGCGCATCAGTTCAGCGACCTCGTCGTGGCTGATGGCCGACCCGTTGATGGTGACGTTGTTGGACGCCTCCACGAAGGTCTTGAGCCAGACCTTCTTGGGGAGGGCGGACGCCAGCGCGTCCATCATGCGCACCGGCCCGTTGCGGCTCTTGCGCAGCGTGTCCAGGATGGCGAGCTTCTTCTCCACCTCGGCCTTGCGGGTGTTGATGTTGGTCACCTCGCCGATGACCTTCTCCAGCTCCGCGATCTTCGCCTTCGTCTGGGCGATGCCCTGCTTGGCGCGCGTGAGGTCGCCGTCGCGATCCGCGTACCAGAAGTAGTTGCCCACCACCGCGGCGATCAGGACCGCGGCGTAGATGACCAGCACCTGCTGGCCCATCTCACGCTTCTTCACCGCCCGGACGGGCAGCAGATTGATTCGAATCATCATGTGCGTCATCTCCTCGCGGCCAGAGCGGCTCAGCCCAGCTTGTCGCCCGGGCGCCGGAGCGCCAGTCCCACTGCCACCGCGGCCATGGGTGCCACGTCCATGATGAACGCGGGGTCGAACTTGCGGTTGTCCACTTCAATCTTCCGGAACGGGTTGAGGATCTCCACCGGCACGCCGGTCCGCGCCTCGATGGTCTTGAACAGGGCGGGGATCTTCGCGGTGCCGCCGGACAGGTAGACCTTGGTGAAGTTCGAGTCCGCGGCGGTGCCCGCGTAGAAGTCCAGCGAGCGCTGGATTTCACCAGCGACCTGCTCCGCCACGCTGGAGAGCACCCGCTCCACGTCCTGGGGCACCACGGCGTCCGCGTCCGCGCGGTTGCCGCCGATCTTCAGCGCCTCCGCCTCCTCGTAGGAGACGTTGAGCTGCTTCTGGATCTCCTCGGTGAACTGGTTGCCACCGATGGTCACGTCGCGGGTGAACACCGTCACGCCGTTGGCGATGATGTTGATGTTCACCACGGAGGCGCCGGCGTTGATGAGGACGACAGTCTCCTTCTCCGGCAGCTCGTAGTTCGTGGAGAACATGTTCTGGACGGCGAACGCGTCCACGTCCACCACCACCGGCGCCAGCCCCGCTTCGGAGACCACGGTGGTGTAGTCGTTGATCATGTCCTTCTTGGCGGCCACCAGCAGCACGTCCATCTGACCGGTGGCGTCGTTGCCGCCGCCGTCGAGGATCTGCGTGTCGATGTTCACGTCCTTCACGTCGAAGGGGATGTACTGCTCCGCCTCCCACTGGATGCTCTCCTCGAGCTCTTCCTGGCTCATGCGGGGCATCTGGATCTTCTTGATGATGACCGAGTGGCCGGACACGCCGATGGCGACGTCCTTGCCCTTCACCTTCAGCTCCGCCATCAGCTCCTGGACGGCCTGCACGATGGCCGTGGAGTTCATCAGGGCACCGTCGACGATGGCTTCGGGAGGCAGCGGTTTCATTCCGAAGCTCTGCAGGGCGTAGCCCACTTCACCGCGCTTGCGCTGCTCCTTGAGCATGATCATCTTGATCGACGTCGACCCGATATCCAGCCCAAGTGCCAGTTTGCCCTTCGCCATGCGTAACTCCATCGGAGAGGTGGCCAGCGTAGCACCGGCTTGATACCCCTCCTAAAAAGTGCTTGGCGCCCGGCCGCCCATCGGACGGGGGAGCGCCGTGAAGACCCGACGACAGCCGCTCGCCCCCTGACGTACCGCCGCGGAGGCCCGATTTTCCGGCCCCGGCCGCGTTCCGTCAAATGGCGGCGGAGGATTCCTGGGCGGTAGGGTCGCCAGGCGACCTCCTCCCCTCCCCTCAAGACACCTTCAGCCCCGGAGCGCCTCCGCGTCGGGATCAATGCCGTACTCCTTGATCTTGTACAGCAAGGCGCGGTGGCTGATGTCCAGGACCTCGGCCGCCCGGGTGCGGTTGCCCTTCGTGCGGCGGAGCGCCGCCCGGATGTAGGACTCCTCCATCTCCCGGATGGCGCGCTTGAGCGACAGGTCGCCGGTGGCCTGTAGCGCGGACGCCGGCCCGGCGGCCGCGGGTGCGGAAGCCGCCCACAGCTTTTCGGGCAGGCTGCCAGGCGCGATCAGCGTTCCCTCTTCCAGGAGCACCGCGCGCTCCATGGCATTCTCCAGCTCGCGCACGTTGCCCGGCCAGGCGTAGGCCGTCAGCAGGGCCTCCGCCTCCGGGGTGAAGCCCTGCACCGGGGGGTCGCGGTTGAGCTCGCGGTTGAAGCGCCCCAGGAAGGACCTGGCCAGCAGCGGGATGTCCTCGCGGCGCTCGCGCAGGGGCGGCAGGGCGAGGTTCACGACGTTGAGGCGGTAGTAGAGGTCCTCGCGGAACTCGCCCTTCTCCACCAGCCGGCCCAGGTCGCGCAGCGTGGCGGCCACCACGCGCACGTCCACGCGCTCCACGCGGCTCTCGCCCACCGGGCGGATCTCCCCCTCCTGGAGCACGCGCAAGAGCTTCACCTGCGCGCCCAGGGGCAGCTCCCCCACCTCGTCGAGGAAGAGCGTGCCGCCGTCGGCCTCCGCGAACAGGCCCCGGCGGGCGGTGCGCGCGTCGGTGAAGGCGCCCTTGGCGTGGCCGAACAGCTCGCTCTCCAGCAGGCCGTGGGGGATGGCGCCGCAGTTGACGGCCACGAAGGCCATGGCGGAGCGGCGGCTCTTGCCGTGCAGCTCGCGGGCGATGAGCTCCTTGCCGGTGCCGCTCTCCCCGGAGATGAGCACGGTGGTGTCCACCGGGGCCACGCGCGCCACCTGCTTGAGCACCGCCTGGAGCGCGGCGCTCTCCCCCAGGATGTGGCCCAGGGACGCGCCGGGAAGGTGCGCCTCGTGCAGGCGCCGGTTCTCCCGCAGGAGCCGCTCGCGCTCCTCCGCCTTGCGCAGGACGAAGACGATCTCCTCCGGCTTGAAGGGCTTCTGGACGTAGTCGTACGCCCCCGCCTGCACCGCCTCCAGCGCCTGCTCCTGCGAACCGTAGGCGCTCATCACCACCACGGTGAGGCCCGGCTGGTCGGCGAGCGCCGCCCGCAGCACCGACAGCCCGTCGCGCTTCGGCATGCGCACGTCGCACAGGAGGACGTCGTAGGGGCGCGCGGACAGCTCGCGCAGGGCCTCTTCACCGTCGGCGACGGCGCGCACCTCGTAGCCCTTGTCGGTGAGCACCAGGGTGAGGATGTGGCGGATGGACGGCTCGTCGTCGGCGACGAGAACGGTGCGGAAGAGGGACATGGGCTTGGGCGCAGCGTATCAGACGGCGGGAAGCGACAGCCGGAAGCAGGCGCCGCCCCCCGCGCCATCGCGAGCCTCCAGCCGTCCGCCCATGCCCTGCGCCAGGTTCAGCGACACCGCGAGCCCCAGGCCCGTGCCCTGCCGCCCCTTGGTGGTGAAGAACGGCTCGAAGAGGTGCGCGCGCACCTCCGGAGACAGGCCCGGGCCGCTGTCCTCCACCTCCAGGTACAGGAGCGCGTCCTCGCGCCGGGTGGAGATGCGCACCCGGCCCTGCCCCTCCATGGCCTGCGCGGCGTTGAGCATCAGGTTGATGAGGATCTGCGACAGCGGCCCTGGCTCCGCGCGCGCCAGCAGGCCGGGCGTCACGTCCAGCGTCACCTCCACGCGCTCCAGCTCCGGGCCAGCGCGCACCAGGCGCACGCACGTCTCCACCACCTGCCCCACGTCCACCGGCACCGGCTGCGCGCTGCCGGGGCGCCCCAGGTCCAGCAGGCCCCGCACGATGCGGTCGATGCGGAGGACTTCATGATCGATGCGCTCCAGGAAGTCCTTCACCTCCGGCCCCTCCGCCTTCATGCGCGCGAGCGACAGGTAGCCCAGGATGCCCGCCAGCGGATTGCCCACCTCATGCGCCACGCCCGCGGCCAGCTTGCCCACCGTGGCCAGCCGCTCCGAGGCGACCAGCTCCGTCTGGGCCCGCGCGAGCCGGGAGTTGGCCTGGCGCAGCGCCTCCAGCTGCGAGCGCGTGAGGGCCTGCTCCTGGCGCAGCGCCTCCGCCATGCGCTGCAACGCGCGCTGGATGCGCGACAGGAGCGGTCCGCCCTGCCCCGCCAGCGGCACGTCCAGTTGCAACCGGCCCAGCTGCTCCACGGCGGCCTCGGTGGCTCGCAGCGGGCGGCCCACCGTGAGGTCCAACACCCCGTAGGCCAGCACCGTCAGCACCACCAGGTCCAGGCCCAGCGCCAGGGGCAGGAAGGCGCGGATGCGCGACAGCCCTTCCGCCTCCGGCGTCCCGGGCTCCGCCAGCCGCCGCGCCACGTCCAGCAGGCGGATCAACACCGGCTGCAGCGTGAGCCACGACAGGCCCGTGGACAGCGAGCCCAACAGGAAGGCCACGCTCGCGATGCGCCACTTCATCCGCGCACCGGCGACGCGCGCCTCACTGCGTCCCCCCGAGCATCATCGCTACCTCCAGGGGCAGCACGCGGGACAGCCACGGCCCCAGCAGCATCACCTCCAGCCCCGCGAGCGCCAGCCACGGGCCGAAGGGGATGTTGGTGGGGCCGGGCACCCACTCCTCCTCCTCCCCCGTTTCATCCAGCGGTGCGTCCGGGATGGGCTGGAAGAGCAGGCAGGGGATCACCAGCGCCAGCCGCTTCCACCAGGGGAGCCCCGGCTTCGTGAACTCCCACGTCATGGTGGACGGGGGCTCCTCCGCCTCCTCCGGCGCGGCCTTGGACGGATCCGCCTTCTCCTGCTCCGCGCTGGCGGGGCCCGCGCGGCCCGTGAGCGCCAGCAGCACCACGCCCACGACGGCGCCCTGGAACGACGAGAAGAAGAGGATGCCCAGCAGCGACTGCCAGCCCAGGAACGCGCCCAGCAGCGCGACGAGGAACTTGTCCCCGCCGCCCAGCGCCTCCTTCTTGAAGGCCTTCCACCCCACGTACTCCATCATCCGGAAGGTGAGGAAGCCCACCGCCATGCCCACCGCCGCGTCCACCACCGCGTCCGTGCCCAGGGGGATGGCCAGCACCACCCCCGCCACGATGCCCGGCACGGTGAGGGAGAACGGGAGGATCCAATGCTCCAGATCAATGAAGGTGAGGGGCACCAACAGGCACACGAGCACCAGCGCGGGCACCAGCGAATACGTCCAGTCGAAGCGCTTGAGGCACGCGAGGAACAGCAGGCCCGTGAGCAGCTCCACCAGGACGTAGCGCGGGGAGATGGGCATGCCGCAGCCCCGGCACTTTCCGCGCAGGCCCAGCCACGACAGCACCGGGATGTTCTCGTACCAGGACAGGACGTGCCCGCACTTCGGGCAGCGCGACCCCGGCCGCACGATGCTCAGCCCTTCCGGCACGCGCGCGATGACGACGTTGAGGAAGGAGCCGAAGCACAGGCCCAGGAAGAACAGGAAGAGGATGAAGAGGGGCTCGGCCCAGCCCGGCGCGTAGGTGAACGTCACGGAACCGGGCATCCTACCTGTCACTTCCAGTGCTGGCGACTTCGTGTCGGACGACGAAAACCGTCAGCGTCAGTGACAAAAATTGGCAGGCCGGCAGGCGTGCCGCCCCTGTGGTGGCCCGCCCCCTGAGGGAATCCCGGGGGTTGGCGGATTGTTCGCGGTGGCACTCTTCGTGCTAAGAGTTCCCCCGTCGTCCCAACCCCCCTCTGCCTGCCGCGGAGTTCCAAAAAATGATGAACCGTCTCTTCCGGAAGAAGGGTGGCTTCACCCTCATCGAGCTGATGATCGTGGTCGCCATCATCGGCATCCTGGCCGCCATCGCCATCCCGAACTTCATCCGCTTCCAGGCGAAGTCCAAGCAGTCGGAGGCGAAGACGAACCTGAAGGCCATCTTCACGGCCCAGAAGGCGTACTTCGGAGAGAAGGACAAGTACCAGGTGAACTTCACGGTCATCGGGTTCGATCCCGAGGCCGGCAACCGCTACAGCTACGGCCTGGCCCCGGGCTGCGCCGCCGCCGTGAACGCGACCCCCGCGACCCGTCGCGCTGGCGCCATCGCCGGCTGCATTGGCCAGGACGCGCTGAAGTTCCCGGCGCCCCCGGACGCCGCGGACGCCGTCAGCCAGGTGGGCGTGAACCCCACCCTCGAGGACTGCCCGAACTGCTACTTCAACGCCTCGGCGATCGGCAACGTCGACAACGATCCCGAAGGTGACACCTGGGGCATCACGTCCGGCACCGTCGCCGGTCAGGCCACCGTCCAGAACGCCTGCGGCATCGACGAGGACACGCCGAACGGCCTGAACCTGGTCGCCGGCGAGCCCACCAACGCGTTCAACGACGTGAGCTGCGGCGGTTAATTCGCTGCACGCCGTGCGAGCCTGCCGGGTCCGCTTCATTTGATTCACCGAAGCGGGCGCGGCATGGCACAATCAACGGGGCGCCCGGGCATTTCGGGCGTCCCGTTGTCGTTTCGAGAGGCCATGCGAAAGCTGCCCCTGTTGCGATTCGTTCCGGGCCTGCTGCTGGTAGCCCTGCTGTCAGCGCCGCCCGTGCCGCCGCGAAGGCAAGGCGGCGGGCCCCTGCTTCCCCGTCCTGATCTGCTCAATGCGCTCTTCACCGCGCAGAAGGGCCTGGTGACGGACTACTTCTGGATCCTCATGCTCAACCGCATCGGGAGCGCGGTCCGGCCGGAGGAGTACCGCCACATCTCCGACTACGCGGAGCTGGTCACGACCCTGGATCCGAAGTTCCGGCAGGCGTACCTGTACGGGGGCCTCACGATTCCGGTCTACGTGGGTGGGGGCCGGTACCTCAACACCGAGGAGTCCACGGCCCTGTTGCGCAAGGGCGTGGCGAACATCTCCCACGACCAGCCCCTCACCTTCCAGCTTGCGTACAACCTGATGTTCTTCGAGCGGAAGTACAAGGAGGCGGCGGACCTCATCCGGGAGATGTCCCGGTGGGAGGGCGCCCCGGCCTACTACGGCCCGCTCGCGACGCGGCTGTACGCTCAGTCGGGTGACTTCGACGCGAGCATGTCGCTGACCGTCGCCCTGCGTGACAGCGCGGAGGACGAGGAGTCGCGCGCCTTCTACGAGCAGCGCATCCGGGAGATCCAGCAGGAGCGCGTGCTGAAGGGAATCGACGCGGCCATCGCGCGCTACCAGGCCCGCGAGGGCCGCCTGCCCGACACGCTGGGCGCGCTGGTGACCGCGGGCGACCTGCGCCAGCTGCCAGCCGACCCCCTGGGCGGAGAGCTCTTCCTGGGTCAGGACGGCCGGGCCTATTCCAACGCCTCCCGGTTCCGGCTGGAGCTCATCGAGGATCAGAAGACCGAAGCCGGAGAGCGCATCGTCCCCAAGCCCCGAGCCACCACGAGCCATGACGACTCCCAACCCTGACGCTCCTCCCATCCTGGCCCAGGGGCTCGCCAAGACGTACAAGGTCGGCTTCTGGTTCAACCGCACCGTGCGCGCCCTGCAGTCGCTCGACCTCCAGGTGGGCGCCAGGCAGATCTACGGCCTGCTCGGTCCCAACGGCGCGGGCAAGTCCACCACCATCAAGATCCTGATGAACCTGGTGCGCCCCAGCAGCGGGGTGGCGCGCATCTTCGGCCAGCCGGTGGATGAGGCCTCCACGCGGCGGCTGGTGGGCTTCCTGCCGGAGAACCCCGCCCCGTACGAGTACCTCACGGGCCGGGAGTTCGTGACGCTGGCCGGGCAGTTGGCGGGCCTGAGCGGCCAGGAGCTGGACGTGCGCGTCAAGGAGGTCCTGGGCTCGGTGGAGATGGCGGGCGCGGAGAAGCTGCAGATCCGCCGCTACTCCAAGGGCATGGTGCAGCGCGTGGCGCTGGCCCAGGCGCTGGTGAGCCGGCCGAAGCTGCTCATCCTGGACGAGCCGACGAGCGGCCTGGATCCGCTGGGCCGCCGGCAGATGCGCGACCTCATCCTGGCGGAGCGGGAGAAGGGCACCACGGTCCTCTTCTGCAGCCACATCATCCCGGACGTCGAGTCCCTGTGCGACCGGCTGGCGGTGCTGGTGGGCGGGCGACTGGTGCGCGAAGGCAGCGTGCGGGAGCTGGTGTCCGCGCAGGTGCCCACCGTGGAGGTCGTGGTGGAGGGGCTGGCGCCGGACGCGGTGAAGGGGTTGGGCGTGCCCCTGGAGTCGCTCCAGGCGCTCGACGGCCGCGTGCTGTTGCAGGTGTCGGACGTGGACACCCAGCGGCTCTTGAGCGGCGTGCTGGGCGCCGGGGGCCGGGTGAACCAGGTGCAGCCGGCGCGGTTCTCGCTGGAGCAGCTGTTCATGAACGCGCTCAAGGAGTCCGGGCGCGCGTCCACCGTGGGCGGGGAGATCAATACATGAGCGCCTTCAGCGCGATGATGTGGAATGGCTTTCGCGAGGCGCGCCGCAACCGGGTGACGGTGGTGGTGGGCGTGTTCGCCGCGGTGGTGCTCTTCTCCTCCACGCTGGTGACGGAAGTCACCGTCACCACGTTCGACCGCGTGCTGACGGACTTCGGCCTGGGGATGATGAGCATCATCCTCGTCTTCCTGGCGGTGTTCCTGTCGAGCAGCCTGCTCAGCCGTGAAATCGAGCGGCGCACCATCTTCCTGGTGGTGAGCAAGCCGGTGTCGCGCACCCAGTTCCTGCTGGCGCGGCTGGCGGGCACCATGCTGACGCTGGGCGTGCTGCTGGTGGCGATGACGCTCGTCTTCCTGCTTCAGCTGGTGATGTTCGGCGCGAACATCACCTCCACGCAGCTGCTGGCGAGCGCGGGCCTGTGGTTCGAGCTGCTCGTCATCAGCAGCGTGGGCATCCTCTTCTCCAGCTTCGCGGGCCCCGCGGTGTCGGCCATCGCCACCACCGGCATGTACTTCACCGGGCACCTGACGAATGACCTGTACGCCATCGCCAGCCGTTCGGAGAGCGCGTTCGTCCAGATCGTGGGCAAGACGCTCTATTACGTGCTGCCCAACCTGGAGCGGGTGAACTTCCGGCCGCAGGCCACGTACGCGCTGCCGGTGGACGCCAGCACCTTCCTGTCCGGCGCGGCCTACAGCGTCGCGTGGGCGGGCGTGCTCATCGCCCTGGCCACCGTCATCTTCGAGCGGCGCGACTTCCGCTGAGCAAGCCCGCCCGGGCCGGTGGCTTCAGGCCCGGGGCGTCGGCTCGTCCAGTTCGTCGGTGAGGCCGTGCTTGGCCAGCCGGTAGCGGAAGGAGCGGAAGGACAGCCCCAAGAGCTCCGCGGCGCGCGTCTTCACCCCTTGCGCCTGCTTGAGCGCGGCCAGCAGGTGACGCCGCTCGCTGTCGTCCAGGTGGCGCTCCAGGTTGAAGCCCGGCCCCATCGCGGGCTCACCGCCCTCGCCGGTGCGGGCCTGGGGCTCCGCCTCGCCGCGCACCGTGGGCGGCAACGTCGTGGGCCCCAGCAGGTCCGAGTCCGACAGCGTGGCCGCGCGCTCCACCATGTTCTGCAACTGGCGCACGTTGCCCGGGAAGGCGTAGCGCTCCATCAGCGCCAGCGTCTCCGGGGCGAAGCGCAGCGCCGGCCGGCCCAGTTCCTCGGAGAGCCGCGCCAGGAAGTGGATGGCCAGCGGCGGGATGTCGTCCGGGCGCTCGCGCAGGGCGGGCAGCTCCAGGGTGATGACGTTGAGCCGGTAGAAGAGGTCCTCCCGGAAACGCCCCGCCTTCACCTCCGCCTCCAGCCGGCGGTTGGTGGCGGCGATGACGCGCGCGTGGAAGGGGATCTCCGCCGCGCTGCCCACGGGCTTCACCTTGCGCTCCTGCAACACGCGCAGGAGCTTCACCTGCGTGGACAGGGGCATCTCCCCCACTTCGTCCAGCATCACCGTGCCCTCGCCCGCGGACACCAGCAGGCCCGGACGCTCGTGCGTGGCGCCGGTGAAGGAGCCCTTCATGTGGCCGAACAGCTCGCTCTCCAGCACGCCTTCGTTGAGGGCGCCGCAGTTGAAGGGCAGGAAGGGCTGGGCGGCCCGCTGGCCGCGCAGGTGGATGGCCCGGGCCACCAGCTCCTTGCCGGTGCCGCTCTCCCCCGTCACCAGCACCGTGCTGCGCCCCGGGGCCACCTTCTCCACCAGGTGCCACAGCGCGCGCATGCGGGGGCTGGAGCCCACCATCAGCCCGCCCAGGCCCGGCAGCAGCCGCTCCTTCAGCGTGCTGTTCTCCTGGCGCAGCGCGCGCTTCTCCAGCGCCTTGTGCACCAGCTGCCGCAGCTCCTCGTTGTCGAAGGGCTTGCAGATGTAGTCGTAGGCGCCCTCGCGCATGGCCTCCACCGCGGAGGACGGCGTGCCGAAGGCGGTGATGAGCACCACCTCCGGCGGCTCCTTGCGCGCGCGCGCCGCCCGCAGCACGTCCAGCCCGCTGCCACCAGGGCCCAGCTTCATGTCGGAGATGACCAGGTCCACGGAGTCCCGGGCCAGCACCTCGCAGGCGGCCGCCACCGCGGGCACGCTCGTCACCGCGTAGCCGTCCCGCACGAGCAGGATCTCCAGGTACTCGCGCATGGACAGCTCGTCGTCCACCACCAGCACGTGGCCGCGCGGGCCGCCTTCGTGGAGCGCGCTCACAGCGGCAGCCCCACCAGGAACTCCGTGCCTTCGGTCGGGTGCGACGTCACGCGGATGGTGCCGCCGTGCGCGCGGATGAGGGAGTGCGCGGTGGACAGGCCCAGCCCGGTGCCACCGCTGCGGGTGGTGAAGAACGGCTCGAACAGGTGTCCCATCATCTCCTCCGTGATGCTGCCGGCCGAGTCCCACACCCGAATCTGCGCTTCCTGGTCCGCGTGCGCCAGGGTCACGCGCACCGTGCCCCGCGCCCCCGCCGCCTGACAGCCGTTGCGCACCAGGTTGATGAGCACCTGGCGCAGCTGATCCGGATCCACCGGCGCCGTCAGCGGCTGGGGCACCCGCACCTCCAGGGCCACCTCGCGCGTGAGGGGGTCCGCGCGCAGCATGTCCACCGTCTCCGACACCAGCGTGTCCAGGGCCACCGGGCGGCGCTGCGGCTGGGGCGGGCGGGCAAAGCGCAGGAAGTCCTCCACCAGCCGCGCCAGCCGGTCCGATTCACGCGTGAGGATGCCGGTGAGCCGCTGCACCACCGCGTCCCCCGACTGCTCCTGGGCCAAGAGCTGCGCGGAGCCGCGCATGGAGGCCAGCGGGTTGCGCAGCTCGTGCGCGAGCTGCGCGGAGAGCGTGCCCAGGCTGGCGAGCCGGTCCGTGCGCTTCAGGTCCTCCTCCATGCGCCGCAGGTCGGTGAGGTCCTGGAAGACGATGAGCAGCGCGCCCGCCTCACCCTCCAGGGGTGACACCGACAGGCCCAGCACCCGCTTGCCGCCCGGCGTCTGCACCGGCAATTCGCCCCGGATGGAGCGCGGCGCCAGCGCGGACACGCCCGGCAGCAGCTTCTCCAGGGGCTGCCCCACGCACGCGAGGGCGTCCTCCTGGAGGATGCCGCTGCCCGCGGTGTTGAGGAAGGTGACGTTGCGGTGGACGTCGCAGGTGACGAGCCCCGACGGCATGGAGGACAGGATGAGCTGCTGAAGCCGCCCCAGCCGGCGCAGGTCCGCCTCGCTCTGGGACAGCGCGCCGCCGGCGGCGGACAGCTGGCGCGACAGGTAGCCGGACAGGACGGCGATGAGCACCAGCGCCAGCGCGTTGCTGCCCAGGACGAAGAGCACCCGCGAGGGCGACACCATGACGCTGCCCAGGGGCGTGGTGAGCCGCATCACCAGCAGGAGCGCGGTGAAGGCGAACGTGGACACGGCCGCGGCCACCAGCGCGCCGCGCCAGTCCAGCACCACCGCCGCGCCGATGACGGCCAGGCTGTAGAGGAACGTGAGCGGGGAGTCCGCGCCGCCGCTCAGGTACACGAGCCCGGTGGCGATGAGCACGTCGCCCACCACCTGCACCGTGGCATCCAGGCGCCCGGCCGTGCCCCGGCGCAGCCGCAGGCCCGTCACCACGGTGAGGAGGTAGGCGCCCGCGATGACCGCGAACGACAGCGAGTCCGCGCGGCTGGGCTCCTGCACGGGCTGGGTCATCAGCCGCACCACCGTCACGACGAGCGACAGGCTCGCCGCCACGGTGCGGAACAACACCAGCCACACCAGGCGCGAGCGCAGCCCCGGGGCCACGCTTCGCGCCGTACTTCCCACGACCGCGTTACTTGATCGCGCCGGCAAGCGAGAAGATGGGCAGGTACATGGCGATGAGGAAGCCGCCGACCACGCCGCCGAGGAACACCATCAGGATGGGTTCAATCAACGACGTCAGGTTGCTGACGGCCGTGTCCACTTCGTCGTCGTAGAAGTCGGCGATCTTGTTGAGCATGGTGTCCATGGCGCCCGTCGCCTCACCGACGCCAATCATCTGCACCACCATGGAGGGGAACACCTTGGTCTCCAGCAGGGGACCGGCGATGTTCTTGCCTTCCGAAATCTTCCCGCGCACGTAGTAGATGGCCTCTTCCACCGTGCGGTTGCCGGCCGTCTTCGCCGTCACGTCCAGGGCGTCCAGGATGGGCACGCCGGAGGAGATCATCGTGCCCAGCGTGCGCGTGAAGCGCGCCACCGCCACCTTGCGGAGCACGTCGCCGAACAGGGGCAGCTTGAGGAACGTCTTGTCCCAGAACTTGCGCCCCCGGGGCTGGCGGTAGCTCCAGGTGAAGGCGAAGACGAAGGCGCCAATGCCGAAGACCGTGTGGAAGAAGTACGCCTGGGCGAACTTCGACATGTCCACGACGACCTGCGTGGGGCCCGGCAGCTGCGAGCCGAAGTCCGCGAACATCTTCTCGAAGACGGGCGTCACCTTGAGCAGCAGCAGCGCCGTCACGCCGATGGCCACCATGATGACCACCGTCGGGTAGGTCATGGCGCTCTTGACCTTGGCCTTGAGCTTCTCGGCCTTCTCCCGGTAGGCGGCGAGCCGGTTGAGGATGGTGTCGAGGATACCGCCGACCTCGCCTGCCGCGCACAGCTGCACGTAGAGCTCGTCGAAGACCTTGGGGTGTTCCTTGAGCGCGTCCGCGAAGGTGCTGCCCTGCTCCACCTTGTTCTTGATGGCGAACACCACCTTCTTGAAGGCGGGGTTGTCCATCTGGCTGGCGAGGATGTCCAGACACTGCACCAGCGGCAGACCTGCGTCGATCATCGTCGCGAACTGACGGGTGAAGATGAGGATGTCCTTGCCCGCGACACCCCCCATCCCGGGGATGGAGATCTCCACGTCGAAGCCGCTCTTCTTGCGGACCTTCGTCGGGTTGAGGCCCAGGGACTTGAGGCGGGCGTTGACCGCCTCCACGTCCATGGCCTCCATCTCGCCCTTCTTGTTCTCCCCGCTCTTGGTCTTCGCCTCCCAGAGGAACTGGGCCGTGTTCTTCTTGGACGCTGACGCCTTCTGCTGGACCGCTGGTGCTGCCATACCTGGACCTCCGGGGAGGGCGCGAGTCTAACCCGCGAAATTCACGACGGAAAACTAACGGGCACCCGCTCCCCCGGCCGGCCGCTGGGCGCCACCCTGCCCGGCTCCCGTCGCGAGGATGTTGCGCAGCTCTTCCGGGTCGGAGGAACGGCCGAAGGCCTCGTCCTGGGAGATGAGCCGACGCGCCAGGAGCGCGGCCAGCGCCTGGTTGAACGTCTGCATCCCGTACTTCGCCTGACCTACCTGCATGGACGAGTAGATCTGGTGGACCTTGTCCTCGCGGATGAGGTTCCGGATGGCGGGGTTGGGGATCATGACCTCCAGGGCCAGCACGCGGCCCGGGCCACCGACCTTGGACACCAGCGCCTGGCTCATCACGCCCTCCAGCACGAAGGAGAGCTGCGCGCGCACCTGCGGCTGCTGGTACGGGGGGAACACGTCCAGCACGCGGTTGATGGTCTGCACGGCGCTGTTGGTGTGCAGCGTCGCGTAGCAGATGTGGCCCGTCTCCGCGATGGTGAGCGCCGCTTCGATGGTCTCCAGGTCTCGGAGCTCACCGACCAGCACCACGTCCGGGTCCTGGCGGAGGATGTACTTGAGGGCCGTCTTGAAGTTCTTCGTGTCCGCGCCCACTTCGCGCTGGTTGACCAGGCAGTTCTTGTGCGGGTGCAGGTACTCGATGGGGTCCTCGATGGTCATGATGTGCTCATGACGCTCGGTGTTGATCTTGTCGATCATCGAGGCCAGCGTGGTGGACTTGCCGGAGCCCGTGGGGCCCGTCACCAGGATGAGGCCGCGCGGCTTCTTCACCAGCTCCGCCACCACCGGCGGCAGGCCCAGCTCCTGGAACGTCAGGATCTTGAAGGGAATCGTGCGGAAGGCGCCGGCGACGGCGCCACGCTGCATGAAGATGTTCGCGCGGAAGCGTGACAGGCCCTTCACGCCGAACGACAGGTCCAGCTCGTTCTCCTCCTCGAACTTGTGCTTCTGCGCGTCCGTGAGGATGGAGTAGCAGAGCTGCTTCGTCTCCACGGGGGTGAGCGGCGCCGTCTTGAGCGGGACGAGTTCACCGTCCACGCGCAGCTGCGGCGGCGAGCCGGTGGTGATGTGGAGGTCGGAAGAGCCCTTCTCGACCATCGCCTTGAGGAGCTGGTGCAGGTTGGCCACGGATGCGTGTCCTGTCGGGGTGAAGAAGTGAGGAAGTGCCTTAGAAGCGGTCCGGCGCGGTGTTGCCCACGACCTCTTCGAGCGTCGTCATGCCGTCCATGAGCTTGCGCAGCGCGCTCATGCGGAGGCTGCTCATGCCCAGCCGGATGGCCTCCTGCTTGAGCTCCGCGGCGGAGCCGCCGTTGATGACCAGCTCCTTGAGGCCGTCCCAGAAGGGCATGACCTCGTAGATGGCCACGCGGCCCCGGTAGCCACGGTCGTTGCAATCGCGGCAGCCGACCTTCTCGTACATCGTGAAGGTGCCCATCTTGTCCGGCGGGATGCCGGCGTCGATGAGGGCCTGCTCGTCCACCTTCTCCGCGGGGCGCTTGCAGGCGGGGCACAGGCGGCGGGCCAGACGCTGGGCGAGGATGAGGTTGAGCGACGCCGTCACGAGGAACGGCTCGATGCCCATGTTGAGCAGACGGCTGACGGTGCCGGGGGCGTCGTTGGTGTGCAGCGTGGAGAGCACCAGGTGGCCGGTGAGCGCGGCCTTCACGCCGATCTCCGCCGTTTCGAAGTCGCGGATCTCACCGATCATGATGATGTCCGGGTCCTGGCGCAGGAACGAGCGCAGGCCGGCGGCGAAGTTCAGGCCGATGTCCTCATGCATCTGCACCTGGTTGATGCCGGCGAAGTTGAATTCGACCGGGTCCTCCGCGGTGCAGATGTTGGTGCCCACGTCGTTGAGGCTGGCGAGCGCGGAGTACAGCGTCGTCGTCTTGCCGGAGCCCGTGGGGCCCGTCACCAGCACCATGCCGTAGGGCCGGTCGATGGCCTCCTTGAACCAGGCCAGGGGCGTGGCGTCGAAGCCCAGCTTGGTCATGTCGAGCTGCAGGTTGCTCTTGTCGAGCAAGCGCATCACGACCTTCTCGCCGAAGAGCGTGGGACACACGCTCACGCGGAAGTCCATCTCCTTGCCGCCGCCGATCTTGATCTTGATGCGGCCGTCCTGCGGCAGGCGGCGCTCGGAGATGTCCAGCGACGCCATGATCTTCAGACGGCTGGTGATGGCGTTGCGCAGCTTCATGGGCGGGCGCATCACCTCGTACATCACGCCGTCGATCCGGAAGCGGACCCGGAAGTCCTTCTCGTACGGTTCGATGTGGATGTCGGACGCGCGCTTCTTGATGGCGTCCATGAGGATGAGGTTCACCAGCTTGACCACGGGCGCGTCGTCCGCGGCCTTGGCCATCTCGTCCAGGTTCTCCTGCTCCTCCTTGGCGACCTCGATGTCGTCGCCCACGTCGCCGACGATGTCCTCCATGGAGGGGCCCTTCTCGGCGTAGTACCGCTCGATGGCCTCCCGGATGGAGATTTCGGACGCGACGACGGCTTCGATGTTGTAGCCGGTGAGGAACTTCAGGTCGTCCACCGCGAAGATGTTGGACGGGTCGCACATGGCGACGATGAGCGACGGGCCCGCGCGGTTGACCGGGATCACCAGGTGCTTCTCGGCCACTTCCTTGGGCACGAGCTTGATGATGTCCGGATCAATGTCGAAGTCCTTCAGATTGATGGCGGGCACGCCGTACTGCTTCGACAGGAAGTCGGTGAGCTTCGACTCCTCGATGGCGCCCGTCTTGATGAGGGCGGTGCCAATGCGCGCGCCGCTCTTCTGCTGCTCCTCCTGCGCCTTGCGGAGTTGCTGGACGGAGATGAGGTTCTCGCGCACCAGCAATTCACCGAGTCGACCGGACATTTCTGGGATGCCTCTTTGAGCGTGAGGAGGGGACGGCCAGACCCCCGGCCAACGCGGGGACCTTGAGGGGGATGAGGGCGTGCGACAGGGGCCTGACGCCCTGGCACGGATCCTCACGGATTAGAGGAAACCGATGCGCGGCCTGTCAAGGCGCCCCCGCGTGCCTCCTTGCTGTCCGCTGCCGCCTGCCCCGCCCGCGCCGTCCTCCACCCAGGAAGGCGTCCGGCGTGGCGGAAAAAGGGAAGGGGGTGTGCCCACCCGGCCGTCACGGGCCGGGCGCCGTCAGCCGTCGTCGCGGGCCACCACGGTGCGGGCGGCCTCCACGTCGCGCTTGATTTGACCCACCAGCTCCGCGGCGGAGCCGAAGCGCTGCTCGGGCCGCAGGCGCTCCAGGAACTGCACCCGCAGCTCCTTGCCATACAGGTCGCCGGTGAAGTCCAGCAGGTGCGCTTCGATGGTGACCTCCGTGCCGCCGAAGGTGGGCTTCACCCCGATGTTCGCCGCGCCCGGCCGCCACGGGCCGTCCGCCTCCGAGTGCAGGCGCGCGCGGATGGCATACACCCCGGGCGCGGGCCGCAGCTCGTTCTGCGTGTCCACGTTGGCGGTGGGAAAGCCGATGGTGCGCCCCCGCCCCGCGCCGGCCACCACCGTGCCGTCCAGGTCGAAGGGGCGGCCGAGCAGGCGCCTGGCCGCGCTCACGCGGCCCTCCAGGATGTACTCGCGGATCCGCGAGGACGAAGCGACGACGCCGTCCACGTGCACCGGCTGCACGACGTGGACGTGGGCGCCCCGCCTGGCCGCGGCCTCGCGCAGGGTGGTGACGGTGCCGGCGCGGTGGGCGCCGTAGGTGAAGTCGCTGCCCACCACGACGTGGCCCACGCCCAGGGTGTCGAGCAGCGCGGACTCGAAGTCCGAGGGGGTGGTGCGCGCGTAGTCGCGGGTGAAGGGCTGCACCACCACGGCGGACAGGCCGCGGGTGGCGAGCAGCTCCAGCTTGCGCGGCAGCAGGGTGATGAGCTTGGGCGCCAGGTCCGGCTGGAGCACCTTGCCCGGGTGGGGCTGGAAGGTGAGCGCGGACGCGGGGGCGTGGCGCTGGGCTTCGGCGAAGAGGGCCTGGTGGCCCACGTGGACGCCGTCGAAGTTGCCCAGCGCGACGGCCTGCCCCTGGAGGTGGCGGCCTGCCTCGGACACCGACTGGAAGACCTTCATGGGGCTTCCCTATACCACCCCGCGCGCTTTTGCCCTGGCCAACCCACGCGGCTCCATGGTTAGAGGCGCCCGCTCCCGCCATGCGCCCTGCCCTGCTCCCCGAACCGGTCGGCCTCAAGTTCGTCCCCCTGGAAACGCCCCCGGACTGGGACGCGGAGTTCGGTTTCACCGGGCCCCTGGAGCTGGAGATCGGCTCGGGCGCGGGCGGGCACGCGCTGGAGTACTGCCGCAGGAACCCCTCCGTGCGCTTCATCGCCTTCGAGTGGCGCAAGAAGTACGCGCGCGACACGCAGATGCGCGGGGAGAAGCTGGGCCTGAAGAACCTGCGCGTCATCGAATCCGACGCGCGCTTCGTGGTGCCGCGCATCATCGCCCCGGGCTCGTTGGACGTCATCCACCTCCAGTTCCCGGACCCCTGGTGGAAGCGCTCGCACGCGAAGCGCGCGGTGGTGCAGCCGGACTTCGCGAAGCTGATGCTGGGCCTGCTCAAGCCCGGCGGCCGCTTCGACATGCGCACCGACGTGCAGGACCGGGGCGTGGCCATGCTGCGCATCCTGGAGGAGGCGGGCTTCCACAACCCGTTGGGCCTGGGTGTCTTCCATCCCTACGACCCGGAGGAGGTGCCCTCCACCCGCGAGCGGCGCTACCTGGCGTCCGGTGAGCCCGTCTACCGCGCACGGCTGGTGAAGTCCGCTCCGTAGACCGGCCAACGTCCTGGCGTGTCCCCACCGCGCGGCCCTTGGCAGCGCCCGGCGGGCCGGGTCACAATCCGCCCCGTGAGGTCCCTGGAGCCGGGGACACGCGTGACGTTGGCGACGACCGCACTCCAGGGGGGCGGGCACCTCATGCCGGATGCCGAGAGGAAGCGGATGCTGGAGGTCGCCCGGAGGAGCGGGCCCGCGAATGACTTCTCCGGCCGCACCGTGCTCATCGTGGACGATGATCCGGCGCAGGTGAAGCACGTGCGCGAGGGCCTGGCCCCGCACGGCTACGTCTTCAAGGAAGCGCTGGACGGGGCGCAGGCGCTGTCGGCCATCCGCGCGGGCCGGCCGGACCTCATCGTGATGGACGTGGAGATGCCGGGGCTGGGCGGCGTGGAGGTGTGCCGCATCGTCAAGGCGAACGCGGGCGAGGGCGGCTTCGGCTTCATCCCGGTCATCCTGATGACGGCCCGGCAGGCGGCGGGCAAGGTGGAGGGGCTGGAGCTGGGGGCGGACGACTACCTGGTGAAGCCCTTCGACATGCTGGAGCTGGGCGCGCGCGTGAAGTCCATGCTGCGGCTCAAGGCGCTGCAGGACGCGCTGGTGGAGAAGAACCGGGAGCTGGAGTGGGCCAACCGGGAGCTGGACCGGCGCCGGCAGGAGCTGCTGGCCCTGAGCCGCACGGACGCGCTCACGGGCCTGTTCAACCGGCGCTACTTCGAGGAGCGCTTGAGCGAGGAGTTCATCCGCTCGCGCCGCTACCGCTCGCCCCTGTCGCTGGTGATGCTGGACATCGACCACTTCAAGAACATCAACGATTCGTTCGGCCACCCGTTCGGGGACGAGGTGCTGCGGGCGGTGGCCCAGACGGCCCGCGCGACGCTGCGCGAGGTGGACCTGCTGGCGCGCTATGGCGGCGAGGAGTTCATCGCGCTCCTGCCGGAGGCCGCGCCCCAGGACGCGCTCCGGGCGTGCGAGCGGGTGCGGGAGGCCATCGAGAAGCTGGAGCTGCCCTGGCAGGGGCCCGCCGGGGTGACGCAGGTGGTGAAGCTGACGGCCTCCCTGGGGGTCGCCACCGTGCCGTCGGACGACCTGCCAGGCACGGAGGCGCTGCTGCGCGCGGCGGACGTGAGCCTGTATTCCGCCAAGGGCACCGGCCGCAATCGCGTTCATCAGCACGCGGCTTGACGCACCTCGCGCTTCCCCACGGGGGCGCTTTGACCTAAACCAGGGACTCCATGCGCCCGCTCGCGACGACGACCTGGCTGCTGCTCGCCCTGCTGGCCCTGGGCGGCTGCAACCGGCTCCAGCCGGACTCCCCCGTGGGGGCCTACCAGACCTTCCACCGGCACGTGCAGCGGGGCGAACTGCCCAAGGCCTACGCGGGGCTTTCCCAACCCACCCAGTCCAACCTGAAGGCCCAGGCCCAGAAGGTCAGCGAGGCCTCCGGGGGCATGGTGAAGCCCGAGCCGCTCGCGTTGTTCTTCGCGAATGTCCCCGTGCCCCCCGATGTTCAGGAGGTTTCGCTGCTCCGCCAGGAGGGCGACGTGGCGACCGTGGTCGTGCGCTCGGCGGGAAGGTCGGGCGAGGTCCGGATGGTGAGGGAGCCGTCCGGGTGGAAGGTGGACCTCTCAGCATCCCCCCAGCCGTGAGCCCGGGCATGCCCGGACCCCGCGCATCAGGTAACGTACAACCGTGAACGACAGGAAGACACGGCGGGTGGTCCCCGCAGTCGAAGTCATCCGGCGCCCGGGCTCCACGCCCGGCAGTGCCCCGGTGGCTCCGTCCTCGGCCACCCCCTCCCCCACGCCGAGGCCCACGCCCCGGCCCACCCCGGTGGCGCCCACCCCCGCGCCCGCGTCCCCCGACGCGGAGTCGGCGGCGCGCGAGACGCCGGTGCCCCCCGTGCCCCGGACCGCTCCGGGCGTGCCCCCGACGCCCAGGCCCACCGGCCTGACGCCCACGGCTCCCCGACCGGCCAGCCCGGTGGCGGCCACGGGCGCGCCCGCCCCCACGCCCCGTCCCACGACGGCGCCGGGCGCCGCGACGGCAGGCCCTCCGGCCGCCCCACGACCGGTGGCCCCGTCCACCGGCCCAACCCCTGGCGGCTTCACGCCGGGCGCCGGAGCCCGTCCGTCCGCGCCCCGGGCGCCGGGCATGGGTGGGCCTCCCCGCTCGGGGGGGCCTCCGGGCCGCTTCGGTCCCCGGCCCTCCACGCCGCGTCCGCCGCCCACGCCGGAGCAGATCCTGGCGCTGGCCACGCGCGAGCACGTCCCGGCGCGCATCGCCAAGGGCGAGCTGGAAGGCAAGATGAAGGCGCGCATCTGGCGCAAGCTGCACGCCGAGGAGGCGAAGCGCTTCGACCAAGTCTACGAGCTGATGGGCCAGACGGCGGGCCTGTCGCTGGGGGACGCGTTCGGCATCCTCCAGAGCGGCCTGACGGTGGCGGAGTTCATGGCGCGCAAGGAGCGCAGCCAGCGCAAGGCGGCCATCAAGCAGGCGCGCGGCCAGGTGGACAACGCGCTCGTCGCGGACTTCCTGGGCGCGTTCATCGAGCAGAAGACCGAGCTGTCGGTGGTGCTCGCGGAGCGGTCGCTGCTGGACACGCTCCTGTCGGAGGAGGCCATCGCCTTCACCTTCGAGCGCACGGGCCGGCTGGAGAAGCTCCAGGTGGTGCTCATCGCGCGGCGGGGTGACTGGGAGCGGCTGATGCCGACCCTGGACCGCGACGCGAAGCTCACCCAGAAGCCGGCGCAGGTGGCGCGTCAGCCTGACAAGCGGCCCTACTCCGACCCGCGGCCGTTCCTGCCGCACATCGGGCAGACGGTGAAGCTGGTGCTGCGCAACGGCATCACGGTGGAGGCGCCGCTCTTGCGCGTGGGCCGCTTCGACGTGCTGCTGGGCGAGCCGGGCCACGAGCTGTTCATCCCGCTCCACGCCCTCCTGCGCTTCGAGGCGCCCCCGGCCCCGCCCGAGGACGAGGGCGACGTTGACGACCTGTCGGTCCCGGACTCGGAACTCCAAGGCTGAGGTCCGCTGTTCCCTTCCGGGCGGCCCAGGCTTGCATGCCGGGCCGCCCGTCCTTCTTTCGGAGTCCCGCCCATGCGTCCGTTCTTCTCCCGCATCATCAAGCCCTGGCTGGCGCTCACCGCGGCGGCGATCGTCGCGGGGGCCTCGCAGCAGGCCTGCACCAAGGACGCCACCGCGAAGGCGCCGGACGCGCCCGCGGCGGTGGAGGTGGGGCGGCGGGAGAACGGCGTGCACGTGGTGGAGCTGTCCGTCACGGAGAAGGGCTACGAGCCGTCCCCGGTGCAGCTCAAGAAGGGCGAGCCGGTGAAGCTGGTGGTGACGCGCAAGACGGACATGACGTGCGCCACCGAGCTGGTGATGGACGAGTACAAGATCGACACGAAGCTGCCGCTGGACACGCCGGTGGAGATTTCCTTCACCCCCAGTCAGTCCGGCACGCTGCGGTACGGGTGCGCGATGGGGAAGATGATCGCCGGCACCTTCGTCGTGGAGTAGCCCCGGGCCCAGCGCCCGCGCGTTAACTGGCGATGTCCCCCCGGCCGGGTAGGCTCGACGCCCTGCATGGGCAGCTCGGAGCTCTTCACCCGGCATGTCTTCCTGGACCTCGAAACGACGGGGCTGGACCCGCGCGTGGACGAGGTCATCGAGGTCGGCTGTCTGTTCTTCGAGAACGGCCGCGAGGTGGACCGCTTCAGCAGCCTGTACTCGGCGTCGCGTCCGCTGAACCTCACCATCAAGCGCCTCACCGGGCTGGGCGACGCGCAGCTCGCCGGCCAGCCCCGCTTCGACACCCAGCGCGGTGAATTGCGCGAGCGGCTGCGCGGGTGGACGGTGGTGGCGCACAACGCCCCCTTCGAGAAGGGCTTCCTGCCGGACGTGCTGGGCCCCATCCGCGCCCCGGTGCTGGATTCGTGCGAGCTGATGCACTACCTGCACCCGGAGCTGCCCAGCCACTCGCTGGAGTCGCTGATGCGGTGGGCGAAGCTGGGCCAGCAGCAGCCGCACCGCGCGCTCCACGACTGCGCGGCGGTGCACGCGGTGCTGGTGCACGCGCTGGATGGCTGCGTGCGGGACGGGCGCGCGGAGGACGTGGCGGACCTGCTCTCCACCATGGACCCCCGGGCCCGCACGTCCCTGCTGGGGCCCACGCCGCTGCTGGACGGTGCCTCGCCCGAGGACGAGCGCGACCTGGCGACGGACGCGGAGGCGCGCCCGCTGGTGGAGCTGCTCTCCCGGCTGTGGGGGGCGTGCCGGGCGACGCCCGTGGCGCTGGGGCTGGAGACGACGGGTGGCTTCCTGCGCGCGAGGCCGGAGCGGCGGCGGGCGAATGGCGCGCGGCCTCCCCCGGAACCCGAGGCGGACGCGACGCCGCTGCCGGTGCGGCCGGAGGAGGTGTCCCAGGTGCTGGGCCCCGACGGCGCGCTGGAGCGCGGCGGTGGGTTCCTGTCCCGGCCCGCGCAGCTGGAGATGGCGCACGCGGTGGCGCGCACGCTGTCGGACGGCGGGCAGGTGGCAGTGGAGGCCGGCACCGGCACGGGCAAGTCGCTGGCGTACCTGGCGCCCGCCGCGCTGTTCGCCGCGCGCAACGGCTTGAAGGTGGGCGTGGCGCCGCACACGAAGACGCTCCAGGACCAGCTCCTGGAGAAGGACCTGCCCCGGCTGCACCAGGCCACCGGGGGCGCGTTCGGCTATGCGCTCCTGAAGGGCCAGACGAACTACCTGTGCCGCCGCCGCGCGCTGGAGGCCACGCGCGTGGAGCCGGGGATGAACCACGCGGCGCGGGCGCCCCGGGCCTACGTGCGCGCCTACATGCGGCGCAGCACGGATGGGGACCTGGACCGGCTGAGCCACTGGTTCCGCGAGCGCTTCCCGGGGATGCACGGGCTGGTGCCGGCGGTGCGTTCAGAGGCGGCGACGACGCTGGGCGAGCGGTGCCCGCACCACCACAAGTGCTTCTACCACTCGGCGGTGGCGCACGCGCGCGAGGCGGACGTGCTGGTCATCAACCAGTCGCTCGCGTTCGCGTGGCCCGCGCGCTACCCGCGCCTGGACCACCTGGTGCTCGACGAGGCGCACGAGCTGGAGGACGTGGCCACCACCGCGCTCACGGTGGAGCTGTCGGACCTGGCCTTCATGCGCCTCACGGAGCGGCTGCACGGGCGCGACGGACGCCGGGGCCTCTTCGCGGAGCTGCGCCGCGCGCTGGCGGCGACGCGGAGGGAGGAGTCCCGGTCGCTGATGGGCGAGGTGGACGAGGCCCTGCGCACGCTGCTCCAGGAGGCGCGCGCCCTGGGCGAGCAGGTGACGGCGCTGTGCGAGCCGGCGTCCGCGATGCCCGGGGAGGACGCGGACGAAGCGGCCTATTCACCGGAGCTGCGGGTGACGGACGCCGTGCGCGCCCTGCCCGCCTGGGAGCCCGTGCGCGAGGGGCTGGACGCCGTGCGCGGCGCGCTGCAACGCGTGCACACGCTGCTCGCGGTGCGGGCGCTGGCGGCGCTGCCGGAGCTGGCGGTGAAGCAGCCCTCGCTGGAGCGCGAGCTGGCCGGGGCCACCACGGAGCTGGGAGAGCTGGGCGTGCTCGCGGGGGAGCTGGCCGGCGAGCCGGACGTGAAGCGGTGCTACGCGGCGCGCGCGGAGCCTCGCAAGGGGCGCTGGAGCGTGGGCGCGCAGCCGGTGGACGTGTCCGAAGCGGTGGCGAAGGACTTCGCCGCCAGCAAGCGCGCGCTGGTGATGACGTCCGCCACGCTGGGCACGGGCGACCATGTGCCCTTCGTGCTGAAGCGGCTGGGGCTCCGGCCGCCCATCCTGCGCGCACCTTCCCCGTTCCACCTGGGACGGCAGGCGCTGGTGGTGCTCGTCACCGACGCGCCCCGCGCGCACGAGGAGCCCTTCATCGACTGGGCCTCGGGGCGCATCGCCGGGCTCGCGCAGGTGATGGGTGGACGGGTGCTGGGGCTGTTCGCCTCCACGCGGCGGCTGGAGCGCGTGGCGCGCGAGGTCCAGGCCCGGCTGGAGCCGCATGGGATTGAAGTGCTGCGCCAGTCGCGCGGGCACGGACGCTCGCTGGCGGCGCGGCAGGAGCGCGACACGGGCACGGTGCTGCTGGGCACCAAGAGCTTCTGGCAGGGCGTGGACATCCCCGGGCGCGGCGTGGGGTGTGTCTTCATCGACAAGCTGCCGCTGGAGCCGGCGTCGCGTCCGCTGGTGGCGGCGCGCGAGGAGCCGCTGGCCCGGGGTGGCAACGAGTACCTGGGCTTCCTCCAGTACCGGCTGCCGCGCGCGCTGCTGATGCTGCGTCAGGGCGTGGGACGGCTCATCCGCTCCACCACGGACCGGGGCATCGTCGTGGTCGCGGACCCCGGGCACGCCAGCTACCGGCCCCTGCTGCTCCAGGCGCTGGACGGCTACCGCGTCGTGGCGATGCCGTGGGCGCAGGCGCGGCTGCTGCTTCACTCGGAGCTGATGCAGATGGGCCTGGCCGCGGACACCGCGCGCGTGTGATTCCGCGCCGGGCAGGTGGGATGGCTCAGCTCGCGCGCTTGCCCATGAGGTGCTTCCACGAGCGCACCAGCGCCACCGAGGCACGTTCGACGTCTTCGACGGACGTGCCACGGCCGACGCTGAAGCGCACCGTGCCGAGCGCGGCGTCGAGCTTGATGCCCATCGCGAGGATGACGGCGGACGCGCTTTCGTGGCCCTCGTGGCAGGCCGCCCCCGTCGAAGCCGCGACCTCCGGGGCCCCCGCGAGCACCGCTTCGCCGGAGACGTTCGGGAAGCGGACGTTGAGCGTGTTCGGCAGACACAAATCCAGACGGCCATTGAGCGCCATCCCCGGGATGGCCGAAGCGAGCCGCTCCCAGAGCAGCTCCCGGCGCTCCCGCATGCGCGACGCGACCGCCTCCAGGTCACGGCCCGCCACCTCGCACGCGACCCCGAGCCCGACGATGGACGCCACGTTCTCCGTGCCGGGACGCAGTCCGCGCTCATGCGACGCGCCCAGCGTGAAGGGCACCAGCGGGGTGCCGCGCCTCACGTAGAGCGCGCCCACGCCCTTGGGCGCGTAGAGCTTGTGGCCCGCGACGGACAGCAGGTCCACGCCGAGCTCACGCACGTCCACCTGCGCCTTGCCCAGCGACTGCGCCGCGTCCGTGTGGATGAGCGCGCCCGCGGCGTGCGCGAACCGGGCCAGCTCCGTGACGGGCTGGAAGACGCCGGTCTCGTTGTTGGAGTGCATCACCGTGACGAGCGCCGTGTCCGCGTTGACCGCGTCCCGGGCCTCGTCGAGCCGCGCGCGGCCCTCCGTGTCGACGCCGAGCCGGGTGACGCGCCAGCCCTGCTGCTCCAGCCAGCCACAGGGACGCGCCGTCGCGGGATGCTCGATGACCGTCGTCACGACCTGACGCCGTGACTCGGAGGCCTCGCTGACGCCGCGGATCGCCAGGTTGTTCGCCTCGGTGCCGCCCGACGTGAAGAACACCTCGTCCGCGTCACACCCGAGGAGCGCGGCCACCTGTTCGCGCGCCTGGACCACCGCGACACGGGCCCGGGTGCCGAAGCCGTGCCCGCTGGACGGGTTGCCGAAATGCTCCCGCAGGTAGGGCAGCATCGCGTCCAGGCACTCCGGAAGCAGCGGCGTCGTCGCGTTGTGGTCCAGGTAGATGGGCGCGTCGTGAGTCATGGGGAGCCGTTATCGCATCTGGAGTGACCCGGCGTATCGCGCACGCGCGGCGTCACCCCGAGCCCCGCCCCCCGCCCTATCGCGCCAGCCGCTCGCGGTAGCGCGCTTCCAGGGCGCTCAGCTCGTCCAGCCAGGGGCCGGTGACGCCCTTTTGCCTCGCGACGTCCAGCGCCTCCGCCAGCACGCGGGCGTCCTCTTCCTGCTGGTTGCGCAGCCGCTGCGTCATGTCGCGCGCGGCCTCGAAGACGTCCTGCAGCTCGTCACCTTCGCGCAGGCCGTGCTGGGGCGGACGCAGGCGGCCCTCCGCCACCTCGCGCACCATGCGCTTGATGCGGAACAGCGGCCCCGCCATCCGGTGCGTCACCACGATGGTGGACAGCGCCACCACCACGATGAAGGTGAGCATGCACAGGCCCAGCACCCACCACGTCAGCCGCTGGTGGCGCTCCAGCTCCGCGCGCTGCGCGACGATGGCCGTGCGCTCCGCCTCGTAGCCCGCGTCGATGGCCTGCGCCTGCTCGCGGAACTTCGCCTCGAAGGACGGGTCGTCCATGTGGGCCAGCAGCTCGTTGGAGAGCGTGGCCCCGGACAGCTCGCGGCTCACCTCCGCCGCGCGCGAGCGGGCATCCACCGCCGTCGCCGTCTCCGCCATCAGCGAGTTCGCCGCGCGCACCAGGAAGATGCCCAGGATGGCCGCGAGCACCAGCGACACACCGACGATGTAGCCCGTGAGCTTGAGCTGGAACGGGGCGTCCAGCAGGAAGTTGCGCCACCGGCGCTTCGTCGGGGCCGGAGCGGGGGTCGGGGCCGGGGCGGTCGTCGTCGTCATGTCTCGCTGCTCCACTCGAAGGTCGCGGCGGCTTCCTCGATCGCACGGGGGATCAGGGCCTTCAACAAGTCCGCGGGCGGCGCCCCCGCGGCGTTCACTTCCACCTGCCCCATCAATGACTGCTCCGGGTAGCTCATGCAAAGAATCGCCAGGCGAAGCCCTCCGCTGTCCGTGGCCTGGATCTCCGCCGTGATGCGGTAGCCATGCACGCCCATCTTCTTGAGCGCGCCCTTCGCCGCCGCCTTCGTCTCCTTCACCGGCGCCATCAGCGCGCCCCGCCGCACCAGCTTCGAGCGCAGCCGGGCCTCCGTCACCTTCACCAGCTCCGGAGGGATGCCGCCCGTCTTGTCCTTCAGCGTGTCCAGCGCCAGGTAGAAGCGCGGTCGGCGGGCCTGGTAGGCCTTGATGACCTTGATGGACTCCGCCACGGCCGCCTGCACGGAGGCGTCCGTCTCCCCCTGGAACGCCTGGAGGCAGTCGAGCCCTCCCGGCTCCAGGAGCGACCCGAGTCCCTTGGCCACCGCCGCGCGCACCAGCTCGCTGGGGTCCTTCAGGGCACCGCACAACGGCGTCACCGCCGCGGGGTCCTCGGTGGCGCCCAACACGAGCGCGGCTTGTGAGCGAGCACGCGGATCCTTCCCCTTTTCCAGCTGACGTCCCAGGAAGGTGATGCGCGTGTCCCCCTGCGCCAGCGCAGCGCACGGCAGCAGGAAGAAGAAGAGCAGGAGTGCTGTCGGCAGCCGCATGGGTTGGGCAAAGAAGTGCCAACAGTGTAGCCGCGTTTTACCAATCCACGACAGTTGCCTCGTGGGGCAATCACTCCCACCTTCAATGCGCACAATGGGCGACGTCCTCCAGGGAGGAGGGCGGCTGGGGTGCGGCGGACCCGAGGGTCACCGCTGGCAGGGGGAACAATGAAGCGCGGACACGTCCTGGCGGGTGTTCTTCTGCTGGCGGGCTGGATGGGGGGGTGTCGGGACTCGGACCGGCTCACGTCGGTGGGAAGGCCCCGACCGCCAGGCGCCGCGCCGGTGGAGGGCGCGCCCACCCTTCCCGACTCGGAGGCCTCGCAGCCACCGCCGGCCACGCCGCCTCCGGCGCCGGAGGTGGTGGACCCGGACCCGGCGGCCGAGGTGTTGGACCCGACCCCCGTCCCGACGACGGACGGCGTGCCGGGGCCGCTGCCGGGCGTCTACACCGACAAGGGCGAGGCGCCGGAGACGGACCTCATCCGGGGGCTGGTGGCCTTCCCCATCCGCGACAGGGACGCGCTGGAGCAGCGCATCCAGGACATCTACAAGCCGGGCGGCGCGGGCTTCCGCAAGTACATGACGCCAGCGGAGTGGAACGCGAAGCACGCGCCGCTGGAGAAGGACATCACCCTCGTCACGGACTGGATGAAGTCCGAGGGGCTCCAGGTGCCGCGCGTCGCGTCCAACCGGCTGCTGGTGCAGTTCGTGGGGACCGTGGGCCAGTTCAACAAGGCGTTCGGCGTGAAGATCCGCATCCTGGAGCGCAAGTCGCCGCAGGCCGGGAATGATCCGCACGACGTCTACGGCCTCACCGAAGGCATCAAGGCGCCCGCGTTCGTGCAGCAGCGCGTGTCCGCCATCGTCGCGCTGGACCTGCCGGCCGCCGTGGGGACGCTGCCCGGCGAGTTCGGCCAGCCCTCCACGGAGAAGCCCGACCCCCTCAACCGGGGCCTCACCCCGCAGCAGGTGGCGCGCGCGTACGGCCTGGACACGCTCTACAACCAGGGCCACCAGGGCCAGGGCGCGAAGCTGGGCGTGGTGATTGGCGCGAGCTTCCGGTGGAAGGACCTGCGCGCCTTCTGGAAGATGTTCGACATCGAGCGCGAGGACCCGAAGGTCATCCAGACCATGGAGCCGCCCGTCACGCGCTACCGCGAGGGGACGCTCGACGTGGAGTGGGCCGCGGCGATGGCGCCCAAGTCGGAGGTCATCGTCTACATGGGCCCGGACGCCCGCAACACGTCCATGCTCTTCACCTTCAATGAAGCCATCGCGCGGGGCGAGGTGTCCGTCATCACCACGTCCTTCGCGCACCGCGAGGACGCCGAACCCCGCGCCGTGCACGAGCAGTACGGCGCCTCCGGGATGATGGCCGCCGCGCTGGGCATCACCGTCGCGGCGGCGAGCGGCGACTCCGCGGGCGTGGACACGCCGGGCTCCAGCCCCTACGTCACGGCGGTGGGCGGCACGCAGCTGCGGATGAACGGCATGACGCTGATGGGCGAGACGGCCTGGTACTACTCCGGCTCCGGCATCAGCCGCACCTTCACCACGCCCGAATGGCAGAAGGGCATCGTGCCCCTGCCCGCGAAGCGCGCGGTGGTGGACGTCGCGCTCAACGCGGAGACGGGCTTCTGGTACACGTGGCTGGGAGCCACCGTGCCCAACACCGGCACGTCGTTCTCGTCGCCCATCTTCGCGGGCATCATCGCGGTGGTGAACGGCGCGCGCGCGGAGACAGCCAGGCCCCAGGTGGGCTGGCTCAACTCGCAGCTCTACACGCTGCCCGAGGTGCAGGGCACCTTCCGCGACATCACCGTGGGCGTCACCGACCGGCAGTACGAAGCCGGGCCGGGCTGGGACATCCCCACCGGCTGGGGCGCCCCCGACGCGGACGGGCTGCTGCGCACCCTGCCCTAGCAGGCAGGCGTCGCGGGCGGACAGGCATGCAGGGCCTTCCCCGGCTGTCATCCGGGATTGACGGCACGCGAATGCGTGCGCAGGCGGAGCTGTTCGGGACGGGTCATGTCCCGTTCCCTCCTGCGCACGTCCCTTCCCTGCCTCCTGCTGTTCGCGGCCGCCTGTAGCAGCGCCGTCGCCGGTCCGACAACCGGCGCCGTGTCCGAGGCCCCTTCCTCCCAGTCCCCCGGCAGCGTCACGCAGACGCCCGCCGCTCCCGCCCCCGAGGCCCCGGCCCCGGTCGAGGACGTGAGCCAGGCGCCGGTGGAGCTTCCGACCGGCGTGACAGGCCCTGTCGCGCAGGTGCCCACGGAGGCAACGGTGGCGCCGGAGCCCCTCGCGCCTGCTCCCTCCGCGAGCGTGTGCGCGCCGCTCGGCGGGCTGGAGGCCCTGCAGGGGAACCTGACGACGTGGCTCCAGGGTGCATCCATCGCCCCGGCCAACAGCGGCGGGTTCAAGGAGCCGGGCGGCACGGAGTTCACCGCGTTCGAGGGCACCTTCCGCGCGCTGCTCACCGACGGCCCCACGCCGCAGGTGGTGCAGGACCTGGGGACGCTGGGCTTCGGCGTGTCCTCCTTCCGCAACGAGGATGGCGCCGCGTGGTTGGTGGTGCGCGAGCAGGGGCTGCTGACCCGGGGCGCCGGCACCTTCATCGTCAACCTGTCGCCCGCGCGCAACCTGTGGCTGGAGGCGCCGCACGCGGACTCCGATGAGGGCACCCTGCGCCAGACGGCCACGCAGCTGGTGACGCTGGGCGCGCGCGCGCTGCTGCTCACCGGCAGCAACCGCTGCGCCGTCGACACCGCCAGCCCGTGCAGCGGCACCACCAGCGTGTGCGGCACCCAGGGCCTGCGCACCTCCGACGTCGCCCACTACGGCAACAACTTCTTCACCGCCGCCCACCGCGCGCTGCGCGACACCTACCCGGACGCCATCGCGGTCAGCGTGCACGGCATGGATTCCAGCAACGGCCCCGAGGCCGCCGTGGTGAGCGACGGCACCCGCGTGCAGCGCCCCGAGTCGCTCTCCGTGCGCCTGCGCGACGCGCTCAACACGCACCTGGTGGGCACCAAGCGCGCCTTCTCCTGCAACGCGCCCGACGACGCCGGCAAGCACCGCACGCTGTGCGGCACCAGCAACGTGCAGGGCCGCATCGACAACGGCGCCGCCGACGCGTGCTTCGCCGAAGCCACCGCCCCCACGGACCGCTTCCTCCACCTGGAGCAGTCCGTCACCCTGCGCGGCACCGGCGCGTCGTCCCGGGCGGTGATCCAGGCGCTGGCGGACACGGTGCCGTGCAGCCTCACCGGCTCCGGCCTGGGCTGCCAGGCCGTGGCCGCCGCCGCCCCCTGTCCTTGAGTGGACTCCCGCCGTGCACGCACCCCGCGTGCCAGTGGTGGGGCTCCGCGTGAAGAGCAGGGGGACTTCGGGGGACGCTTCCCTGAACCCGGGGACAATGCACCCGCCGCAGTGTCCGTCCGTGGGCAGTCGGCGGGACTCCGGGGTTGGCTCCGGGGTTGAGCAGCGGACGCTTCTCAGACCCTGAGAAGGGCAACCCTGGTCGAGGCGATGAGCCTCCCTAGATTCGAGCGCAGCCACCATGGCGCTCTTTTCGACCCTGACATTGTTTCCGGCCTACTCGCTCGACACCTCCATCCTCGTGGCGGTGCTCGTCGGCGTGCTCATCCTGGCGCTCCTCACGGAGACGCTGGGGTGGGTCTTCGTGGGCCTCGTGGTTCCTGGCTACCTGGCCTCGGTGTTCGTCATCCACCCGGAGGCGGGGGCGACGGTGGTCGCCGAGTCGCTGCTCACGTACGGGCTGGCGCTGGCGCTCTCCAGCGGCCTGAGCCGCACGGGGGCCTGGAGCGAGTTCTTCGGCCGCGACCGCTTCTTCTCCATCGTGCTGGCGAGCGTGATGGTGCGCGCGGTGAGCGAGACGTGGCTGCTGCCCGTCTTCGGCCGGTGGATGGATGACCGCTGGGGCACGTCCTTCATCGTGGACCGGAGCCTGCACAGCATCGGTCTGGTGCTGGTGCCGCTCACGGCGAACGCGTTCTGGAAGCTGAAGCTGCACCGCGGGCTGTGGCAGGTGGGCGTGCCGGTGGTGCTCACGTACCTGCTGCTGCGCTACGTGCTGCTGCCCGGGACGAACCTGTCCTTCTCCAGCCTGGAGCTGATGTACGAGGACGTGGCGCAGGACTTCCTGTCCAGCCCCAAGGCCTACATCATCCTGCTGACGACGGCGTTCCTCGCCGCGCGCTTCAACCTCAAGTACGGCTGGGACTTCAACGGCATCCTCGTGCCCGCGCTGCTGGCGCTCACGTGGCTGGAGCCGCTGAAGCTCGTCGCCACGCTGGCGGAGGTGCTGCTGCTGGTGCTGGCCGCCAAGGCGGTGCTGTCGGTGCCGGGGCTGCGCACGCTCAACCTGGAGGGCCCGCGCAAGACGGTGCTCGTGTTCCTCCTGGGCTTCGGCGTGAAGTGGGTCATCGGGTGGGCCATGGGCGGCCGCGTGCCGGGCCTGAAGGTGACGGACCTGTTCGGCTTCGGCTACCTGGTGCCCACGCTGCTGGCGGTGAAGATCCTCCAGAAGCAGGTGGTGGCGCGCGTGGTGCTGGCCACGCTGCACACGTCGCTGGCGGGCTTCCTCATCGGCAGCCTGGCGGGCTTCGGGCTGTCGCTCGTGGAGCCGCGTCCGGCCACCGCGCTCACCGCGCAGGCCGCGCGCGAGCGGGTGCCCGGGCTGGGCCTGGAGCGCACGCCGCTGGGCCTGATGGCCATGGGCCGCGCCACCGCGCGGGAGAGCGACGCGGGCGGCGTGTCGCTGCGGCTGAAGCACGGCGACCTGCGCACGTACTCCGCGCTGTGGAGCGACGTGGACGCGTGGCTGGAGACGGGCCGCGAGGACGGGCTGAGCGCGCTGCGCACGCAGGCGGTGGCGCTGGGGCTGGAGTTGCGCGCGCTGCCGGTGCAGGAGGGCTCGCCCGCGCGCTTCGCGCTGGTGGAGCGCGTGGACGGCGAGGGCAAGGCGGGCTGGGACACGTCCCTGCTGGTGCCCGGCGCCAGGGGGCCCGTGCTGGAGGTGCCGCGTCCCCTCACCGAAGCGCCCAGCGCGGAGGTGTCCGCGCTGCTGTGCGAGCGCGTGCGGTGCCGGGCCATCATCGTGAGCGGCGTGGATTCACGCCGCGCGGGGCTGGTGCTGGGCGACGCGCTGTCGCAGGCGGAGACGCCGCTGCGCCACGCCCACGAAGCCCTGTCCTCGCGCGAGCGGGTGCAGGTGCGCGTGGATGCGTCGCTGAAGCCGGGACAGGCAGTGCTGCACACGCCGGACGGTCAGGCGCCCCAGGCGCTGGCCGCGCTGTGGCCCGACGCGAAGGTGACGTCCGCCGCGCCGCCGGAGCCCGGGGACACCTGGGGCGAGGCCCGCCTGAGCGTGCTGCGCGCGGCGCCCGGGGACTTCGCGGCGCTGGTACTGGAAGAGTCGCCGGAGCTGGCCTCGCCGGTGACGGAGCGCGAAGCGCTGGGTACCCTGATGGTGGCGTCGGAGCTGGCGCTCACGCCGGCGGCGCAGGCCTCGGATTCGGAGCTGCTGGTGCTGGAGCAGCAGGTGGCCACGCCGCTGTTGGGCGGGGGCACGCCGGACGTGCCCGTGGAGCTGCGCGCGCGCTGGGCCGGGGCCATGGCGTCGCTGCTGGGCCTGCGGGTGCACCCGGTGACGGACTGCGCCCAGGCGAAGGACTGCTGGTGGGTGACGGACGCGGAAGGGACACCGGGCCGGCTGGGCGCGGGGCTGCTGGTGCGCCAGGGCGGCGCGCCGCTCGCGCTGGAGGTGCCTTCGCCGGTGCGCGAGGCGGGCACGCTGCCGGTGGCCGCGGAGCTGTGGCACGAGTCAGGCGCCACCGCGCTGGTGTTCGCCACCGCGAACCGCGAGGGGCCCCACCCGGCCACCTTCGGCGCGCTGCGCACCGCGTTCCAGGCCTTCCACCAGGCGGTGCACCGCGCGCTGCCAAGGGATCAGGGTCAGGTGCTGCACGTGCGCGGCTTCTCCGGCCGACCTTCGGTGAACGCGGACGTGCTGGTGGACGTGGGCAGCCCGGTGCTCACCCCGGCGCAGCGGCCGGCGGAGCTGGAGCGGCTGCTGTCGCCGTCCGGGCCCCTGGGCTGGCTGGGGTCGCGCGTGCGCTACAACGACGGCTCCCCGGAGCTGACGGGCCTCAACGACGCGAGCCCGCAGCAGGTCTTCTCGCGCACCTTCGGTGGGGCGAAGCTGGCCACGCTGTGGCTGTCCGAGCCGCTGCGCGGCGCCTTCGTGGGGCCCCGGCTGGTGGCCGAGGAGCTGGCCCTCACCGGCCTGACGCCCGAGGAGCCGCGCGAGTCGCCGGAGCGCGCGCTGCTGGCGGACCGGCTGGTGGCGCCCTCGCAGCCGGTGTCCGCCGCGCTGAAGGAGGGCTTCGCGGAGCTCACCGCCAGCGCGGAGCGCTACCTGGCGCAGCAGAACGTCCATGACCTGCGCGCGCTGTCCCAGCCCAGGCGCGTGGGCAGCGTGTCCCGGGTGGTGAAGTCCGGCTTCAGCGCCGAGCACGGCCTGCCCTTCCTCCTGGTGGAGGCGCGGCAGGGCCGCCAGGTGCTGCGCGCCGTCTATTTCCTTCAGCAGCACCCGTCGCCGCACCAGCGCGCGGAGCTGACCGCCGGTGACGCGGGGCTCGCGAGCGCGGTGGACGTGGCGCTGCGCCACCGCCGTCCGGTGGTGTTGACCGGGGAAGTCTCCCGCGAAGAGGCACGTCGATGAAGACCCGCAGCCGCGCGTTCCTGGCGCTCCTGGGCCTGGTGGCGGGCCTCGCGCTCATCTGGGGCGCGAGCCTGGCCGTCCTTGGCAACACCGACACGCCCACCGCTCGCCGCGACGCGAAGTTCGTCAACGCCGAGCGCCTCATCTTCTACCGCCTGGAGCCGGGCAAGGAGATGCGCGTGCGCGTCCCGCGCGAGGCGGAGGAGCTGCTCATCGTCACGCACGAGCTGCTGCCCGACGGCACGCCCTACGCGCCGGAGAAGCAGTACCAGTACGGCCTCCAGGCCATCCTGCGCGCCCCGGCGGGCATCGTGCTGGAGCGCTCCATCTTCACGCGCACCCGCCAGAGCAAGGGCCAGCCGCAGGAGGACGGCACCTATCTGGAGGAGAGCGCCTTCACCACCAACGCCACCGCGCAGGTGACGGACGAGCGCGAGTTCGTGCTGCGCCTGCCGGAGCGGCCCGAACACTCCGTGCTGTACCTGCGGCCCGCGGGCACGCGCGGCACGCTGCTGGCGCGCGTGTACGTCCGGGCGCACCGCACGCTGCCGCTGCTCGCGTCGCAGAAGCTGGCGCAGGCCCGCGCCGAGGTCCGCGCCGGCCGCGCCACCTTCGAGCCCTTCGAGAAGCTGTCCGAGGACACGCGCCGCTGGCTGACGGAGGAGCACTGGGAGCGGCTCAACGCGGAGGGCGAGGCGGGCACGGACTACCAGATCGAGCCCGTCTACCGCACTGCGTTCCGGCTGCCGCTGGTGGAGGCCACCGAGTCCGTGCAGGAGCGGCTGGGCGCGGGGCGCGCCGTGGCCCTCAACGTCACCGGGCCCGCGAAGCCGGTGCTGTGGCTGTGGAGCGACGCGACGGACGCGCGCCCGCAGGCGCATGGCCCGGTGACGGTGCGGACGCTGTCGCAGGACGGCGTCGTCAACACGCTCGAACTGCCGGGCCCCGTGGCGGGCTCGCCCATGTCGCATCCGCTGGAATTGCCCCCAGGGGTGCACACCGTGACGGTGCGCAACGAGGGCCAGCAGGACCTGCGCTACACGGTGGAGGGGCCCTTCGAGTCGTGGCTGATGCCCGCCGGGCCGCGTCCCGCGCCGGGCGCCGCGGCCGACGGACGCGTCGCCTTCCTGCCGGACACGCGCCGCACGGAGGCGTTCGCCACCGGCCCCGCGTGCCCGGAGCTGGAGCTGGAGCTGGACCCGCGGATGGACGCGGCCGGACGGCTGGTGCGCATCGACGCACGCTCGCTGGACCGCGCGCCGTCGCGGGAGCCGCTGCACCTGAGCCTCACCGTGCTGGATGCGCAGGGCCGGCCGCTGGGGCAGGCCGCGCTGGACGCCACCACGGAGCCCGCGCCGTTCGAGGGCGCGGACCTGGTGTCGCTGCCCGGCGGCGCGCTGCCGTGCATGCCCGTGGCGGCGGTGACTTCGGACGCGGGCTCCGCGGGCTCCGCGGGCTCCGGAGAAGTGACGGACCTGCCCGCCTGGGTGTCGCAGGTGGCGAGCGCGCGGCTCTTCCTGCCGCCGGGTGCGCGCAAGCTGCGCGTGCAGGCGCCGCGCTCCACCATCGTGCAGCTCTACAGCTTCCTGCCCGGTGGACAGCCGCTCGCGCCCACGGCGCCGTACACGGAGGCCGCGCTCACCGGCGTGCGCTGGCGCAACGCCCCCGTGGATCAACGCGCGTGGCACCCCATGCGGCCCGCCAACCTGACGGCGCTGATGCAGGGCGGCGCGCGCATGGAGCTGCTCAGCCAGGTGCGCCTGGAGCCCCTGGGCCCGGAGAACGAAGCCGTGGCGCCCTCGGGTGACGCGGTGGTGGTGCGCCCGTACGGGACGCCCTCCGTGGTGGAGGTGCTCGAGTCCGCGCCGTCGGACAGCGTGGACGTGGTGCGCGCGCTGTCCACCTTCCTGGAGCCGGGCCGCGCGGTGCGGGCGCAGTTCGACGCGCGCACGCCCACCCGCCCGGAGGTGCGCCTGTCGTTGAAGGACGCGACGGCGCTGGGCAACGAGGTGGAGGTGCTGCTCGACGGCGAACCCCTGCACCGCTTCACGGTGCGCTCCACCCGCGCGCGGGAGCTGCTGCCGCCCCTGCCGCCCGGCGAGCACGAGGTGCTGCTGCGCTCGTCAGCGCCCGGCCTGACGGCGATGCTCAACCGGCCGCCCGCGGCGGGCAGCGGCCTGCGCTCACGGTCGGTGTATCCGGTGGGCACGGGCGGGCTGCGCGTGCCGGTGCGCAAGACGGGCCCCGGCGCCGTCACGCTCAACGTCGTCGTCTACACGCCGGTGGCGGAGGCCTCCACCGGGCCGCGCCTCTCCATCTCCGTGGATGGGGGCAACCCGGTGCGCCGCGCCAGCGTGCTGGTGCCGCACGTCACCCGCGCCGAGCGCACGGTGGCGCTGTCCGCCTCCGAGCGCGATCCGGCCATGCCGGCGGGCCGTCCGGGCGTGAAGTGGTACGCGCGCACCGTGCCGGTGACGCTGGGCGAGGACATCGCGCCGGGCCTGCACACCGTCCGCATCCAGGCGGTGGGCAACGAGCCCATGTGGGCGCGCTTCTTCGTCTTCGGCCACGCGCCGGAGGACACCGCCCCGCGCGAGTGGAACCGGGGCGGCTGGCAGTTGGAGGAAGCGCTGTGAAGTCGCCCCGGAGGACCGGGTCGTGGCGCCCGTTCGTGGCCGCGGGGGTCGTGTCCGCGCTGGGCTTCGCGCCCGGTGCCCACGGCCAGCAGGCCCCGTCCTCCGCGGCGCCCCGGGCCACCGTGAGCGCGACGAAGCCGGCAGCGGAGGCGGAGGCCCTGGCGCAGAAGTCCCAGAAGACCGATGCGCCCCGGGCCACCGTGAGCGCGAAGGCGCCCAGGAAGCCCGCGCGGGAGCGCATCCCCCAGGAGGATCCCACCGTGGAGGCCGACGCGCAGGACGGGTGCCGCGTGGATGCGCGCTTCTCCGGGCTGTGGCCCCGCGTGGCCGCCGTGACGTTCCACCCGACGACGCTGGAGGAGCGCGCAGCCTTCGCGAAGCTCATCCCCGCGCTGCTCGCGGCGGCGCCGAAGCAGAAGGACGTGCCGCCGGAGCTGACGAACGTGGCCGCCGCAGTGGGCTTCTTCCTGGAGACGTGGACGACGCCGCGCGACACCTTCTGGGTCCTGCGCGAGCGGTCGGACCGCCACCACGGCGCGGGCGCGTACGTGGTGCGCACGGGCGAGGCCACCGGGGACGTGGTGCAGGTGCCCCACCCCTACTTCGACATCGGCACGGAGGACATCGGCGCGGGCCTCTTCTCCTGCCCGCCGGAGGGCCGCGCGCCGCGCCTGTTCATGACCGCCACCGCGCACCGCTACCACGGCACGCCCGGCGAGACGCCCGAGGACCCTGAGCACCCCGCGGATGTGGCCCACAACCCGGATCACCTCTTCCAGACCGTGACGGACCTGGCCGCGCGCAGCCTCCCTGCCTTGCGCGTGGTGCAGCTCCACGGCTTCGGCGAATCGAAGGTCCAGAAGGGCCGCGACGGGTCGCTGACGGCGGTGGTGAGCGATGGCTCGCGGACGCCCGGTGCGTGGGCACGCCAGGTCTCCGCTTCCCTGGATGAGGCGCTGGGGGGCAGCGTGAAGTTGTTCCCGGAAGGGGTGCGGGTGCTGGGCGGGACCCAGAACGCCCAGGCCCGGTTGCTCCAGGCGTATCCGCAAGCCCGCTTCCTGCATCTCGAAATGTCATCCCGCGCGCGCAAAGCGCTGACCCGCCCGGCGCGGTTGGAGCGCCTGGGACAGATTCTGTTCGCACCCTTGGAGGACTGAGCGCCGATGTTTCCCGTTCGACGCCGCGCCCGTTTCACCCTGCTCGTGGGAGCGCTCGCGGCGCTGCCCGTCATCGCGCAGCCGACTGTTTCGCAGCCGTCCGCCATCGCCCGCCGCGAGGAGGGCATGTCCTGGCAGCCGAGCGCCGTCCGGGGCCCCGTGGCCCTGGAGGACGTGCGCGGCCGCGCGCCCTACGTGCCGGACGGCGTGCCCCAGGTGACGGGCGCCGTGGAGGTCACCCCGCGGCAGGGCGCGGCGCTGTGGCTGGGCCCGCTCGACGTGGTGCGCGTCACCGGCCCGGCCGGGGCGCTGCGCTTCTCCCGCGTGCCGCTGGTGGAGGACAAGGACGCGCCCGAAGCGCGCGTGGACGAGGAGGGCGTGTCGGAGCGTCCGGGCCGCTGGTACCTGGCGGAGCCCATGGGGGCCGGCAGCATCTGGTGGGTGACGGCGACGAAGAACGCGCGCGTCACGGTGGAGCGCCCCAGGCCCACCTCCACGGTGAAAACCGAGGAGCGGATGCGCGAGGCGCTCCTCCAGTGGGTGGACGGCCAGGGGCCGCGCCCGGCGCTCGCGTTCGACGCGGGCACGCGCGCGCGGCTGGACGTGGTCGCGGCGCTGGAGGCGGAGCTCGTCCGCGACGAGCCCCCCGCTTCGCCGCTGCGGGACGCGGTGCGAGCGTGGCGCAAGGCGGAGGTGCTGCGCGAGTGGGCGCTGGTGTCTCCCCTGTGGGGCCAGGCGATGCGCGTGGAGCGCCCCCGCCCCGCCGGCACGGAGGTCGTGCTGGAGGGCATGGACGCGCCCTGGTACCGGCCGGAGGTGAAGGGCAACGTCTGGGCGCTGGAGCTGGAGGGCCCGGGCGTACTGTCGCTGGAGGCGCGCTCCGTGCTGGGCGACGACGCGACCGTGGAGGCGGCGAAGCTGGAGGTGTACGGCGTGGGCGCCACGCTCGCGCAGGCCCAGCTCACCCCGCAGCCCGCGTGGGCGCAGGCCCCTGAAGGCGCGGCGCTCCCGGACGGGCGCTCGGCGCGCAAGCTCGCGTCGGGCGAGCGCGTGGGCATCGCGGAGGAGCTGCGCGTGGTGCTGTCTCCGGGCAAGCACAACTACCGCGTGAGCTGGAAGGGCGGGCCGCTGATGCTCCGGGCGCGCGTCGCCACGCGGCGGCCCACGCTGGCCGAGGCGCTGTCGCGCCAGACGCAGTGGACGGAGCTGGCGGAGAAGGCGTGGGAGCAGGTGAAGACGGACACGGCGCCCCGTCCGTCGCTGCTGCGTCAGCGGCTGGTGGCGCTGATGCCGGAGCTGGCGCGCGGCACGTACGGGAAGACGAAGACCGAGGGCCTGTCGCCGCTCCTGCGCGCGCTGGCCGCCATCGGGGACCGCGACACGGACGCGGCGGTGGAGGCGCTGAAGGGCGCGGACGCGTCACCGCTCGCGTGGCACCTGCGCCTGCTCACCGCGAAGCAGCTCCTGGACCAGGGCCGGACGGACGCCGCGCACACGCTGCTGGGCACCGCGCCCGCGCTGCCGGAGGCGGGCTTCCTGACCGCCGAGGCCTCGGAGCTGGTGTCCCGCCTACCGCTGGGCAACCCACTGCGCAGCCGCGAGCTGGCCGCGCTGGAGCTGGCCTGGCGCGCGGAGCCGCTGTCGGAGGACATCCGCCGCCGCTACCGCGCCGCGTGGTGGCGGGAGAGCCGCTGGTCGCAGGTGTCGCCCTCGGCCATGGACGCGGCCCCGACGGGCGCCGAGGTGAAGGCCTCGCGGTGGCTGGACCTCCAGGGCGTGGAAGCCGACGCCACGATGGCGGACAGCGCGCTGTGGCCGCTCGCCGCCGGAGGCACCACCCACGTCCAGGCCACCGGCCCCGCCGAGGCCCCCACCCTGCTGCGCGCCTATGTGATGACGCCGCCGGGCACGCGGACCCACCCGGTGCTGCGCGTGGGCGACAGCGCCTTCCCGCTGCTGCCGCTGTCGTCGCTGGAGCCCGTGGAGATCGCGCTGCCGCCCGGTGAGCACGCGCTCCGGCTGGAGGGGGCCGCGGGCACGCGGGCCTTCCTGTCGCTCGCGCCCGTGAAGGCCCAGGGCACGCCCGCGGAGGTCGGCTACGTGCGCACGCAGTGGCCGGTGAAGGTGGGCACGAAGGCGGTGCGCTTCCGCGTGCCGGACGCGAAGCTGCCCTCGCCCGTGCGCGTGCAACTCCGGCCGCTGGGGGCGCCCGCGGGCAAGCCGCTCGTGGTGCGCATGTCCACGGACGTGGGCCCGTCGCGCCGGCTGGTGCTGCGGCCTGCCGCCGCGAGCGGCCGGCACCTGGCGCTGGAAGGCGCGCGGGGCACGTCCTCCGCGCCGGTCTCCCTGGTGGTGACGCTGCCACCGCAGGCCCGTGAAGTCTGGTTCGAGCCCGAGGACGTGAAGGCCTCGCTCGTCGTCTCGCTGGCGGTGCGCCGCGCCCAGGTGCCCGCGCCCGCGGAGCTTCCCGCCACGCCACAGCCCCAGGCCGGCACGTCGTACGAAGCGCTCCAGGCGCTCTCGCGCACGCTGCGCGCCACGCCCGGGGAAGCGGAGCCGCGCCTGGCCCGCGCGGAGCTGCTCGCGTCCCTCCAGGAGGACGGCTTCGCCGGCGCGGACGTGGGCCGCCTGCTGGACGCGCAGGCGACGCTGACGCCGGAGCAGCAGAAGCGGCTGCTGGCGCTGATGGACCGCCTGTCGCAGGCGGCGCCGCGCACGGTGCGCTTCACGCAGGCCATCGCGAAGCCCACGCTGGTGTCGCCAGCCTTCGCGGTGCTGCCGGACACGGGCGACGCGAAGCTCGCGGCCTCCAGCGCCCAGGCGCGCGAGGGCCGCGCGGCGGAGGCGCTCGCGGCGGTGTCGGGCGACAAGAGCGTGGCGGGCCGCTACCTGCGCGCCCGGCTGCTGTCGGCCTCCGGCGAGGACGCGGCGGGCGCGCTGGCGATGGCGGCGCTGTACCGCGAGACGGACCTGCCGCAGGTGGGCCTGGAGGCGCTCGGAATGCTGGAGCGGCTGCAGGACTCGCCCGAGGCGTGGAGGGACGGCGGCGCGCCGCTGGGCGCGGCGCTCGCGGGCCAGCTCCAGGCGTGGGCGGACCACCCGGACGTGCGGCGCATGCGCTTCACGGCGGGCCGCTGGACGCGCTGGGAGCGGCTGCGCGACGCGGAGGAGACGGCGGGCTCGCTGGAGGCCACGTCGGAGGGCGGCGTGGAGGACGAGGACGTGGCCCAGGCGGTGCGCAAGGCGCTGCTCGCGCCGCCGTGGAAGCTGTCCGAGGCGAAGCTGCTGCCCTCGGGCGCGTCCCGCGTGATGAGCCTGGTGGTGAAGCAGCCCCGGCCCCTGGGCGCGGAGGTGCTGTGCGGCACGACGCCGCGGCCCGGCGTGGACGTGGCCGGCACCTGCGCGTTCGCGCTGCGCGTGGACGGCCGGGTGGTGAAGGAATTGAAGGTGGCCGAGGGCGAGACGGCCGTGCTGGGCACGCGCCTGGACGTCCCCGGCCGTCACCAGGTGGAGGTGGTGCTGGCGCGGGCGGACACGCAGCAGACCGGCCTGGTGCGCTTCGTGGAGTCCGACGAAGGCGCCGCCAACGCCCGCGTGATGGTCGCGCCGCAGCCCCTGTCGCTCTTGCGCAGCCGTCCGGGCGCGCCCGTGGTGATGACGGTGCTGGGCCCCACCGCCCTGCGCGTGCGGGCCCACGCGCTGGCGCCCACGGCGGGCCGCGAGCTGCTCCTGCGCAGCACGCCCCTGCCCTCCGGGGACGGCGCGGGCGGCTCCGGCGCGGAGGAAGGGCCGCTGATGCACCTGGGCCTGCCCGGGGACGCGGACCCCGGCCTCAAGGGCGCGTCGCAGCCGCTGGGCCGCGCGGGTGAGACGTGGCTGCTGCTGCCCTCGCGCGGGCCGCACCGGGTGAGCCTGGAGTCTCCCGAAGGTGAAGCGCTGGTGCAGGTGCAGCTGGGCGTCGTCGCGGATCCGAGCGCGCTCGCGGCCACGACGTGGGCCCAGGGCACCACGGGCCTGGAGCCCCTGCCCTGGCCCGCGCTGCCGCCGGGCCTGGCGCTGCTGCCGGACGGCATGGCGCCCGAGGCCCCCGGCCGTGGCCCGGGCATGCTGTCCGCGGAGCTGGGCTTCCGCAGCGAGGACGTGGAGGAAGGCGAGCTGCTCAACCGCCCGTTGCAGACGGGCATGGAGGTGCGGCTGTCGCTGCGCCGCGAGCTGTCCCCGGGCCGCGCGTGGCTGCGCGTCACGCCGGAGGCCCGCTACCCGCTGGGCCGGAGCGCCGTGCTGGGCGGCAGCGCGGCGGCGTACCTGACGCGGCTGCCGTGGGACCTGCGCCTGTCGATGCAGGGCTCGGTGTTCACCCAGTCGCTCGACGGCGGGACGCGCTGGAGCGCCCGGGGCCGCGTGTCGGCGGACCGCTACGTGCGGCTGTCCCCGGACGTGGGCGTCATCCCCGGCCTGGGGCTGACGGTGGAGTCCATGCAGGGCACCAGCGCGGTGGACGCGACCCGCTACGACCAGAGCGTCTACTGGCGCTACGGCAAGGACCACCCCCAGCGGCTGGCGCCCCGGCTGGCCCTGCGCTGGCAGCCCTTCCAGGACCACGTGGCCACGGTGGGCACGTCCGCCACGAGCAACGCCAACCTCTACACGCTGGACAACGCGGGCGCCTACGCGAGCTGGGCGGGGCTTTTGGGCGGCAAGCTCCGGGGCACGCGCGCGGAGCTGGGCTACGGCGCGTCCCAGCGCTTCCAGGACGACCACCGCTCCACGGCCTACCTGCGCCACCGCGTGTCGGGGCGCGTGGACTGGAACGTGTGGATGGGGCGCGGCGGCAACCGGCTGATGCTCTACGCCGAGGACCGCGCGTTCCTCTCCGGCCCGTACGGCTTCCAGAACGTCTTTTCACTGGGAGCGCGGTGGGATTGGACCGGCGGACGTGGGTTGCAGGACGTCACGCCGACCGAGGAGGAGTTCGAGGAGCTGCTGGATGAACGACGTTTGCAGCCGTGAGCTGTCCTGATCCGAACGGGCGCCCGGGGGGGCCGGGCAGGTTTCTCAAGCAATGAATAGCTCTGGCCGCGACATGCACCTGTCGACCGAACAGCTCGAAACCCTGCTGCTGGAAGCCCTGCCCCCGCTGCACCGCCGCGTGCGTCACGCGGCGGTCGAAGCGCTGGCCCGGCGGCTGGTGGAAACCTGTCCCCGCCCCGCCGGAGCGGACGGCCTGGCCCCGTGGCTGGGCGTGGCCCTGGAGGTCCTGGAGACGGAGCTGGCGGCCGTGCACGAGGAGCAGGTCCAGTTCACCCGCCAGCACAACGAGGCGGTGGATGACGCCGCGCGACGCGACGTGCTGGTCAACCACCTCAAGGCCACGGTGAAGGACCGCAAGGACCGCCGCGAGGACCTGCGCGCCCTGGACCGGTGGATGGGCTTCGATGCCCTGCGGGAGCGCCAGGAGAAGCGCCGCCACACGCTGCTCGTTGAAGAAGAGACGGCGCTGCGGGCCCTGACGGGCATCCTCTCCATGACGACGGGGCAGGAGCTCCAGCCCTCCGCCATTCCGCTCGCCCGGCAGCTGCTGGACCGCGCGGTGGACGCGCCCCGCGCGCAGAACCGCTTCGCGGCGCTGGAGGCCTTCCGGCAACTGGTGCAGGTGGTGCCGGGCGTCGCGTCCACGCTGCCTGAAGTGGGCCCCACGCTGACGAGCCTCGCGGGCCAGGAGGACGTGAGCCCCTTCTTCCAGGCGGAGGCCCTGCGCGCGCTGCTGCGGGTGGATGCGCTGGCGGGCCTGGCCCTCTTGCGCCAGCGGCTGCGCGCGAAGGCCCCGGCGGAGAAGGACTTCCTCTTCCGCCGGCAGGTGCTGGAGCAGTGCGCGCCGCTGCTCTCCGAAGAGCACCGGATGCCGCTGCTCACCGAGGTCGCGCACCACGACCCGAGCGAGTACGTGCGCATGGGCCTGTGCGCGCTCATCGCCGTGAAGCCGGAGGGGCAGCCGCTGCTGCGCAGGCTCGCGGGCCTGGAGCCGGTGCCGGCCATCGCGAAGGACGCGGCGGAGCGGACGCTGTCGGAGGTGAGCCCGCGCGTGCGCACCGCCGCCGTGCTGGCCTCGGTGGAAGCCGCGATGTCGACGCCGAAGGTGAGGGGCCCGGCCCTGCGCGTCCTCGTGGACGTGCTGGGACAGGACACCGCGCCGCTCGTGCTGCGCGTGGCCTGTGAGCGGGCCGCCGCGCTGGCCGAAGCGCTGGGCGCCGCCGGACTGGGCCCCGCGCACGCCGCGCTGCTGGACGCGGTGGAGTCGCTGGCGACGCAGCCCGGAGCCACCGGGCCGGTGGTGGAGGCCGCCGCCGCGGCGGCGCAGGTGCTGCGGCGGGTGAAGGATCCGGTGCGCCAGGCGTGGACGGCGCACCTCGCGGGCCGCGTCAGCAAGCTCAAGCCGGGCGGCCGCACGCGCGTGACGCTGGAGCCGCCCCCGGAGGGCCTGCCGGCCATGCCGGAAGGCCCCGAGTGGCTGGGCGCCATCCTCGCGGACCTGTCGCAGGACGGGTACGGGCTGTACGCGGAGCGCTCCAACACGACGCTGACGCTGTGGCACGGGGACCGGCACCAGCGCCGCCTGTGGCGCGTGTGGCACGAGCTGGGACGCCCCGCGCCGAACAAGCGCCAGGCCTTCCTGCACACCACGGGGCGCAAGCTGTCGGGAACGCTGCGCGCGCACCCGGGCCACCTGGATGAAGTCACGGAGACGCTGGTCCCCGGCGAGCGCGTCCACGTGGCGAGCCAGGGAAGCTGGGGCCGGCACCTGCCCACGGTGGACGACCTGCTGGACCTGCCGCTGTCGAAGGACGGCAAGGTGCACCTGTTCAGCAGCCACGGCGAGACGGTGCTGGTGCCGCCCGCCTCCCGGCTGCGACGGCTGGCCAACCGCCTCAAGGTGACGAAGGACTACCGGAGGCTCGCCACGCTGCGCCTGGACTCGCTGGGCGGCGAGGAGCCGCGCGAGCGCCGCCGCTTCGTGGAGCAGGTGGAGAAGGACCTGGGCGTCCAGGTGCGCTTCACGCCGTACGGCCAGGGGCAGCGCGTCCCCGCCCCGCTGGCGACGCTGTTCCAGGACACCGCGGAGACGGTGACGAAGCCCACCACGCTGCACACGCCCGCGATGCTGGGCTTGCAGAGCGGGTTCCTGGCGCTGCTCACCGAGCGAATCCTGGAGAACGAAGGCTACTTCCTGGGCATGGGCGGCAACGGCATCGCCGCGCTCGGGCTGTTCACGGCGGCGCTCTTCTCCGTGTTCCTGGGCGACACGTACGTGAAGCGCCAGAACGTGCGCAAGGCGCGGGCCCGGATCCCGCTGTGCATCGGCGGCTGGGGCACGCGCGGCAAGTCCGGCACGGAGCGGCTGAAGGCGGCGCTCTTCTCCGGCATGGGCTTCGAGGTCTTCGCGAAGACGACGGGCTCGGAGGCGATGTTCGTGCACAGCGCCCCGGGCGCCGGGCCGTCCGAGTTCTTCATCTTCCGCCCCTACGACAAGGCCACCATCTGGGAGCAGAAGGACATGGTGGAGCTGGGCGCGCGCCTGGGCACGGAGGTGTTCCTCTGGGAGTGCATGGCGCTGCAGCCCAACTTCGTGGAGCTGCTCCAGAACGACTGGATGAAGGACGACTTCGCCACGCTGACCAACGCCTACCCGGACCATGAGGACATCCAGGGGCCGGCCGGCATGGACGTGGCGTCGGTCATCACCAACTTCATGCCCAGGGGCGGCAAGGTGGTGACGACGGAGGACCACTTCCTGCCGCTGTTCAAGCAGCAGGCGAAGGAGAAGGACACGACGCTGCTGCACAGCGCGTGGTGGGAGGCGGAGCTGATTCCGGAGGAGCTGCTCGCGCTGTTCCCCTACCGCGAACACCCGCGCAACATGGCGCTGGTGGCGACGCTGGCCGAACAGCTGGGCGTGTCGCGGTCGTACGCGCTGGCGCTGATGGCGGAGCACGTGCAGCCGGAGATCGGCGTGCTGAAGGTCTTCCCGCAGACGCGGGTGCGCGGACGCCTGCTCACGTTCATCAACGGGCACTCGGCCAACGAGCGCACGGGCTTCATGAACAACTGGACCCGCACGGGCCTGGGGGACGTGGACCCGGAGGCGAACCCGGAGCGCGCCGTCATCACGGTCATCAACAACCGCTGGGACCGCGTGTCCCGCTCGGAGGTGTTCGCGCGCATCATGGTGGAGGACGCGCCCGCGGACCGGCACGTCCTCATCGGCACGAACCTGGAGGGCCTCCAGAAGTACGTGCGCGACGCGGTGGACCGCCACCTGCGGAGCACGGAGGTGGTGGCCGCGGAGGAGCTGTCCACCGGGGACGGAGTGGACCGCGCGGAGGCCCGCCTCGCCAAGGAGCTGGCGCGGCTGAAGGTGCCGCGTCCCACGGCCCGGACGTTCCTGGACCGGCTGGAGCGGTACGCGGCGGGCGCGAACCTCCAGGTGACGCCCACCGTGGGGCTGACCGCCGCGGTGGAGCAGGCGCTCAGCGGCGCGGACGACGACGTGGGCGTGGAGAAGGTGCGCCGGGCGTTGGAGCGCGAGGTGGGGCCGCTCATCGATGAAGCGCTGTCCCCGGTGTCGCGCGTGCAGCCGCAGGCCCTGCCGGAGGTGTTGACCCCGGCGACGAAGGACGAGGTGCGCGAGCACGCGCTGTACCTGCTGGCGCGCATGGCGGTGCACGCGCGGCTGAAGCAGGCGCTGCCCCGGGGCACGACCGGGGACGCGGCAGGGCGCGTGAAGGCGTTCCACGCGAAGTTCCGCGAAGCCTACCGGGGCCTGTTCCTGGAGCAGTTGGTGCCGGTGTCGGACGCGCAGGCGACGGGCGACCAGGTGGTGGACGCCTGTGCCCGCGCGGTGGCGCCGGGCCTCCAGGTGAGCATCATGGGCGCGCAGAACATCAAGGGCACGGGCCTGGACTGGGTGTACCGCTGGATGGCGCTGGACCGGGTGACGTCCGCGCTCAAGGCGCTGGAGGGCACGTCGGTGGAGGCGCGGCGGCGGGCGTTGGAGTCGCTGGAGACGTTCGACGACTCGGGCTTCGTGGACGCGGGCCTGGCGCGCACGGTGCTGCCGGCGCTGGTGGAGAAGGCGGGCTCACCGGACGAAGCGGACCGGCTGCGCAAGCTGGCGGAGCGCGCGCGGGCACGACACGCGCTGAAGCTTTCGGCGCTGACGCACACGGCGGCGGGTGGCGCGACGCAGGTGGTGGTGCGCAAGTTGGAGAAGGTGTTCGACTACCTGGACAGCGTGACGCGCCGAAGGCTGAGCGAGATGCTGCTGGAGGACCTGGAGAAGGGCCGCGTGTCGCACGCGCGGGCGGCGGTGGAGACGCGCAAGCTGTACGAACGCCAGAAGGGCGGCTGGCTCTTCCGCGGCCTCAAGAAGCAGCAGCCGAAGCAGCGCGGTCCGGTGCTGGCGGAGGTGTCCGTGTCCCAGCCCGTCAGGGTGGCGGAGGGGGCGCGGCCGACGCCCGCGCAGGTCGTGTTCGAGCAGTCAGCGGAGCCGCGCGGCACGGTGCCGGTGCGGCAGGTCTCCACGGAGACGAACGCGCTGACGAAGGGCGAAGGGCCCGTGTTGCTGCGTGACGGGCCCGCGAAACCGCAGGGGCCGGATGTCCCGAAGCCTGGAGCGCCCGTGGATGACGCGGGCGAGCCCCTGTCCTGAGCCCTCCCGAGCCAGAGACCCGAGGAGACACATTCATGGAGGAGAGTCCCATCACGGACGCGATGCTCGGGAGGCGCGTCCCCACGAGGCCCTGCGACAACGCCCCTCGCGTATGGCGGCAGGCGGCGCGCCGCCCCGGACGGCGCGCGGAGCCCCTGCGGGTGGCCGAGGTCCGGGACCTGGCCGGCTTCAACGCGCTGGAGGCGGAGTGGAACGCGCTGGTGACGCGCGTGGACGACCAGGTCTTCTACCGGCACGAGTTCGTGCGCTGCTGGCTGGAGCACTTCGCGTCCGGAGCGACGCTGCGCATCCTCACGGCGAGGAACGCCCTGGGGGGGCTGGTGGCGGTGCTGGGGCTCCAGGAGCAGGAGGGCCACCAGTACGGGGTGCCGGTGCGGCAGTTGTTGTCGCTGACGAACAAGCACTCCTGCCGCTTCGACCTGCTGGCGGAGGAGCCGAAGCAGGCCTCCGCGGCCTTCCTGTCGCACCTGATGGGGGATCCAGACTGGGACGTGCTCCGGCTGTCGGACGTGCCGGAGGACGGCGCGGCGTGGGCGCTGATGCACGCGGCCCGGGGCGCGGGGATGCCCTGGGGTGCCTGGCCCAGCGCGCGCTCGCCGTACCTGCCGCTGCCCTCCACGGTGGAGGCCTGGACCAAGGGGCGGAGCAACGCGAAGCCGCTGCGCAGGAGGCGCCGGAGGCTGGAGGAGAAGGGCCGCGTGGAGGTGGAGCGCGTGTCCGGGTCCGAGGGGCTGGAGGCAAGACTGGAGGAGGCGTTCGCGCTGGAGCAGAGCGGCTGGAAGGCACAGCAGGGCACGGCCATCGCGCAGGCCGAGCACCGGCGGGGGTTCTACACCTCGCTGGCCCGGATGGCGGCGGACCGGGGCTGGCTGGGCTTGTACTTCCTGCGGCTGGATTCAAGGCCCATCGCCTTCCAGTACGGGCTGGAGTACGGGGACCGCTACCTGGCGATGAAGCCCGGATACGACGAGAGCCTGGGTGAGGTGAGCCCGGGCCACCTCCTGACGGAGAGCCTGCTCCAGGACTTCATCGGCAAGGGGCTCAAGGAACTGGACCTGCTGGGGGACGACGCCCCGTACAAGCGCGAGTGGACGCGAGAAGTGCGGCAACACCACTGGCTGTTCATCTACCGGGATACACTGGTGGGGCAGGCCCTGCAGCGGTCCAAGTTCCGCTGGGCACCGGTGGCGAAAAGGATGGTGGGCAGATGGGTCCGACGGCGCTGAGCTTCTACTGGGCCGCGAAGCGGCTCCAGGCGCTGAAGGTCCCCAGGCTGGCGGGCGTGGTCTCGGCGGTGGGCAACCGCCTGCACAACAGCCATGTGGACACGCGGGCCGCGCTGCACCCCAGCGTGGAGCTGGGGTACGGCGGCATCGGCGTCATCATCGCGCCGGGCGTGGAGATTGGAGAGAACAGCTTCATCTCCCAGAACGTGAGCCTGGAAGGCGCCCCCGGCATCGCGGGAGTGCCCCGCGTGGGGCGCGACGTCTACATCGGCGTGGGAGCCCAGGTGCTGGGCCCGGTGACGGTGGGCGACGGCGCGAAGATTGGCGCCAACGCGCTCGTCATGGAGGACGTGCCCCCCGGGGCCGTGGTGGCCGGCATTCCCGCGCGGGACCTGAAGAAGCACATCCCGCCGACGGGGACGTGATCGCCGCGGTGCCCGGCATTGCGCCGCTCAGGGAACCTCGGACTCACTGATTCGAAGACAATCGTCCTCCATCAGCACCCGTCGCCTCCCGGTGGACTCAATCACCTCGCGGCTGCACTCAATCCGACCCGCAGCGAACCAGGTTCGTTGAATGGCCCCATCCGCGAATTTCTCTTCGAGCAGGATGGCGCCATCCCCTCCAATGGAGCAATGGCGGACGCGGCGCCCGGGCTCTTCGGAAACACCGCACGAGTAGAACCCACGTGGAATGCCCAGGTCACTCCGCGACACCCAAAGCCAGTATGGCCGGGACGCATTCACCAGGGCTGCCATTGCGACAAGCAGGGCCACGAACAGGACGACGGCAAGACGCCAATTCACGCCCTGGCTCGCGGCCAGACGCTGAACAACACCATCCCCGCCAGCATGGAGCCAACGAACAGCAACACGTCCCGTCCACCCGTGGCCAGCGACGTGAATGCAGGGCCCGGGCAGTAGCCCACGAGCCCCCACCCCACGCCGAACAGCGCCGCGCCCGCGACGAGCGCCATGTCCACCCGCGTCTGGGCAGGCGCCGGGAACCGGGAGGCCAGCACCGGAGCAGGCCGACGGCGGATGAGCCGCAGCAGGACGGCGTGCGTCCCCACCGCGCCCATCATGACCATCGCCAGGGAGGGATCCCACTGGCCCGCGACGTCCAGGAAGGCCAGCACCTTCTCGGGCTGGGTCATCCCACCCAGCCCCAGGCCGAGCGCGAAGAGGACGCCGCAAAGCCCCGCGACCAGGAGGGCCTTCACGTCGCACCTCCCAGCACGTGGCGCACCACGAAGACCGTCAGGATGGCCGTGGCCATGAACGTGAGCGTGGCCACCACCGACCGGCGCGAGCCCCGGGAGATGCCGCACACGCCATGCCCGCTGGTGCAGCCATTGCCCAGCCGGGTCCCCACCCCCACCAGCAGGCCCGCGACCACCAGCCACCAGGGGCTGGACACGGGAGGTGCCCCCAACGTTCCAGGCCACGCGAAGCGCAGGAGCAGCCCTCCGCCCAGGAGCCCCGCCAGGAAGGCCAGACGCCAGCCCCGGTCCCCGCGCGCGGCCCCGAACACCCCTCCGGCGATGCCACTGACACCGGCGATGCGTCCGTTGAGCCACAGGAGCAGCGAAGCACTCAAGCCGATGAGGGCTCCACCCAGCAGAGGAAGAATCAGAGAGGCCATGGAAACCCTCGGAAGCGCGTACCCATGGGGGATTAGCACCTCCGACGCCAGTTCGCGGGCCGCGGACGCATGCCCCGGGAGGACCGGTAGCTATTCCCGCAGTGCCCAGCACTGCCAGACGAGCCACGCGGCGACAGGCACGGTCAGGAACCATCCAGCGCCCCCGTGCCAGGCGAGCCACAAACCGCCGAACAACCAGGCTCCGTCAAAGAGCCCGAGTGGTAGCCATGCCTTTCGATACCCCAACATGAACGCAACGCTACAGCCCAGGACAATGACGCCCACGAGGCCCACCGCGAGCGACACGGCAGAAACCTGCATGAGCCCCACACCTCGGGGACCGGAACCCGTCGCGGGCTCCGACGCCCAGACATATCCAATCGCCCCCAGAAGCACCGTGAAGGCGCCTCCAACGAGGTTTGAAATCCCCACCGTCCGAAGAACCACCTTCATCCCCGCCGGAGTCATGCTCATCCGCCCCTCAAGCGCCTGAGGACATCATCCGTGAAGGTCACGCAGGCATACGGGCGGAACACGGTTTCCGAAGCGCCCCCACGGCCGGCCAGCGCCTCTCCTGCGCCCGTCCCGCAGGTCAGGCCGAGGGCCTCGCTACGTAGAAGAAGACGCGCTTCGGGAGCGCCAGCGTCACCTCCCTGCGGGCATTGACAGCTCAGAACGCCGCCATCGTCCTGGATGTGCTCACAAGGGCTGTAACACAGCGGAAGAATGTACCTGGATGAGGGCCCCCAAGAGCCTTCATGGCGCGCGACTCCGGCTCCCGTTCCAGGGCTTCGCGTGCACGCCAAGGGCTGCCACAGCAGCCCAAGCACCCCCACGGCAACGACTGCCCCACAGCCGCGGACAGCACGCGACGGAGAGGCAGGGCTTTGGCGTGCGGGTGGGGGCTCTGGGTGGGCACTCATGATGGACGGTGGAGTTCCTACCGCGAGCAGATGCGCTGCCCAGGTCATGGGAGAATCTACTTCCAGAGGCGTCGTGACCGCCACGAATCCGGCCCTTCCAGAAAGCCTTCGTCCTGAGCACAGGGGATTGCTTGTCGACGGAAATCTCCAGTCACCAGCCCTGCAGGACTTGCGAATGACCAGACAAGATCCACCTCCCCCCGAGGAGGCGTTCATCCGGGGACGCCAGGGGCATCCAGGGTCCCCCCGCCGTGCACGCCCTCTCCGAAGGGTCCTGAGGAACATGCCTCCACGCACCGGTGGAAACCTGGAGCCCCAACCGCCCGGGGCCCCAGGGCGCCCACCACCCCCCCGCCCGTCCCCCTGCCCCCCTGCCGTCAGCCCCGCTTCCAGGCACCGTCCCAGGGGGGATGACCCGTCCAGGAACTGCTGCGCCCGGCCCTCTTGTGGCATATACCCACACCATGCCTTCCGCCCTCACCGCCGCCCAGATCCGCGAGGCGTTCCTCCAGTTCTTCGAGGAGCGCTCCCACCGTCGCGTGGCCTCGTCCTCGCTGGTACCCGTCGGCGACCAGACCCTGCTGTTCACCAACGCCGGCATGGTCCAGTTCAAGGACGTCTTCACCGGCCGTGAGCAGCGCGACTACCGCCGCGCCACGTCGTCGCAGAAGTGCGTGCGCGCGGGCGGCAAGCACAACGACCTCGACAACGTGGGCTACACCGCCCGGCACCACACGTTCTTCGAGATGCTCGGCAACTTCTCCTTCGGCGACTACTTCAAGTCGGACGCCATCGCGTTCGCCTGGGAGTTCGTCACGAAGAGGCTCGGCCTGGACGTGGACCGGCTGGCCGTCACCGTGTTCAACGGCGAGGGCGGCGTCCCCTGGGACGAAGAGGCCTTCGCCCTCTGGGAGCAGCAGGGCGTCGCGCGCGAGCGCATCCTGAAGCTCGGCTACAAGGACAACTTCTGGGCCATGGGCGACACCGGCCCGTGCGGTCCCTGCTCGGAAATCCACTACCACCAGGGCAACGACATCCCGTGCGTCGAGGAGGCCGCGGGCCGTCCGTGCCAGGGCGTCGCGTGTGATTGCGACCGGTGGCTCGAAATCTGGAACCTCGTGTTCATGCAGTTCGAGCGCAAGGAGAAGGACGCGCCCCTCATCCCGCTGCCCAAGCCGTCCATCGACACGGGCGCGGGCCTGGAGCGCATCGCCGCCGTCGTGCAGGGCAAGCGCTCCAACTACGACACCGACCTGTTCCAGGGCATCCTCTCCACCGTCAGCGCCCTGTGCGGCAAGCCCTACTCCCAGGAGACCGGCGCATCCCAGCGCGTCGTCGCCGACCACGCGCGCGCCACCGCGTTCCTCGTGGCCGACGGCGTCCAGCCCTCCAACGTGGAGCGCGGCTACGTCCTGCGCCGCATCATGCGCCGCGCCATCCGCCACGGCGCCACGCAGCTGGGCCTCAAGGACCTGTTCTTCTACAAGGTCGTGGACCGCGTCATCGAGCTCATGGGCGACGCGTTCCCGGAGCTGCGCGAGAGCCGCACCTTCCTGCTGGAGGTCGCCAAGCACGAGGAGGAGGGCTTCCGCCGCACGCTCGACCGCGGCCTGAAGCTGATGGACGACGAGCTGGCGAAGCTCCAGGCCTCCGGCCAGAAGGTCCTCCCCGGCGACGTCGTCTACCTGCTGCACGGCACCTACGGCTTCCCGTGGGACCTGACGCAGATCATCGCGCGCGAGCGCGGCTTCGACGTGGACCTGGAGGGCTTCCAGAAGCTCCAGGAGGACGAAGCCTCCCGGCAGAAGTTCGACACGAAGAGCAAGTCCGTCGGGGACATCTTCCAGGACGTCGTCGGCCGCACGGGCCCCACCACGTTCCTCGGCTACGAGGGCGAAGGCCACGAGGGCGAAGGCAGCGTGCTCGCGCTCGTGCAGGACGGCGTGGAGGTGCCCCAGGTCTCCCAGGGCGCCACGGTGGACATCGTGTTGGACCGCACGCCCTTCTACGGCGAGTCCGGCGGCCAGTTGGGTGACTCCGGCCGCATCGTCGCCCACGGCGGCAAGACCGTGTTGCAGGTGAAGGACGCGCAGCGCCCGGTGCAGGGGCTCATCGTCCACACCGCGGAGGTGACGGAGGGCACGCTGAAGGTCGGCGACATGGTGCAGACGTCCGTGGACGTGGAGCGCCGCAAGTCCATCCGCGCGAACCACTCCGCCACGCACCTGCTCCACAAGGCGCTCAAGCTCGTGCTGGGCGAGCACGTGAAGCAGGCGGGCTCCGTCGTCGCGCCGGACTTCCTGCGCTTCGACTTCTCCCACTTCTCCCCCGCGACGCAGGACCAGCTGGAGCAGGTGGAGGACCTGGTCAACACGTGGGTGCGCGACAACGCGGGCGCCCAGACGCGCATCATGACGCTGGACGACGCGAAGAAGTCCGGCGCGGTGGCCATGTTCGGTGAGAAGTACGGCGACACCGTGCGCGTCGTCACCGTGCACCCGGAGTCCACGGAGCTGTGCGGCGGCACGCACGTGAAGCGCAGCGGTGACATCGGCCTGTTCAAGGTGACCAGCGAGAGCGGCGTCGCGTCCGGCGTGCGGCGCATCGTGGCCGTCACGGGCGTGGGCGCGCTCCAGTTCGTGCGCGAGCAGGAGCACGAGCTCAAGAAGGTCGCGGCGCTCTTGCGCACGTCGCCCAAGGAGGTCGCCCTGCGCGTGGAGGCGACCCAGAAGCGCGTGAAGGAGCTGGAGCGCAAGGTGGAGGAGGTCGCGGTGAAGGCCCAGACGGCCTCCAACAAGGACCTCCTGGACCAGGCGCGCGACGTCAACGGCATGAAGGTGCTGGCGACGCGCGTGGACCCGGCGGACGACAAGGTGTTCCGCGGCATGGCGGATCAGCTGCGCGACCGCATCGGGTCCGGGGTGATTGCCATTGGCGGTGAGAAGGACGGCCGGGCCATCATCCTGGTGGCCCTCACCAAGGACATGGTCGCCAAGGGCATGAGCGCGGGCAACCTGGTGCGCGAGATGGCCAAGGAAGTGGGCGGCAAGGGCGGCGGCAAGGCGGACATGGCGCAGGCCGGCGGTCCGGACGCGGCCAACCTGCCCGCGGCGCTGGAGAAGCTCTACGAGCTGGTGAAGGGCGCGAGCCCGGCGTGAGTCCCCGCGCTCCGACCTGGCCCCGGATGTTCCTGACGGCGGCCCTCCTGCTGGGGGGCTGCACGCAGGACGCCTCCACGCCCGAGTCCGGGCAGGAGGCCTCCGGGAACACGCTGCGGAAGCTGCGCGCGGAGGCGGACCGGGTGAGGAAGGGCGGCGCGCCCTCCGCCCGTCCGGAGGCGGAGCCGGAGCAGGAGGCGCGGCTGGCGGGCCTGGCCGCGGGCATGGGTGAGACCGCTCCGAGCAAGCTGCGGCTGCCCGCGCCCAACGACACCGTGCACGTGGACACGGTGGCGATGAAGCTCACCGGGCTGGAGTCCTCGCACACGGTGAAGGGCAGCTCCGGCAAGACGGGGCTGGGGCTCACCACGGAGGACCTGTTCCTGCGCGTGGAGCTGGTCACCCAGAACGTGGGGAAGGCGCCCGCGTCCCTGTCGCTGGCGGGCGCGTGGCTGACGGATGCGAAGGGGCAGACGTACCCGCTGGCGCGTGACGCGCAGGCGGTGGCCGGCACGAAGCCCCTGCCCGCCACCTGGGCCCCGGAGCAACGCACGGAGGTGGTGCTGCTGTTCGAGCTGCCTCCGGAAGCCGTGCAAGACGATGGGCTGGCGCTCGTGGTGAAGGGCGCTGGCGGGGACGTGCGGATCCCCTTGCGATGACCGGGTCGGCCCCCAAGCTCCTGCCCCTGCGCATCCGCCTGCCGTACACGGCGGAGGAGGAGTTCATCGAGCGGTATGGCTCGAACGTGGGGCGCGGTGGAGTCTTCGTGGCCACCCGGGCGCTCAAGCCCGAAGGCACGGGCCTGGCGTTCGAGTTCGTCCTCGCGGACGGCACCCGGCTGCTGCGCGGTGAAGGCGTGGTGCTCAAGGCGCAACCGGACGTGGGCAGCGCGCGGGCCGGCATGACGGTGCGCTTCACCCGGCTGGACGCCGCGAGCAAGGCGCTCATCGACCGCATCGTCGCGCGGCGCACCGGCACGGAGTCGGAGCAGCGCGAGGACACGGAGCCGGGGACGGCTTCGGCTCCCGCGCCCAGGGCGACCCCGGCGCCGCTCCCGCCTGGGCTCGTGCGGAGGACCCCGGCCGTGGCGCCCTCGCGGCCCACGATGCGGCTGGGGGCGGTGGCGGTGCCGCCGAGCACGCCCTCGACTCCCGCGCGGCAGGAGGCGCCTGTTCCGCCCCCTCCGGAGGCTGCGCCGCCGGAGACGGGAGCGACTCCGGGTGGCGAGCGGCGGGCGGCGAGCAGGTCCGTGCCCGCCGAGGACGTGGCGCATGCGGCCCCGCCCCCGGTGCTGGCCGGACCGGATGAGCCGGTGTCGCTCTTCCCCGAGCACGAGGAGGGGGAGCCGGCCCTCGCGACGATTCCGGACGTGGGTCCCTCGCGGGATGCGCGGGGGAACAAGTCCGTCCCGGGGATGCCGCAGCGGTCGACGCGGGAGATGTTCACCATCCGCTCGGCGTCCGCGGAGAAGCCCGAAGCGAAGGACTGGAAGATGCCTCCCGCATCGTCCGGGACCTTCCCCGCCATCCGGCTTCCATCGGATGAAGCCAGGCTGAAGGGAGAAGGCGGGTCCCCGTCCGAGGCCGGGCGCGAGTCCCTCCGCCGCACGGATCCGGACCCCTTCGAGTCGGAACCCGAGGACACGGTCGAGGACGGAGCGAAGGCCTTCGCGATCTTCACGGAGCCGGAGTTTCCGGAAGGCCGTGTGGAGGCCCCCCAGGCACCTGCCTTCACGGAGCCGGCGCCGGGCGCGGAAACACCCGAGCCTGCCGCTGGGCTCGATGCGACCGCGCTGGCGGGGTTCACCCCTGCGTCGGTGGAGGCGTTCGATCCGAACGGGGTCCTCGGGGAAGCCCATGTCCCGGCGGGCGCCCGGGAGGGCGACGCGGAACGTGCCGACGTGGGTGGCGCTGATGCACCCGACATGCGGAGCGTTGCCGACGCGGCGGAGGCGTCAGCACAGGACACGCCAGCGTTCGCGGAGACTTCCAGCGCGGGGGAGGAGCCAGTTCGGCCGGAGGCGCCTCCGGTGGCGTCCGCGGACGACGCCGAGCAACCGCTCGACTTCGATGTCGACCTCCACATGGAGGCCGACGAGGGGTCCACGCCGGTGGAGCGCGCCGCCGCGACGGACAGCGCCGCCGGGTTCGACGGCAGGGCGGAAACGCCCGAGCCGGAGTCCACGCCTGCGGCCACCCTGACGACTCCGGAGCCGCTCCGCTCCCGTGAGCAGGATGCGACGCCGCACCCACTGGAGACCGAGCGACTGCTGGCGTGGGGCATCGACCCCACGTCCCTCCAGCACGAAGCGAGCGCATTGCCGGAGGAGGTGGATCCGTTCTCCGCCGCGCTGGAGCAGGCCGTCGCCACGAGCGAACCGGCGGAACAGCCTGCTCCGGAAGACGCCTCCGCTCCACGGCTGGAGGTATCTGCTCCGGGGACAGCGGGAAGCGAGGACGTGAACGCGGCGGATGCGGTGGTCGGGAACACGGCGACCGCGGATGCCCCGGTTCCTCCCGTCGCGACACCGTTCGAGGCACGCGCCGAGGAGCCCCTGTCGGAGTGGGAAGCCGCGACCGAGGCCCCCTCCGAGTCCCCGGCGGACGAGGCCAGCACCGCATGGCCGGATGAAGCCGTACACACGTCCACGCCGGCCACCGCGTCCGTCGAGACGTCCGAGGGTGCCACGGGGGCCCAGGATGCATGGACCTCGCTCATCGAGGCATCGGCATCGCTTGAGTCGCCTCCGGAAACAGCGGATGTGCGAGGGCTCTCATCCGGGTTCCCCCTGGAGCCAGATCAAGCTGACGCGTTTCGCGAGGAGGAAGGGCCGTCAACCCCTGCGATGGAGCATACAGGGGAACTCGCACCAGGAGCGCCGCAGCCAGGCACTGAGGAGCTTCCTCCGGAGGAGGCACCTCCTTTCGTCGAAGCGTCAGACGCGGTGGAGTTCCATTCGGAGGAAGCGCCTTCTCAAGCTGGGGCACCAGCGATGGGGACGCTCCACCCGGGCGAGGCATCGCTCTCCAAAGGGATTCCGCTCCACGAAGCGGACCCCTCCTCGGAAGCGCTTTCCTTGGAAGCAGCATCCGTCCGTGCACCGGCCTCCCAGGTGGATGGGCTCGTCGCGGAAGCTCCTTCGTCCGAATCCGCAGCGATGCACGCAGCACCGGAGGTTGAGGGAGCAGCGACGCAAGGCGTGTCCCCGCACGTCCCTGCATCAGCGCCCCCTCCCGATGTCGTGCGCCCGGAATCTCCGCGCAACGAAGAGGCTTCACACACGTCGCTGGCGAATCCCGATGCTGACGTGTTCGAGACAGCGACGCCTGTCGACGAGGACTGGGCCGAGGAAGAGCCGACCGTCTTCACGGTGGACTCCGAGTCCACGTCTGCTCCGGGTGCCGTTGAGCAGGACTCGCGGACCTTCGACGCGGCTGTTGCGGACGACATCGAATCCACGAGCGCGGAGGGGACCACGCTCTCCTCCTCCACGACCGGGACAGAGAGCGAGGATCCGCTCGCGACCGGATTCGCGAAGCTTGATGCCGACCGTGTCGCGGATGCCGAAGCAACAGCACTGTCTTCGGAGTCCGAACCGGAAGTCGTGGCCTCACATGAAGGCGCATCTGCTTCCGTAGCACCGCTCTCGTTTGAAGTAGCTCCGGCCACCAGTGCAGTGGAGGCCGCCCCAGCGAGCATCACGGAAGCAACGTCTTCGGCCGCGACTCCTTCAGCCCTCGTCCCGGGCCCGACAGAAACGTCATCCACGAAGGCTGCTTCCGCAACCGACACGGACGCGTCAGCAACGGCGCCCCTCGTCGAAGCGGCAGCCATCACTCGCACGGCTCAGCCGGACGCAGCGCTCCCCGCCCGAGCGGATTCCGCAGTCGACACAGACCCGTCAACAACGGCGATCCTTGCCGAAACTGAATCCATCACCCGCACTGATCAGCCGGACGCAGCGCTCCTCGCCCGAACTGCATCCGCGACGCACGAGGGCCCGTCAGACGCAGCGACCCTTTCGGAGACAGCATCCGAGACCCGCGAAGACCCGACAGGCGCAGCGGCCCCTGCGAAGACTGCATCCGCATCCCACGAAGACCCGGCAGGCGCAGCGGCCCTCCCGGAGACGGCCTCCGAGACGCGCGAGGGCCCGACAGGTGCAACAGCTCCTCCGAACACCACCGCATCCGCGTTCCACGGCGACCCATCCAAGGCAGCGGTTCTTCCTGAGACGACATCCGCGTCTCGACCGGCCCTCTCGGACGAAACCCCGCTCGCGGAGACCTCAACAACCACAGGTGTCCCGGTTCGCCTGGACGAGCAGCCAGGCCCAGCCCCGCAGCAGGCGGCTACCCCGGACCTGTTGCGCTCGGCGGTCATCGCCGCCGATTCGGCTCCACCGGCTACCGCAACTCGCGCGGAGGCCTCCCCCGGCGTTGAAACGGCGCCTTCGCCTGTCACGCCTACCGCCAACGCAACACCTCACGCAGCAGAGGCACCGTCGTCCCTGACGACGGCCGCATCGGCTACGGCCTCGACAGAGGCGGCGGGAAGCCAGGCAGCGCAGCCTCCCTCCGCGTCCCCCAGCACCCCAGCGCAGCCCTCCTCCGCGACACCATCCGGTGCTCACGCGGAGCCAGGTCCGTTGCCCTCCCCGACGCAAGACGCCGCGCTTGAGGTCCCGCCCATCGTGGCGTCACCCTCGGCCCTCACCGGCGCCATCAGCGCCCCGCTCGCGTCCCCGACAAGTTCCACGGCGGCCAGTTCCACGGACGAAGCCGCCTCTCATCCCGGACCCCACGAACGCCGTCCCACGGCTCCCCGCGCACCGGACGAGGTGGCCCCACCCGACGCCGCGCCATCCGCCACAGCCCAGGCCCCCGGTCCTGACAGCCCGTCCACGCCCGCCACCGCCCAAGTCTCCGGTCCTGACAGCCCGTCCACGCCCGCTACCGCCCAGGCCTCTGGTCCTGACAGCCCGCCCACGCCCGCCGCCGACACAGCCGCCCGTGCCCCCACCGTCGCGGACACCGGCGCGCGCGGTCGCCGCCGCACCCGCCTCGACCTGCCCACCGTGCCCACCACCACGCCCGCGGCGGCGGAGGTCGTGCTCGGCATCGACGTGGGCACCTCCCACGCTCGCGTCGCGGTCTTCATCGACGGCGTCGCCACCCTCATCCCCCTGCCCGGCCCCCACGAAGCGGGCCTGCCCTCCGTCATCGCGATGGACAGCGCCGGTGAGCTGCACGTCGGCGCCGCCGCCCTGGCCGAAGCCGCCCGCGAGCCCCGCCGCGCCGCGCTCGGCCTCAAGCGCCTGCTCGGGCTGCGCGCACGCTCCCCGCAGCTTCGCTGGCTCGGGCCCCAGCTCCCCTTCCCCCTCGCCACCGACCTTCGCGGCGACGCGGGCGTGGAGCTGGGCGGTCGCGTCGTGGGCCCTGCCCAGTTCACCACGCTGCTCCTGCGCGAGCTGCATCAAGCGGCCACCGCGTTCCTCGGCCGCAAGGTGACGCGCGCCGTCCTCTGCGCCCCCTCGCACTTCACCGAACGCCAGCGCGCCACCCTTCGCGACGCCGCGCTCGAGGCCGGCCTGGACGTGCGCCGCGTCCTCACCAACAGCGCCGCCGCGGCGCTCGCGTACGCGCATGGCCGGGGCCTGGCCCGCAAGCGCGTCCTCGTCGTGGACCTGGGCGGCGGCGGCCTGGAGGTCTGCGTGGTGCAGGTGACGGGCGACGACCTGGAGGTCGTCACCACCGGCGGCGACCCCACCCTGGGCGGCATGGACTTCGACGCCCGCATCGCCGAGGCGCTCGTCAGCGACCTCCCCGGACAGGGCCAGCCCCGCCCCGAACACCCGCTCGACTGGCTCCCCCTGCGCGCCATCGCCGGGTCCACCAAGGAGGCCCTCTCCACCCGGGACTCCGTGGACGTCGTCCTGCCCTCCGGCCCCGGCCCCACGCTCGACCGCGAGCGCGTGGAGGCCCTCACCGCCGACCTCGCCCAGCGCGTCGTCGCCGTCACCCGCGACGTGCTCGAATCCAACGCCCTGTCCCCGCAGGGGCTGGACGCCGTGGTGCTCGTGGGCGGACAGGGCCGGGCCCCGCTCGTGCGCCGCCGGCTGGAGGAGAGCCTGGGCGTGCCCGTGCGCGAGGACGTGGACGCGTGCACCGCCGGGGTGCGCGGCGCCGCGATGCTCGGCCACGCGCTGCTGCTCGCGGAGGTCGGCAAGCCCGCCGCCAGCGTCTCCGAGGTCCTCACCTCCCCCATCGGCGTCGCTGAACACTCCGGCGCCTTCCGCCGCGTGCTGGAGCGCAACACCCGCCTGCCCACCTCCAAGACGCTGGTGCTGCCCGTGGCCGCGCCCGGCCCGCTGGTGCTCGCGTTCTTCCAGGGCACCGCGCAGGCCTCCGCGGAGAACGAATGGCTCGGCGCCCTCCACCTCACCGTGGAGCGCCCCGGCGAGGTGGAGGTGCACCTGGAGCTGTCCCCCGACGGCACCCTGGCCTTCGGCGCCACCCTGCCCGGGGGCAAGCGTCAGCCCGTGACGCTCGCGACGGAGGACCTGGACGACGCCGCCCGCGAGGCCCTCATCGCCCGCTCGCCCTTCCTCACCGAACCCGGGTCCCGCCCCGGCGGGCTGCTGTCCGGCTTGAAGAAGCTCTTCGGCCGCCGTTAGGGCCCTCGGCTCCCTGCCTCCACCTCCAGGGCAGATGCGACGTCCGCCCCCGGAGTCGCAGCTTCCATTCCAGGTCCCGCAGTTCACAAAACGGGAGGAGCCTGGACATGAGACAGCTTTCGAAGATGGCGGGAGTGGTGGTGGTCGGCGTGTGCATCGCGGGCCCGGCCTTCGCGGTGGACGCGACCCAGGTGGGGCGCAAGATTGGCTTCAACGAACAGGAGGTCGAAGCCGGCCTGGACGTGCGCGTGGGCCTGGGCGGCTTCACCGGCGACCTGGGTGATGAAACGGGGATAGGCCCGCTGTTCGGCATCACCGCCGTGGCCCAGCCCGCGCCCCTCGTCGGCGTGGAGGTCGGCTACGAAGGCCAGAGCGTCCCCATTGATGATGCCCGCGTGAGCGGCGGCAACCACATCTGGCGCAACAACGGGACCATCCTGGGCAAGGTGGGCCCCGTGCTCGAAAACAACCTGCACCCGTTCGTCGGCATCGGCCTGGGCCTGAGCTACCTGGACTCCTCCAGCGGCTCGGAGCCCGTCTACAGCAACGACTGGCAGACGGAGTTCCCCATGACCGCGGGCATCGACTACCGCCTGGGCAACCTCTTCGCCGGCGTGCGTGGCACCTACCGCCTCGTGGGCGGCGAGGAGCTGGTCACCGTCCCCGGCACCAGCGACGACGCGAAGGGCAGCCTCTTCAACGGCAACATCACCGTGGGCGGCCGCTTCTAGCCCACCGCCCCGGGGTCCGCGTCCGCGAAGGGACGCGCTTCACAGCTCGAAGCGCGTCATCAGCACTTCCGGACGCGGGTCCTTCGCCCACGCGTCCAGCACCGCCTGCGCGGGCGAGCGCCCCGACGCGGCCACCTCCTCCAGCGGCGCCAGCAGCGGCGCGTCCTGGGGATCCAACCGCTGGAGCCCGCGCTTCGCGATGGACACCATCTCCCCGGCCAGCCGGTGCAGCTCGTGTGCCCCCAGCTTCCCGGCCAGGCCCTCGCGGCGCGCGGTGTCGTGGAAGGACAGGTGCTCGGTGAAGTTCAACCGGGGTAGCAGCAGCTGCGCCTCTTCCAGGGCCTGCGCGTCATAGAGGAGGCCGCGCCACAGGGCGCCCAGCGCGCCCGTCATCGCCGCGCTGCCACAGTCCGCGCCGCGCACCTCCAGCACCTTCTTGAGCCGCACCTCGGGGAACAGCGTGGACAGGTGGTCCGTCCAGTCCCCCATGTCCGGCGGCTTGCCCTCGTAGCCCTCCTTCATCAACTGGCGGAAGGTGAGCTTCGGGTGGCGGTACTCGCCATTGCGCCGCAGGAACAGCAGCGGCGCGTCCAGCGCCCAGTCCACGTACGCCTGATAGGAGAAGGAGCCGTCGAACCAGGACGGCAGGTAGCCGCACCGCGTGGGGTCCACCTCTTCCCAGACGCGGCTGCGGAAGGTCATGTAGCCGGACGGCTTGCCCTCCACGAGCGGGCTGTTGGCGTACAGCGCCACCAGCAGCGGCGACAGCCGCGCCACCGTCACCGTCTTCTTCACGCAGTCCGCTTCATCCGCCCAGTCCAGCGACACCTGCCCGGTGGACGTCATCAACATCATGTTGAGCGCCAGCCGGCCGCGCTCCGGCAGCGTGCGGCGCATCACCTGGTAGCGCGTCTTGGGCATCCAGGGCATCTCGCCCGTCGTGCCCACCGGCCGGTACCCCAGCCCCACCAGCCGCAGGCCCAGCCGCGCCGCCGCCGCCTTCGTCTCCTTCAGGTGCGCCAGGTTCTCCTCGTGCGCCTCGCGCGCCGTGAAGAAGGGGCTGCCGGACAGCTCGAACTGCCCGCCCGGCTCCAGCGAGATGGCCGCCATGCCCTTCTGCAGCGCGATGACCGGCGACTGGGGCGTTTCACGGAAGGGCTCGTAGCCGCCCGGCGCCAGCGTCTCCAGCAGCGCCCCCACCCCGTTCGGTCCCTCGTAGGGCACGGGTTGGGCGGACCCCACCGGGTAGATGAACTTCTCGTGCTCCAGCCCGAGCCGGTGCTCGGCCCGGGGCTTTTCCGCGGCCCGGAGGCCATCCACCAACGGGGCCACGGAGGTGAGGGGCTCGGAGGCCACGCGCTTGAGGTCGAGGGACATGAAGGCGCCCTATATAACGGGGCTCGTTTCCCTTGCCCTCAATTGAACGACCCGCCCCCATGCGTCCTGTGTCCCCCATCCCCGTCCTGTCCCCCCGGCCCCGGTTGTCGGATTTCTTCCAGGGCGTGGGGCTGCTCGGTCGCGCCTTCGGGCTGGTGTTCCGCTCGCGCCGGCTGCTGCTGCTGTCCACCCTCTGCGCGGCCATCACCGCCATCGCCCTGCTGGGCCTGGGCATCCTGCTCTACCGCTACGCCCCCGGCCTGCTGGACTCCGTCTGGACCCGGCCCGAGTCCTGGTACGGGCGCGCCGGCTGGTACACCGTCCTCATCCTGTCCTCCCTGGTCGCCTGGGTGGTGGGCGCCAACGTGGTGCCGCCCCTCCTGCTCGCCCCCCTCCAGGACCCGCTGTCGGAGGCCACCGAAGCAGAATGTGGGGAAGCGGACGCCACCACGTCGCCCGCTTCGTTCCTGCGCGGGCTGACGACAGGGCTGTTGCACACGCTCGCCCGCTTGGCGCTCCTGTTCCTGGGGCTGGCGGTGCTGCTGCCGCTCAACCTGGTCCCGGGCCTGGGCAGCCTCGCGTTCACCGTGCTGGCCAGCCTGTGGACCATGCTGTGGATGGCCGCTGAACATCTGGCCGCCCCGATGACGCGCCACCTCTACCCGTTCGCCCAGGTGCGCCGCATGCTTCGCGAGCGACGGGCCCTGTGCATGGGCTTCGGGGCAGGCGTCTACCTGCTGCTCTGGGTTCCCATCCTCAACACCTTCTTCCTCCCGGTGGCCGTCATCGGGGGCACCCTGCTGTACCGGGGCCTGCGCGCCACGGGCGACCTGCCCCCGCCCCCGGATGCGCTCGTCCCGCCTGGCAGGGGGGCTTGAGGCGAAATAAAGCAGGGCGCCGGCTGTCCGTACCCGTGAGGCGATCCGGGAACGCATTGCCTGCGGCAGACGTTCTCGGACGCTAGTGACAAGGCCATGCCTTGAAGCACCTGGAAGCCGTGATTAGGCTTGCCCGGCCGCTACCAGGACCCTGGCTCACGCCGAACTGTTCGGATTCACAGGGCTTTTCACGCTTCACCCCGGGGCGCCCAGAGTGCCCCAGCTTGGATGAACCGCATGCCGCGTATCTTCCGCCGCATCACCGCCGTCGCCGTTCTACTGGGGGCCTGGGCATTCGCGGGCAGTGACCGCGCGCCCCTTCCGCTCACCCTGGGAGCGGCGGAGGCGGGGCAGGACACCTGGGACGGCGCCCTGCCGTCCGCCAGCAAGGGCGAGAAGGCCCCCCACGACCTCAACAGCCTGCGCGTGCTGACCAAGGTCATCCTCTACGTGAAGGAGAACTACGTCGACCCCAAGCGGGTGAAGCCCAAGGAGATGATGATCGCCTCCCTGGAGTACGTGGAGAAGAGCGTCCCGGACGTGCTCGTCGACGGCAACCCGGAGACGGGCAAGCTCAACGTCAACGTGAACGGCAAGCAGAAGGAGTTCGACATCTCCCACGTCGACTCCCTGTGGAAGATGTCCTTCGCGCTCAAGGACGTCTTCGACTTCCTGTCGAAGAACATGCGTCCCATCGAGGAGACGCGCGACATCGAATACGCGGCCGTCAACGGCATGCTGTCCACGTTGGATCCGCACTCGGTGCTGCTGCGCCCGGAGCTGTACCGGGAGATGAAGCTGTCCACCAAGGGTGAGTTCGGCGGCCTGGGCTTCGTCATCCAGATGAAGGAGGGCAACCTCACCGTGGTGAAGGTGCTGCCCAAGACGCCCGCGGCCAGGGCCGGCATCCAGAAGGACGACCGCATCAAGAAGATCGCGGAGGAGTCCACCGTCAACATGGACCTCAACGAGGCCGTGTCCAAGCTGCGCGGCCCGGTGGACAGCCGCATCACCATCACCGTGGAGCGCGACGGCTGGGACAAGCCCCGCCCCATGACGGTGGCGCGCGCGATGATCTCCATCGAAAGCGTGCAGCACAAGCTGCTCGCGGGCGGCGTGGGCTACGTGCGCCTGAAGAACTTCCAGGGCAACACCACGCGCGACCTGGAGTCCGCGCTCACGGAGATGCGCAAGCAGGCGGACGCCAAGGGCGGCTTCAAGGGCCTGGTGCTGGACATGCGCGGCAACCCGGGCGGCCTCTTGGAGCAGGCCATCCAGGTGTCGGACACGTTCCTGTCCAAGGGCACCATCGTCGCGACCGTGGGCCTCTCCGACAAGCTGCGCGAGGAGAAGCGCGCGCGCATGACGGAGGGCGAGGAGTCCTACCCCATCGCGGTGCTGGTGAACGCCGGCAGCGCCTCCGCCTCTGAGATCGTCGCCGGCGCGCTCAAGAACCTGGACCGCGCGGTCATCATCGGGCGGCAGACCTTCGGCAAGGGCAGCGTGCAGGTGCTCTACGACTTCCCGGACGACAGCGCGCTCAAGCTGACCATCGCCAAGTACCTGACGCCCGGCGACCTCTCCATCCAGGAGGTCGGCATCGTCCCGGACATCCAGCTCATCCCCACGCGCGTCACCGCGGACCGGGTGGACGTGTTCGCGCCCCGGAAGTCCATGGGCGAGGCGGACCTGGACCAGCACTTCGGCAACCCGGACTCCACCACTGTCGCGAAGAAGCGCGAAGAGGTGCTGGACCGCGAGAAGCCGGGCACCAGCCTCAAGTACCTGAAGGTGGACGAGAAGGCCGCCCAGGCCGCCGCCAAGAAGGACGAGGCCAAGGACAAGGTCGCGGCCAAGGCCACCGGCAAGGACAAGAAGGCCCACGGCGAGAAGGACCCGCTGCTGGACGTGGACGTCGCTGGCCAGGGCGAGGACCTGGACGACCAGCTGGACGCGGAGTCCCAGGAGGAGATCAAGGAGGACTTCGAGGTGCAGTTCGCCCGCGACTTCGTCCTGCGCGTGCCGGCGGTGAAGCGCACCGAGCAGCTCAAGCAGGGCAAGACCTTCGTGGAGCAGAAGCGCAACGAAGAGGAGCAGCGCATCAACAGCGCCATCGCGGCGCTGGGGGTGGACTGGAGCCCGGGTCCGACGCCGAAGAACGTGCTGGTGGACGCCAGCTTCGCGCCGGGCAACGACGCGAAGATCGCCGCCGGTGAGGCGCTGGACATGGTCATCCACGTGGAGAACAAGGGCACGGAGCCGCTCAAGCGCGTGCGTGGCTGGACGGAGAGCGACAACGCGTTCCTCGACCGCCGCGAGTTCCTCTTCGGCGCCATCGCCCCGGGGGAGAAGAAGTCCTGGAAGGTGCAGGTGCGCCTGCCCAAGGACCTCACCAGCCGCCGCGACGACGTGAAGGTGAAGCTGTTCGACGACAACGGCTCGCTGCGCGACACGCTGGTGTCGGAGCTGTCCTTCGTGGAGCTGCCCCGCCCCACGTTCGCCTTCAACTGGCAGGTGCAGGACGACTGCGCCGAGTGCAACGGCGACGGCGTCGTGCAGCGCGGCGAGGACGTCACCGTGGTGATGGACGTCACCAACACGGGCGCGGGCGCGGCGCTGGACTCGTTCGCGCAGATCAAGAACGGCGGCGACGCGAACGTCTTCATCGAGAAGGGCCGCTTCAAGCTGGGGGAGATCAAGCCCGGCGAGACGAAGACGGCGCGCTTCCAGGTGTCCCTGAAGAAGGGCTTCAAGGGGACCACCTTCCCGCTGAAGCTGGCCATCCTGGACGAGCCCCTGGAGGAGTTCGTGCTGGAGAAGCTCCAGCTGCCCGTGAAGGACGGCCCCGTCGCGACGCTGGAGGCGAAGAAGGGCCTGGTGAAGCTGTCGGACAAGGCGGAGCTGTTCGGCGCGCCCACGGCGGACGCCCGCGCGGTGGCGAAGCTGCCCCAGGGCGCGACGCTGGCCCTGGAGGGCATCACCAAGGGCTACTACAAGGTCGCGCTGGACAAGGACCGCTCCGCCTTCGTGCGCACGCAGGACGCGAAGGAAGTGAAGTCCGGCAAGGCCGCGGCGCCCAAGACGGTGGCGTGGGCCACCACGCACCAGCCGCCGGAGATCAAGCTGGACGTGGACCCCTCGCACGGCGGCGTGGTGGTGAACGGCGACAAGTTCACCCTCAATGGCGCGGTGAAGGACCCCAACGGCCTGCTGGACGTCTACGTGCTGGTCAACGACCAGAAGGTCTACTTCAAGGCCGTGGACCCCAAGGGCGGCGAGCCCAACACGCTGAAGTTCACCGCGGACTTCAACCTGAAGGAGGGCAACAACAACGTGCTGGTGGTGGCCCGCGAGAGCACCGAGTTCGCCAGCCGCCGCACCCTGGTCATCCGCCGCCGCCCGGCGGAGGTGGCCCAGAAGGTGACGACGCCCGCCGCCGCGGCCACCACGCCGGTGAAGCCGCGCCAGCAGTAGTCCCCCGGCCTCGAAGCCGGAGCCTGGACGCCTGAGACGGGCGGCCTGCTTCCAGGGGCCTCCTTCCCGACACGGGAGGAGGCTTCTTGGAGGAGGGCCGCCCGTTTTGTTGACGCTCTACCGAAGGCCGATTTAGGGTCCTTGGAGGTGGGCGCCCGCTTGGCCGGTACGCGTCCCGGAGGCGTGAATCCCCAATGCGGACGTTCAGTCGGTGGCTGGTCCTCGCGACGGCGCTGTCCGGGGCTGCTGCCCACGCGGACGACAATGACCTGTCGATTTCCCGGTTCGGAATCGACAGGTTCGGGCAGCCGAACGCTGCGGCGCTGGCGAGCGCGGACTTCCGCGCCTTCGCGCGCACGTTCGGCGCGGTCATCAACTCCGCCAACCTGATGCCCCCGCGCACCACGGGCCACTCGGGCTACGCGTTCAACGCGGAGCTGTCGGTGGTGTCGCTGCCGGACGGCGTCTTCCTGCCCACCGAGCGCGAACAGCCGGGCTCCGTGCTGGTGCCCTCCGTCCACGTCCGCAAGGGCCTGCCCTTCTCGCTGGAGCTGGGCGGACGCGTGGGCTGGGTGGAGAAGAGCAGCATGGTGACGGCCACCGGCGAGCTGAAGTGGGCCGTCAACGAGGGCTTCACCTACCTGCCGGACGTGGGCGTTCGCCTGCACGTGACCAAGCTGTTCGGCGCGCACGACCTGGACCTCACCACCACGGGCCTGGACATCGGCGTGGGCAAGCAGTTCCCGCTGGGCGGGATGATCACCCTGACGCCCTACGGCGGCCTGGACCTGGCCTTCGTCAGCGCCGCGTCGCGCTCGCTCGTCTTCAACCCCTCCCTGTCGCTGGAGGACTCACTGAGGGACGACTCGCGGGCGACCCTGGCCAACGGCAACACGGGCACGTACGCCCGGGTGTCCGCGGGCGACAACCTCACCCCGCGCTTCTACGCGGGCGCGCGCTTCATTGGCGGCGCGCTGCAGTTGGGCGCCGAGTTCTCCATCACGAACCTGGGCAGCTTCGACGTGCCGGGCGACGTGAGCCGCGACCTGTCCTCCGTCGTCGCCTTCAACACCACGCTGGGCCTGGACTTCTAGGCACCCACCGCGTCCGGGGCGTCGCCGCGCAGGGCCTCGCGCACGCGTCCCGGACGGTTGGTGATGAGGTAGGAGACGCCCAGCGCGCCCAGCTCCCGCGCGCGCCGGGGGTCATCCACCGTCCACGCCGCCACGCTCAGCCCCGCCTCGCGCCACGCGGCCACCCGCTCCGGCGTGCACGCCTCGTGGAAGGGGTGCACCGAATGCGAGGACACCAGCGGGCTCACCACGTACGCCTGGGGCGCCCAGGCCTTGTCCGGGTCGATGAGGAAGCCCCGGCGCAGCGTGGGGGCCACCGCCGCCAGCCGGAAGAGGCACAGCGGGTTGAAGCTGGACAGCACCACCCGGTTGGAGAGCTGGCGCCCGGCCACCATGCCGGCCACGGCCGCCACCAGGCCCCCGTCATCGACGCGGTCGCACTTGAGCTCGATGTTGATGAGGAAGTGCGCTGGCAGCGCGTCCAGCACCTCCTCCAGCAGCGGGATGCGCGCGGGCGCGAAGCCCAGGGACGAGCCCACGTCGGCCCGGCGCAGCTTCCACCACGGCGTGGTGCGCACCTCCCAGGGCTGGCCGGCCAGCCGCTCCAGGCGCTCGTCGTGGCACACCACCACCTCGCCGGAGCCGCACACCATGACGTCCAGCTCCACCCCGTCAGCGCCCTGGCGCACGGCCTCGGTGAAGGCCTCCAGGGTGTTCTCGGGGGCATCGGCGCTGGCACCACGGTGAGCGAGCAGGAGCATGGGGCGCGCAGTCTGCGCTGGAACGGGGCGCGCGGGCAGCGTCGCGAACGGCCGGGCGTCCAGGGGTGGACGTGCGCCCGGCTTGCCTCCCGGGAGGGTTTATTGCAGTGTCCGGCGCATGCTGGGCATCGGAGAGTACATCGTCCTCGGCTTCGTCCTGCTGGTGGTCTTCTCGGCCGCGCGGATGGGGCAGCTGGGCAACGCGATGGGCAAGTTCGTCTACTCCTTCCGCAAGGCGTCGCGCGGACAGGACCTGGTGGACGTGAAGACCCTGCCCGGTTCGCGCCGGGGCAGCACCGACGCGGACTTCACCGAGCCCCCCAAGGACCGCCGCGCCTAGGCCTCCTCCCCTGGAATCACCAGGGGGGCGGGCGGCGTGCCGGGCGCTGGCTCCAGGAGCAGGCGCGCGGCCTGTTGTCTCAGGGCGGGCAGCAGCCCCGCGTCCGCCACCAGCTCTCGCAGGTCCGCGGTGTTCAGCAGCGGGACGATCTTCGCGCCCACTTCCGGTGGCAGGTACGGGTTGAAGACGAGCGCGCGGCGCACCGCGTGCCGCACGGACCAGCGGGAAGCCTTCCAGATTTCGACCAGCGGCTCCGGGCGGGCGGGACGGCGCGCGGCGATGCGCACCACCAGCGGCTCGGTGAGGCGGGGGTTGAGCAGCACGTTGCGCAGCACGGCCGGGTTGCTGACGGTGGCCAGCCGCGACAGCACGTCCGGGTCGCGCGTGAGGCGGGCCTGCTGCTTCAGGTGTCCCAGGGACTGGTTGGCCGCGAGCGCATCCGCGCGGGCCGCCGCGTCCGCGTCCAGCTCCTTGCGCGCGGGCCCCTGGGCGAAGAGGTCCGCCACCGCCTCCAGGGACTGCACGTGGGCCATGCGCCGGAGCGCCTCCACGTGGGGGATGTGCTCGGCCTCCAGGGCCAGCGCGGCCATGAAGTCCGACAGCACGCAGGTGGCGGGGGCCTGGCCGGCGCGGGCCAGGGCCAGCAGGTGGCCAATGAGCTCGTTCGTGTCGAACGGCTCCCGCCGGGCCAGCTCGCGCGCGGCGGCCTTGCGGCGCACCGTGGCGCCTCCGCCCAGGGCGTGCAGGTTGCGCGCGAGCGCGCGGGCCTCATCCAGGGTGGGCATGGCGGCGCTACTCCCCCGTGCGGCCCGCCGTGGGCGAGGAAGGCGCGGGCTCCAGCGTCACCTCCAGCCGGAAGCCCGTGAGGTCTGCGGGGAACTCCTGGAACAGCACCAGGAAGGGCACCTTGCCCCCCGGAGGCACCGGCAGGGCGGCCGCGTCCAGGCGCTGGCGCAGCGCGGTGGCGGCGTCGCGGTTCGTGACGGCGTGGAGGTCCTCGGGGGTGGCCAGCGCGCCCGCGAGCCCCTCGGAGGAGCGCACGCGCTGGTCGCCGTCGAAGAGCGCGGCGTGCACCCGCACGGACGCCGCGGCACCGGTGCGGTTCTCCGCCTCGCCGCGCACGACGAAGAGCATGTGGCCGTCGCGCGTGGCGTACAGGCCATTGGACACGTCGCTGGCGATGAACGGCTTGGCGGGCGGCATCACCAGGGCGCGCAGCCGGTCCGGGGACAGGGTGGAGGCGTTCACCTTCCCGTCGCGCAGGTACACGATGCCCAGCGCGCCCAGCGCCACGACGAGCACGGTGGCGACGGTGAGGTTGACGATGAACCCCGTCAGCTTCCGCGCGCGGCCGGGCAGCCGGCGCTGGGGCATGCCCACCTCCTCCAGCCGCGCGGAAGGCTTGGTCACCGTGACGGCGGGCCCTCCCCGCATGGAGGCCAGGTCCACCACTTCACGGCGGGGCGTGGTGATCTTGAAGGGGTCGCCGTCGTCGTACGCCGGCACGTCGCCCAGCAGCGAGATGCCGTCCGCGTCTGGAGGCGCTTCGGCGGGAACGTCCCCCAGCAGCGCGGCGCGGCCGGTGTCCGAGGCGGACATCCCCTCCTCGCCCGAGCCCCCTCCACCGGAGAAGTCGAACAGGTCGCCCATCGCATCCGGAGGGGCGGCGGCGGGCGGCGGGTCCTCGGGAGCGGACAGGTCCGAGGACGGCGTGGCCATGTCGATGGACGCGAACGGATCCTCGGAGGCGAAGGCCGGCGCTGGCGCGGCGAGCCCTGGTGAAGGCGGCTTCCCCCCGCCCGGCGCGGACGGCACGGCGGTGTTCCCGGCCGGGCGCGACGGCGCGGCGGGAGCATCCTCCTCCAGCGAGAAGTCGAAGAGCGGATCGGCAGCCGCGGCGGGGACGGCGGCCGCGACCTGGGCGGGGCGTCCCGCCGACGCAGGCGCGGTCCGGGGCTGCGAAGGAGCCCCCGCCCTGGCACCAGGGCCTGCGGGCTGCGCGGACGCCCTGCCCCCCAGGCCCGAAGGCGCCAGGGCCGGTGCGGCACCCAAAGCCCCGGCCCCTCCCGGCGGCGAGGATGGCCCGGCCCCGAAGGCACCCGGACCCGATGGCGCAGAGGAAGGCCCAGCCCCGAAAGCCCCCGGGCCCGAAGGCTGCGCGGAAGGCCCGGCTCCGAAGGCAGCGGGCGTGGGGGGCCCCGCGACCGCTCCAGGACGAAGCGCGCCAGGAGGCCCCGCGACGAACGCCCCGGGAGGAGCGGCCTTGGGAGCCGGCGGCGCGAAGGCCCCGGGAGGCACCGACCGCAGCCCCGTGACCGACGGCCGGGGCGGAGCACCCACGCCTGCCGTGGCCACCGGCCGGGGTGCCGCCGGGCTCGCCACGGGCGGAGCGCTGGCCGGCGCGGGCAAGGGTCCAACATCGGACATGAAGTCCGCGAACGGGTCCTCCTCGTTCAGCCCGGACAGGTTCACCTTGGGAGGCGCCGGAGCGGGAGGCGCCTGACGCCGGGCCGCGACGCCCGGGGAAGCCAGGGGCGCGTCGAAGGGGGTCAGCGCCCCCCCGCCACGCACCGTGATGGGGTCCGCGTGAGCGTCGTCCACGTCGATGTCCACGTCCACGTCACCCCAGGACCTGGCGGGGGACGCCTTCGCCCCAGAGCCGCCGGGCGCGCCGGGCGCGCCGGGCGCGTAGTAGGCCGGGCCCGGACGGGTGACCTCCCCGGTGGGCTCCGGGGCGTCACCGAACGCCTGGAACGGGTCTGCCTGCCCGCTCGGGGCCAGGGCTGGCAGGGGAGCCGCCGGGACTGGCGCGGCCTCGCGGGCGACCCGAAAGGTGTTCTGACATTTGGTGCAGCGGACCTTGACCCCTTTTTCCGTCACCTTCTCGTCGGGGATCTTGAACCGCGTCTGGCACTGTTCGCACTGGACGATCATGAGGTCGGGCCGGGGGGAGTTGGAGCATAGGCCCACCGGGAGGGCACGGCGAGTCGGGTCCGGGCAACTTGCTCGCTTCGAACCCCTTTGATACGAGGTTCGCCCCTTTGGAACTCAAGTAGTAAACCAGTAAATGCCAAGGCGCAGCCGGGGTCGGAGACGACAGACATGAGCGAGGCCGAGCAAGCAGGCGCTCCCAGCAGCAAGGAGCCGAAGATCATCAAGCGGTACACGAACCGGAAACTCTACGACACCGTGGAGAGCCGGTACGTCACCCTTGATGAAATCGCCGCGATGATCAAGGAGGGAACCGAGGTGCGGATTGTCGACAACCGCACGAAGGAAGACCTGACCTCGGTCACCCTCGCGCAGATCATCTTCGAGGAGGAGAAGAAGAAGAACCAGATGCCGCTGTCGGTGCTGCGGGAGATCATCCGCCACCCCGGCGAATCCATCTCCGGGTTCATCCAGAAGGAAGTCACGCCGCGCGTGGCCTCCATCCGCGAGGAGGCCGAACAGCGGCTGGACAAGCTGCTGCGCCGCGAGGACGGCTCTCCGGAGCCCACCACCCCGGACACCACTCCCGCCGCTCCCGTGCCCGCCCCCGGCACGTCCGCGGAGGCCACCGCGAGCCTCAACCCCGCGGAGCTGCTCAAGGCCAGCCAGCGCGCCTTCGAGGACTTCCAGCGCCGCATGGACGAGCGCGTGAAGCAGGTGGTGGAGAACCTCACCGGCAACCTCCCTGCCCTCGGCCGCGACATGCAGGCGCTCAGCCAGCGTCTGGAAGAGCTGGAGAAGAAGCTCGACGCCTGGGAGAAGCAGGACAAGAAGGACTCCGGCGCCGCCTAGGCGTGGAGTGCAGCCCGGGTGTCCGTGCTGCTGCCCATGAGGGGCAGCCGGACGCCGCTCAGGCCACCTTGCGCGCGGCCCGCTTCCGCTTCGTCGGGGCGGGCCCGCCGTGGATCTCCGCCGCGATGGCCGCGAGCATCCGCGCCCCCGGGCTCCGGGGTGCGTACTCCCAGACCGTCTTGCCGTGGCTCTGGGCCTCGTCCACCTTCACGTTGTAGCCCAGCGGCGTGGCCGCGAGCGCGTCCGGGAAGTACGCCTTCAGGCGCTCCAGGATGGCCGTCGCCAGCGCCGTCTTGCGGTACAGCGTGGGCACCACCTTGGTGACGTGCAGGTCCGGCCGTCCCTCGGACTCGCCCACCTGACGCACCGTCTCCGCCAGCTCCGCGCACCCGTCCAGCGCCAGGTACGTCAGCGCCACCGGCACCACCACCTCCGACGCCGCCACCAGGATGTTGCGCGTGGTGAGCCCCATGGAGGGGGGCGCGTCGAACAGCACGACGTCGTAGCCCGCGGCCTCCGCCTCCCGCATCCGGTCCGCCAGCCGGTGCGCGCGTCGGGGGTCCTGCGCCACCACCACCGGGAAGTCCGCCATCTCCTTGTACGCGGGCACCACGTCCAGCCCGGCCACGCCCGTGGGCCGCGCCACCGACGCGAGCGTCACCTCCGGGTCCGTGAGCAGGTGGAAGACGTTGCGCGGCAGCGTGCGCACGTCCAGCCCCAGCGACTTGCCCGCGTGGCCCTGGGTGTCCAGGTCCACGAGCAGCACGCGGCACTGCTTGCGCAGCGCGAGCCACGCCGCGGTGTTCACCGCCAGCGTCGTCTTGCACGTGCCGCCCTTCTCGTTGATGAACGCGATGCGCCGCATGGCCATGGCCCCGGGAAGACGCGCGCTACTTCTTCTTCGGCTTCGACGACGCGTGCTCCACGAGCGTGTCCACCTTGCCCTCGACGGAGGCCAGCAGCCGCTCCAGGTCGCCCACCTTGGAGCGCAGCTGCTCCAGGTCCGCCGTGGACGGCAGGTTCATGGCCGACAGCGCCGTGCGCAGCGCGGAGTCCAGCGTCCCCTTGGCCGCGAGCGAGCGCGACACCAGCGACTGCACCGCCGCCACGAACTTCTCGTTGGAGAGCAGCTGCTGCGCGAGCTTGCCCACGCGCTCCTCGCCCGTCTCCACGAGCATCTTCATCATCGGGTTGTTCTTGAGCATGGCTTGGAACCGTTCGGATCCGGCCCCGCCAGGAAGGAGCCCCCGGGGGGCGGGCGGGACGTCGGGAAGAAGACGCCGCACTCTGGGAGGGGCCAACGCGACGTGTCAAGCAGGGCAACAATGGGTGTTTCCCGCGCTGGACTCTCGTTGACTCTCCAGGGGGCCATCCCTACGGTTCGCGCGCCCTTATGCCCGGACTGCTCGACAAACGTCTCTGGATCGTCTCCGGCAAGGGGGGCGTGGGAAAGACCACCGTCGCCGCCGCGCTGGCCCTGGCCTCCGTGCGCGCCGGGCGCCGCACCCTGGTGTGCGAGGTGAACACGCAGGAGCGCGTCAGCCGCTTCCTGGAGCTGCCCGAAGCGGGCCCGGAGGTGAAGAAGCTGGAGGAGAACCTCTGGGCGGTGAACGTGCGCCCCCAGGAGTCCATGCGCGAGTACGGCCTGATGGTCCTGCGCTTCGAGACCCTCTACAAGACGGTCTTCGAGAACCGGCTGGTGCGCTACTTCCTGCGCTTCATCCCGTCGCTCCAGGAGCTCGTCCTCCTGGGGAAGATCCTCTTCCACCTCCAGGAGAAGCTGCCGGACGGCCGCTGGAAGTACGAAACCCTCGTGCTGGACGCGCCCGCCACCGGCCACGCCATCTCCTTCCTGAGCGTGCCGCAGGTGCTGCTGCAGACGGTGCCCCCGGGCCCCATGACGCGCGAAGCGCTGAAGATGCGCGACCTGCTGGTGGACCCCGGCGTCACGGCCGCGGTGCTGGTGTCGCTGCCGGAGGAGATGCCGGTGAACGAGGCCCTGGAGCTGCACAGCGCGCTGCGCGACCGGGTGCACATCCGCACGCACGCGGCGGTGCTCAACCAGGCCTTCCCCCAGCGCTTCACGGAGGCGGACCTGGAGGCGCTCGCGGGCTGTCCGGAGCTGCGCACGGTGGCCCAGGCGCACCATGACCGGGCCTCGCAGGCGGTGCTCGCCGGGACGAAGCTGGAGCGCAACCTTCACGCGCCGGTGTACACGGTGCCGCGGCTGTTCGTGCCGCGCTTCGGACGGGATGCGGTGGAGACGGTGATGGGGCACCTGCAGGGGCTGGTGAAGGGAGGCACGGGAGCATGACGGCGCTGCAAACGGCGCTCGCGAACAAGCGCGTGCTCATCTGCGTGGGTTCGGGTGGCGTGGGCAAGACGACGGTGGCGGCGACGCTCGCCCTGCGCGCGGCGGTGGATGGCCGCCCCAGCATCGTGTGCACCATCGACCCGGCGAAGCGGCTGGCCAACTCGCTGGGCCTGTCCGGCCTGGGCAACACGGAAGCCGAAGTGCCGGCCTCCGTGCTGGAGCCGCTGGGCGTGCGCCCCAAGGCGGCGCTGCACGCGATGATGCTGGACATGAAGGCCACCTGGGACGACCTCATCACCCGCGTGGCCCCGCCTGAACAGCGCGAGCGCATCTTCGCCAACCGCTTCTACCAGTCCCTCTCCACGGCCCTGGCGGGCAGCCAGGAATACATCGCCATGGAGAAGGTGTGGGACCTGCGCCGCAGCACCGACTACGAGCTGGTCGTGCTGGACACGCCGCCCACCGCGCACGCGCTGGACTTCCTGGACGCGCCCAACCGGGTGCTGGACTTCCTGGACAACGAAGCGGCCAAGTGGCTCCTCACGCCCGCGCTGAGGGCGGGCAAGGTGGGCCTGTCCCTCTTCAACCTGGGCGGCAGCTACGTGACGCGCGCGCTGTCGCGCTTCACCGGCACGGAGATGCTCCAGGAGCTGTCCTCCTTCATGGTGACGCTCTCCTCCATGAACGAGGGCTTCCGCGAGCGCGCGCGCGGCGTGCGCGAGCTGCTGGAGGACAAGACCACGGGCTTCGTGCTGGTGACGAGCCCCAACCCGGAGCGGCTGGACGAAGCCATCCACTTCCACGGCCTGCTCAAGCAGAACCGCATGGAGATGACGGCCATCGTGGTGAACCGCGTGCACCCGGTGCCCACCCCGGAGCTGTGGAAGGACGCGGCCTCGCTGACGCCCACCCGGCGCGCGAAGGTGGAGGAGACGCTGCGCGAGCTCCAGGTGCTGGCGCAGCAGGACCTGGAGGGCATGGCGCAGCTGCGCGCGGCCTGTCCGGGCACGCCCCTCATCCAGGTGCCCCGCTTCGGGCTGGACGTGCACGACCTCACCGCGCTGTGGAACACCGGACGCTATCTGCTGGGCGACGACGTCCTCGCCTGAGCGCCCTCCCCCACCGCGCGTGACGCCGCCCCCGCCGGAGATTTCCAGCGGGCATGCCGGGCAGGCGGGCGACGTGACAGCGCGGCGACGCACCCCGCATTAGACTGGCCCCACCCCGGAGGCGTTCGGTGGAAGCTCCGTGGGGAACCCACCGGGTCCCCGGGATGTCGATGTCCGGGGCCCACCGCGGGACCCGGCGGACTCCGGAAGGAAGCAGGCGCATGGACGGCATGAAGCGGATGGATGGAACCGGCGGCGCCCGGCGGTGGCTGTGGTTGGGGGTGCTCGGCCTGGGGCTGGGCCTCACGGGCTGCCGCACGACGGGCTCCGCGGCGAAGCCGGACCCGGCCCAGGCGAAGCAGGTGGTGGAGTTCGACCCCGTGACGGTGACGGCGGACCTGGAGCTGGACCGCCTCAACGACGAGGAGCTCTTCGCGGGCGGCACCTCCGCGTTCGCCGCCAACGACTTCAAGCAGGCGGCGCGCTACTTCGGCCGGCTCGTGGACTTCCACCCGGGCAGCCCGCACCGCCGGCAGGCGCTCTACAACGCGGGGCTCGCGCACCAGCGCCTCAAGGAATGGGACGACGCCTACGGGCGCTTCTCCGAACTGGCGGAGCCGGCGAAGGGCCAGGGCGACGCGCTGGAGGCCTCCTTCCGCGTGGCGGAGACGCTCTACCACCTGGAGCGCTACGACGAGGCCACCCGGATGCTGGCCACGCTGGTCGCCCGCGACGACCTGCCCGCGGGCCGCCGCATCGAGGCCCAGGTTCAGCAGGGCATCTGCCAGGTGGAGTCCGGCAAGACGGACGACGCGGAGGCCACGCTGCGCAAGGCGCTGACCGCCTATGACGCCCTGCCGGACAAGGCGGAGGTGGAGGACTACTTCCCCGCGCAGGCGCACTTCTTCGTCGGGGAGATCTACCGGCTGCACTACGAGGCCGTGAAGCTGGAGGCCAGCCGGGGCAGCGACGGGCTGGCCACGGACCTCAACTACAAGGCGGAGCTGCTGCTGTCCGCGCAGGGCCACTACCTGCGCTCCATCCGCGTGGGCAACGGCTACTGGGCCACCGCCGCGGGCGCGCAGATTGGCGCCCTCTACGAGAACCTCTACGAGCACATGGTGAACTCGCCCACGCCCCCGGAGCTCAACGCCGAGGAGGCGGGCGTCTACCGCCAGGAGCTGCGCAAGAAGATCCGCGTGCTGCTCACCAAGTCCATCAACATCTACGAGCGCACCCTGGAGGCCGCCGAGCGCATCGGTTCGCAGAGCGCCTTCGTGGACCGCACGCGGCAGAGCCTGGAGAAGGTGAAGAAGCTGCTGCTCGCGGACGCGGACGCCGAAAGCGCTCCGGTCCCCGAGGACGCCGCCGCCTCGCCGCACTCCTGAGCCCCGGGCCTGGAGGGCGGCCGCTGGGCATGAAGCCACCCCTGGGCGTAGCCTCGCGGCCCAACGCCCATGGAACCGCTCTTCACCTCCGAACAGCTCGCTGAAATCCACGCGTACCACCAGCCGCACTACGTCCGCGCGGCGGTGGATCCGCTGGTGCAGCTGGGGTTGGCGGTGCTGCTGATGGCCGTGCTGGTGCGGCCCGTGTACCGGGGGGCCTGCGCGACGGCGGCGGCGCTGGAGCGCCGGTTCGGCTTGCTTCGCACGGCCCCGGTGAGCCGCGCGTTCTTCAGCGCGATGGACCGGCTGTGGGGCGAGCCCGGCTGGGGCGCCGCCATCCTGTTCGCCCTGTTCATCGACCTGGCGACGCAGCTGCTCTACGCCCCCGCGAACGTCTGGTTCTACTACGTGCTGGAGCACCGGTACGGCATGTCCAACTTCACGCCCGTGACGTTCGCCTGGGTGTGGTTCAAGGGCACGCTCGTGGCCGCGCTCGCGCTGACCGCGCTCGTCGTCGGCATGTATGGCCTGGCCCGCCGCGTGCGCCGCTGGTGGCTGGTGCTGGGCGTGCCGGTGGCGCTGCTGATGCTGGTGGCGGCGGCGGTGGACCCCTACCGCGCCCGCCTCTACTACGACCAGACGCCCCTGCCCGAAGGCCCGCTGCGCGAGCGCATCACCGCGCTGATGCGCAAGGCGGACATCTCCTTCTCCGACGTCGTGGTGGAGAAGACATCCGTGACCTCCAAGCGCGTGCAGGCCTACTTCGCCGGCCAGGGCCCCACGCGCACCATCGTCCTCAACGACGTCATCGTGAAGGAGCTCTCCGAGGACGAGGTGCTCGCCGCCGTGGCGCACGAGGCGGGGCACGTCCACGAGGCCCGCTGGCCCGGCCGCATCGCCTCGTCGCTCGCGCTGGTGGCCCTGCTCTTCTTCATCGACCAGTTGCTGCGCCTCGCCGCCCGCCGGGGCTGGTGGGGTGTCCAACGCGTTGGCGACATCCGCACCCTGCCCCTGGTGTCGTTCCTCGTCTTCCTGCTGATGAACCTCGGGGCCCCCGTCGCGGGGGCCCTCTCCCGCGAGCGCGAACGCGAGGCGGACCGCTACGGCCTGCGCCTCACCGGCGACCGCGATGCCTTCCGCCGCATGCTGGTGAAGGCCGCCCGGGTGAACAAGATGGACCCCGAGCCGCCCCGCTGGCTCGTCCTCAAGGGCATGAGCCACCCCCCCATCGGCGAACGGCTCGCCACGCTCGACACGCCCTGACCTGCTGTCCAGCATCAAGAAGCTGCTGGTGGATGGGCCCCCACTCCACGGATTCCCCCTCGCCAACCAGGCCCATCCTCCAGCAGCCGCCCCCGGACCGCTCCCCAACTGTCCGGCGGCAAATCCGTCTTGAAAAGTCCCGTCCCCAACCCCGCCTCGGGCGAGCCGCGTCGCTTCTGGACAGCGGCTCGCGCGAGCAGTCCCCCCCTTACGTCTGCGCGTCCTTCAGCTTCTCCACCGCCACCAGGGTGATGGCCTTCACCAGGGCCCGCGCGCGGCGGCCCGCGGACGTCTCCCCGTGCGGATCCACCTCCACCGCGTTGGCGATGTCCGTGAAGCCCTGCCGCTCCCCGCGGCGCAGGTGCAGCTCGCCCCGGCCCGTCAGCGCCACGGGGTTGCGCGGATCCCTCGTCAGCGCGTGCGTGTACTCGGTGAGCGCGTCCTCCACCCTTCCGAGCTTCTGGTACACCGTGCCCAGCGCCGCGTGCGCCGCCGAGTCCTTCGGGTTCCCCTCCACGAGCCCCTCGAACAGGATGCGCGCCTCCTCCAGCCGTCCCGCGGCCGCCAGGTCGCAGCCCACCTGCGCGATGGCCTTCGCTTCCTCGAAGGTCATCCCCTCCACCTCCGCCCAGGTCGACTCTCCCCGCGCGAACGCCTTCAGCCTGCGCAACGTCCCGGTCTCCATCCTCAGCCCCTCGCCGCCTTCGTGTTTGATGATGCGTCCCATGGCGGCTCTCACGCGCTGCGCAGGTTGGAGATGGCCGTCTTCGCCATCTCGTTGAACTTCGACGACATGTTGCTCATCAGGTCGAACATGGCCTTGCGCTTCTCCATCAGCGTCTGGAGGCGCAGCTCCAGCTCCTGCATGCTGGTGTCCAGCTTCGCGCCGCGGGCCTTGTCCTGGTCGCTGGTGCCCAGCGTCGCGCGCTCCTCCCGCGCGCTGGCCATCTCGCTCATCACGTCCAGCAGCTCCGCGTCGGTGTCCTCGGTGATGCCCATGAGCAGCGCCTGCACCTTCTGCTCGATGCTCATGTTCGGGTTGTCCACGATGTCCCGCGCCCGCGAGCCCCCCGTGCTCCGGCCCGTCTGGGCCCCCCCCGGCACCTCCGGCAGCTTCGACACCGCGGCCAGCTCCACGGCCAGGTCCTGCCGGCTGGCGACGCCATCCCGGCTCCCGCTCCCCGCCGCCATCTCCAGGCGGTTGAAGTACTCCGGGTTGTCCTTGAAGAACTGCGCGGCGCGCTTGAGCGTCGGGGACGCCGCCGGACTTCCGAGCAGCGCCTCCATGTTCGCCATCGACAGCTTGCCGTCCTTCGACCCCACCGCCGTGTCGAAGGTGTCCCAGTTCTGATCCAGCACCCGGAGCGCGTCGCGGTAGCCCGCGAGGTTCGGATCCAACGCGCCCCCGCCGCTCCCGCTCCCCGGCCGCCCCGGGCCTTCCGCGCCGTGGCCCGGAGAGCCCGACGAACCGCCCGTTCCCGGCCGCCCCGCGCCACCGGTGCCCGTGCCCGGCCGCCCCGCGCCGCTGCCCGGCCTGGAGCCCCCTCCCGTGGCGGGCGGCGCGCAGTCCGAAGGCACCGGCTCACAGTCCGACGGCGCGGGCGCTGGACGTCCCGGCCGCTCCGGACGCCCGTACTTCGCGAAGTCCGCCGCCAGCCGCCTCGACTCCTGCTGGAGGCTCATCAGGTCGATGCGGTCGTCGTTGGCGTTGGGCACCGGCAGCAGGAGCACCTTGTTCTTCGACGTGTCCACCTGCTCGAAGAAGCCCCGGTTCTCCACCAGGAACTTCGCCGCGTCCCGCAGCGAGGGCGACACGTTCGTGTCCTGCGCGATGCGCTGGAGGTCCCCGTGCGACAGCGTGCCGTCCTTGCGGCCGTCCATCAGGTCCAGGTAGCCGAAGTTCGCCTCCAGCGTGCGCAGCGAGTCCGCGTAGTCCAGCAGCTTCGGATCCAACGGGCTCCTGGCGCCCAACCCCCCCGACCCGGCCTGCGCCTGGGAAGCACCCCCGTTCGCGGAGGGCGCATAGCCCGCGCCCGCCTTCGCCGCGTCCTGGGGCGCGCAGTACTCCGTCTTCGCCGGGGGGTTCTTCTTCAGTTCGTCCGCGACGCCCAGGGCGCCACTGGCCGCCATCATCACGTTGCCGGTCATCACCCCGGCGGCCGTCTTGATGGAGTTGGTGAGGACCGGGGGGAGACCCAGGGCATTGCCGGCCAGGTCGACCACGGCGGTCATGGGGCCGCCCAGCAGGTTCGCCACGCCTTTGAGGATGTCGAGCATCGAAACTCCCGCGCGACGGGTTGAAGTGGATGCTGCCTGGAGGCCGCGCGCCGTCTCTTCGGACGGGACCTGCTCATTGCAGCGGCGATGCCGGCCGCGGCACGGGGCGATGCGAGCCTTATCCAGGGGTTGGACGGGAGGTGGGCGCGCGTGCGTCCCCAGGCGCGGACGGGTCGGTCCACGGCGGAGGATTGCGGCTAGAGTCCGCAGCCCATGCGCACCTTCGGGCTCGACTACGGCACCAAGACCATCGGGGTGGCCGTCTCCGACGGGCTGGGACTCACCGCCCAGACCGTCACCACCGTGCGGCGCTCGTCAATCAAGGCGGACCTCGCGGAGCTGTCCCGGCTCGTGAAGGAGTACGAGGTCACCCGCATCGTGCTGGGCCTGCCGCTCAACATGAACGGCTCGGAGGGTCCGCGCGCGGAGGCCTCACGCAAGTTCGCGGACGTGCTGGGCCAGTCGCTCGGCCTGCCCGTGGAGCTGTGGGACGAGCGGCTGTCCACCGTGGCCGCGCAGCGCACCCTGCTGGAGGCGGACGTCAGCCGCGCGAAGCGGCGCGAGGTCATCGATCAGCTCGCCGCGCAGTTCATCCTCCAGGGCTGGCTGGACGCGCACCGCGCCCCCGTTGAAGAGGGCTATGACCCCGAGGACTACGACCCGGAGGCTTGAGGGCCGCCCGGGACGCCCCCTGGAGCCGCCGGGGGCCGGGCCGCCACGCTACGGCTGGCGGCGGTAGACGTGCAGGGGGGCGGAGAAGCCGTCCTGCTCCACGTACGCCACGCCGTCGAGCGTCAGCGTCCGCCCTTCCAGCTTCACGCCCGGGTCCTTCAGCAGGTTTCCCTGGTCGAAGCGCACCAGCACGTCCGGCTTCGCCTCCTGGAGGCGCTGGCGGAAGGTGTCCCAGCGCACGCGCGCCATGCGCATCTCCGGCAGGTTGGAGAAGAAGGCCACCTGCAGGTCCATGTAGCGCGGGTCGTCGTCGATGGCCGCCGCGCCGCCCCTGGCCGCCACCTCCTCCTTGAGGAAGCGCGCCACCTGCATCACCGCCACCGGGTTGGTGGACGTGGGGCTCACCGGGCGCAGCGAGTCGTGCAGCCCGCCCTCCGTGCGGAACGTGTAGATGCCCAGCGCCACCGGCATCACCACCGCCAGCACCGCGCTCACGCCCACCACCGCGCGGCGCGCGAAGACGCCCCGGCCCGCCACCACCGCCGCGAAGCCCGGCGCGAGGAACACGGGCAGCAGCACCAGCTGCGTCACCGTGAAGCGCGCCAGGGGCACGAAGCTCAGCAGCACCGCCGCGCGCAGGGTGAAGTACAGCGCCGGCAGCACCGCCGCCGCCACCAGCCAGCGCGTCTCCGGGTGCTGCTTCCACGCCTTCACCATGCCCACCGCGCCCAGCAGCGCCACGCCGGGCGTCAGCGTGAACAGCGCCACCGCCGGCCAGAACCCCAGCTGCTGCAGCCGCCACCCCACGGAGCCCCCGGCCCCACCGGAGTCCACCACCCACTGCCGGTGGAAGTCCTCCACTGCCTTTAGAGGGAAGAACGGGTCGCCGTGCGCCATCTCGTTGCCCTGCATCCACAGGAGCGGGAACGGCAGGCACACCAGCCCGAAGCCCACCGCGCGCGTGAGCGACGCCACCCGGTCCTCGCTGCTGAACACCAGCGCCGCGGTGAGCAGCGGGATGTACATCCACGCGTCGTAGCGCAGCGCGCACGCGAAGTTGAGCAGCACCGCGCCCCAGAACAGCGGCTGGAAGCGGTTCTCCTCCACCCCCTCCGCCAGCAGCGCGAACACGCCCAGCATGAAGAACAGCGACACCGCCTCGCTGCCCGCGGTGGTGGACATCTGCAGGTGCATGCCCCACGCGCTGAAGGCCAGCCCCGCCGCCACGCCCGCGCGCCAGCCGAACAACCGCCGCGTCAGCGCGAACAGCGGCACCACCGACAGCACGCCGAACACCAGGCTCACCAGCCGGCCCGCCACGTCCCGGTCGAACACCGACAGCAGCGGGCCCACCAGGTACAGGTGCAGGGGGCCGAACTGGTACGTCCCGTCCTTGTAGGAGGTGATGACGTGCGGAGCTGACCACCACCGCTCCGCCAGCTCCGTGCGCACCACCGCGTCGCCGTAGAGGTTCTCGTTGATGAAGAACACGCCCAACCGGGGCAGCAGCGCCGCCATGAGCAAGAGGCCCACCAACCAGCGCATCGACGGCTCGGGCCGTGGCGCGGGCACCGCGGACAGGCCAGGCGCGGCGGGGGTGGACACAAGGGAGGCGGGACTCGATGCGGGGACCATGGCGCGCGCGAGGATACGCAGGCAGCGCTCAAAGCCAAGCCGGCGACCCGCCCACCTGCCTGATGCCCGCCCGCCTGCCGCACCTCCCCCGCGCCACCACTTCCCCGGGCAGCGCGGGATTCGCGCCGTTACGCACCCTTCTGGGCGGGACGGAATGCGGAACAGGCCATCACGCCGACATGTGGAGCGGACGGAGACGCCGCCCCACAGTGGGGGTTCCCCCGGACGGGGTGTCCTCCAGCAGCGGTCCAATCGTCGGGAAGTGCGCGGTTGGACGCGGTGGGACCCGACACATCGCACCGGGGGGGCTCCTCCCAGCGCGGGCCACGGTCCTTATAATCAAAGTGCCTTTTCACCCCGTGAAGGAGAGCGCTTTCTCTCCGACACGAGCTGACGCGCGGTCCCACTCCGCGGCGGGGTCCCGAAGGGGCGAGAGCTTCGCGATTGTCGTCGCCTGGGACCTCATCGGGGTGGGTGTGGAATGGCCTTCCAGCCCTCCAGGTTCACCATGTTGGCTTCTCCGAAGAGGACGCGACCGTTCGCGCCCCTCCGGGTGGCCTCGAGGGAGAGACATGAAGGACGCTGAGAAGGGCTCGTGGGTCTCCAGAATCGCCGCGTTCCAGGACGTGAAGACCTACGCGGAACTCAATTGGGACGGCTCTTTCGAGGACTACCTCGAAATCGTCCGCAAGAACCCCAAGGTCACCCGCACCGCCTTCCAGAGGATCTACGACATGATCCTCAGTCACGGGAAGTCGGAGTACATCGACAACAAGAAGAAGCTGACGCGCTACCACTTCTTCAGTGACGAGCGCTTCGGCGGCCGTGACGCCATCTTCGGCCTGGACGTCCCGCTGATGAAGCTGGTGAACGTCTTCAAGTCCGCGGCGCAGGGCTACGGCACGGAGAAGCGCGTCATCCTCCTGCACGGGCCCGTGGGGTCGTCCAAGTCCACCATCGCCCGCCTGCTCAAGAAGGGCATGGAGGAATACTCCAAGGTCCCGGAGGGCGCCGCCTACACCTTCTCCTGGCTCACCGACAAGAAGCAGCCGGACGGCACGGTGACGAAGGAGAAGATGAAGTGCCCCATGAACGAGGAGCCGCTCAACCTCATCCCCAAGGAGTGGCGTCCGAAGATCTTCGCGGAGCTGTCCCCGCCGGAGTCCGGCTACACCATCCCGGACGGCTGCGAGCTGTGCCCCGCCTGCCGCTTCGTCTTCAAGGAGCTCATGACCCAGTACGGCGGCGACTTCGCCCAGGTCATGAACCACGTGCACGTCAACCGGCTCATCTTCAGCGAGAAGGACCGCGTCGGCATTGGCACGTTCCAGCCCAAGGATGAGAAGAACCAGGACTCCACCGAACTCACCGGCGACATCAACTACCGGAAGATCGCCGAGTACGGCTCGGACTCCGACCCGCGCGCCTTCAACTTCGACGGCGAGTTCAACATCGCCAACCGCGGCGTCATTGAATTCGTCGAAGTGCTCAAGCTGGACGTCGCGTTCCTCTACGACCTGCTCGGCGCGTCGCAGGAGCACAAGATCAAGCCGAAGAAGTTCCCGCAGACGGACATCGACGAAGTCATCATCGGGCATACCAACGAGCCTGAATACAAGAAGCTGGAGAGCAACGAGTTCATGGAGGCGCTGCGTGACCGTACGGTGAAGATTGACATCCCGTACATCACCAAGCTCACGGAGGAGGTGAAGATCTACGAGAAGGACTTCAACTCCCGCGCCATCAAGGGCAAGCACATCGCGCCGCACACGCTGGAGATGGCCGCCATGTGGGCCGTCCTCACGCGCCTGGAGGAGCCCAAGAAGCACAACCTGTCGCTCCTGCAGAAGCTCAAGCTCTACAACGGGAAGACGCTGCCCAACTTCACCGAGGACAACATCAAGGAGCTGCGCAAGGAGAGCGTGCGCGAGGGCCTGGAGGGCATCAGCGCCCGCTACATCCAGGATAAAATCTCCAACGCCCTGGTGAGCGACAAGGGCGAGGGCTGCATCAACCCCTTCATGGTGCTCAACGAGCTGGAAGCCGGCTTGAAGACGCACTCCCTCATCAACAACGAGGACGCGCGCAAGCGGATGAAGGAGCTGCTCACCACGGTGAAGCAGGAGTACGAGGACATCGTCAAGAACGAGGTCCAGCGCGCCATCAGCGCCGACGAGGACGCCATCGGCAAGCTGTGCGGCAACTACATCGACAACATCAAGGCCTTCACCCAGAAGGAGAAGGTCCGCAACAAGTACACCGGCATCTACGAAGTCCCTGACGAGCGCCTCATGCGTTCGATTGAAGAGAAGATCGACATCCCGGAGAGCCGCAAGGACGACTTCCGCGGGGAGATCATGAACTACATCGGCGCGCTCGCCGTGGAGGGCAAGACCTTCAACTACCGGACCAACGAACGGCTGCACAAGGCGCTGGAGCTGAAGCTGTTCGAAGACCAGAAGGACAGCATCAAGCTCAAGAACCTCGTGTCCTCCGTCGTGGACAAGGAGACCCAGGAGAAGATCGATCTGGTGAAGGACCGGATGATGAAGAACTACGGGTACTGCGAGATCTGCTCCACGGACGTCCTCAACTTCGTGGCCAGCATCTTCGCCCGTGGTGACGCGAAGGAGTAACTGACGGACATCACACAGGGGACGTGCCGCCGTGACCTTGAAGATCCACCAGGACCATTCCCGCTTCAAACAGATCGTCCGCGGGAAGATCAAAGCCAACCTGCGCAAGTACGTGCAGAAGGGCGAGATGCTGGGCAAGAAGGGCAAGGATGCCATCAGCATCCCCATCCCCTTCATCGACATCCCGCGCTTCAAGTACGGCCACAAGGAGCAGGGCGGCGTCGGGCAGGGCGAGGGCGAGGTGGGTCAGCAGCTGGGCCCCGGGGCGGTGGAGCCCGGGGACGGACACCAGGCCGGCCAGGGCGAGGGAGACCACGCCCTAGAGGTGGACGTCACCCTGGAGGAGCTGGCGCAGATACTGGGCGAAGAGCTGCAACTGCCGCGCATCGAGCGGCGGCAGAGCGAGCGCATCGTCACGCAGAAGGTGAAGTACACGGGCGTCAACACCACCGGCCCGGAGTCGCTGCGTCACTTCAAGCGCACCTTCAAGCAGGCCCTGAAGCGGCAGATCGCCACCGGCACCTACGACCCGAAGATGCCGGTCATCATCCCCACGCGCGAGGACCGGCGCTACCGCAGCTACAAGCTCCAGGAGCTGCCAGACACCAACGCGGTCATCATCTACATGATGGACGTGTCCGGTTCGATGGGGGACGAGCAGAAGGAGATCGTCCGCATCGAGAGCTTCTGGCTCGATACGTGGCTCAAGCACCAGTACAAGGGGCTGGAGTCGCGCTACATCATCCATGACGCCGTCGCCCGCGAAGTGGACCGCGACACGTTCTTCCACACCCGCGAGTCCGGCGGGACGATGATCTCCAGCGCCTACAAGCTGTGCCGGGAGATCATCCAGGCGGACTACCCGAAGAGCGCGTGGAACATCTACCCGTTCCACTTCAGCGACGGTGACAACTGGAGCGCGGACGACACGCGCCAGTGCATTGAGATGCTGCGCAACGACATCCTCCCGCAGGTGAACCAGTTCGCCTACGGCCAGGTCGAGTCCCCCTACGGCAGCGGGCAGTTCATCAAGGACCTGCGCGAGGCGGTGGGTGACACGAACAACGTGTCGTTGAGCGAGATCGCGGACAAGGACGCCATCTACGCGTCCATCAAGGACTTCCTCGGCAAGGGCCGCTGAAGCGGTCGTCCATCCCCTATCGGAGCAACCTTCAGCGGAGCACCCGTCCGATGCCCAAGAGCCTGACACCCCGCCTCGCGTCGCTGCGGGACGAAATCCACGGCTATGCCAAGGAATTCGGCCTGGACTTCTTCGACACCGTCTTCGAGATGGTCAGCTACGACGAGATGAACATGGTCGCCGCCTACGGCGGCTTCCCCACCCGCTATCCCCACTGGCGCTGGGGCATGGAGTACGAGCAGCTGGCGAAGGGGTACGAGTACGGGCTCTCCAAAATCTACGAGCTCGTCATCAACAATGACCCCTGCTACGCCTACTTGATGGAGAGCAACCCGGAGGTGGACCAGAAGCTGGTCATGTCCCACGTCTACGGGCACTGCGACTTCTTCAAGAACAACTTCTCCTTCCGGCACACCAACCGCCGGATGATTGACGACATGGCCAACCACGCCACCCGCGTCCGCCGCTGGGTGGACAAGATTGGCGTGGAGAAGGTGGAGGACTTCATCGACCGGACGCTGTCGCTGGAGAACCTCATTGACCAGCACGCGCCCCACATCCGCCGCAACCCCGACCCGCAGCGCGCGGAGGAGGAGCTCAAGTCCAACGAGCGCGTGGAGGGCTTCAAGGTCAACCGCGAGTACATGCGCGGCTACATCAACCCTTCGGAGTTCCTGGACTCGCAGCGCAAGCACTCCGAAGATGAGAAGGCGCAGCGCAAGCGCTTCCCGGAGCG
>NZ_JAPNJY010000007.1:522500-683824 GCF_026626625.1 Corallococcus sp. BB11-1 | reverse complement strand
GGCTACCGCATCGGCGTGCTGCGCCCCGGCGACAAGGCGCCCACGTGGACGTCGGGCGTCGGGCAGGCGCGGCAGCCGTTCGGCCCGGACTCGCTCGCGACCGGCTCCACGGTCATCTGCGGAGGTGAGGCCGGGCGAGCGTACGTGGGGTATCGCGCCAACGAGATGAAGCGCGCGCCGGGCATCGAGCAGCGCTCGTACATCCCCGAGCCCGGCGAGGATTTCTACACGCCCGAGCGCTACGCCGAGTACCAGAAGGGAGACCTGGACGCGGTCCGCCTCCAGGCCGACGGGAAGGTCGCGCTCGAAGAGCACCTCTGGCGCACCGTCAAGTCGTCGAACGAGGGCAAGCAGCTTGGCATCCACAACACGAACGACTTCCACTACGAGGAGGACCGCTCCGTCCTGAACTGCGCCCGCGTGACGCGCGGCCGGGATCGCGGCGACCTCTACATCACGACCAACCACGGCGTGACGCGCATCCAGGGGCTCACCTACAACAGCCACCGTCACCCAGGCTGGTATCTCTACGAGAACGGCTCGAAGTGGGGCTCGCTGCAATGCCCGTACATGCACGGGCTGGGCATCGCGCCGAACGGCGACGTGCTCGTCGCGAATGAGCAGATGCTCGGCGTGCTCGTGCCCAGCGACAAGCTGGAGGACTGGGACCGCGAGTTCACCTGGGAGGGGCCCACACCCTGGAGCTTCAAGAGCTTCAACGAGGTGCTCAACGGCCAGGCCACCGACGACTACTGGCGCGCCTTCGAACAGGTCAGCTCGGGTCGCTACTACCTGGGCAGCGCGGAGTACGGCGTCTGGGCGATGACACCCAGGTCCCGCTCGACGGGGAACTGGTCCAAGCTGGCGGGCCTGCCGACGGATCGCATCCAGGCCCTCAAGGCGACGGATGACGGCGCGCTCTACATCGGCACCAACGGCCAGGGGCTCTGGCGGCTGGAGAAGGACGGCACGACGCTGGCCCCGGTGAAGGAGGTGGCCGGTCAGCGCGTCCTGCAGCTCGTCTACGAGCCCACCGTGACGCCGGCCATGCTGCTCGTCCTCACCGACCGGGGACTGACCGTCCTCCGCGGGCCGTAGGCCTGGCTCCCCTCCCCGCTTCATGAAACCGGGGCCGGACGCCGCTGAAGCGCCAGCGGCGTCCGGCCCCGAGGCGTACTCCCACCTCACTCCGCCGTGACGTTCGCGCCCTGCCACCGCTGGCCCGAGCTGTAGTTGGCCGGGATCCACCGGTAGCCCCTGCCCTCCGCGCCAAGCCGCCCCAGGCCAGGGAAGGGCATGTGCGCGAGGCCGACCAGATCGCCGCGCCTCGCGGCCTCCGTGAAGGCACGCGCTCGCTGGAACGCGGCCGCGCGCTCATCCACGTCGTAGGCGACCGTCACCGCGGGCTCGCGCAACTGCACCGAACCGAAGTGCATGAGGTCGCCCCACAGGACCAGCCGCTGCCCCCTGCTTTCGATGACGAAGGCGCTGTGCCCGGGCGTATGTCCCGGGGTCGGGGTCGCGCGGATGCCCGGAACGATGGCGTCCCCGTTCCCGAACGGCTTCAGCTTCCCCGCGGCGCGGTACGGCTCCACCATCGCCCGCGCCTCCTCGAAGTACTTCGGATCCACCCTCCCCTTCGCCGTGTCCTCGCGACCGAGCCAGAAGTCCACTTCGCGCGCATGCACCTGGAGGATGGCATTGGGGAACGCCCGACGCGTGGTGGACATGAGGCCCCCGGAGTGGTCGGAGTGGATGTGCGTGAGCAGCACCACGTCGATCTGCTCGGGCTGGTAGCCCGCGGCCCGGAGGCCCTGCTGGAGCTGGCCTCCCACGCCGGGGCCGAAGAAGCCGCCCACCCCCGTGTCCACGAGCACCAGCGACGTGCCGGTGTTGATGAGGAACGCGTTGATGGACAGCTCGACCGGGTCCTCCAGGTGATCGCGCGCGAGCAGGTCCTTCACCCGCTCCGGCGTCGTGCGCGTCGCCACCTCGCGAACGGTCTGGGGGACGGTGCCGTCGGACAGCACGGTGACCTCGAAGTCACCGAGCAGCATCCGATGGAAGCCCGGTGCCTGGGTGCGCACCTGGGGCGCCGCCGCGTGGACGGCGGACGGCAGGAGTGGAGCGATGGCCAGCACCAGCAGGGTGAGGGCACGTGAGACAGCGACGAAGGCACCGCGGGGCAGAGGTCTTTTCATGGGCCAGGAGATACGCCCCGCCTCTCCTGGGATAAACACGCGCCCCTCACACACTTCGTTTCACCCCTGAAACAATGAGGTGCACGGTGGACAGGTTCGCGGCGATGGAGGCCTTCGTCCGCGTGGTGGAGAGCGGCACCTTCACCAAGGCGGCGGAGGCGCTGGGCCGCCCGAAGGCGGCGGTGACCCGGCTCATCCAGCAACTGGAAGCGCAGCTGCGCGTGAAGCTGCTGCACCGCACCACGCGCCGCGTGACGGTCACCCCGGAGGGCATGACCTACTACCAGCAGGCCTTGCGCCTCCTGGGTGAAGTGCGGGAGCTCGAATCCACGCTGACCCAGACACGGCGTGGCCCCAGGGGGCGCGTGCGGGTGGAGTCGAGCGGGACCATCTCCCGGCTGCTGATCGTCCCCGCCCTGCCCTCGTTCTACGCGCGCTATCCGCAGATGCAGGTCGAGCTGGGGGTGAGCGACCGCGTCGTGGACCTCCTGTCGGACAACGTCGACTGCGCCATCCGGGGAGGTGCCGTGAAGGACGAATCCCTGGTCGCGCGGCACCTGGGTGACCTCCGCTATCAGTTCTGCGCGGCACCCCGGTACGTGGAGCGTCATGGCCCGCCACGCCACCCGCAGGAGCTGGCCGGCCCGGCGCACACGGTGATCAGCTACTTCTCCTCGCCGAGCGGGAAGCAATTGCCCTTCACCTTCAACCGGGAGGGCGAGCGGCTCGAAGTCCAGGGCCGCAGCCTGCTCACCCTCAACGAGACCAACGCGTACCTGGCCGCCGGGCTCGCCGGTCTGGGCGTCATGTACGCCCCTCGCTTCGTGCTGGAGCCATACCTGGCCTCCGGTGAGCTGGTGCCCGTCCTGGAGGGATGGCTGCCCGACGCCCGGCCCCTGTTCCTGGTCTACCCACCCGCGCGACAACGTGACGCGGGCCTGCGGGTGTTCATCGACTGGGTGGTGGAGCTGTTCGCGGGTCGGACGAACCTGTGACGCCGTGAGGGGTCGGCCTCCACCCAGACACCTGGCATGCCTGTCTGACAAACGACGCCCCGCATTGCCTCTCAAGTCAGGATCTGGCGGCCTTGACGTCATACAACGGCAACTCAAACGCGCCAGGGCAAGGGCTCCAAGCGCTGCCGGCGCGGTGCGCAGTCCACGCTCCAATAAGGGGGAAGGCAGTCCATGAACCACGTCCAGCGCCCCACGTCCTTGCTGAATCCACACATGCTCCATCAAAGCCACACCGCTGCCTCCCGGCGGGCCCTGCCGTCGCGCAGGATCCACCTCGTTCTTCTCTGCCTGCTCGGCGCGCAACTCACGGCGTGTGATCCGGAGCCTGTCCGCGACTGCGTGGACGGCGCCTCGGAGACCTCCGCCTGCGGATTGAATGGCCGTGGCGTCCAGCAGCGCACCTGCGCGACAGGACGGTGGAGCGAATACACCCCGTGCGAGGACCCCGATGTGTGCGTGGACGGCGCCCTGGATTCGCTCTCTTGCGGATTGAATGGCCGTGGCGTCCAGCAGCGCACCTGCGAAGCGGGCGGCTGGAGTGCTCCTGGCTTCTGCGTGGATTCCGACGTGTGCGTGGATGGCTCCGAGGAGTCGATGGCCTGCGGGCTGAATGGCCGCGGCACGGGGTCCCGGACCTGCGCCTCCGGCGCCTGGGGTGAGCCGCGCTGCGAGGATCTGGACGTCTGCATCGACGGGGACGTTGAGACCTCGGGCTGTGGGATTCTCGGATCGCGGTCCCGGGAATGTACGTCGGGACAATGGGGTCCCCAGGGTGACTGTGACGCGCCCGCGTCCATCGCCCTCCAGGTGCCGGGCCGCACGGACCTGGTCCATGACGCCCGACGCAACCGCCTGTACATCACGACGCGCGACGGCGCCGGGCAGGTGCGCGTGTTCAACCTCAAGACGAGGGAGTTCGAGGCACCGCTGCTCACCGGAGGCGCCTTCCGGGGCATCGACCTGTCTCCGGATGGCGACAAGCTCATCGTCGCGGAGGGTGGCTTCAGCGCCACCCACAACGGGGTCCAGTTGATCGATCTCACGACCGGTGCGTCACGCCGGATCGAGTTCACGCTGGAGCGAAGCGAGGCAGGAACGTTCACCGCGGTCTTCACCTCCAACACCGAGGCCCTCGTCTCCTCCAATTTCAATGGCTCCGGTTGGGTTCCGCTGCGCAAGGTCGACCTGTCCAACGACACCGCCGCCAAGCTCGCCAGCGTCCGCCAGAGCACCATGCTGACGGCGTCCGCCGACGGCTCCACCGTGGCCTATGCGGAGTCGAACATCTCCAGCGGCGAGTGGGGACGCTTCAGCGTCGGAGCCCAGACGTTCGCGGAGTCGAGCACGGGCTGGTTCGCCTACGAAGTCGCCGTCAGCCGGAACGCTTCGCAATACGCGCTCCCGACCTACGGCGGGCTGTTCGTCTTCGATAGCACCCTCAAATCGCCGACCCGGGTGGGAAGCTACGCCAATGAGTTGCCCATCGGGGCGGTGTACAGCCCGGTCACCGATGAGCTCTATCTGGCCTGGACCGGCGCGAAGACGAGCATCGACGTCTACAGCACCACGACCCTGAGCAAGCTTCGCGACATCGAAACGGCCCCGAGTCTCTTCTCCTGGAACGGCAACGCCGCCTTCGTGAACGGGCGCATGCGCATCTCCCGCGACGGCTCGCTGCTCTTCGTCACGACCGGAGCGGACGGCGTGAGAATCTACCTCACCGGGCCGTAGACCAACGGCGTCCTCCTTCGAGGACGCTCCGAAGGGGTGTGGCGGTCTTCGGAATGGTCGAGCAAGCCGCATGGGGCCATGGAGGGCCCATGCGGCTTGCTCAGCGAAGGCCCCGCGGGAGCAACCCGGCTACGCGTTCGGCACCCTGCGCCTGCACCGGCTCATCGCCGTGACGGATGCGAAGAACACCGCCGCCGCCACCGTGCTGGAGCGTCTGGGCCTGCGGCGCGAGGGACACTTCATCGAGAACGTCTTCTTCAAGGGCGCCTGGGGTGATGAGTTCCAGTACGCCCTGCTCGGCCGCGAGTGGACCCAGGCCCCCCGGGGACCTGAGCCCGGCGACGGAGGCCCCACGGCCACGCGCAACAGGGCCTCGCTGGCAAGGCCGACGCAAGGGGCTGGCTCCGCACGGAGGAGCTGGCCGGCCGCTCCGGGTCAGCCTTCCGCCGTGGTCCTCAACCCCGGGGGTGGGGGCGCATGCAGTCGCAGCCGCTCCCCGGTGAGGGGATGGGTGAACGCGAGCGTCTCCGCGTGGAGCAGGTAGCCGCCGTCCCCGGGCAGGCCGGGTTCGCGCTCACGGGGCAGGCCTCCCGCCGCGAACAGCGGGTCCCCGGTGAGCGGATGGCCGATGTACGCCAGGTGGATGCGGATCTGCTCGGGGCGCCCCGTGTGGATGCGCACCTCGAAGAGGGTGTGCCCTGCCCGCCGCTCCAGGACCTCGGCGCGGCTGTGGGACGGCTTGCCCTTGTCGGTGGCGCCATGCACGGACTCCAGCACGGGGTGGGGCACCAGCCCGATGGGCGCGTGGATGTCGTAGGCGTCCTGCGCCGCGACCCCGTCCGAGAGCGCCCGGTAGCGCTTCTCCACGTCGCCCTCGCGCCAGTTGCGGGAGAGCCGCGCCGCCGCTTCGTGCGTGCGGGAGAAGAGCACCAGCCCGGACGTCGCGCGGCCCAGGCGGTGCAGCGCGGACGCCTCCGGCCAGCGCTGGCGCACGAACGACAGCAGCGTGTTCTTGAGGAAGCCCCCGGACGGCAGCGTCGGCAGTCCCCCCGGCTTGATGACCGCGAGCAGCGACGCGTCCTCGTACACCAGCTCGAAGCTGTCCGGCGTCGCCCCTTCTCTCCAGGGCGGCCGGTGCCAACAGAGCTCCTGGTGGGCCCGCAGCACCTCGTCCCCGGTCGCCGTGACGCCGTCCAGTTGGACCTCTCCGCGCCCGAAGCGCGCGCGCCACTCCGCTTCGGTGGAGTGACGGTAGGCGCCCGTCAGGTAGGCGAGCGCGGTGCGGCCCACGCCAGCGGCCCCCATCCGCTCGCGGTACACGTAGCCGTCATTCAAGCCGGCGGAGTCGTCAGGCGTGGACGTCACCCCTCCACTCCATGGCCCATGGCGTGCGTTCGCGCAAATCCCACGGGCGGTCCAGGCAGCGGGGCGGGCGGCCTCATGGGGGGCCACCCTCGGTCGCGACGATGGCCGCGAGGAACAGCTCGTAGGTCAGCTCGGCGACGGGGCGCCGCTCCCGCCGGGCCTGGACGCGCAGCGCCTTGGGCAGGGAGCAGGGCCTGCCCCGCTCACCGTCGCGCATCTGGACATGGCCCCGCTCGGAGTACCCCACCACCCGCCAGCCCATGGCGCACAGCGCGCCGCTGAGGTCGTCGGTGAGCTGGTGGTGGATGGCGCGGGCGATGGGCACGGGCTGGAAGCGCTCGCTCGACCAGCCCCCCGCCTCCTCCCGCCAGCCACGCGCGCGCAGGTAGTTCGCCTTGCGCGCCAGCGACAGTCCTCCGACGTGGCGCTCGAGCTTCATGGAATGGCGCGGCGCTGGAGGACGGGGGACATGGCGGGAAGGAGGCCCCTGCCATATCGCGCCGCCCTGCTCCTACTCCAGCACCAGCTTGCGCGCCGCTGCCTGCTGGCGCACCGACTGGATGATGGCCGTGTCGAGCGTCTCCGCGCCCTCGCTCGCGGTCTCCTTCTGCTTCGCGGCGAGGAACTTCTCACGCTCCCCCTGGAGGCCCTGGATGCGGTTCTGGAGGTCGGTGCGCTCCTTCGCCTTCTGCGCCACCACGGCCTTGCGCTCCTCCACCGACTTGCCCTTCAGCTCCGGCGGCAGCTCGTCGTCCTTGAGCGCCTCCAGCTTCACCGAGCCCTTCTTGGCGCCGTCCACCAGGTCCCAGCTGGAGTTGTCATAGTGGTGGCTGGCCTTGGACGCCGCGCGCGAGGCGGTGGAGGCGGGGCTGAGTTTGGCGTTGCTGTCCTGCTCCGCCTGCCGCTGCTTGCCCACGCGCCCCTCGGCGCCGTAGCCCAGGTAGGTCTTGTTCAGCTCCCCGCTCAGCCGGGCCAGCTCCGCGTCCTGCGGGGCCACCACGTGGGCCACGGCGCGGTTCTGGTCGATGTTCAGCGCCTGTCCCTTCGCGAGCGCCGCGGCGGCCGACCACCCGTCGCGCGCCCCCACCTCCGCGGGGCCGCAGTGGATGGTGTTCACGACGATGCCGTGCTCCTTCGCGCTGGCGACGGCGTTCGCGTAGGCGACGGGGCCCTGGTTGAAGGGCTCGTTGCCCGCGATGTAGATGAGCTTCAGGTCCTCCTTCGACTTGCTCCAGGCCAGGTTCAGCGTCGCCTTCTGGATGACCTGGCCGCAGTACTCATCCCCGCCGTTGGTGCGCAGCGCGAAGAGCTGCTCGGAGACCTTGTCCAGGTCCGTGGTGAAGGGCAGGAGCTGGCGGATGTAGCCGTCCTTCGCGGGGATCTCCTCCTTGCCGTACTCGTAGAGGGCGATCTCCAGCCGGGCCATCTGGCCGTCCCGGCGCGCCTTCTGGAACGTGTTCACCACCGTCCAGAGCTGGCGCCGGGCCTGGTCGATGAGGCCATCCATGCTGCCGCTGGTGTCCAGCAGCAGGGCGATCTGCACGCGGGGCGCGGACATGGCCGCGTCCACCACCGCGGGCGCGGGGCCGGCGGGCGCCTTCTTCGCGGCGGGCGCCACCGCGTCCACCGGAGCGCTCCGCGCCTGGGCGAGCGAGACCTGGGGAAGCGTGAGCAGACCGAGACCAAGGGCGAGCGACTTGAACATGGGGTTCTCCAGCGGGATGACGCGAGCGGCGGGGGAGGCCCGCGCCGGCAGGTCTCCCTGGAACGAACGGGTCCGCCAAAAGGTCTGGGCCCCTGACGTTTTTCCCCGGGCCCCCTCCCCCGTATATTTCCCGCATGAAGGACGCCCCCACCCCGCCCCGCTCCATCGTCGCGCGCCCCCTGACCCCGGAGGCCTTCGCCCCTTTTGGCGACGTCGTGTCCGCGGGACTCAAGGCGGGTGCGGCCGCGAACCAGGGCACGGCGGTGCGGTTCGACTGGTCGGCGAAGCTGGAGAGCGACCGCGCGGGGGCGAAGCCCAACCTCGCGGTGTTCCGTTCGGTGCCGCAGCCGCTGCCCTTCTGCGTGAAGCTGCTCGAACACCATCCGCGCTCCAGCCAGGCCTTCCTGCCCATGCGCTGCTCGCGGTTCCTGGTGTGCGTCGCGCCCGCGGCGCCGTCGGGAGGCCCGGACCTGGACGGCCTCGTCGCGTTCGTCTGCGGCCCCGGCCAGGGCGTCAACTACCACCGGGGCGTGTGGCACCACCCCATCGTCGCGCTCGACGCCCCGGCCGAGTTCGCGATGCTCGCGTGGGAGGACGGGAGCGCGGAGGACTGCGTCGTGCGCCAGTTCTCCACCCCCCTGTCCGTGCGCGTCGGGGACTGAAGCCGCGGGCCCCTACTTCGGCTGACGCGAGAGCCACGCGCGCCACGCGTCCGCGCTCTCATGCTTCTCCCCGGACAGCCGCTCCAGCACCTTCACCGCGGGCTCCCGGTTGATGGGCTGCTGGAGCGCCGCCATCGTCACCAGGGCCTCACCGAGCTGCTTCGTGAGCCCGGCCCGCTGCGCGTTCAGGGCCTCCGCCGGAAGGTCGTCCAGCAGGTACGTGAGCAGGTAGAGCGACTTGTTGCGGTCGCTCACCGTCGGCATCGACGCCGCGTCCACCACCGTGGCCACGTCCAGCAGGGGCGCCTTGGCGTTCTCCTGCGTGGCCGTCAACACGCGCAGCACGCTGTTGCGCACCCCGGATGAAGGGTCGCGGATGAAGGGCACCAGGCGGCGGACGGCCTCCTCCGCCGTGGGCGCATAGGCCAGCAGGAGCGCGGCCACCGTGCGCCGCTCCTCGTCCGCGTCCTCGCGCAGCACCGCCGTCAACGCATCCAGCGCCTTCGGGACCTTCGCCAGGAACTCCGGCTCGAAGTCCGCGAGGTCCGGATGACCGAAGCCCCCGATGCAGTGGGCGACCTGGCAGAGGGACTTCTCCGGGTCGAGCTTTCCCTGCACCAGCAGCGGCCACAGGCGGTCCTCGTAGGCCCGCCACCGGTCAACCAACCCATCAGGGTCCTTCGGGTGCCCCTGGGGTGCGGGAAGGAAGCGCACCCGCTGCGCATCCTCCGCGTCCACCATGTCCACCGTCACGAAGGCGTTGCCCTTCAGCTCCTCCGCGAAGAAGACGGACATGCTCACCTTGGCGAAGGCCAGGTTGAACTGCTTGCGCAGCACGGCCTCCTTCCGGGCCATGAGCGCGGCGCTGCGCACAATGGGCTTGCCGACCTCCAGTCCCAGCACCTGGAGGACCGCCGCCGCATCCGCCCTCCTGGAGCCGAACGTGTCCACGCCCGCGAGCGTCGGCACCGGGAACGGGGGCTCCGCCGCCTTCGCCAGGTTGGCCCGGGCCTGCGCGACCAGGCCGTCCCAGTCCGCCTGCCCGCGCAGCGGCTCCAGCTCCGGGTTGTACTGGAGATGATCCGCGTTGAAGTAGCCGCCCTGGACCGCGCGCTTCAACACCTCCACGGCCGCGTGCGTGTCGCCCGCGAGGGCGTCACACCCCGCCGCGCGGTAGAGGGACTCCGCGCGCGTGGCGCCATCCGGGTCCGCCTCCGCCGCCGCGCGGAAGTCCTCCGCGCACCGGGGAAACTCCAGCGCCCTGTAGGCCTTCTCCGCCGCCGCCGCGAGCGACTCCGACCGGGAGCCCTGCTCCGGATCCGGAACCTTCGGGGAATGCGCACAGCCCGTCCCCAGCAGGGCCATGCACAGCGTCATCCCGATCCTCTTCATCACGGAACCTTCCTTTCGGAAAAAGGGGCATCTCATGCAAGCTGCCGCCGGGTTTCAAGGAGGGCAGGTGCATGGCCAACGCCGTTTCGAAGACCGCGTATTACACCCTGGGCTGCCGGGTGGAGGACGCGCGCCGCCGCCGTCCGCTGTGTGGTGACACCTTCGCCGCGCGGTTCCTGAACGACGAGGCCCGGCAGGTCTGGGAGCGCTTCAAGTCCTTCTCGCGGCCCAACTCCAGCAATGCCGCGCGGCATCAAATCATCGACACGCTGGTGCAGGAGGAGCTCGACCGGGACCCGCAGGCGCGGGTGGTGGTGGTCGGCGCGGGCTTCGACACGCGGGCCTACCGGCTGAAGGGCGGCCGGTGGCTGGAGGTGGATGACCCCGCCATCATCGCGCACAAGGACGCGAGCCTCCCGGTGTCGGAGGCGAAGAACCCGCTGGAGCGCCTGTCCATCGACTTCGCCACGGAGTCGCTCGCCGCCCGGCTGGCGCCGTACCGGGACGCGCGGCGCACGCACGTCATCATCGAAGGCGTGTTCATGTACCTGACGCACGCGCAGCGCCGGGACCTGCTCGCCGTGCTGCGGGACGTGTTTCCCCAGCACGTCGTGTACTGCGACCTGATGCGCGCGGCCTTCATGAAGGCGTACAGCCAGGACCTGTACGCGGTGATCTCCGAGATGGGCGCGTTCTTCCGCGACCTGACGGATGCGCCGGAGTCCGTCTTCCAGGAGGCCGGCTACACGACCGCGTCCTCCACCTCCATCGTGCAGCGCGCGACGGAGCTCGCCGGCCAGCGCGTGATGGCGTTCCTCGTCCGCCGGTTCGTGCGACCGGTGCGCGAAGGCTATCGGATCTGGAAGTTCGAGGCGGCCCCAGCGCCACGCTCCCCAGGATGAGCTTGCCCGCGGTGGGCATGGACGGGGTCAGCGGCTCGTCCAGCAGCAGCCACGCCCACGCCCACGCCACGGCGTAGAGCGCGGCGATGGCGCTCCAGCCTGGGTCCACCCGCCGTCCTCACGTGGCCGTGCTGAGCTTCATGCTGCCGGCCCCGGGGGCGTGAGGCAGCGGAAGGCGCGGGCCTCCTGGGGCTCGCGGCCTTCAACACGGGCTACGTCGCTTCCGCGATGACGTCGAACACCGAGGGCCGGTGCGGCTTCCAGCCCAGCGCGCGGGCCCGCTTCGCGTGGATGCGGCTGTTGGACGCGAGCGCCAGTCGCCCCAGCTCCACGCCCCACAGCTTCTCCGCCTCCGACACCGGCATGCTGCCGACGGGCAGGCCGTAGCGCTTGCCGATGGCGGTCACCACGTCGCGGAAGTTCGCCTCTCCGTTCTCCGCGAAATAGAACGTCCCGGCCGGCGCGCGCTCCAGCACCATCAGGTACAGGTCCGCCAGGTCCTCGATGTGCACGTTGGACCAGACGTTCTCCCCCTTCCCGATGTAGCGCGCGGTGCCCGTCTCCCGCGCGTACTTGATGAGCGGGGGCAGCTGGACGCTGTCCGGGTTGAGGCCCAGGCCCTTGCCGTAGATGAGGCACGGGCAGATGACGTTCGTGTGGATGCCGTCCTTCGTCGCGTCCAGCACGAGCCGGTCCAGCGCGATGCGGGCCACCTTCTCCGGGACGGGGTCGATGGGCATGTCCTCATCGTGCACCTGCGTCGTCAGCGTGCCGCCGGTGTCGGTGGCGACGATGCTGGAGCCGCTGGTGTGGATGAAGCGCTTCTGGGAGCCCTTGAGCGCGGCGAGCAGCACCTCCACGGTCTTTCGGTCATCCGCCGAGGCCGCGTTGATGACCGCGTCCGCGTCCTTCGCCAGCCGCGTCAGCACGTCCACGTCGTCGAACGACGCGACCGTGGCCTGGAGGCCCCGCGCCTCCAGCTCCCGGGCCTTGTCCTGCGTGCGGGCGGTGCCCACCACGGTGTGGCCCGCAGCCATCAATCGCACCGCCACCGACCCGCCGATGTATCCCGTCGCGCCCAACACGAAGACTTTCATGGCCTGCTCCTGTGAGAGGAATCAAACCTGCGCTGTTCCCCGCTGGACGGGTAGTGGTTTGTCGGGCACATGTCCTGTTCCTGGAGTTCGCGAATACCGTCCTCCTCGCGCTTGAGCATCCGGTCGAGCACGAAGTTCCCGAACGGGACCAGCGACGCACCGAACGCCGCGAGCGAGCGGCGCGCGGGCCACCCGTGCTCGGCGGCCGCGCGGAACAGCGACGACACGAAGAGCAGGAACAGGAGCCCGTGGACGCTGCCGGCCACGCGCACCGCCAGCGGCTGTCCGAGCAGGTACTTCACCGGCATCGCCACGAAGAGCAGCCCCAGGAAGGACAGCCCCTCCAGGAAGGCGATGAGCCGCAACTGCCGCAACGCGCTCATGGGTCCACCCCGGGCCAGCGCGGCCGGAAGATCATCAGCACCAGGACGAAGAAGAACGGAACGGCGGCCAGCAACGCCCCCGCCACCGTGCGGCGCTCGCGTGTCGCCATGGCCACCAGCGCGAGCTGGGACACCAGCGACAGCGCAAGCCCTCCCAGGATCCACGGCTCCGTCAGCGACAGGTTGAGCTGGAGCGTGAGGAAGTAGCCCGCCGTCCACGTCACCACCAACCCCGGCGACGCGATGGCATGCACCGCGCGCTTGCGATCAACGGAAGCCGTGGCGCTCAACGCCCCGACGAGCCCACCCCCATAGAGCACCACGCCAGTGAACTTGAGCAGGAGCAGGAAGCGGTAGAGCAGCACTCGCAGCCTCGGAGACCCGATGGCGCCCATCGCCACGCCCTCCGTATGGCATGCGTCCGTCCAGGGCCGTGAGTGGCGGAAATGCCAATCTTCAACGACTTCCCGCCACGGACGCGCGCTTGGCGGGAATGCGGTGGGCTGTCATCTTCCCGCCATGCACGTCGTCGCCGTCGTCGCGCTGGATGGAGTGGTGTCGTTTGATCTGTCGACCCCGTGCGAGGTGTTCGGCTGCGTCCGCCTCCCTGGGGGGGCGGCCGGCTATCAGGTCCGGGTCTGCGGGGTGACTCCCGAAGTCGACGCGGGCCCCTTCCAGATGAAGACCCGGCACGGCCTGGCGGAGCTGGCCCGGGCGGACACCATCATCCTGCCCGGCATCACGGACGTCTCCGCTCCGGTGCCCCCCCGGCTGGTGAGCGCCGTGCGCGCGGCGGCGGCCCGGGGCACGCGCATCGCGTCCATCTGCTCAGGGGCCTTCCTGCTCGCGGCGACGGGCCTGCTCGACGGGCTCCGCGCGACGACCCACTGGCTGGCCACGGAGGAGCTGGCCCGGCGCCACCCGGCCATCCAGGTGGATCCGAACGTCCTCTATGTCGACAACGGCCAGCTCCTGACCTCCGCGGGAGCCGCCGCGGGACTCGACCTATGCCTGCACCTGGTGCGGCGGGACCACGGCGCCGCGGTGGCGGCGGAGGCGGCCCGGCGCTCGGTGATGCCCCTGGAGCGCGACGGCGGCCAATCCCAGTTCATCACCCACGCGCCGCCCACCCCGGAGGGCGCTTCACTGCAACCCCTGCTGCACTGGATGGAGGACCACCTCCACAAGCCCCTCCCCCTCCCCTCGCTCGCGCGCAGGGCGGCGATGAGCGAGCGCACCCTGAGCCGCCGCTTCCGGGAACAGACCGGCACCACGCCCCTCCAGTGGCTGCTCCGCGCCCGCGTGCGCCGCGCCCAGCACCTGCTGGAGACCACCAGCCAGTCCGTGGAAGCGGTCGCGCGCAAGGTGGGCTTCGGCTCCACGACGGCCTTTCGTGAGCACTTCCAGCGCTTCGTCACCACCAGCCCCCTGGCCTACCGCCGCGCGTTTCGCGGCGGAGGTGACGCGAACGCTTCACACTGAAGCTCAGTGCTGGTGACCGAAGCGCACCTGCACGCTCGGGTGCGCCGCGACGAAGGCTCGCAGCTTGCGGAAGCTCTCCACGCTGCGCGGCCCGTCCTGCGTGAAGGTGCCCGGCTCCACGTCGTGCTCCCAGCCCCAGCGCGTGTGGCTGGTATCTCCCAGCAGCAGCACCGGCCCCTTCGTCGAGCGCACCAGGTACGCGGTGCTCCCCGGCGTATGTCCCGGCACCCAGAGCGCCCACACCGAGCCGTCACCGAAGACGTCCACCGCGCCGTCGAAGAGTCCCTGCGGGTCGGCGGTGTAGTTCCACTCCGACAGCGCCGGCTTGCCCTCCAGCGCGCGGTTGACGGCGCCCTGCGCGAACAGGTTCACGAAGGTGCGCTTGGCGGCCTCTCCCGGACCGGTGAACACGGGCGTCCCCGCTGGCACGTCCGCCATGCCGGTGATGTGGTCCGGGTGCAGGTGCGTGAGGAAGACGCCGGCCACCGGCTTCGGCTGCTTCGCCAGCCACTCGCCCAGCGGCATCAGCACCTTCATCTTCTCCATGTTCATCGCGCTCGCCACGACGCCGCGCATCGCGGAGCGCTCCGGCGCGTCCCGCAGCGCCGTCTCCACGCCGGTGTCCACGATGTACAGCCCCTGCGTCGGGTGCCGCAGCGCGTGGAAGAAGACCTGGACGGGCTCCTCGTCGTCCTTCAGGTTCGCCGCCTTCGCCGTGGGGTGATCCAGGTTGATGAGGCCGCCGCGGTCCACCGCCCAGTCGCACGACGTGACGGTCTCCAACTCCACCGGCCCCGGAACGTCCAGCTCCGTGAGCAGCGCGGACGCGGGCTTCGTCACCCCCAGCGCGGACCTCTTGACGTCGTGGGAGGACGTGGCGCACCCCGCGCCGACCACGGCGAGGCAAAGCGCGAGCAGCAATGACTTCATGGCGAGGCTCCTTGCCGGGCGGGCCCGGTCGTTCGATACGGACCGCACCTTGGACGATGCGCGCGTGGATGGAAATCCACGAAAGCGGCATGATGCCATCCATTCATGGATATCTCCTGGGACGACGCCCGGCTGTTCCTGGCCATCGCGGAGACGGGCAGCTTCAGCGGCGCCGCGCGGCGCCTGCGCATCGGTCAGCCCACGGTGAGCCGCCGTCTGGCCGCGCTGGAGTACGCCGTGGGCGCGGCGCTCTTCCGCCGGAGCGTGGACGGCGCGGCGCTGACGGCGGCGGGGGAGCGGCTGGTGGTGCCCGCGAAGAAGATGGCCGAGTGGGCCGGAGAGCTGCACCGCGCGGCCGAGTCCGCGGACAGCTCGCCCCGGGGGCTCGTGCGGGTGACGAGCACGCCCTTCGTGGGCTTCGACTTCCTGGCGCCCTTCGCCGCGTTCGTCGCCCAGAAGCACCCGGACCTCCGGCTGGAGGTGCAGTCCCAGGTGCGCTACCTGGACCTCGCTCGCGGCGAGGCGGACCTCGCGCTGCGCGGCCAACCTCCCGCGAGCCCGGACCTCAAGCTCGTGGACACGCTGGAGATCACCAACGGCGTCTTCGTCTCCAGGGCCCTCAAGGCCCGGCTGCCAAGAAAGGTGACGCTCCAACAACTTCCCTGGGTGGCCTGGGCGCCCCCGTTCGAGGCGGTGCCCCCCAACCCCCAGTTGGAGTCGCTCATCCCCGGCTTCACGCCGTCGTTCACCGCGGACAACTACCTGTTGCTGCTGGCGGCGGCGGAGGCCGGGCTGGGCGCCATGGTGCTGGGACGCATGCCGCACCGCTTCCAACGCCCGACACGGCTGGTGCCGCTGGAGCTGGACCTGGGGCCGTTCGCCCGGAGCCAGACCCACCTGGTGTGCGCGAAATCCGCGTTGGACATCCCGCGTGTGCGCAGGGTGTCCGAATTGTTGCTTGCGGAGTTTCAACGGATCCGCGCGCGCTGAAGAAGCCCCCCAACCGCCAGCGGGCCGCGTATTGTCACCGCCATGCAACCCGTCCGTCCAGCCGCCGCCTCCTACGTGCTCATCGACGCCGAGAACGTCGACTGGGCCGTCTCCAACATCGTGGGCCGCAAACCCGAGCCCCAGGATCGGGTGCAGTTCGACCGGCTCATCGGCTTCTGCGAGACCTACTTCCCCAAGCCGGTGCGCTGCGTGGTGGTGCTCAACGCGCGCGGTGAACAGCTCCCGGACGCGATGATCGGCTTCGTGCGCGCGCTGAAGTCCGCGGGCTGCGAGGTCGCGCTGCTGCACGGCCGGCCGGACCAGAAGGTCGTGGACCTGGGCATCCTCAAGCTGCTGGAGAACATCCGCACCCAGCGCCCTGGCGCGGCGGTGGGACTCGCCAGCCACGACGGCGCGGACTTCGCGGAGGCCCTCAAGCCGCTGCTGGAGGAGAAGCGCCAGGTGGCCGTGCTGGGCCTGCGCGAATATGTGAGCCAGCGCTTCCGCGAGCTCGTCCCGTCCGGCCTGAAGATCGTCGACCTGGAGCTGAACGCGAAGGTCTTCCAGCGCCCCCTGCCGCGCATCCTGCCGGTCAACGTGGACGAGTTCGATCCGTCGATGTTCGTGTAGTCGTCTGGAGTCCGTCCATGCCTCCCGAATCCACCTCCCAGCGCGGCGGCGCGTCCGCCGCGCTGCACGCCCTGCTGGACGCGGAGTGGCAGTACTCGCTCCAGCAGTACCCCACCTATGCCTCGCTGTTGGGGGATCGTCGGTGGAACGACCGCTGGGACGACCTGAGCCTCGCCGGGCTGGAGGCGGATCACCGCCACAGCCAGGACGTGCTGGCGCGGCTCGCCCGCGTGGACCGCGAGGCCCTGGACGACGACGCGGACCGGCTCCACCTGGACCTCTTCCGCCGCCTGCACGAGACGTGGCTGGAGGAGTACGCGGTGAAGTGGCACCTGCTGCCGCTCAACCAGTTGGGCGGCCTGCCGGAGGGGCTCAAGCAGCCGCCGGGGCTCCAGACGGCGTACCAGCTCGCGGACACCCTGCGCTTCGAGACGGTGCGCGACTACGAGGACTGGGTGAAGCGGCTGGAGCGCTTCGGCGCCTACGCGGATCAGGTCGTGGCCCTGATGCGCGAGGGCCTGCGCCAGCACCGCATCCACCCGCGCATCGTGCTCCAGCGCATCCCGCCGCAGTTGGAGCGACAGCTCGTCAGCGACCCGACCCGGAGCGGCTTCTACGGTCCCTTCACCCGCTTCCCCACGGACGTGCCGGAGGCGGACGCGCGCCGGCTGGCGCAGGCCGCGCGCGACGCCATCGCGAACACGGTGGTGCCCGCCCTGCGACGCGCCCGGGACTTCCTCCTGGCGGAGTACCTCCCCGCGGCCCCGGAGACCGTGGGCGTGTGGCAGTTCCCGGACGGAGAGGCCCTGTACTCGGTCCTCACGCGCCGGCACACGACGACGCGCCTGACGCCGGAGGAGATCCACGCCCTGGGGCTGGACGAGGTGCGGCGGCTGCGAGCGGAGATGGACCGGGTGATGGCCCTCACGGGCTTCAGCGGCACGCTCCAGGACTTCTTCGAGACCCTGCGCACGGAGACGCGCTTCTACGAGCCCACGGGCGAGGCGCTGCTCGAGCGCTACCGGGCGCTGGCGAAGCGCATTGATCCGCTGCTGGAGCGGCTGTTCCGCGCGATGCCGAAGAAGCCCTACGTCGTCGAACCCGTGCCGGAGGCCATGGCCCCGGACGTGACGACGGGCATCTACTTCCCCGCCGCCGCGGACGGTTCGCGCCCGGGCGTCTTCCAGGTGAACCTCTACCGGCCGGAGACGCGGCCCATCTGGGAGATGGTGCCCCTGACGCTGCACGAGGCCGTGCCCGGCCACCACCTCCAGATTGCCCTGGCCTCCGAGCTGACCGAGCTGCCGGAGTTCCGCCGCTTCACGTCCTACGTCGCCTACGACGAGGGCTGGGCGCTGTACTGCGAGTCCCTGGGCGACGAGCTGGGCCTGTACGACGACCCGCACGACAAGTTCGGCCAGCTCGCCTTCGAGATGTGGCGCGCGGTGCGGCTGGTGGTGGACACCGGCCTGCACGCGAAGCGGTGGACGCGGAAGCAGGCGCTGGACTTCTTCATGGAGAACGCCCCACGCCAGGAGCTGGACGTCACCAACGAGGTGGACCGCTACATCGCGTGGCCGGGACAGGCCCTGGCCTACAAGGTCGGCCAGCTGCGCATCAGCGCCCTGCGCGCGCGGGCGGAGGCCACGCTGGGCCCGCGCTTCGACGTGAAGGCGTTCCACGACGAGGTGCTGCTGACGGGCTCGCTGCCGCTGGACGTGCTGGAGGCGAAGCTGGAGGCGTGGATGGGCCAGGAGGCCCGGGGCCAGGCATGAAGCGCGGGCTCATCACCGGGCTGGTGCTGGGCGGCGTGGCGCTGCTGGCCCTGGCGGCCTGGGTCGCGGTGCGCAGCGCGCGCTACATCGCGTCGGAGGTCTACCCGCCGCGCCGGCCCGTGGAGCGCCCTCCCGACGACGCGGTGTTCGCCGGCCTGCGCGACGTGGCGTTCCAGGACCGGGACGGGCTCCAGCTCAAGGGCTGGTACCTGCCGCCGAAGAACGGGGCGCTCGTCATCCTGGTGCACGGCCTGTCGGGCAACCGCACGCAGCTGCTGCCTGAAGCCCGCTTCCTGGCCCAGGCGGGGTACGGCCTGGTGCTCTTCGACCTGGCGGCCCACGGAGAGAGCGCGGGCACGGTGTCCACCTATGGCGACCGCGAGGCGGGCCAGGTGATGGCGGCGGTGGACTTCGCGGCGCGTCAACCGGAGGTGGACACCCTCCGCATCGGGGCGCTCGGGTTCTCCCTGGGAGGCTACTCCGTGCTGAAGGCGGCGGCCGGCGACCCGCGCCTCAAGGCCGTGGTGGTGGAGGCCGCGGCCGTCGCCCCCGCGCAGGCGCTCCAGGACGAGCTGGGACACTGGGGCCCCCTGGGCCTGTGGCCGGCGCTGACGGTGATGAAGCGCGCGGGCGTGGACGTGAACGCCGTGCAACCCGCGCGGGACATGGCCGCCCTGGGCGACCGCCCCGTCCTGCTGGTGGCCGGGACGGATGATCCGTGGGTGCCCGACGCCGCCCTGGACCACCTGCTGGGTCAGGCCAAAGGCCCCTGGGAGAAGTGGCGGGTGCCGGGGACTGGCCACGGGGACTACCTCCGGGCCGCACCCGATGAGTACCCCCGCCGCGTGCTGGCGTTCTTTTCACGCTTTCTTTGAAAGCGGACGCCGCCTAAGGCGCTGGGGCATTCCAGGGCTCGTCTGCTTGCAAGGAGTCGGCCGAGGCCCATTGAATCCTGTACAGGCATGGCATGTTCGAGGACCGGCTTGGCCTGTCTTTCCGATCCTCTACACTTCATGCGTTCAGAAACCGAAAATCGGATGGCCCTGGGGGAGATGTCCGTGGACGAAGCGGTCAGGCAGACAGTGGTGGGGCGCTTCGCGGCGCAGGCGGCGCGCACGCCCCAGGCCGAGGCCGTCCGCTTCGAGGGCGTGGGGCTGACATACGAGGCGCTGGAGCGCCGCTCCAATCAGCTCGCCCATCACCTCCGGGGCCTGGGCGTCACCACGGACGTGCTCGTCGGCGTGTGCCTGGAGCGCTCGGTGGAGATGGTGGTGGCGGTGCTGGCCGTGCTCAAGGCCGGTGGCGCATACCTGCCGTTGGATCCGGCCTACCCCGCGCCGCGCCTGTCCTTCATGCTGGAGGACGCGAAGGCGCCCGTGCTGCTGACCCAGGCGAAGCTGCGCGCCGGGCTGCCCGCCTTCGCGGGGCCGGTGCTGTGCCTGGATGAGTCCCCTGCCCTCTTCGCCCCGGAGGCCCCGGCCTCCCCGGTGGACGCGTCGAGCCTGGAGGGACTGGCGTACGCCATCTACACCTCCGGCTCCACGGGCACGCCCAAGGGCGTGGCGATGGGCCACGGGCCGCTCGCCAACCTGATCGCGTGGCAGCTGGGGCAATCCATCGCCGGCCCGGGCACGCGCACGTTGCAGTTCTCGCCGCTGTCGTTCGACGTGTCGTTCCAGGAGCTGTTCGGCACCTGGTGCTCCGGCGGCACGCTGGTGCTGGTGCGGGACGAGCTGCGGCTGGACGCCGTGCTGCTGCTGAAGCTCCTGGCGGAGGAGCGCGTGGAGCGGCTGTTCCTGCCCTTCATCGCGCTGCAGAGCCTGTCGGAGATCGCCACCTCGCACCAGAAGGTGCCGCCGTCCCTGCGCGAGGTGGTGACCGCGGGCGAGCAGCTCCAGGTGACGCCCCACCTGCGCGCCTTCTTCGCCGCGCTGCCGGGCTGCGCGCTGCACAACCACTACGGCCCGTCGGAGACGCACGTCGTCTCCAGCCACGTGCTCCGGGGCGCCCCGGAGTCCTGGCCCGCGCTGCCGCCCATCGGGAAGGCCATCGACGGGTGCGAGCTGGTCGTCCTGGACGAGCAGAAGCAGCCCGTGCCCCAGGGCGAGTCCGGCGAGCTGTTCCTCGCGGGCGTGTGCCTGGCGCGCGGCTACCTGCACCGCGAGGCGCTGACGGCGGAGCGCTTCGTGGCGCACCCGCTGCGGCCCGCAACGGGTGAGCGCGCGTACCGCACCGGCGACCTGGCGCGCGTGCTGCCCGGCGGCGACGTGGAGTTCCTGGGCCGCATCGACGGCCAGGTGAAGGTGCGCGGCTACCGCATCGAGCTGGGTGAGATTGAGGTCGCGCTCGGCAGCCACCCGGCGGTGAAGCAGGTGGCGGTGGTGGCGCGCGAGGACGTGCCCGGCGACAAGCGGCTGGTGGCGTACGTCGTCGCGGACGGCACGCTGGAGCACGCGGCCGGGACGCTGCGGCGGCACCTGGGCACGCGGGTGCCGGACTACATGGTGCCCTCCGCGTTCGTCGTGCTGGAGGCCCTGCCCCGCACGCCCAGCGGGAAGATCGACCGGCGCGCCCTGCCCGCCCCGCTGCCCACGCGCCCGGAGCTGCAGCAGGCCTACGTCGCGCCCCGCTCGCCGCTGGAGCGGACCATCTCGGAGTCGTGGGCGCGGCTGCTGCGCATCGACCGGGTGGGCATCCACGACAGCTTCTTCGAGCTGGGCGGCAACTCGCTGCTCGCGCTCCAGTGCGTGGCGCGGCTGCGGCAGGAGCACGGGCTGGAGATCCCCATCGTCCAGCTCTTCCAGTCGCCCACGGTGGCGCAGCTGGCGGCGGTGCTGTCCGGGGACGCGGCGCGGCCCTCGCTCAAGCAGCAGGTGGAGGCGCGGCGGGCGAAGCGCCAGCAGGCGGCCGGCGGGGCGGGCGGCGCGGAGCCGGTGGCCATCATCGGCATGGCGGGCCGCTTCCCGGGCGCGCCCGACGTGGAGACGTTCTGGAAGAACCTCGTCGGCGGGGTGGAGTCCGTCACCCCCTTCACCCGCGAGGAGGTGGATCCGTCGGTGGCCGCCGCTGAGCGGGACGCGCCCGAGTACGTGCGCGCGCGCGGCATCCTGGAGGGCGTGGAGCTGTTCGACGCGGGCTTCTTCGGCATCATGCCGAAGGAGGCGCAGGTGATGGACCCGCAGCAGCGCCTCTTCCTGGAGACGGCGTGGGCCGCGCTGGAGTCCGCCGGCTGCGTGCCGGAGCGCTACCCCGGCCTCATCGGCGTCTTCGCGGGCACGCACAACAACAGCTACCAGCCGCTGCACGTCCAGCCCCGGCAGGACATCGTGGGCCGGGTGGGCGCCTTCCAGGCGATGGTGGCCAACGAGAAGGACTACGTGGCCACGCGCGTCGCGCACAAGCTGGACCTGCGCGGACCCGCCCTGTCGCTGAACACCGCGTGCTCCACGTCGCTCGTCGCGGTGGCGCAGGCGTTCTGGGCCTTGCAGACGCACCAGTGCGACGTGGCGCTGGCGGGCGGCGCGGCGGTGACGGTGCCGCAGAAGTCCGGCCACCTGTACCAGGAGGGCGGCATGCTCTCCCAGGACGGGCACTGCCGGCCCTTCGACGCGAGCGCCACCGGCACCCTCTTCAGCGACGGCGTGGGCGCGGTGGTGCTCAAGCGGCTGTCGGACGCGCAGGCGGACGGCGATGAGATCCACGCGGTGCTGCGCGGCGTGGCCGTCAACAACGACGGCGCGGCGAAGATGAGCTTCGCGGCGCCGGGCGTGGAGGGGCAGGCCACCGTCATCGCGACGGCGCACGCGAACGCGGGCGTGGATCCGCGCACCATCCGCTACGTGGAGGCGCACGGCACCGCGACGCCGCTGGGCGACCCCATTGAAGTGGAGGCGCTGTCCCAGGCCTTCCGCGCGCACACGGCCGACACCGGCTTCTGCGCCATCGGCTCGGTGAAGAGCAACTTCGGCCACCTCACCGCCGCGGCGGGCGTGGCGGGCCTGCTCAAGACGGTGCTCGCGCTGAAGCACCGCGAGCTGCCGCCGACGCTGCACTTCCAGACGCCCAACCCGAAGATCGACTTCGGCAAGAGCCCCTTCTTCGTCCAGACGAAGCGCTCCGCGTGGCCGGAGGGCACGGAGCCCCTGCGCGCGGGCGTCAGCTCCTTCGGCGTGGGCGGCACCAACGCGCACGTCGTGGTGGAGGAGGCCCCGGCGCGCCCTGGCTCCGGCCCGTCGAAGCCCGTCCAGCTGCTCCTGCTGTCGGCGAAGACGCCCGCGGCCGTGACGCAGGCGGCGCAGCGACTGGCCGCGCACCTCCAGGCGCACCCGGAGCTGCCGCTCGCGGACGTGGCGCACACGCTGGCCACCGGCCGCCGGGCGTTCCCGTTCCGCAAGGCCGTGGTCGCGACCAGCGCGGAGGAGGCCGTGAAGGCGCTGACGGCGACCGGGGCGGAGGCCACCGCGCTGGAGTCCACCCCTCCGCTCGCGTTCCTCTTCCCCGGTCAGGGTTCGCAGCACCCGGACATGGCGCACGGGCTGTACCGCCACGCGCCCGCCTTCCGCGCCACGGTGGACGCGTGCGCGGAGGTGCTGAAGCCGCTGCTCGGACGCGACCTGCGCGAGGTGCTCTTCCCCAAGGACCCCGCCTCCCCCGAAGCCGCGGAGGCCCTGCGCCAGACGTCGTTCGCGCAGGCGGCCCTCTTCACCGTGGAGTACGCGCTCGCGCAGCTCTGGTGGAGCTGGGGCGTGCGGCCGGACGCGCTCGTGGGCCACAGCGTGGGCGAGTTCGTCGCCGCGTGCCTCGCGGGCGTGTTCACGCTGGAGGACGCGCTGCACCTGGTCGCGAAGCGCGGGCAGCTCATGCAGGCGCAGGCGCCGGGCAGCATGCTGTCGGTGCGCCTGTCCGCCGAAGCGGTGGCGCCCCGGCTGACGGACGGGCTGGCCATCGCGTCGGACAACGGGCCGCGCCTGTGCGTCGTCTCCGGTCCCACGGACGCGGTGCTGCGGCTCCAGGCCACGCTGGAGGCGGAAGGCGCGGCCAGCCGGCTGCTCCAGACGTCGCATGCGTTCCACTCGCCGATGATGGACGCCGCGGTGGCGCCCTTCCTCGAAACGGTGAAGGGCATGCGCCTGTCGGAGCCGCGCATCCCCATCGTCTCCACCGCGACGGGCTCCTGGCTCACGCCCGCCGAGGCCACGTCCCCTGAGTACTGGGCGCGGCACCTGCGCGACACGGTCCGCTTCGCGCCCGCGCTGCGCACGCTCTGGGACAAGGGCGACCACCTGATGCTGGAGGTGGGCCCGCGCGTGACGCTCGCGACGCTGGCCCGGCAGCAGGCCACGGCTGAACAGCGCGCCCGGGTGTTCACGTCCCTGGGCGAGTCCAGCGGCGACGCGGCCGACTGGAGCGCCCTCTTGAATGCCGCGGGCCAGCTCTGGCGCCGGGGCGTCCCGCTGGATTGGGCCGCCATCCATGCCGACGAGCAGCGCCAGCGCGTCACCCTTCCTACGTATCCCTTCCAGCGGCAGCGCCACTGGATCGACCTTGAGCGGGCGTCCGTGCCCGTCCCCCCTCTCACCACCGGAGTCGCCGTGAGCACCGCCCCCGTCCCCCGCGCCGAACGCCTTGTCCCCTCCCTGCGCAACCTCTTCGAAGAACTCAGCGGCCTGGAGCTCGGCGATGCCGACGCGAGCGCGAGCTTCCTGGAGCTGGGGCTCGACTCGCTGGTGCTCACCCAGGCGGCGCTCGCGGTGCAGAAGCAGTTCGGCGTGAAGGTCACCTTCCGGCAGCTGCTGGAGGAGGTCGCCTCCCTGGGCCAGCTCGCCGTGTACCTGGATGGCCGGATGCCTCCGGAGGCCGCCCCGGCGCCTGTCGCGGCCCCGGCCGCCGCCCCGAGCGCCCCCGCGCAGCTCGCCGCGAACATCCTCGCGCAGCAGCACGTCGCCGCCGCGCCGGTCGCCAGCGCGCCCGCGTACCAGGCCCAGGCGCCGTCCGCGCCCGCAGGCACGCTCCAGGCGGTCATCGAGCAGCAGCTGCGGCTGATGACCCAGCAGCTGGCCATCCTGTCCGGTCAGCCCGCCGCCATGTCCGCGCCCGCGCCGGTGCAGCTCCAGCCCGCGCCCTCCGCGCCGGCGCCGGTGGCCGTGGCCCCGGAGGCGCCCGCCGTCCCCGCGCCCGCCGCCCCCACGGACGAGGCCGAGCTCAAGGGTCCGGTGAAGTACGACGTGAAGAAGGCCTTCGGCGCCATCGCGCGCATCAGCCTGGCGCCGAAGGACTCGCTCACGCCCCGGCAGCAGACGTTCCTGGAGGACTTCACCCGCCGCTACAACGCGAAGACGCAGGGCTCCAAGCGCGCCGCCCAGGAGAACCGCGGCCAGCTGTCCGACCCGCGCGTGGTGACGGGCTTCCGGCCGCTGCTCAAGGAGCTCATCTACCCGCTTGCGGTGAACCGCTCCAAGGGCTCGCAGCTCTGGGACGTGGACGGCAACCAGTACCTGGACGCGCTCAACGGCTTCGGCTCGGTGATGTTCGGCCACGCGCCGGACTTCATCACCCAGGCGGTGCACAAGCAGGTGGACGACGGCTACGAGCTGGGGCCCATGCACCCGCTGGCGGGTGAGGTGGCGAAGCTCGTCTGTGAGTTCACCGGCGCGGAGCGCGCGGCCCTATGCAACACCGGCTCCGAGGCGGTGATGGGGGCGCTGCGCATTGCTCGCACCGTCACCGGCCGCAGCACGGTGGCCATCTTCGCCGGCAGCTACCACGGCATCTTCGACGAGGTGCTGGTGCGCGGCACCAAGAGCCTGCGCACGGTGCCGGCCGCCCCGGGCATCATGGCGGGCGCGGTGCAGGACGTGCTGGTGCTGGACTACGGCACGCCGGAGACGCTCGAAATCCTCCGCCAGCGCGCGGACTCGCTGGCGGCCATCATGGTGGAGCCGGTGCAGAGCCGGCGCCCCGACTTCCAGCCGCGCGAGTTCCTGCACCAGCTGCGCGACCTCACCCAGAAGTCCGGCTCCGTCTACATCTTCGACGAGGTCATCACCGGCTTCCGCATGCACCCGGGCGGCGCCCAGGCGGTGTTCGGCGTGCAGGCGGACGTGGCGACCTACGGCAAGGTCGTGGGCGGCGGCATGCCCATTGGCGTCATCGCGGGCAAGCGCCCCTTCATGGACGCGCTGGACGGCGGCCACTGGCAGTTCGGCGACGACTCGGTGCCCACGGTGGGCGTGACGTACTTCGCCGGCACGTTCGTGCGCCACCCGCTGGCGCTCGCCGCCGCGAAGGCCGCGCTGGAGCACATGAAGGCCGCGGGCCCGGAGCTGCAGCGCAGCGTGAGCGCCAAGGCGGACACGCTGGCCAGCACGCTCAACGCGTTCTTCGACGAGGTGGGCGCGCCCCTGCGCATCAAGCACTTCGGGTCGCTGTGGAAGACGTTCGTCACGGCGGACATCTCCCACGGGGACCTGCTGTTCTGCCTGCTGCGCGACAAGGGCATCCACATCTGGGACGGCTTCCCCTGCTTCTTCACCACCGCCCACACGGACGCGGACCTCCAGCGCCTCATCACCGCGTTCCAGGACAGCGTCACGGAGTTGCAGGACGCGGGCCTCCTGCCGGGCACGGCCCGTCCGTCCCAGGCGCCCGCCCCCGTGGCCTTCGACGCCAATCAGCCCCCGGTGCCCGGCGCCCGGCTGGGGCGTGATCCGCAGGGCAACCCCGCCTGGTTCGTTCCGCACCCCTCCGTGCCCGGCAAGTTCGTCAAGCTGAGCGAGACCCGATGAAGACCCCGAACTCCTTCCCGCCCGAAGACACCCAGGAACTGCCGGACGACTTCGACCCGTTCGCCGGGCCGGCCCTCCAGCTCACCGTCCCCTCCACCGAGCCCCAGCGCGAGGTGTGGACCGGCGTCCAGATGGGCCCGGACGCGTCGTGTGCCTTCAACGAGTCCATGTCCCTGAGGCTCCAGGGGCCGCTGAACGTGGAGAGCCTGCACGCGGCGCTCCAGGACGTGGTGGAGCAGCACGAAGCGCTGCGCAGCACGCTCAGCGCGGATGGCATCACGCTGTGCGTGGCGCGCACCATGCCCATCATGCTGGACGTGGTGGCGCTGGACACGCTGCCGTCCTCCGAGCGCGAGGCCCGGGTCCGGGAGCTGGTGTCCCACGAGGTGGAGACGCCGCTGCCCCTGGAGGCCGGCCCCCTGCTGCGCCCCAGGCTCGTGCGGCTGGCCGAGGATCAGCACCTGCTGACGCTGACCGCGCACCACATCGTGTGCGACGGCTGGTCCATGGCGGTCATCCTGCGCGACCTGGCGACGTTCTACTCGGCGCAGGTGCGCCGGGTGCGGCCGGAGCTGGCGCCCGCGCCCCTGTTCAGCGACTACGCCCTCGCGCAGGAGCAGCTGGCCAAGACGCCGGAGTACGCGGAGCATGAGCGCTACTGGCTCCAGAAGTTCTCCGGCTCGCTGCCGGTGCTGGAGCTGCCGCTCGACAAGCGCCGTCCGCCGTCGAAGACGTACAGCTCCCGGCGCGAGGACTACGTCCTGGAGCCGGCGCTCGTCGAACAGCTCAAGCGCGTGGGCGCGCGCCACGGCGGCAGCTTCTTCACCACGCTGCTGGCGGGCTTCAAGGCGCTGCTGCACCGGCTCACCGGCCTGGAGGACGTGGTGGTGGCCATCCCCGCCGCGGGTCAATCCGTGGCCGGGCTGAAGGACCTGGTCGGCCACTGCGTGAACGCGCTGCCCCTGCGCAGCAACGTGTCCGCGGACGCGCCCTTCACGCAGGTGCTCAAGCAGCTGCGCACCACGATGCTCGATGCGTACGAGCACCAGGAGTACACGTTCGGGACGCTGCTCAAGCAGCTCGCGCTGCCCCGCGACCCGAGCCGGCTGCCGCTGGTCAACGTGCTGTTCAACGTGGACCAGGCCGTCACCGGGGAGCAGCTCGCGTTCCACGGCCTCACCTGCACCCTGGCGAGCAACCCGCGCCACTTCGAGAACTTCGACCTCTTCATCAACGCGGCCGAGGCCCATGGCCGCGTGGTGCTGGAGTGCCAGTACAACACCGACCTCTTCGAGGGCTCCACGGTTCGCCGCTGGATGGCGTGTTACGAAGAACTGCTGCGGGGCGTGATCGCCGACGCGGAGACCCCCGTCGCGCGCCTGCCGCTGCTGCCGGAGGCGGAGAAGCAGCGCGTGCTGGTGGACTGGAACGCCACCCCCCAGCCCTTCGACCGCGAGGCCTTCGTCCACACCCTCGTCGCCGCCCAGGCCCAGGCCACGCCCGACGCGGTGGCCCTGCGCTCCGGCGCCGTCTCGCTCAGCTACCGCCAGCTCCTCCAGCGCAGCCACCAGGTCGCGCACGCGCTCAAGCAGGAGGGCGTCGCCCCGGGCAGCCTCGTCGGCCTCTTCACCGAGCGCGGCCCCGACATGGTCATCGGCCTGCTGGGCATCCTCCAGGCCGGCGCTGGCTACGTCCCGCTCGACCCCGGCTTCCCGCCCGAGCGCCTCGCCTTCATGGTCGAGGACGCGAAGCTGTCCACCGTCCTCACTCAGCAGTCGCTGGTGGCGTCCCTGCCCTCCACCGCCGTGACGCCGCTCCTCATCGAGGACACGGCCTCGCAGCCTGACGCCGCGCCCCCGGCGCTGGCCGTCTCGCCGGAGGAGGTGGCGTACGTCATCTACACGTCCGGTTCGACGGGCAAGCCCAAGGGCGTGCGCGTGCCGCACCGCGCGGTGGTCAACTTCCTGGGCGCCATGCGCGAGGCCCCGGGCCTCACCACCCAGGACGTGCTGCTGGCCGTCACCACGCTCTCCTTCGACATCGCCGTGCTGGAGCTCCTCCTCCCGCTCACCTCCGGCGCCCAGGTCGTCCTCGCCTCCCGTGACACCGCCTCCGACGGGCCCCTCCTCAAGGCCGCCCTGGAGTCGCACGCCGTCACCGTCATGCAGGCCACGCCCTCCACCTGGCGCCTGCTGCTGGAGGCCGGTTGGCAGCCCCGCCCCGGCTTCAAGGCCCTCTGCGGCGGCGAGGCCCTGCCCCGCGAGTTGGCCGAGGCCCTCCTGGCCCGCGTCGGCAGCCTCTGGAACATGTACGGCCCCACGGAGACCACCGTCTGGTCCACCACCTGGCGCGTGCAGCCGCCCCTCTCCTCCATCCGCATCGGCCGCCCCATCGCCAACACCCAGCTGTACCTGCTCGACGCCCACCTGGCCCCCGTGCCCGTCGGCGTCGCGGGCGAGCTGTACATCGGCGGCGAGGGCGTCACCCTGGGCTACCTCCACCGCCCCGAGTTGACGCAGGAGCGCTTCCTGCCCAACCCCTTCCGCCAGGGCGAGCGCATGTACCGCACCGGCGACCTGGCCCGCTGGCTGGCCGACGGCACCGTCGAGTACCTGGGACGCAACGACTCCCAGGTGAAGCTGCGCGGCTTCCGCATCGAGCTGGGTGAAGTCGAGGCCGCCCTCGCCTCCCACCCCGCTCTCGCCCAGGCCGTCGCCCTCGTGCGCGAGGACAGGCCCGGTGACCGTCGCCTCGTCGCGTACCTCATCGCGCGTCCAGGCCAGACGACGCCTCCAGACGAAGCCCTCCGCGCGCACCTCAAGCAGGGGCTGCCGGAGTACATGGTGCCGCAGCACTTCGTGGCCCTCCCCGCGCTGCCGCTCACGCCCAACGGCAAGGTGGACCGCAAGGCCCTGCCGTCGCCGCAGGCGGGCTCGCAAGAGGACGCCTACGTCGCGCCCCGCGACGAGACGGAGCAGAAGCTGGCGGCCATCTTCGCCGACGTGCTGGGACTGCGTCGGGTGAGCGTCACGGCCGACTTCTTCCGGCTGGGCGGACACTCGCTGCTGGCCTCGCAGGCCCTCACGCGCGCGAGCCGCGACCTGGACGTCAGCCTCACGCTGCGCCGGATGTTCGAGGCGCCCACCGTGGAGAAGCTGGCCCGGCTGGTGCGCGGTGACGACGGGGCCACGAGCCCCGCGCAGCGCATCTCACCGCGCATGGGCACCGCCCCCGCCCCGCTGTCGCTGATGCAGCAGCGGCTGTGGTTCCTGGAGCAGCTCAACCAGGGCACCGCCGTCTACAACCTGCCCGCGGCCTTCCGTCTCCACGGCGAGCTGGACGTGGGCGCGCTGCGCGGCAGCTTCAACATGCTGCTGGAGCGTCACTCCGCCATGCGCAGCTTCGTCCGCTGGGACGAGGGCACGCCGGTGCAGCACGTCGCGCCGACCCTGACGGTGGAGCTGGAGGCGGTGGACCTGGAGCCGGTGCCCGCGAACCTGCGCGAGGAGGACCTGCTCCGCCGCCTCCAGGCGCTGGCGGACGAGTCCATTCCCATCACCGCGCCGCCGCTGTTCCGGCTCTCGCTGTTCCGGATGGGCCCCCACGAGCACGTCCTCTTCTTCATGCCCCATCACCTCATCTGGGATGGGTGGTCGTTCGACGTGTTCCTGCGCGACCTGGACGTGTTCTACGGCGCGCTCACGCAAGGCAAGCTGCCCCAGCTTCCCGCCCTGCCCATCCAGTACGCGGACTTCACCGAGTGGCACCGCAACTGGCTCCAGGGCGAGGAGCTGGAGCGGCAGGCCCGCTACTGGCGGCAGAAGCTCTCCGGGAACCTGCCCGCGCTGGAGCTGCCCACGGACAAGCCCCGCCCCGCGCAGATGAGCCTCCAGGGCGGCACCGAGCCCTTCGTCCTCACGGGCGCGGAAGTGGACGCGCTCACGAAGCTGGGGCGCGAGTCCAACGCCACGCTGTACATGGTGCTGCTCACGGCCTTCAAGACGCTCCTGCACCGCTACTCCGGCCAGGAGGACCTGGTGGTGGGCACGCCCATCCGGGGCCGCTCGCATCCCGAGGTGGAGGACCTGCTCGGCTTCTTCGTCAACACACTCGTGCTGCGCACGCAGATGGGCCCGGAGCTGACGTTCCGGCAGTTGCTGGAGCGCGTCCGCACCACCTGCATGGAAGCCTTCGGCCACCAGGACATGCCCATCGAGCTGCTGCTCCAGCAGTTGGGCGTGCAGCGCGACCTGAGCCGCACGCCGCTGTTCCAGACCTTCTTCACCTTCCAGGACGTGCGCAACCGGAACAACACCCTGGGCGCCCTCACCTACGGCCAGGTGCACGTGCACGCGCACGCGACGCCGCTGGACCTGAGCTTCTGGGTGAAGGAGACGGCCCACGGCATCGTCGGCGGCATGGACTACAACACCGACCTGTTCGAGCGGGACACCGTCGTCCGCATGCTCGAACAGATCCGCACGCTGCTGCGCGCCGCGGTGTCGGACGCGGGGGTGCCCGTCGCGCGCCTGCCGCTGCTCCCGGAGGCGGAGAAGCAGCGCGTGCTGGTGGACTGGAACGCCACCCCCCAGCCCTTCGACCGCGAGGCCTTCGTCCACACCCTCGTCGCCGCCCAGGCCCAAGCCACCCCCGACGCGGTGGCCCTGCGCTCCGGCGCCGTCTCGCTCACCTATCGCCAGCTCCTCCAGCGCAGCCACCAGGTGGCGCACGCGCTCAAGCAGGCGGGTGTCGCTCCGGGCAGCCTCGTCGGCCTCTTCACCGAGCGCGGCCCCGACATGGTCATCGGCCTGCTGGGCATCCTCCAGGCCGGCGCTGGCTACGTCCCGCTCGACCCCGGCTTCCCGCCAGAGCGCCTCGCCTTCATGGTCGAGGACGCGCAGCTCTCGCTCGTCCTCACCCAACGCGCGCTCCAGGGCACGCTGCCCTCCACGACGGTGAAGTCCCTCTTCGTCGAGGACACCACGTCGCAGGCGGACACGGCCCCCGAGCCGCTCACCGTCTCGCCGGAGGAGGTGGCGTACGTCATCTACACGTCCGGTTCGACGGGCAAGCCCAAGGGCGTGCGCGTGCCGCACCGCGCGGTGGTCAACTTCCTGGGCGCCATGCGCGAAGCCCCGGGCCTCACCACCCAGGACGTGCTGCTGGCCGTCACCACGCTCTCCTTCGACATCGCCGTGCTGGAGCTCCTCCTCCCGCTCACCTCCGGCGCCCAGGTCGTCCTCGCCTCCCGTGACACCGCCTCCGACGGGCCCCTCCTCAAGGCCGCCCTGGAGTCGCACGCCGTCACCGTCATGCAGGCCACGCCCTCCACCTGGCGCCTGCTGCTGGAGGCCGGTTGGCAGCCCCGCCCCGGCTTCAAGGCCCTCTGCGGCGGCGAGGCCCTGCCCCGCGAGTTGGCCGAGGCCCTCCTGGCCCGCGTCGGCAGCCTCTGGAACATGTACGGCCCCACGGAGACCACCGTCTGGTCCACCACCTGGCGCGTGCAGCCGCCCCTCTCCTCCATCCGCATCGGCCGCCCCATCGCCAACACCCAGCTGTACCTGCTCGACGCCCACCTGGCCCCCGTGCCCGTCGGCGTCGCGGGCGAGCTGTACATCGGCGGCGAGGGCGTCACCCTGGGCTACCTCCACCGCCCCGAGTTGACGCAGGAGCGCTTCCTGCCCAACCCCTTCCGCCAGGGCGAGCGCATGTACCGCACCGGCGACCTGGCCCGCTGGCTGGCCGACGGCACCGTCGAGTACCTGGGACGCAACGACTCCCAGGTGAAGCTGCGCGGCTTCCGCATCGAGCTGGGCGAAGTCGAGGCCGCCCTCGCCTCCCACCCCGCGCTCGCCCAGGCCGTCGCCCTCGTCCGCGAGGACAGGCCCGGTGACCGCCGCCTCGTCGCGTACCTGGTGACGAAGCCGGGACAGGCGTACACGGACACGGAGCTGCGCAAGCACCTGCGCTCGCAGCTGCCGCAGTACATGGTGCCCCAGCACTTCGTGGAGCTGGAGGCGCTGCCCCTCACGCCCAACGGCAAGGTGGATCGCAAGGCCCTGCCGCCTCCGGCGGGCGCCGCGCGTCCGGTCGAGGAGGCCTTCGTCGCGCCCCGCACGGAGCGGGAGAAGCAGTTGGCGCGCATCTGGCAGGAAGTGCTCGGCATCGCGCAGGTGGGCGTGCACGACAACTTCTTCAACATCGGCGGCCATTCGCTGCTGTCGTTCCAGGTGGTGATGCGCGTGCAGAAGGAGCTGGGACAGGTCCTGCACCCGCGCACCCTGCTGCTCAACACGCTGGAGCAGGTGGCCTCGCAGTTCACCGTCGTGGCGCCCACGCCCACCGCGACGCAGACGGCCACGCCGACAAAGATTGCCACCCCGGAGACTTCTGTTCCCCTGGCGCAACGCTTGTTCAATAAGCTGAAGGGGAAACTGCCGGGGCGCTCGGACTGAGCGGCCCTTCGAGGAGAATGGTCCTACCGTGACGCCCTGCTTCTTCGGCACCTCCGAAAGACAGCTCTTCGGCATGCACCACCCCGCGCAAGGCGCTGAACGCGCCACCGGGGTGGTGCTCTGTTATCCCGCAGCCCAGGAGTACATGCTGACGCACTGGGCCTTCCGGAAGCTGGCCGGGATGCTGGCGCGGGAGGGCTTCCACGTCTTCCGCTTCGACTATTACGGCACCGGTGACTCCGCCGGAGAGGTCCACGAGGGGCGCATCGCCTCGTGGGTCCAGGACATCCGGCTCGCCGCCGCCGAGCTGCAGGACATGACGGGCGTGCAGCGCGTGGCGCTCGTGGGCATGCGGCTGGGCGCGGCGCTCGCCGTGCGGGCCGCGGCGGAGGGCCTGTCCACCGCGGGGCTCGTGCTCTGGGAGCCGCTGGTGGAGGGCGCCAGCTACCTGAAGGAGCTGGAGCTGCTGCAGAAGCGCCGGGCCACCCGGACCCTGTTTCCCCAGCCCGACAGCCCGCTGGAGGTGCGCGAGGAGCTGCTCGGCTTCGCCTTCCCCCGGGCCCTGCGCGACGACATCCTCGCCCTGGACCTGCCCGCGCTGCCCGCGTGGCCTTCCACGCGCACGCACCTGGTGGCCGCCACGCAGAAGCCGGAATACGCACGCCTCCAGCAGCGCCTGGAGGCCACCGGCCTGCCCTTCCAGCACCACCTCGTGCCGGAAGAGGGAGGCGCGGGAGGCGGCCAGGAGTCCGCGCTCCTGTCCAACCGCGTCCTGCAGACGATCGCCGCGCTCATGAAGGAGGTCGCGTGATCCGCGAACGCATCTGTTCCTTCGGTCCCGAGCAGAGCCTCGTGGGCGTGCTGACGGAGCCGGACCCCAAGAAGGTGCTGGAGGGGGCGCCCGCGGTGGTGGTCTCCAACGTGGGCCTCAACCACCACGTGGGGCCGTACCGGATGTGGGTGGAGCTGGCGCGGCACCTGGCGGCGCGCGGCATCACCACGCTGCGCTTCGACCAGTCCGGCCTGGGTGACAGCCGCCCGCGCCGCGAGGGAGGCCCCGACGAGTTCGCGCGGGCCCGCGAGGAGACGCGCGCCGCGCTCGACTACCTGGAGCAGAAGAAGGGCCTGCGGACCTTCACGCTCATCGGCCTGTGCTCCGGCGTGGACAGCGTGCACTCGGTGACGGTGCAGGACCCGCGCGTCGTGGGCGCGGCCTTCATCGACGGCTACACGTACCGCACGGTGGGCTACCACCTGCGCTTCCAGCTGCGCTACCTGAGCCCCCGCCGCTGGAGCCGCTTCCTGCGCAAGCGCAAGCTGCCCTCGCAGCTGCGCGAAGCCGGCGAGGCCGACGAGGTCTACACGCGCGAGTACCCGGAGCAGGCGCGGCTGACGGAGGACTACGCGAAGCTGCTGGAGCGGGGCGTGAACCTCTGCTTCGTGTTCTCCGGCGGCATGGGGCTGTCCTTCAACTACGAGCGCCAGTTCTACGAGATGTTCTCGCCGCTCAAGCTGGAGAACCGCGTCACGTATGCCTTCTACCCGCGCGCCGACCACCTCTTCTCCGTGCCGGAGGACCGCGCGGAGCTGCTGCGCAAGCTCACGGCGTGGGCGGTGGGGCTCGTGCCGCCCAAGGCGCTGACGGGCTGAAGCCCGCCTGCTCGCCCAGCCAGCGGGAGTGCAGCCAGGGGACGGGGGCGCGTCAGGCGCTTGTTTCCCACCCGACGGTCGCCACCTTGGAAGGACAACCCGTTCTTTCGAAGGAGCGACACCCATGAAGCTCCCCCTGATGGCAGCCCTGGCCACCCTCGCCTTCTCCGGCCAGGCGTTCGCGCAGAGCCACACCGACCACGAAGCCCCTCCGCTGGAGGAGCCGAGCACGGATGCGCCCCAGGACAGCGCGGAGCGCTGGGACCGGGCAACGGGGGGCTCGGGCGGCTCGGGCGTCCTCCAGCCGGATGACGACGGCGCGGACAGCGTGGCGGACCCGGACCGCATCGACGAGGGCGTGGGCGGCTCCGGCACGCCCGACCAGGGCACGAACAGCACGGGCGAAGGCGCGCCCGCCCTGGAGCCGAGCGTCCCGAACACCGGCACCCCGGGCAACAAGGGCGCGCACATGGAGGTGACGCCGCCCGCCTGGGACAAGAACAAGCAGATGGGCAGCTCCGCGAGCCCCACCACGGGCACGCCGCCCGAGCAGGGCAGCGCCGGCAACTAGCCGACGGCAACCGCTGACATCGCGGTCCCCGCAATGAATGACAGGCATGGACGGGCTTCCGGCAAGGGGGCCCGTCCATACCTCTTGCGGGTTACAGACCCCTGGGCCTCCTCCCGATATGTCATTGCCAGCACTGGCTGGGAGGCCTTGATGAACCTGGACGCGCGCGAGCAGGCGCTCATCTCCGAGTTGACCCGGGCGCTCTCCAGTTCCCTGGACCTGGCGGAGGTGATGACGCGAGCGCAGGGCACCCTCACGGCGCTGCTGCCGTCCGACTACGCGGCGCTGTGCGTGTCGCGGCCGGATCGCCCTGGCGACTATGAGTGGCTGGGCCTGGGGGCGCCCGGCGTCCTCTTCGCGCACTACCCGGAGCTGGCGGCGGTGGACTTCGTGCGCGAGTCGGTGATGAAGCAGCCCAACGTGGCGCTGCGGGACTCCGACATGCTGTCGCGTCGGGAGCTGAAGCGCAGCCTGCTGTACCTGCGCTGCCGGGAGCTGGGCCTGCCGCTGGAGCACGTGTTGGCGGTGCTGTTGGACCTGCGGCTGGACTGGCACGGGGGCTTCACGCTGTACCGGGAGCATGCCCAGCCCTTCTCCGCGCGCGAGCAGGCCCTCCTGAACTGGCTGACGCCCTACCTGGTGAACACCGTGCGCAACTGCCGGATGTTCGCGAGTGAGGCCACGCGCGGAGACCTGCTGGACGCGCTCTTCCGCCACCAGGGCGCCGAGTGCGTCGTGCTGGAGCCGCCGGAGCGTGAGCGGCTGAGGACGCCGGGCGCGACGGACCTGTTGAAGCGCTGGTACCCGGAGATGAAGGCCCACGACGCCCAGCTCCCTTCGGAGCTGCGGGAGCACCTCCGACACCTGAGGGCGCCCGGGACGAAGCGCAAGGCAGGCGTGGACACCTGGGTGCGCTCAGGAGAGCAGCGCGACCTGAAGGTGACGTTCGTGGAGCTGCCCGAGCAGCGCGGCAGCCGGCCCTGGGCCCTGGTGCTCCAGGAGTGCGCCCGGTCCATTCCCATCCCGGAGCCGTGGCTCCAGAAGCTCTCCAAGCGCGAGGCGGACGTCGTCCAGGGTGTGCTCAGCAACTGGGCCAACGAGACCATCGCCCACGAGCTGAAGCTGACGCTCAACACGGTGAAGACCCACCTGCGCAACATCTTCCCCAAGCTGGGCATGGAGAGCCGCACGGACCTCATCTACCACGCGGCCTGGCGGCAGAAGCCGGGGTGAGCCTCGGGAAATGGAAGGGGCCCGGAGGCAGTTCGCCTCCGGGCCCCTGCCCTGCTTCAGCGCTGGCCTACGGCTGCTTGCGCACGTTGAAGGTGATGGACGTCATCCCGCCCGACGGCTGGAGGGTGACGGTGCCCGCGACGAAGTGCTCCTCCTTGAGCTGGACCAGGAGGACACTGGTGATGGAGTCGTTGACGCTGAGGTCACTGTCCCAGAGGCGGAAGGCCCACGGCTCCGCGAGCAGACGGCTCGCCGTCGCGGTGCACCCGCCCGAACTCCACGCGGGCGTATAGCTCTGCACTTCTGGAGTGAACGAGGCCACCGTGTTCCCCGGACAGGCCATCTCCACGAAGACATCCGGCGCGGAGGCATCCGCGTCCCACGCCGTGCCATTGTTGCTGGCCGTGATTTGAGCGGACACGGGCTGGACGAGCCAGACGCCCGCTGGATCCACACCACAGCTCTGATCCGTCTTGCACACCTGGGCCGCGTTGCACGCCACGCACGCCGCCCCGGCCTTGCCACACGAGGAAGCGGTGTTCCCCGTCTGGCAGGTGTTGTTGAAACAGCAGCCCGTGCAATTCGAAGCCGAGCACGTCACCGGGGTCGGCTTGTCCTCCCCCGGATCCTCGTCACCGCCACATCCCGCGAAGAACAGCCCAGCCACCACTGCCAACATCCGATGAATCTTCATGCCTGTGCGACGCCCCCAAGAGGTCGGTGTTCCGGGCGCAGGATGTCCAGGAGGGCTCGGGCTGTCTTTACCTCTCCCGGGGGATGGCGCGCTCAGGGTTCTCGGAAGAAGCTCGGAAACAGGGCGCGCGTCGTGCGCGCGGACAGCAGCAGCGCGGCCTGCTCCTCCGGCGACGTGAGCTGGCCCAGCACCGCCTCCAATTCGGCCACGTGGTCGCCGTCCGCGTTGCCGTGGCCGCGCAGGAAGGTGACGGCCTTGTGGATGTTGGGGATGCCGCTGTCCGCGATGAGCCGGTCCACCGCCTCCGGGGCGCGCTCCACGGAGAGGTACTCCAGCACGTAGGCCGTGCCCAGGAACGCGGTGGGCGTTCCCGACTGCGTGGTGAAGCGGTTCCACTCCACGTAGGCGCTCACCGCGGAGCAGACCGGCGCCCGCTCCACCTGCTCCGCGGACCAGCCCAGGTTCTTCAGGTCCGCCAGCAGCCACCTCTCATGGCCGTTCTCCTCCTCGGCCTTCTGGAGCAGCAGCTCCGCGAGCGCGGTGTGCTGGCCCTCGCGCTTCATGCGCTCGCCGGAGTCCCGGAGGAAGCCCGTGCTCCAGCGCACGTACTGGTACGTCTGCACCAGGTAGTGGGCGTAGTCATCCTGGTGGATGCGGCCCTCGAAGAGGCGGCGGGCGCCAGGCTTCGCGTCCAGCTCCCGCACGAGCATCCGCGCCTCGTGCCGCAGGGAAGCCATCCAATCCGTCTTCGTCGTCTGCTCCTGCTTCGGCTGCTTGCACATACACGACTCCTGATCCGGGCCCCGTGAAGGTCCGGTGTGGGTGGTTGAGGGGTGAAGAGAAGGAGGGAGCGCGCCGGCCTGGCTTCAGGCGGCGTCGGCGTCCAGTGAGTCGAAGAGGCGCAACGTGCCCGGCGGAATCTCATCCAGGGCGGCGACGAGCGGCACCGTGAAGCGGTGGAACGCCGTGTCGTAGTGGGGCGGCCCGATGAAGCGCGCCCCCATCTTGTCCGCGAAGAGCGACAGCACCGGCGGCATCTTCAGGTCGTCCAGCACGCCCTGCCGGGCACGCTCGAGCTGCGCCGGGCCCAGGCGCGGCGCCACGGGCTCACGCGGCGGCAGCGGGAATTCGCGGGTCCGCACCTGGAAGCGCTCGCTCACCCAGCCCCGGCGCGCGGCGGCGCGATAGATGAGGAAGGCCTCCTCGGTGCTGTCGGTCTCCATGTTGGCGGCGGCGATCCAATGGGTGACGCCGCGACGGCGGCTCTCGCGGTAGAGGCACGCCTGGAGGCGCAGCACCGCGGCGTTGCGCCAGCGCTGACGCACGCAGTAGCGCGTCGTCTCCGCGAACACGCGCCCCGGAGCGGCAAGCTCCGACAGGTCCAGCTTCCGCTCGATGTCGAGCCCCATCAGGCTGCCGGACGAAGCCGCCACCTCCGCGTTGGGCAGGAGCAGCCGCGCGGTCGCGACCGCCTCTTCTCCCGAGTAGACGACGACGTGCGCGGTGGTCGGCAACGTGTCGAAGCAGTTGGCCTCGCGCGGAGCCTGGGGCTTCTTGTCTCCCAGCATCCGCAGCTCCACGCCGAACACATCCCAGCGGACGCGAAGCGCGTCATCCAACTCGCGCTGTGTATCAGCGACACGGCAAATCAATGAGCTCATGGCGGGTCTCGGCTCCGGCGTATCCGGCGGACTGTCTGTCCGACCTCGCCCCTTCATTCGGCGCCATGAGCCCGAGTGCGCTCGCAGGTTGCATTTTTCAGCCAGACCGTGCCCACCCGCCGCGTGTTTGTCATTGAGCCCCCAGACCTCCATGGAAGGAGGGGCGCGGCGGGTCTTTATCGATCCAGGGGATCGCCAGCGACCCACTGCCCCGGAAGCCACTACCCCCTCCGGGGTAGAGACATCGATCCTCGACCCGGCCAACCTCTCGGCTCGGACGGAGACGCTCCGCCGTCGAACTCTACAGGGCTGTAGCGAAAGTCCAGACGGACCGGAGCCAAACCTGAAAGCGGGCGCGCGCATGTCAGCGGGATGTGGGGGATGAAATATCCGACGAGAGACGAGGAGTGGGCGCTTCACGAGCGGGTGCTGATGAAGATGCCTGTCGCCAATGCGGAGGTCTTCAAGTGCTTCATGCCGTTCATGATGAAGACGCTCTGCAGGAAGATGCGCTGCGATGGGGAAGAAGCCACGGATTGTGCCCTCAAGGCGATCTTCGACTACCTGGGCCATCCGGAGCGCTACGACCGGAAACAGTCACTCCTGCGCAGCTATCTGACGCGAGCGGCCAAGATGAACGTGCTGGATTCCCGGAAGTCCGAGCAGAAGCGAATTGAACGGGAAATTAATTACGCGAACGTTGTCGAACTCCGGGCGAGGCCTCCGAATGAAGTGATGGAGACAGCCGTGGAGACCGCCCTGGCCCTGAAGAGAATCGAGCGCCGCAACATGAAGCCTGGCGACCTGGGGCTGCTCGAACTCGTCCTTCAGGGTGAAAGCTCCACGCTGGCGCTGGCCCGCCCCCTGGGCCTGGAGGACTTGCCCGAGGCCGAACGCAAGCGGGGGGTGAAGCAGAATCGCGACCGTGTCCTCAAGCTGCTGAGACGACTCGGAAAGGAGGAGGACTCCCATGACGAACCCTGACTGGCTGGAAGCGGCGGCCGAACGCAGTGCACAGGTGCCGGAGATGCTGGGCTCCGTGTTCGCGTGGTACCGGGACCTGGAAGGGCTCTCCGTGGAGGCACTCGCCCGGAAGCTGGGCTGCACCGTGGAGACGCTCCACTGGGTGTGCCTGTGTCGCAAGCCCGAGGGCACGGCCTTCTCCGAGCACGTGAACCAGATCGCGGAGCGCTTCGGCGTCAACGCCTTCGAGCTCTCCGGGCTCCTGCTCGACATGGAGTTGTCAGCGGGGCTCATCGCCCAGCAGGACAGCCCCGTGGAGCCGGAGGAGCGCGCCATGCTCCTGGCCGCGCGCGACCGGACCCGCCCCCCCGAGAAGAAACCGTGAGTGAGCGCTGGCTGAAGGACGCGCTGTCGTTGGCGAAGCTCCCCCAGCCAGGCCCCTTTCCGCGCGCCATCGCCGCGGACGCACAGGAGCGCATGAAGGTCCGCTTCGTCCCCATGGACGAGGTGACCCTGCCCGCTGTCCGTGACTACCTCTCCCGGCGTGGATGGAAATCCATGCCGGCGGAGGAAGGCGACGACCGGGACATGCACGGCTGCATCATGGCCTTCTGTGGAATGGCCTACCTCTTCTACTCGCTCAAGGACTCCGAGGAAGAGCAGCGCTTCACGTCCGCGCACGAGCTCGCGCACTTCGTGCTCGACCACCTGTGCCTGCGCGCGAAGGCCCTGCGCTACTTCGGGGACAGCATCCTTCCGGTGCTCGACAATCAGCGGCTCCCGACGCGGGAGGAGCTCCTGACCTCCGCGCTGGATGGCGTCCCGACGAAGGCCCAGTTCCACCTGATGGAGCGGGATGACTCCGGCGCCATCGATACCGGGGAGGTCTTCCGCGCCGAACAACGCGCGGATCGTCTCGCCTTTGAATGGCTCGCGCCCGCATCCGTCGCATCCCAGACCCTGAAGGGCGTTCCCAGGGCCGAACACGGCTCCCGGCTCCAGCAGGTGTTTGGCCTGCCCCTGCCGAAGGCCGAAGCCTACGCGCGGGTCCTGCGACAGCGGGAGGACGCCCCGCGCTTTTCCCTGAGCTCAGTCCTGGGTGAAAGGAACCCGAGGTGACCATGGCGGGACGAGAACCACCGGACGACAACGAACTCGCGGGGGACGGTGACTACCTCGCGTCCTTCGGGGAGACGCTGGCCCAGACGCTCGATCTGGGACGCTGGGCGAACGGGCTGGACCTGGAAGACATCATGCGGGTCTTCCGGGAGCAGATTGGCGGCGCCATGCGCAAGGAGGACGTGCTTCGCGCCACCGTCCGCCAGCAATTGCTCCCCTTGCTGAAGACAGGGCCCCAGGCCCCCAAGGGCGCCGGCGTCTATCAAGCCACCGAGGAACAGCTGAAGGCCGTCCACGAAGGCTACCTCTTCCGGGGCAACGTCGAAGCGGTGAACGGGCGCGCGGTTTCGCACGACACCCTGGCCCTGGGCATCACCCAGTTGGGCATCGCCGCGGTGGGCTATGGCGGCTCCTCGGGGACCTTCTCCCAGCGGCTGTTCCGCAAGGAGGTCACGTTCCAGATGGACGACCCCTTCAAGGAGGCCCGGGAGTACGTTGAACGGCGGGAGATCCGCTCACGCAAGGGTCCTCGGAACAAGGACAGCCTGTCGCGCCTGGCCACCCGGGGCATCCGCACCTACGCGGAGCGCGCCATCCTGGTCGACCGGGTCCAGGCGGAATGGCGCATGGGCCTGGGCAATCCCCTCCCCTATGAGCTGGTCACCGGCTCCGGCTACCGGGGACTCCTGGATGCCTCCCTCCAGATGCTCGCGAACCTCGTCGACCGGCAACAGAAGTTCGTCTTCGTCACGGACAAGCTCGAACACCGGGGGTTCCTCACGCTCGGCCATTCGCTCGACACGGGGGAGTACGCCATCCTCGAAACGCTGGAGGCGTATGGCAATGAGATCCTGGATGGCTGGCGCTACGACGACGAGGGCTTCCAGAAGGCGCAGGCGTTCGTCAGCAGGTATTGCCCCCAGGTCGTCATGGGGCTGTACCGCGCGTCGAACAATTCGCCCCCGAGGCTCTTCTACGCGCACCAGGAGCATGTCCACCTCGCGGTGCGCATCGCGATGGCGGACAGCATCCTGCGCCCGGAGCAGGGCTTCCCGATGTTGTTGGATGTCGCCGCGATGACCTGCCACAGCGTCTTCGGGGAAGACGGCTTCCAGGGGCTCGTCCAGGACGCCTACGCCCAGGCGGACCCCACGCTCCAGTACCTGAATGTACGCAAGATGCGCCGTTAGTCTCGCCGAGGGGGAACACCATCATGTCTGATTACGGCAGAGGTCCTGGAGGCCCGGGCCCCATCCCACCGCTCAATGGCAACGCCCACCCGGGTCCTGTCCGCAATGGGCAGGCAATGCACCCCATGAACGGGCATCCGCAGCCTCCGCCCGCGGGGCCGGGACCTCGGGCAACCACCGGGCCCTCCGGAAACCGGATTCCTTCACAGCCCCCCGTCCCACCGGGCCTCCCCACCACGGTCCGGCAGGTCCGGGGGCCGCAGACGCCCCCAGGGAGTCCGTCCCCCAGGGGTCCACCGCCGCCCTCGGGAGGCCCCCCTTCAGGCGGCAAGAGCATCGTTCAGGAGACGCCTCCGGAGGTCCTCCACGCGCTGGCCTCCGCGCAGGTGGATGCCCAGGAGGCCGCGAAGGTGGATCCCGAACTGGCCTTCGCGGTGGGCTTCACCCACTTCGACACGTCGGCCAGCCACGACAACCTCATCACCGTGCTGTCGACGAAGGAGGACCTGCCCCGGCTGGCCTCCCAGACGCTGGTGCGCGTGAAGTCACGCGAGGACAAGCGCTCCTACCTGGGCGTGGTCGTGAGTGGGCCCTTCGCGGAGCCGAACGCCGTGCCCGCGAACTCCTCCATGGCCATTGGCGTGGTCACCCATGGAAAGAAGCTGACCTATACGTTCGACTACCACGGCCGTGCCGAGGTGGAGCTGTTGGGCGAGGAGGTCGGCGGCATCCTTCACCCGCCCCGCTTCCGACCCCGTCCCCAGAGCCCCGTCTTCATCCTGGATGAAGAGGAGAGCGCGCGGGTCCTGGGCATGGGGCTCGCGGGGGAGGCGGGGGCGGAGCTGAGCCTCGGCATGGTGGTGGGGTACGAGGGGATGGAGGCCCGCCTCAATCCCCGCGACAAGTCCATCCTGCCCCGGCACACCGGCATTATCGGGACCACGGGCGGCGGCAAGTCCACCACCGTCGCCACGCTCATCTATCAGGCCCAGCTCGCGGGCATCGCCACCATCGTGTTCGACGTGGAGGGTGAATACACGCACATCAACAAGCCCACGGACCAGCCAGCCATGCAGGAGGCCCTCAAGCGGCGCCGCAAGCGGCCTGATGGCGTGAAGGACCTGCACATCCACCATCTCCTGGGACGTGCGACGCGGAATCGGGAGCATCGCCCCCTGCACCGCTTCTCGCTGAACTTCTCCAGCCTGTCGCCCTATGCGCTGGCGGAGATCCTGGACATGACGGATGCGCAGCAGGAGCGCTTCCTCAAGGCATACGACGTCACCAAGCTGCTGCTGGAGGACTTCGGCATCTTCCCCACCAACGAGCAAGAACGGCGGCACATGTTGGAGGTGGACGAGCTGTCCACCGGCTACCCCCGCATGACCATCCAGCACGTGCTGGACGTCGTGAACGCGTATCTCTACAGCCTCAGCGATGATGGCAAGACGGAGGCGCGCGCCGCCCGCCCCAAGCCAGCCGCCCGCAAGCGCGCCCCCGTCCAGGACGACCTGAAGCTGGGAGAAGAGCCCGCCGAGGACGAGCCCACGCCCCTCACCTCCAGCCTCCAGCTCTTCAGCGAGTTCAAGACCAGCCCCGGGCGCGTCATGGCGCGGGTCATGGCCGCGAGCAGCCGCAATGAGATCAGCTGGAAGGCGCTGGCCAGCAAGCTCCACCGGCTGCGCCGCCTCAACATCTTCGACATGGGGTCCAGCGAGGGCGTGAAGTACGACGCGATGCTCACGCCCGGGCGCGTGTCCGTCATCGATCTGTCGGACACGGACTCGCCGCAGATCAACAACCTGGTCATCGCGGACATCCTGCGCGGCCTCCAGGAGCGGCAGGAGCTGTCCTACGAGAAGGCCAACCGCCAGGGCGGTGAGGTCACCCCGGTGCTCATCATCATCGAGGAGGCCCACGAGTTCCTGTCCGCCAACCGCATCACGCAGATGCCGGTGCTCTTCGAACAGGTGGCGCGCATCGCGAAGCGGGGCCGCAAGCGGTGGCTGGGGCTCGTCTTCGTCACCCAGCTTCCCCAGCACCTGCCCAACGAGGTGCTGGGTCTGCTCAACAACTTCATCATCCACAAGATCACCGACGGCGCCGTCATCAGCCGGATGCAGAAGACGGTGGGCAGCATCGACGAGAGCCTGTGGAACCGCGTGTCCCGGCTGGCCCCTGGCCAGGCGCTGGTGTCCTTCAGCAACTTCACCCGCCCGCTGATGGTGGCCGTGGACCCGGCGCCCGTGAAGCGCCTGCTCGTCGAGTAGTCCCCCCCAGCTCCAGGACGCTGGAGGGTGGGAGCGATATAGAGCGCGTCGCCATGCTCCTTCCCACCCTCCTCGCCTCCGCCATCGTCGCCCAGGCCCCCGCCTCCCCTGCCTCCCGCGCCGCGGAGACCCTGGGCCTGGGCCCCGTCCTGGATGCCGTCGCGCACCAGGGCGTGACGTACGCGGCGCTCGGACGCGGCGGCATCGCCGTGCTCAAGCTCGACGGCGCCACGCCCCAGCTCGTGCGGCGCGTCGAGGAGGGCCGTCGCTTCGTGCGGCTCGTCATCGTCAACCAGTCGCTCCTCGCCATCGAGCAGCGCGAGGAGGCCCACGCCTTCTCGCTCGCCACGCCGGAGCAGCCCCAGCCGGATTCGCTGGCGTCGGCGCTGGGCTCGGCGCGCGACCTCACCGTCGTCACCGAAGCGCCCCCCACGCCCCAGGCGCCTGCGAGGACGCCTCCCCCGGTGGCCGCGCGGCTGACCGTCACCGCCGTGAAGGATGGCGACGTGACGCTCTCCGGCGGAGACACCGCGGGCGTGCGCGAAGGGGCCCGCGTCCGCGTCCGCACGCAGGACTCCCGCGAGGTGGTGCTGGAGGTCGTCGAGTCCCGCGAGCACTCCGCGCTCGCGCGCCTGGGCCGGGGGGAGAGCGTGCGCGTGGGCGACACCGGCACCCTCACCGACGCGCCCGTGACCGCGCGGCTCTTCTTCCCCGAGCCCGGCGTGCCGCGCCTGCGCTACGGCTTCCACGCCCGCCCGTTCCTCGCGCTGGACGCGACCACCCGGGCGGGCAACTCCGCGCGCGCGGGCGGGCTGCTGTTGGACGCCTTCGTCGCATGGCGCCCGGGAGACAGCCCCGTGGTGCTGAGCGCCCGGTTGGAGCCCGTGGGCTTCGGCCTGGGCACCGGCCTGCGGCACAGCCCGGGCGCGGCCTACGTCGCCGTGGCCTACGCCACCGACTTCCTGGAGGTGGGCATCGGCGCGGGAGCGCTGTTCGGCCAGAAGGCGTGCTACCCCGCACTCGACCCGGACACGTACCAGGAGGTTGAAGGCAAGAACGTCTGCGAATCCAACGCAGGCCCGTCCATCCAGCAGGTGCTGCGGCTGGGCGCGCTCGACGGGTTCCACCTCGCGTGGAGCTCGTCCATCCTCTCGCGCGACAACCAGTTCCGCTTCGGCTCGGGCCGGGGCGAGGTCCAGGTGCCCCTCACCCCCAGCCTGTCCCTCTTCGGCGCGGGCGGTGGCGCGGCCAGCGGCTGGAACTTCGGCGAGCTGGGCGTGCGCAGCTTCCTCAGGGGCAACGGCGGCGTCGGCACCACGGTGCTCTCCGCGAGCCTGGGCATCGTCTCGCTCTCCGACGGCACCGGGAATCCCCTCACCGGACCGTCGGTCTCCATTGGCATCGAGCGCCGCCCCTGAGGGGACGGCTTCAGTGGCCGGACGCCATCGACGCGGAAAACTCCTCCGGCACCAGGGAGCCGGAGATGGGGAAGTCCTTCGGCGCCCGGTTCCACACCTTCTGGCCCAACTTGCGGACAGGGCCTCGCGGGATGCGGCCCAGGCCCATGAAGGCCAGCGACAACACCCCCAGGCCGATGGCCCCCGAGGCCACCTGGGCGAAGAGCCCCGGCCTCGCGCGGCGTGAGCCCCCCAGGCCCAGCAGCGGCAGCGCGGCGATGGGCGTGGCGGCCAGCACCAGCCACGTCCGCCAGTGCGCGCGAGCCTGGGTCTTCAGTGCCGCGATCGAAGCCATGGGGCATCCTTCCGAACAGGTGGGTCCACCAGGAGGATGGGGGCGACCGGGTGACCGCGAAAGGCCCCCGCTCCGTGCTCGCCTGCCCCTTGCCGGCCGAGCACCGGATGCCCAGGCCCTCATGACCGCCCACCCGCCGGGGGAGCAGACGCTCCCTCCTTCCGGGCCCCTGCTTCAGCCGCTCAGCGCCCGCACGCGCGCCGCGAGGCTCTGCGTGAAGAGCCGGTAGATGTGCAGCGACGCCGTGTCGTGCGTGGCCAGGAAGTGCTGGAAGCTCTCGCGGGTGATGCGCAGCGCGCGCACCGCGGTCTTCGCCCGCACGTTCGCGGACACCGGGCCGTCCTGCACGAGGGAGATCTCCCCCAGGTGCGAGCCCGGCCCCAGGGTGTTGAGCAGCCGCGCGTTGGGTTCGTTGCCGCTGAAGACGTCCACGGAGCCCTCCAGCAACACCAGCAGCCCGGTGCCGGGGGCGCCCTTCTCCAGCATCACCGTGCCCGGCGTCGCCGTCACCGGCCGCGCCAGCCGGTACAGATCCTTCATGTCCTCCAACGGCAGCTCGCCAAAGATGGGAATGGCCTTGAGGAAGCGGTAGCCGCTCGCCTCCGGCACGGACGCCCCGGCGGCGAGCCGCGCCAGCAGCGCCTCCGCCTCCACGTCCAGCCCCATGCGCCGCAGCAGGCGCGCCTTCTCCGTGACGAGCACCGGATCCACGCGCAACAGCTCGGAGCTGCTCAGCGCGTCCGCCAGCACCGCGAGCGCCCGGTGCGTGAAGCCCCCCGCGTCCAGCACCTTGCAGGTGCGCAGCACGGCTTCGACGTAGCGGGGATCCTCCGCGAGCACGCCGCCCAGCGCCTCGGCCTCCGCGTGCGCCTGTCCCAGTTGGTGGTACAGGTCCGCGGCCTCGAAGGGGCGTCCCAGGCGGACCAGGCAGTGCGCCATGGATTCGCTGGCGCCCAGGCCCCGGTACACCTCCAGCGCGCGCTCCAGCGCCCCACCGCGCTCGAAGGCCGCCGCGGCGCGCTCCACCTCGCCCGCGCGCAGGTAGGCCTCCGCCGCCGCCACGTGCTGGCCGCCCTGCGCGTACAGGTCCGCCACCTTCACGTCGTCGCCGCTGCCATCCAGCAGCCGCGCCGCGCCCGTGAAGTCGCGCGCCCGGCGCAGCACGTCCACCAGCCAGTGGCGCTCCTTCGCGGTGCCCTGCGAGGCCTCCTTGCGCAGACGCTCGCGCTGCGCGGCCCCCAGTTCCTCGTAGAGCTGCGCCGCGCGCTCCGGCTCTCCCTGCGCCGCCAGGGTCTGCACCACCTGGAGCGTGCCGCCTCGCATCGCGCCGCCCCGTCCGCTGCCCGCCGTCTCGCCTGCCATGTCGCCTTCCCTTCCCGGACCCGCACCGCCTCGGACGACGTGCCCGGTTCCGCCAGCGTCCTGACTAAACAGGAACCCGGGCGCAAAGCTACCACTCCACCATCCTCCCGTGGCCCAAGGGACACCGGGTCCGCTAGGGTCCGGGCCATGGCTGTCCCCGTGCCGGCCGGGGAGGATGTGGCACGCCTCCCCGGGCCCGTGTGTCCGCGCTCCTGGTACCTCGTGGGTCCTTCCGCGTCACTGCGGCGGGGCCAGACGAGGGGTGTGCAGGTGGGTGGGCGGGAGCTGGTGGTGTTCCGGAGCGCGTCGGGCCGGGTGCACGCGCTGGAGGCGCACTGTCCCCACCTGGGGGCCCACCTGAAGCACGGCACCGTCCAGGGCGAGCTGTTGCGCTGCCCCCTGCACCACTGGAGCTTCGACGGGGCGGGCCGGTGCCGCGCCGTGCCGGGCCAGGGGGACGTATCCCACCTGCCGGGTCCTCGTGCCTTCCCGGCGGAGGAGCGCTTCGGGGGGGTGCTGGTCTTCAACGGCCCCACGGCGCTCTTCCCGCCACCGGACGTGGGCGGCCCGGAGCACGTGTGGAGCGTGGGCGAGCCGGTGACGGTGCGCTGTCCGTGGCTGCCGCTCGCGGCGAACTCGTTCGACCTGGAGCACCTGCGCACGGTGCACCACCGGGAGCTGTGGGACGTGCCCACATTGGACACGCCGGATCCGTTCACGCTGCGTCTGCGCTACACGTCGCGGGTCATCGGCACCGGGGCGAGCGACCGGGTGATGAAGGCGCTGTCGGGCAACCGCATCCGCGTGACGCTCATGCTGCACGGGGGCACGTTGATGTCGGTGCGGAGCGACCTGGGCCGGGCGCGGGGCTTGCTGCTCGCGGCCCTGACGCCGGTGCCAGAAGGGGTGTCGGTGCGGCTCGCCGTCGCCGCGCGAAGGGGGCGCGTCCCGGGCGCGGCGGCGCTGGCGCTCGCGGTGTCGCGGTGGCTCTACACGTCGTTCCTGCGCCGCGACCTGTTCGTGCTGGACGGGATGCGCTTCAACGTCGCCACGGCGACCGCGGATCCGGTGATGCGCCAGTTGCTAGACTTCGCCATCGGGCTGCCCGAGGACCCGGCCGATGCGCGCCGATGACGCCCCGCCCATCCCGGCCGCGCTCAACGCGGTCCTGCTCGCCGCGGCGATGGGCGCGGGGGCGCTGTGCCTGTGGACGGCGTCGCACGCGGAAGGACTGGCGCTGCGACTGGTGGCGGCCGGGGTGTTCTCCTACGTGAACAACACGGTGTTCTCGCTGTTGCACGAAGCGACGCACGGCGTGCTGCATCCGTCGAAGCGCGTGAACAACGGGCTCGGGCGCCTGGCGGCGACGTTCTTCCCGACGTCGTTCACGTTGCAGCGCGCCTTCCACCTGACGCACCACCGCCACAACCGCACGGACCGCGAGCAGTTCGACTACCTGCGCCCGGGCGACCACCGCTGGCTCAAGCGCGCGCAGTGGTACGCCATCCTCACCGGCATCTACTGGGTGTTCGTGCCGGTGGGGGCGCTCGTGTTCGCGCTCGCGCCGGGGTTGCTGAAGCGGCTGCGAGGCACGGGCACGCGCTACGGGGAGCAGACCGGCGCGGACGCGTACCTGGGGCGGCTGGAGGAGGCACCGGGCGGCGCCATCCGCGCCGAGGTGGTGTGGATGGTGGCCGTGCAGGCGGGGCTGGCGTACGCGCTGGACCTGACGTTGGGAGGCTGGGCGCTGTGCTACGCGGCGTTCGCGGTGAACTGGAGTTCGCTCCAGTACGCGGACCACGCGTGGTCCCCGCTGGACGTGCGCGAAGGCGCCTGGGACCTGCGGGTCGCCGCGCCGGTGCGCTGGGTGTTCCTCAACTACCACTACCACCGGGCCCATCACGCGCATCCCCAGGTGCCCTGGCTCTACCTGGGCCGCTACGTGGATGAGCGCGTCCCGCGCCCCGGGTTCCTGCGCATCTGGCTGTCGATGTGGCGGGGGCCGCGACCATTGCCGGAGAAGGCGCCATGAGCGAATCCCCCGCGCTCCTCGGGTGGCCGACGTCCGGGGAGCTGAAGCGCACGGGGGCGCTCGCGCTCGGCTTCACGCTGTTCTTCCTGGCGGTCTACGGGGGCGCGAGCTGGGTGACCGGCTTCCATCCCGGCGGCCTGCGGGTGGACCTGCCCTTCGAGCAGCACATCCCGTTCATCCCCGGCTGGGCCGCCGTCTACGTCAGCATGGACGTGCTGCTGTTGCTGTCCCTGTTCATCTTCCGGACGTGGCGACAGATGCTCCCCTTCGCGCTGGCGCTGTGCGCGGAGACCGTGCTGGGCGCGCTCTGCTTCCTCCTCCTTCCCGTCGAGGTCGCGTGGCCACCGCGCGCCGTGACGGGTGGATGGACGCAGGTCTTCCACCTCGCGGACACGATGAACCTGGAGCGCAACTACCTGCCCTCGCTCCACGTCGCCTTCGCCTGCACAGCGGCCATTGCCTACGGTGAGCGTTCAGGGCCGGTGGCCCGCACGGTGTTCGCGCTGTGGGCCCTGGCCATCGCGGCGTCCACGCTGCTCATCCACGAGCACCACCTGGTGGACGTGTTCGCCGGAGCGCTGCTGGCCTGGGGCACGTGGCGCGTCGTGGCGCCCCGGGTTCGGGAGGCAGGGTTCGTCGAGGCCGTGCGGGTGGAGGCGCTCTGCGCGCGGGAGATGTACCGCTTCGCGCGCCGGCACCCGCGCTACGGACTCATCGCGCTGGCGCTGTACCAGCAGTCCGTGGGGCGCTGGCGCAAGGCACGCAGGGCGCGGGCGGGGTTCTGCTTCCTCCAGCTCGTGGACGACGTGCTGGATGGGGACCGTCCCGTGGAAGGCGAGCCGCTGGAGCACATCGACGCGCTCCTCGTGCGGCTGGAGACCGGCGCGCCCCAGGTGCCCGGGGCATCGTCCGAGTTCCACGACACCGCGACGACGCTGGGACGGGTCCTGCTCACGGAGCTGTCCGATGACCGGGCCCGCGCGCAGGTGCTCGAACTGGTGCGCACGATGCAGAAGGACCGCGAGCGGGTGCGCGACGGTCGCTGGTGGGACGCGGCCGCGCTCCAGGCGCACCATGCGGCCACCTTCCGACTGTCGGTGGACCTGATGCTGCACGTCGCGGATGCGCGCGTGCGAGCGGAAGAGGCCCCGTCCCTGCTCGCGGCGCTGGGCTGGTGCTCCGTGATGCGCGACCTGCGCGAGGACCTGGCGCAGGGCCTCTTCAACGTGCCCGCCGACGTCGCGGAGGAGGTGCGCGCCAGCGGCCATGACCCCGCGAGCCTCGACGCCCTGCTCGCCTCCGAAGCCGGGCGGGCCTGGGTGCTCGCCGAACATCAGCGGGCCCGGGCGCTGCTTGATCGGTCAGCGGTGGAGCTGGCCACCCTGGAGGGCAGGCCAGGAGCACCGCTGCTCCGCCTGTTCCACCGCTCGGTGGAGTCCTTCTGGGCGAAGAGGCTTCCCCGGAGGATGCCCTTCCTCCGCCAGTCGTCCGCGCTCAGGACCTCTTGAACTGTGACAGGCGCCGCATCCCCTGGGCGACTCAGCAGGAGCAGGCAGGCGGATGACAGCCCTCCGCGGGACGTCTGGACTTCAATCGCAGCCACGCCATGTAACAGGCGCGGTTGACGCTCCGTCAACCGCGCGTGAGTGCCCCATGAGGGGCCTGCCTGAAACATTTCTCACTCTTTGATAAACAGGTTTGAACTCAAATTGTTGTATCTTTCACTGTGCGCTCCAGAAACAATTCATGCGCCAATGAAACTTTACGGACAGCTAGAAACCTCGGAACCCAGCAACCTGGAAGCCTGCACGTTGCTGCTGGGCCAGACGCCCAAAGCGCCGCTCTTCACCGCGGAGATCACGGACCCTCAGGGTGGGTTCTTCTTCCAGAAGCTCACGGCCTCCGCGCTTCCCTTCCCCCTTTCGCTCTATGTGCTCATTGAGGGGACCCCCGTCGTGGAGCACACCTTCGCCGACAAGGCCGCGCTGAACGCGGTGCTGGTCGCGGAGAGCAAGTCCGCGGAAGCGGCCCGGCTCGTCATCCTCCAGTTGCCCGCGCGCGCTCCCGTCGTGAAGGTGGCTCAGCGCACTCAGGTCATGGCGACCACGGAGCCTGCGTCGGCTTCCCGGGCCCCGCTGGAGGCCTCTCAGCAGACCCGCCAGGTCACCGCGGCGATGCCGAAACAGGAGGTGGAGTTCATCTCCATTCAGGGCGCGGTGGAGAGCTCCGCCGGCTCGGTCACGGGGTACACCCTGGAGGTCTCCTGTCCGGACACCATCGCCGGAGACAGCGAGGTCACGCCCATCCACCAGGAGCGCCTGCTGGGCCCCACGGGCGCCTTCCAACTGGACCTCGCCGTCACCGGCCGCTTCTCCGCCAGCCCCCTCACCTTCGTGGTGCGCACCCCCAACGGCCTGCCCACCCGGCTCATCTCACCCACGCACCTCACCGTGAGCCAGGCGGCGAAGCTGGCGGTGGTGAAGGTGCAGGTGGAGCCGTTCTCGCCCATCGTCCTCGTGCCAGGCTCCAGTGCCGCGCCAGCCACGCGTGTCCTCAAGGGACGCCTGGTGGACCCCACGGGCAGGGCGCTGAAGCGGCAGCAGATCCTCTTCCAGGCCCTGCGCGGCGACGGGACGAGCCCCCCGCTGAAGATCTCCCTCGCCGCGGTCACCACGCACAGCAGCGGCAACTTCTCCGTGGTGGTCCCCAACGAGCCATTCCTCGCGGCCCACGCGGTGGTCTCCTCCCGTCCCGAGGACGAACTCCCCATCGCGCTCAACGCGGATGGCACGTTCCCCGCGTTCACCCTGCTGGTCGTCGAGACAGGGACCACGGCCGAGGATGGCGGCGGTGAAGACGACTGCGCCTGCCATGACCCGACCCCGCGCCTGCCGGGGACGGAGGAGCTCGTCGCCAACGCGTCCAGCTACTCGCAGGACATCGGTGGCTCCTGCGTCAACTTCACCGTCCCCAACCGGACGCTGGAGGAGTTCAGCCACTACGCCATCGTCCGCACCACGGATCCGCGCGGCCAGCTCGTCCCCATCCGCGAAGCGCCCGCCTGGGAGTGGAATGGCGACACCTCCGACCCGGTCGGCTACGCCCGTCATCTCCACCGCACCTTGCGGCAGACGCTGGGGACCAAGAACCCCCTGCGCTGGGACGACGACGCCAACGACTACGAGCTGTATCAGGCCGTCTCGCTGGCGCACGGCCACGTGCTCCACTTCAAGCAGACCTTCAAGGCGGACGGCTATTCGATGGGAGACCTGCTCTACTCCCTGCCGCTGGCCCCCGGTCAGAAGAAGCAGCTCGTCATCTACGACTGGAACCGGGAGGACGGGGCCTCGCGCGACGAGGCCACGGTGGCCGAAGAGGGTTTGACGCACAGCCTGTCGCGAGACCGCGACATCGACGAAATCCTCAGCGGGACCGTCCAGGAGTCCATGCGGGGTGGCAGCTCGGCCAAGACGCGAGGCTTCTCCTTCGGCCTGGGGGGCGCTGGCAGCGGCAGCAAGAACGGCGTGGCCGTGGGGCTGTCGACCGGCTTCAGCATCTCCGGCGGTTCGGGGACGTCCTCCGCGTGGCAGGACAACACCCGCGACATGACGTCCAGCCTGCACAACCGGCTGCGTGACGCCACCATGCAGGCCACGTCCTCCGTGCGCAGCCAGCGCGCCACCGTCGTCACCAGCGCGAAGCAGGGCGAATCGCTCTCCGTGCAGACCGAGGTGGTGGCCAACCACAACCACTGCCACGCGCTGACCATCCAGTACTTTGAAATCCTCCGGCACTTCGTCATCGAGCAGCAGGTGGTGGACGTCCAGGAGTGTCTCTTCGTCCCCTTGATGATGAGCCTCTTCACGGACGCGAAGATCCTGCGCTGGCGCGAGTGCCTGTCCGAGCACCTGCTCTACTCCGGGGACACGACCCGGGGGCAGGAGCTGCGCCGGGGGTTCGACGCGCTGGAGCGCATTGCCCAGAACTACCAGGGCACGGACTTCCCCCGCCGCGTGGAGCCCTCCGGCGCGGTGACGTTCCTTCCCTTCAGCGAGGAGTCCATCGAGGAGTTCTCCGGTGAGCTCCAGCTCCGCCTGACGCTGAGCCGTCCGGCGGATCAACCGGATGGGACGATTGACGCGGCCGCCTGGGCCACCCTGAGCCACGTCTTCCTGGGACTGGACATCCAAGGCATCCGCAACCTGTTCCTCAAGCTCTCCATCGAGGAGCGGGAGCGCGCCTTCCAGACGCAACACGCCCCCGCGCTCGCCCGCAACTTCGTCGAGCAGCTTCGCTTCGAGGCCATCCTCGCGAACGGGACGACGGTGAAGGACCTGCGGCTGGACTGCACCCTGCTCACCGACTACGCCCCGGGCCGGCCGTTGACCGTCTCCGTGCGCTCCACGCGGACCACGGACCTGAAGGCGCTCAAGGCCGGGGTGGCCCAGCAGCCCTTCTCCGGCACCCCCGCGGACCTCAAGCGCAATCAGATTGTCGGGCTGCGGCTGAGCGCCCCCAGCGTGAGCCTGTCGGGCAGCTTCGCCGTGCTCGACCGGGGCACGCTGCGCTACCGCACGCCCCACTTCAGCGGGACGCTGGTGAATGACCAGGCCATCCGCAACGACATCGGCTTCGCGGATCAAATCTACCTGCCCACGCCCATGAAGCCCGAGGAGCAGCGCAACCCCTGGCAGGAGGATCAACGGCTGGCCCAGCAGCTCAGGGACCATCTCAACCAGGAGAACCTCGAGTACTACCACCACACCATCTGGTGCCACGGCATCACACCGCACCGTCGGTACATGATGCTGGACCGCATCCATCTGGCGCAGGACGACTTCAACTCCATCTATGCGCAACGCGGGGTGCTGGGCCGCTCCCTGGCCTCGCTGGTGGAGAACCGGCTGCTGGGGGTCGCGGGCAACTCCCTCGTCTTCCCGGTGGCCCGTGGCCTCAACCTGGACCCCACCTATGAGATGGGCACCCCGGACCAGAGCGGCAGTGGGGCCATTGCCCATGCCTCGCTGCTGGAGCACTACCAGACGGAGGCCGAGCGCGAAGGGGGCCAGGGCTCCGTCTTCCGCCTGAGCGTGCCCACGCCCGGAGTCTTCGCGGAGGCCGTGCGCGGCGCCTGCAACGCCTGCGAGCGCATTGATGACACGCGCTTCTGGAGATGGGAGCAGTCGCCCACGGACGAGCCCACCGCCATCAACCCGGTGAGCACGGACAGCCGCTACCAGACGCCGCAGAGCACCACGCCCACCTCGCTCCCGCAGCCCATCGTCAACATCCAGAACGCACCGGCCGCGCCGGACCCCACGGGGGTGGGTTCGCTGCTGACCGCGCTCGGTCAGGTGAGCCCCTTCGCCAACCTGACGGGCCTGGACCAGAACCAGAAGAACGCCCTGACGGCGATGACCTCCAACCAGGAGACCGCGCGGGCCTTCGGGGAGATGGCCACGAAGCTCGCGATGTCGGCCCAGAGCAGCCGCAACTCCGCCGTCCTGAACGAGCAGATCGACAAGGCCTTCCCTGTCGCCAGGGCCCCGGCGAAGAACCAGGAGTGGAAGGAGCGGCTGCTGAACGCACAGCTCGGCGGCGAGTCGGTGGCTTCGGGCTCGAAGGCGTCGCCGCTGGAGCAGTTGGACCTGAGGGAGACCATCAATGCGGTCCGCGGCTCGCCTGGCATGGAGGTGGACGTGGGTCCATCCCAGGTCGCGGTGCGCAACCGCTCTGGCGCCAGGCGCGGCAGCTCCGCGACCTCCGCCCCGGAGGTCGCGGACGAGCAGCCGTCCGCGACGGAGTGGCCTTTCATCGAGGGCTACTCGCAGATCACAGCGCTCTACCCCCGACTGACGCAGATCCTCGAAAGTTCGAGCGTCTTCCGTCAGTCCGTCATCGAGCCCTTCTCCGGCCCCAGCGCCGCGGTCCCGTTGATCATCGAGGCCCATCCGACCGCCCCCAACGGCTTCGATGGCCAGTGCATCATCGAGGTGAGGGATCCTTCCGACACGACGACGCCGGGCGGCACCTGGATTTCGCTCCTCCAGCTCACCCGGGACCTCGCCGGGTTCGACATGGCCCGCGACGTGCGGATCCGCGTCCTGATCGCGATGAGGGGACAGGCCACCTCACATCCGGGCGGCATGCTCCTGATCATCTCCCACGAGTGGGCGCTGCATGCGCTTGGCTGCCGCGAGACGATTCTCCGGGCCCGAAGCGAGGCCTGGACGCTCAAGGCGCTGCGCGACTTCTACGTCGCCGAGGTGAGCAGCCATCAGCACCACCGGCAGATCGGATCGAGCACCAATGCGACGTACGAAGCGGTGAACGATGACCTGGAGCGGTTGCTCAATGAGGTGACCCCGCTGCTCACCGTGAGGATCAAGCGGTCGTACATTGATGGGCAGTCCCAACTGCTGCCGCTGCCCACCCGTGCCGTCGCGCCCCTTCCGTCCAGGATCTACAACTTGAACCACCAGCACAGCCTGTACACGGCCTACCAGATGTTCGTGTTCGAGCGAGAGATGGAGAAGAGCTACAAATACAATCCGGCGCATCCCATGAACTACCTGCAGGAGGGCACGTCGGCCGACGCCTGGCCGTGGGATTACCTCGATTCCAACCAGACGCAGCGGCCAGTGGAGCCGTAGTCCGCGGTAGCGCGGCCGGGAGGGCGCTCCGGACTCTTCGCCTCAGGCGAGGGTCCGGAGCAGCTCATCCGCCAGGTGGATCGTCATCAGGCCGTCGCGGGCCGGCGGCCCCGACGGCCGAGGAAGACCCCCACCGCGAGCGCGGCGACCGCGACGAAGGCGCCGAAGCCGAGGGCGGCGTTCTTCACCTTGGTGAGCAGGGGGTTGTCGAACACGTTGGTGGAGTAGTGGAACGCGGCGATGAGCCAGCGGTCACCCTCCTTCACCATCGTGCAGGTCCACCGGCCGTTGATGACGATGTCGCTGCCATCGCTCAGTTCGTAGTGGTCCAGCGACGAGCCATGCGCGACGCCCGCGTTGCCATACAGCCGGGTGAGCGCATCCACGTCGAACTTCGCCGTCACCTTCTCCACGACGCTGTCCGGGCCACCCAGCATCTGGGCGTAGTAGGCGCGGATGGAGTCCTTGCCCACGCGCACGTCGTTGTTCATGGTGGAGAACACGACGTCCGGGTGCAGGTGCGACAGCAGCCGCTCCAGGTCCTGCTTGTTGAGCGCGTCCTCCATGTCCTGCTTGATGGCGCGAAGCGCCTGATGCGTCGCTTCATCCCCGGAGGCGCCCGCCAGCTCGGCCGGAGCCTGCGCTCCCGCCACCACGGGAACCACGACGAACAGCAACGCCAGGAGATACAGCCGGGTGCGCACCATCGAAGCTCCGTGAAGGAAGAGGACGGCGCGCAGCATAGACGACCGGAAACGTTTGGGGCGCGAAGTCAGGAAGAGGGCTTCTGGCGTGACTGGAACTTCTCCCAGCGACTCTCAAGGGCTTCCCTGCTGATCCCTGTTGCATCGCAGGCCAGTGGAATGCGGTGAAACGGGTCGTACCCCATCCCCACGACCCTGGGATGGAGGCTTACGGTGAGGGTTTCAGGATGAATGCCCAGCAGGTCCAGATCGAAGAGCGTGTGGATGTCAGCTCGTAGGAGCAATCCATTGGAGACATGGTTGTCCTTCTCACCGCGATAGGGCGCGATGTGCGCGGCCTCAAGGAGATCAACAAGGCCGCAGCGGGTGATGACACAGGTGTCCGCAAAGCGCTCCCTAAGCTCTTGACGGAAAACGGCCTGTCCACGGCGTGCACGGATAGCCCGTGTAATGATCTCCCTCGCATCGACTTCATCCGGAACGTACGGCGCTTCCTCAGCATCCTGCGCCAGGAGAACTGCGCTGGGCACAGGCATGGCGAGCCCTGTCAGCGATGAGACCAGGGGCTTTGCCGTAGCTCCGAGCAGCGAGAGCACGACTTCCTGCATGGCGAGCTGGCCATTGTAGCGCGGGCAAGCATGGCGCACGTGTTCTACAGGCACGACGGTCGGTGGTGGGCGAAAGGATCCATCGAACCAAGCGATGAAATGCGTGCAGGGCTCCGGGGTTCTGACGGGCTCATCAAAGGTATGCCCCTCCCGACACCGGAAGGCCGGGGTGCGCTGGGTTCGCATCTTGATTGTCGAGATCCTGCACGTCGGGCAGCGGCTCAACATCTTGGGGGACGTCGAGCGATCAATCCGCGCAATACGGCTGAGGCCCAGGACCTGCTTGCGATCACAGATGATGAGCAGATCTCCTACGTTCAGCTGGAGGTGGTTCGGTACGAAGCTGTCATACCGATAGAGCCTCGTCAGTTCGTCCGCATAGCCCTGATTTCCTGCGTATTCACGCTCAGCCCCGAGTGAAAGCACCAACCAGATGCGGTTCGTATCCATCTTGCCAGTGGAGGTGCAGCCCGGCGAAGGATGAAGGATGCAGGGGGTAGGCTTCTCGGAACGGGACGGGGTCCTTTCGCGCCACGCAACCCATTGCCGGCCCCATCCTTCGCAGCCCCGATCTCACTCCTTTGGGGGATGGACAAGGGGGATCGAACGTACTGTAGTTCTGGAAGTTGCCAGACATGACGAACCTCTGGCGCAGCGCAAGTTCGACGGAATGCAGGGGGAATACCGTGGACGCGAATCAACTAATGGAGCTGGTCAAGCGCTATCAGGACTCCAAGTCATTCATCACCAATGAGGAGACCGCCAAGCTCGCGCTGGTGGTCCCCTTCATCCGGTTGCTTGGCTACGACCCCGGTTTTCCACGCGAGGTACGGCTGGAGTATGCGGCTGACTTCGTCCAGGGCGACGGGAAGAAGCTCCCGGATCGCATGGACTTCGCCATCTTCGACCAGACCGGCGCGAAGCCCCTCATCGTCATCGAGACCAAGCCCCTGGGCACGGACCTCAAGTCCCGTGCCCAGCAGCTGGCACGCTACCTCTCCCAGCTCCCGGAGCTCCACTTCGGCATCATCACGGATGGGTGCCACTATCTCTTCTTCGGAGATCTGGAGAACCCCAACGTCATGGACCCGGAGCCCTTCTTCACGTTCTCCCTGGAGGACACGAAGGCCGACTGGGCGAAGGTCGCGAAGTTCCTGTCCAAGTTCAGCCGCGAGTCCTTCAACGCGACCACGTTGATCACCGACGCGGAGAACAGCCGGTATCGCCAGAGCATGATCGACAAGCTGTCGGCCGTGCTGAAGGCCCCCGGTGAGAACGAGGGCTTCCTCAAGTGGCTCACCGAGGACATCTACAAGGGGAAGCGCACCACCGCGGTGATGGAACGCCTTGGAGAAGTCGCTAAGGAATCCATCGAACCCACCCTCCTCCGGGTGATGGGCGATGACTTCCTGAACAAGCTCAAGGAGCGCATCCAGCGGTTGAACGAAGGCACGGAGCCGTCCATCCCGCTTGAAGGCGCCAACGTGGTGAAGGCGGAAAGCGCCAAGCCCTTCGACACGGAACCGCGCACCTCCGGAGATGAGAAGGGCCGCTCCGTCAACGACACCACCGAGGAGGAGCTGGCCTTCTTCAACGTCATCCGGGACATCTGCGGCAAGAACGGACACCAGACGGAGGACATCCTCTACCGGGATACGTCGAACTACTTCAACGTGTCCTTCAAGAAGCCCACGAAGTGGTTCGTCCGGTTCTTCGGCAACGGCAAGCGCAAGAGCATCGTCACCTGGGCTCCGGTCGAAGAGGCCAGGAGCCTCGCGGCGGGGTTCGAGGTCGAGGTGGCCCCCGCTGCTCTCGGCACCAGCCGCGTCTACGTCGAGACGATTCCACAGGTATGGGCGCTCAAGGCCCTGGTGACCCGGAGCCTGGAGCTGTCGCTCACGGTCAAGGACGAGGCCAGCCCGGAACCCGCGGTGCTCAAGGTCGTCTCCAGTCAGTAGGAGACAGCCCCCTTCCTTCCCCGGAGCCTCAAACCGTCGGCGGCGGCTTCACCGTGAGCTGCTTCGACGCCAGGAGTTCCGGGTACAGCACCCCTACAGCTTGCGCATGCGCACGCGGCGGACCTTGTGGTCGTTGCCCTTCACCAGGATGAGCCGTGCGCGTGAGCGCGTGGGCGCGATGTTCTGCGCCAGGTTGGGCCCGTTGATCTCCGCCCACACCGACGCGGCCCGGGCCACCGCCTGGTCCCGCGACAGCTCGGTGAAGCGCCGGAAGAAGGACCGCTCGTCGTGGAACGCCGTCTCCCACAGGTGGAGGAAGCGCTCCACGTACCAGTGGCGGATGTCCGTCTCCAGCGCGTCCACGTAGATGGAGAAGTCGAAGAAGTCCGACAGGAACGTCTGCGGCAGCTGCCCCCCCTCCACCAGCCCCGTCTGCAGGACGTTGAGCCCCTCCAGGATGAGGATGTCCGGCTGGCGGATGGTCTGCGCCTCTTCCGGGACGATGTCGTAGACGAGGTGCGAATACACCGGCGCCGTCACCTCGTCCTTCCCCGCCTTCAGCTCCGCCAGGAAGCGCACCAGCCCCCGGCGGTCATAGCTCTCCGGAAAGCCCTTGCGGTTCATGATGCCGCGCTCGGTCAGCACCCGGTTGGGGAACAGGAACCCGTCCGTCGTCACCAGCTCCACGCGCGGATGCTCCGGCCAGCGCGCGAGCAGTGCCTGGAGGATGCGCGCCGTCGTGCTCTTGCCCACCGCCACGCTGCCCGCGATGGCGATGATGAACGGCACCTTGCGCCCCGAATACCCCAGGAACGCCTGCTGCGCCGCCCACAGTGACTGCGCCGACGCCACCTGCAGGTGCAGCAGACGCGACAGCGGCAGGTAGACGTCCACCACCTCTTCGATGTCCAGCCGCTCGCCCAGGCCGCGCAGCTTCTCCACCTCCTCCGCCGTCAACGTCAGGGGCGTGGAGGCCCGCAGTTGCCGCCACGCGTCGCGGTCGAGGTCGACGTACATCGATGCGGCGCGGGGCTTGGTCGCGGACATGCCCCCAAGCATGAAGCAGACCTGCATGGATCCGGCAAGTGAACGTGACAACAGGCCTCCCGGAGTGCCTTGACAGGAGGGCTGCCCCCTCGCAACGTCCCCTGTCGCCTCCTGGCGAGCCCCCCTCTCCCGAGGTCCCGAGTGTCCGCCGTCCCTGGTCCAGCCCTCGTCGTCGTCGCAAGCCTGCTGCTCGCCGCGCCCCGCGCCAGCGCCCAGCCCCCGGCCCCCGAGGCCCCGCCGCCGGAGGCACCCATCATCCAGCTTTCCGAAGAGGGCTTCTCCCTGTCGTCCGGGGACAAGGCCTTCGTGGTGAAGCTGCGCGGGCAGCTCCAGGCGGATGGGCGCTTCTTCGTCGACGACCCTGAGCGCAACGGCACCAACACCTTCGTCATGCGGCGCGTGCGCCCCATCCTGGATGGGACGTTCTTCGGCTTCGTCGACTTCCGCTTCATGCCGGACTTCGGCAGCGCGCAGCCGCTGGTGCAGGACGCGTGGATCGACTTCCACCCCAGCGACAAGGTCCGCCTGCGCGCGGGCAAGTTCAAGACGCCCTTCGGCTTGGAGCTGCTCCAGGCCGCGGTCAACACGCCCTTCATCGAGCGCTCGCTCACCGTGGACCTGGTGCCCATCCGCGACGTGGGCCTGGAGCTGCACGGCAACGTGCTCGGCGGGCGCCTGCAGTATTCGGTGGCGGCGCTCAACGGCGAGGCGGACGGCGTGAGCTCCGACCTCAACACGGATGACGGCTTCGACCTGGCCGCGCGACTCTTCGTCCAGCCCTTCAAGGCGGGCGGCCCCTCCCTGCTCAAGGGCCTGGGCGTGGGCTTCGCGGTGACGCGGGGCCAGCAGTTCGGCACCCCCGGCTCCGCCAGCACCACCGGCGTGTCCGTCCTTCGCAGCACCGGTCAGGAGATCCTCTTCAACTACCTCACGGGAGCGGGCGCTGGCGCCACCGTCACGGCGTACGGCGAACACCTGCGCTACTCACCCCAGGGCTACTTCTACGTGGGACCGCTGGGGCTGCTCGCGGAGTACGTCAGCTCCTCGCAGGAGGTGCGCGTGGGGGACGCGCGCGCGCGGCTGCGCCACCAGGCGTGGCAGGCGCTGGCGTCGTGGGTGGTGTTCGGCGGGGACGCCGCGTACGACGGCGTCAAGCCGACCACGCCCTTCGACCCGGAGACGGGCCGGGGCGGCGCGCTGGAGGTGGCGGTGCGCTACCACGCCCTGGACCTGGACGATGACGCCTTCCCCCTCTTCGCGGACCCCACGAAGTCGGTGACCGCGGCGAAGGGCTTCGGCGTCGGCGCCAACTGGTACTTCAACAAGCGCGTGCGCTTTGGCGCGAACTTCCACCGCACGGACTACGAGGGCGGCGCCACCGAGGGCGACCGCGCCCCGGAGAACGTCTTCATCACCCGGTTCCAGGTCGCCTTCTAGGGCCCGCGAGCCGGCCGCTGACGCCCGGTGTCACGCGGGCTTCGTCCTGCTGCGTCTTGATGCGCGTGCACGACCTGGACGACGCTCGCGTCCGCCGCGGCGTCCAGGCCCTCCCCCGGGGGGACCGCCGCGACGGTTCCCCCGCCGAGAGGACGCATGCCCGCGAACGTGTTCCCGCAGTGCCCGGCGACGGTCCGGAGGCACTCCGTGTCGAAGTGGCTCCGCCGTGCCGCGATGATGGCCCTGGTGGGGTTGTCCGTGCCCGCGACGGCGCAGCAACCCGCCCCCCCCACGACGGAGAACGTGCCGCCTCCGGTGCTTCCGCCCATGCCGGAGCGCCGCATCTTCTTCACCAGCCTCAACGTGTTCCGCTACAACCCGCTGGGGCTCGAATCGCAGAACAAGCTCGTCTACCAGAAGCGCCTCTTCGACAGCCCGTCCCTGCTGCTGCGCGACACGTTCGCCAGCGCCGCCGCCAGCCTCCGGCTGAGCCCGGCGTTCTTCAAGCTGGGCCCCGTGGTGGATCTCCAGCCCGTGGCGGTGTTCAACCTCCGCGCCGGCTACGAGTACGTCCAGTTCTTCGGCACCTTCGGCAGCGTCCAGTCGTACCCGGACTCCTTCCAGGACTACGACGACGACCTGCGCAGTGAGACGAACGACACCGCCTACGGCACGTCCGGCCACCACTTCTTCGTGGAGCCCACCCTCCAGGCGAAGGTGAAGTCGGTGGCGCTGCGCACGAAGATGGCCATCGAGTACTGGAACATGGACCTGCGCGACGGAGGCACGCGCGGCACCTTCTACGACCCCACGCTGGACACGCTGGTGCCCGGCAAGGGCTGGGTGCTCGCCAACGACACGGACCTGCTCTGGATGGGCGACCGCTGGACGCTGGGCGCGCGCTTCTCCGCCGTGTGGCCCAACTACGACGACAGCACGAACGCCGTGGATCCACTGCCCGGCCGGACCCTGCCCACCAACAAGCACATGCGCGTGGGCCCCATCATCGCGTACGCCTTCGACACCCGTCCGGGCGGCTTCATGAGCAAGCCCACCGCGGTGCTCATCGCCGGCTGGTACCTCACGCACGAGAACCGCAACAGCGCCCTGCCCTACCTGCTGGCGGGCTTCTCCTTCAGCTCGGAGCTGCTCGGCGGTCGCTGAAGCCCGGCGCCTCCTGGCCCGGACGGCTCACCCGAAGCCCTGGGCGCGCAGCACCGCGCCCAGCGGTCTGGCCCCCTCGCGGTACGCGCTGAACAGGCGCGCCGCCACCTCCGGCGACGGCTGCGTCCAGCGCCAGGCCCCGCGCCCCGTGCCGCCCTCGCAGTGGATCACCGACGTCCGGAGGTCCTCCGCGTCGCGGAAGGACAGGTGTTCGAACAGCAGGGGGTTCTGGCTGGTGAGGAACGCCTGGCGCTCGCCCACGTCCTTCACGCACGCCGCCACCAGGTCCGGGTGCAGTCCGTCCGGCAGCTCATCCGCGATGACGAACGCGTCGTGGACGTCCAGGTAGTACAGGAAGGACAACAGCCGGCGCTGGCCATACCCGAGCTGCTCCTGCGCCACCGGCGTGCCGTCCCCGCGCACGAACGCGAAGCGGAAGCCGCTGAAGCCCAGCCGTCCCCCCTGGGACAGGGGCGTCGTCTCCGTCACGTCCAGCGTGAGCGTGCCCGACGCGAACCCCGCCAGCGTCACGAAGCGCGCGAGGAAGCTCTCCGGCAGCGTTTCGTGGCGGAACATCAGCGTCGGGGGCAGCGGTTCATGCTCCACCTGCTCGCGCAGCCACCCGGGCATCCACGTGGGCAGCGCCATGAGCCCCAGCGGGAACAGGTCCTCGCCCCGCCGCTCCATCGCGTAGCGGATGGCGCCCAGGTGCTCGAACATCCCCAGCGACTCGTCGAAGCGCGGCGGCGCCAGCAGGAAGGTGCGGCGCAGGAGGTCCTTCAGCCGGTCCTTCACGCCGCGCTCCAGGTACTGCGCCGCCATGAAGAGCAGCGTCCAGACGGAGCGATCCAACACCGACCAATGCATGCGCCGGGTGAAGCCGGCCGCGCCGTCCACCTCGCACGCGAAGCCGGTGGCGCTCGCGCGCATCACCAGCCGCACGTCCTCCGCCGCGTCCCAGCGCACCGTCGCCACGATGGAGGGCATCAGCCCATGCGCGAGCCCCGCGGGCGGCAGGGCCAGCGACGCCCCGGGGCCCTCCTCGCCCTTCGGCGCGGGCAGCGCGGCGGGCGGCTCGTTGCGCACGGCCACCTCCACCGTCAGCCCGTCGAAGCGCAGCGCGTAGTCCAGCGAGAACGGCTCGCGCAAGAGCCCGGAGAAGTCCGAACACAGCACCCTGGACACCAGGTCCAGGAGCGTCGTGCGCCCGCTGCCCGTCGCCCCCACCACCACGTTGAGCGTGGGGCCGAACGTCAGGGCCGTGTCCGGCGCCAGCTCGCGGTAGTGGTGGACGTGCAGGCGCGTCAGCTTCATGGCGTGCGCAGCCCCCGCGCCAGCGCGTGCGCGAGCCGCCCAAGCAGCGCCGTGTTCTCCGCCTCCGCGGCCTTCAGCCTGGGCAGTTGCGCCTTCAAGTCCTCCAGGTCCTTGCCGCGCGTGAGCAGGTCCTCCGCGCCCAGCTCCAGCCAGCGCCCCAGCTCCTTCGCCGTCAGCTCCAGGTGGAACTGGAAGCCGTAGGATTTGCCCAGCCGGAAGGCCTGCTGCGTGTAGCGGTCCGTGGACGCCAGCAGCGTCGCGCCCGGCACCGGCGTGTACGTGTCCCCGTGCCAGTGGGCCACCGCCGTGCGCGGCTTCACGCCCGCCACCACCGGATCCTTCAGCGCCTCCGGCGTCCAGCGCACCGGCCCCACGCCCACCTCGAAGCCATTCTTGCCCGGCGACACCTGCGCCCCCGCCGCCGCCGCCAGCAATTGCGCCCCCAGGCACACGCCCACGCAGGCGCGGTCATTCGCCAGCCGCTCCCCCAGCAACGCCAGCTCATCGTTCAGGAACGGATGGGCGTCCGCCTCGTACACGCCCATGGGTCCGCCCATCACCACCACCAACGGTGCGTCCACGTCCTCGCGCCGCACCGTCCGGAACCTTCGCACCAGGGTGAAACCCGCCGCCTCCAGCGTGGCCCCCAGGAGCCCCGGGCCCTCGTGCTCCTCATGCTCGAACACCACCGCGCGCATCGTCCGACACCTCGTTCCTTCGGCCGCGAACCAACGCGGATGCCGCATGAAGCCTAACGCCCCACGCCACCCCGGGCCGCACCGCGACATGAACTGGAATAGTGGGGAGGCGTTTATTTCACAGTATTTCGTGCCATCATTACCGGGCCCGTCTTCCCCTATAAGTGGGAGGACCGGGCATTCCCCCGGATGTTCGCTGCGTCGTTTTTTCCGAAAGGACGTTCCTCGTGAGCAAGAGCCTTCGCGGTTTCAAGTGGCTGGTGGGCACGGTGGTTGGCGTTTCCCTGCTGGGAGCCTGTGGCGCTCCGGCCGATGGTGACACCGCGCCGACCGAGGCCACCGACCAGGCCCAGGGCGCCCTGACGGCGACCGTGTCGGTGCCCAAGGCGTCCATGGCGGCGAACGAGACGGTGACGGTGCAGGTGACGTTGACCAACACCTCCTCCGCGCCCGTCAGCCTCCACAAGTGGGAGGTCCCGGGCACGGGCCTCACGGAGGGCCGCCTGTCGGTGATGCGCGACGGCCAGTCGGTGGCCTACACCGGCGCCCACTACAAGCGCGTGCTGGGCCGCCCCGAGGACGTGGTGACGCTCGCCCCGGGTGAGAGCCTGTCCGGCCCGGTGGTCGTCTCCGACGTGTATGATTTGTCCGTCACCGGCACCTACGCCATCCGCTACGAGCTGGAAGAGCGCGCGAGCGTGACGGCGCTGGCCTCCAACGAGGTCCGCCTCTTCATCGAGGGCCGCCGCAACAGCCGCGAGGAGACGCAGGCGATGGGCCAGGTCACCGCCCAGGGGCTGAGCTACTCCGGCGCGTGCACCAGCTCCGAGCAGGGCTCCATCTCCACCGCGTTCAACAGCGCGAAGACCTACTCCACCAACTCCCTCTCGTACCTGAACGGGACGCCGTCCGCGACCACGCGCTTCACCACGTGGTTCGGCACGTACTCCACCACCAACTGGGGCACGATCAGGACGAACTTCAGCAAGATCAAGACCGCGTTCGACTCCGCGAACGTCGTGGTGGACTGCAGCTGCAACGAGAGCGGCACGTACGCCTACGTGTATTCGAACGCGCCCTACAAGATCTACGTGTGCGGCGCCTTCTGGAACGCGCCCAACACGGGCACGGACTCGCGCGCCGGAACGCTGGTCCACGAGATGAGCCACTTCACCGTCGTGGCGGGGACGTCGGATTACGCCTACGGCCAGTCGGCGGCCAAGAACCTGGCGCGGACCAACCCGGCCCGGGCGCGCGCCAACGCGGACAGCCACGAATACTTCACGGAGAACACCCCGTCGCTGCCGTAAGGTGACGCAGGTCCGTTGACCGGGGGGCGCGGGCGCCAACGCCTCGCGCCCCCTTCTTTTTTCACGAGCACAAGGAGCGTCACGTCATGGGGCTGGGACGAAAGAACCTCGCATGGCTCGCGGTGCTGTCCGCCGCCAGCGTCACCGCCTGTACCCCGAAGCCCGCGGAGCAGCCCGCGCAGCAGGCCCCCGCCGCCGCGGCCCCGCCGACCTCGCCTCCGCCCACCTCGCCACCGCCCACCCCGGAGCCCGCCGCCGTGACGACCCCGAACCTGGAATGCGCCCTGAGCGCGCCCGCGAAGGCCCGCGTGGGCGAGCCGGTGGAGGTGCTGTTCACGCTCACCAACCGCTCCGCGCAGCCCCTCTGGGTGCTGAAGTGGCAGACGCCGCTGGAGGGCATCCTGGGCACCGTATTTCAAGTCACCCGCGACGGGACGGAAGTGGAGTACCAGGGCCCCATGGTGAAGCGCGCCGCGCCCTCCGCCTCCAGCTACGAGGCCATCGCCCCGGGCGCGACGGCCCAGAACCGCGTGGAGGTGACGCAGGCGTATGACTTCAAGAAGCCGGGCACCTACCGCATCACCTTCCGCGACGAATTGATGGACGTCGCCACGCGCCAGGAGGACGTGCCCCGGCCGGGCGGCGACTACAAGTCCACCCCGGTGACGTGCGCCCCGGTGGACGTGACGCTCACCGCGCGCTGACGGCCTGCTCCCGGATTTCCCGGGAAGCGGGTGTCGTCCCTCAAGCGGACAGGCATCGTCCCCCTCCTCAGGCGGGCCCGGGCGCGATACACCTGGGCCCACCATGGCGGACACCTCCTCGATCCACATCCCGACGGTCGACCTCGCGGACCTCGCGTCGGGCGAACCGGCCCGCCTCGAGCGGGCCGCGGCGGCACTGCGCGAGGCCTTTGGCGTCTTCGGCCTCGTGTTCGTGAAGAACCACGGCGTGGACGCGGCGGCGCTGGAGCGCTTCTACGACGCGTTCTCCACGTTCGTGGCCCTGCCCGAAGCCGCGAAGCGCCCCCTGGGCCGCGCGGACCTCTGGTACCAGCGCGGCTGGACGCCTCCCAACACGGAGGTCGCCGTCGCCGGCAACGGGCAGCCGGACTTCAAGGAGTGCTACTTCGCGTCGCCCACGCCCACCGACGCGCAGTCCGCGCTGGAGTTCCCGGAGCTGTACCCGGAGAACATCTGGCCCCCGGACGCGCCGCCGTACTTCCAGGACGGCCTGCTCACCATGGGCCGCGCGCTGCACGAGGCCGGCCTCAAGCTGCTGCGCGGCTCCGCCCTTGCGCTGAAGCTGCCGGAGGCCACCTTCACCGACTTCTGCGACCGGGCGCCCCACGTCACGCGCGCCCTCCAGTACCTGCCCCTGGGCCCCTCGCAGGTGAACACCGGCATCCTCTGGGGCGAGGAGCACACGGACTTCAACCTGCTGACGCTGCTGCCCGGCGGCCGGTTCCTGAGCCCCGAGGGCCGTCCAGCGCCGAAGCCGGATGACCAGAGCGGGCTGTACCTGCGCACGCGCGCGACGGCGGACGCGCCGCAGGGCCAGATGGTGCGCGGCACCGCGCCCGCGGGCTGCATCGTGGCGCAGGTGGGCCAGCAGTTGGAGATCCTCACCGGCGGCACCTTCCTCGCCACGCCGCACGTCATCACCGCGCCGGGCGTGCCCGGGTGGCAGCGCCAGTCCGCCGCGCACTTCATGCACGTGCACACCAGCACGGTGCTCTTCCCGCTGCCGGGCTTCCGCACGCCGGAGGCGGTGGGCAACTACGCGCCCCCGGTGCTCGCGGGCACGTACGACATCAAGACGCTGGTGGACATCGGCCTCGCGCCGCCCGCCGCGCTCAACAAGCTGGGCTACCGCCACTACGACCGGCTCAACCAGATGCGCGCCACCTCGTAGGCCGGGCCACCGGGCTCCGAAGCCGCCCCAGGGCTGCTCCGGGGCCGCCACGCCTTGTGGCTGGCGGTGGAGGACGGGCTGCGTTACAGCGCGACCCCAGCATGGCCAACGTCCTCGGCACGTCCGTCTTCCGTCACCGCGACTTCCGGCTGTATCAAGTCGCCCGTCTGTGCGCGGTGCTCGCGGCGCAGATTGAATCGGTGGCCATCGGCTGGCAGGTGTATGAGCTGACCGGCAGCGCGCTCGCGCTGGGCTACACGGGCCTGGCGCAGTTCGTCCCCTTCCTCGCCTTCAGCCTGCTGGGCGGACAGGTGGCGGACCGCTACGACCGCCGCCGCATCCTGGCCATCTGCCAGGCCGTCATGCTGGTGTGCAGCCTGCTGCTGCTGTCCTTCACGCTGGGCCACGTCACCGACGTGCGGTTCGTCTACGGGGTGCTGGTGCTGTTCGGAACGGCGCGCGCCTTCTACGCGCCCGCGGGCTCCGCGCTCACTCCGTACCTGGTGCCCCCGGAAGAGCTGACGCGCGCGGTGGCGGTGAACTCCACCACCTGGCAGGTGGCCACCATCGCGGGCCCCGCCGTGGGCGGCCTGCTGTACGGGTGGCTGGGCGGCAAGGGCGTCTACATCGCGTCCGCGTCGCTGTGCGCGCTCACGGTGGTGTGGATCCTCTCGCTCAAGGTCCGCACGGGCAGCGCGTCGCGCGAGCCCATCTCCCTGGCCACGCTCGTCGCGGGCCTCCGGTTCGTGCGCCAGAAGCGCCTGCTGCTGGGCAGCCTCACGTTGGACCTGTTCGCCGTGCTGCTGGGCGGCGCGGTGGCGCTCCTGCCCATCTACGCGCGCGACGTGCTGCACACCGGGCCCTGGGGCCTGGGCCTGCTGCGCAGCGCTCCGGCCGCGGGGGCCGCGGTGGTGGCGGTGCTGCTCGCCTTCCGTCCGCTGGGCGGCCGTGCCGGGTGGAAGATGTTCGGCGCGGTGGCGGTGTTCGGCGCGGCCACGCTGGTGTTCGGCCTGAGCACGTCCCTGCCCCTGTCGCTCGTGGCGCTCGCCATCGCCGGGGCCGCGGACATGGTGAGCGTGGTGGTGCGCCACACGCTGGAGCTGGTCTCCACGCCAGACGACATGCGGGGCCGCGTGGGCGCGGTGAACACGATGTGCATTGGCGCCTCCAACGAGCTGGGCGAGTTCCGCGCGGGCTCGTTCGCCGAAGCGCTGGGCGCCGTGAACGCCGTGGTGATTGGCGCCGTGGGCACGCTCGTCGTCGTGGGCCTCTGGGCGTGGCTCTTCCCGGAGCTGCGCAACGTGGACCGCCTGGAGTCCGCCGCCTGGCGGCCCCCGCCCGAACCCGCCGACTCGGCGCCCTCGGCACCCTCCGCCTGAGGGCCGTCCCGGCGCCCACCGTGCGGGGCGCCCGCGCCTCCAGGTGAAGTGCTGGGCCCCCCCACGGATGAACGGCGCGTGGGGGCGCTGTTGCCTGGGGAGCAACGCCCGGGTCCGCCGCTGTAGCGCGAAGGGACACAGCCGGGGTCGTCCGACCCCCGCCTCCCGAGTGCGCCACCCGGACGGCACGGTCCATGCTTCGTGTCAGGCCCCATGGCGTACTACTGGAACGTGATGACACTCTGCGTGGGGGCGGCCTTCTGCTTCATGTTGGGTCAGGCCGTCTTCGAGGACACCCGGCCGGCCCCTGCCGTTACGCAGGTGAAGCCCCCACCGCCCTCGCCCGTGCGCCATGCGGACGCGGGGAACCTCCCGCGCAAGTAGGGCCCCAAGTCCCCGGTCCTTTGCGATGATGCGCGCCCGGTGAGCACGACGGGCACCCTCCTCTACCTGCTGCTCTGGGCGGTGCTCCTCGTGGGGGCGCTGTCCATCGTCGTGTCCACGCTGCGCACCGGCGCGCCCCCCATGCCCAGCTCGCCCCGGGTGCGGCGGGCCCTGCTCGCGATGCTCCCGGACCCCCTCCAGGGCACCGTGCTGGACCTGGGCGCGGGCTGGGGGGACGTGGCCTTCCTGCTGGCCGACCACCGTCCCCAGGCCCGCGTCGTCGCCTACGAGCTGTCCTGGCTGCCCTACGCCTTCTCCCGGCTGCGCCAGCGGCTCTTCCCCCGCGCGAACCTCACCCTGCACCGCGCGGACTTCTTCCGTGCGTCCTTCCGGGACGCAACCTGCGTCGTCTGCTACCTGTCCCCGGGCATCATGGCGCGCCTGGAGCCCCGCTTCGCCGCCGAGCTGCCCGAGGGCGCCCACATCCTCAGCCACACCTTCGGGCTCCGGGGGTGGACGCCCGTGCGCTCCGTGCGCCTGGACGACCTGTACCGCACCCCGGTGTACCTCTACGTGGTGCCACCCCGGGAAGAGGCCCGGTAGAGTCCCCCGCCGGGCACCTGCTGCCCGCCCCCTCGTTCCACGTTCCACCCTTCCTGTGAGAGACGCGACGCGATGAGTGACTTCCAGTTCCAGGACATGCTGCCGCTCGGCAAGGACGAGACGCCCTACCGGCTGCTCACGAAGGAGCACGTCTCCGTGCTGGAAGCCGGCGGACGGTCCTTCCTCCAGGTGGAGCCGGAGGCGCTCACGCTGCTCACGCGCGAGGCCATGCGGGACATCTCGCACCTGCTGCGCCCCGGGCACCTGCGGCAGCTGGCGAACATCCTCCAGGACCCGGAGGCGTCGAACAACGACCGGTTCGTGGCGCTGGAGCTGCTCAAGAACGCGAACATCGCCGCGGGCGGCGTGCTGCCCTCGTGCCAGGACACCGGCACCGCCATCGTGATGGGCAAGAAGGGCCAATACGTCCTCACGCAGGGCGGCGACGAGGCGGCCATCTCCCGGGGCGTGTTCGACACGTACCTCACGTCCAACCTGCGCTATTCGCAGATGGCGCCGCTGGACATGTACCGGGAGGTCAACACGGGCAACAACCTGCCCGCGCAGATCGAGCTCTACGCCACCGACGGGGACGCCTACAAATTCCTCTTCATGGCCAAGGGCGGCGGCTCCGCGAACAAGAGCTACCTGTTCCAGGAGACCAAGGCGGTCCTCAACCCGCAGAGCCTGCTGGCGTTCCTGGAGACGAAGATCCGCGCGCTGGGCACCGCCGCGTGCCCGCCCTACCACCTGGCCATCGTGGTGGGCGGCACGTCCGCGGAGTTCGCGCTGAAGACGGCGAAGTACGCCTCCGCGCGCTACCTGGACTCGCTGCCCACCGAAGGCAACGCCCTGGGCCGGGGCTTCCGCGACGTGGGGCTGGAGCAGGAGGTGCTGAAGCTCACCCAGCGCACCGGCATTGGCGCGCAGTTCGGCGGCAAGTACTTCTGCCACGACGTGCGCGTCATCCGCCTGCCGCGCCACGGCGCCTCCTGCCCGGTGGCCATCGCCGTCTCCTGCTCCGCGGACCGGCAGGCCCTGGGCAAGATTACGCGCGACGGCGTCTTCCTGGAGGCCCTGGAGATGGACCCGGCGAAGTACCTGCCGGAGGCGAAGGACACGGACCTGTCCGACGACGTGGTGAAGCTGGACCTGAACCGCCCCATGAGCGACCTGCGCGCGGAGCTGTCGCGCTACCCCATCAAGACGCGCCTGTCGCTGTCGGGCTCGCTGGTGGTGGCGCGCGACATCGCGCACGCCAAGCTCAAGGAGCGCCTGGACCGGGGCGAGGGCATGCCCCAGTACATGAAGGACCACATGGTCTACTACGCGGGCCCGGCGAAGACGCCGGAGGGCTACGCGTCCGGCTCCTTCGGCCCCACCACCGCGGGCCGCATGGACGCGTACGTGGACCAGTTCCAGGCGGAGGGCGGCAGCTTCGTGATGCTCGCCAAGGGCAACCGCTCCCCGGCCGTCACCGAGGCCTGCAAGAAGCACGGCGGCTTCTACCTGGGCTCCATCGGCGGCCCGGCGGCCCGGCTCGCCAAGGACTGCATCACCAAGGTGGAGGTGCTGGAGTACGAGGAGCTGGGAATGGAGGCCGTGTGGAAGATCGACGTGGTCGACTTCCCCGCCTTCATCGTCGTGGACGACAAGGGCAACGACTTCTTCGCGCACATCAACAAGCCCTCCGCGAAGAAGGCCTGACACGGCAGCAGCCCCCTGCGACCCGGGCGGAAAAGAAGCACGGGCGCTGCAATGCATCAGCCCATGCGAGGGTTGTCATGCGCAATCCTTGCCAGGCATGAAAGGAATCACACCGGGTGTGGGCTTGCGCGTCTAGGGTGGCGCGCATGACCACTGCCTCCCTGCAGAACAAGAACGTGCTCATCACCGGCGCCAACCGCGGCATCGGTCTGGCCATGGCCCACGCGTACGCGAAGGCCGGGGCCCGCGTCCTGATGATGAGCCGCAAGATGGCGACCCTGGCCCAGGCCGCGGAGGCCGTGCGCGCCGCCGGTGGCCAGACCTGGCACCACGAGCTGGATCTCACCGACGACGCGTCGGTGCGCACCGCCGTGGAGGCGGCCCACGCGGCGCACGGCCCCATCGACGTGCTCGTCAACAACGCGGGCCTCTACTTCCAGCAGCCCTTCCTGGAGCAGGATCCGGCCCAGGGGCGCATGGAGATGGAGGTCAACTACTTCGGCGCGCTGCGCATGGTGCGCGCGGTGCTGCCCCGGATGCTGGAGCGCAAGGACGGCATCATCGTCAACGTCAGCTCCGTGCTGGGCCACGTGGCCTACCCCACGGAGGCCAACTACAGCGCCACGAAGGCCGCGCTGAGCATCTTCTCCCACGCGCTGCGCGGCGAGGTGGAGCCGCAGGGCGTGCGCGTGGTGCTCTTCGTCCCCGGCCACACCAGCACCGAGCGCGCCCTGGAGCTCAAGCTCACCCACGTGCCGCTGCAGACCCCGGAGGAGGTGGCCGACGAGGCGGTGCACGCCACGCTGGAAACCCCCGCCATGCACGTCTCCGGCTCCGGCAACCGCACCTTCGTGTTCCTGTCCGGCCTGTTCCCCGGCTGGGCGCGCAACTACATGCGCAAGGTGGCCGAAGACTCCTTCGCCCCCAGCGCCTCCCCGGCGTCCGGGGAGGGCTGAGGCCCCGCGGCGCGCGCTCAGTCGAATTCGAGCGCGCGCTGGAAGTCCGCCGGGTTGGAGGCCGCGCTCTGCGCCGTCTCCAGCGTGATGTCCCCGTTGCGGTACAGCTGCGTGAGGTGCTGATCGAAGGACTGCATGCCGAACATGTCGCGGCCCTTCTCGATGACGTCCTTCAGCTCGCTGGCGCGGTCGTCGCGGATGTACTGCTCCACCGTCTTCGTCTGCACCATGATCTCCAGCGCCACCGTGCGCCCCTTGCCGGTGGCGCGCGGCAGCAGGCGCTGGGAGATGGTGGCCTTGAGGCAGTCCGCCAGGCGCATGCGCACCATGGTCTGCTCCTCCGCCGGGAACACCGACACCAGCCGGTTGATGGTGCGCGACGCGTCCGTGGTGTGCACCGTGGACAGCACCAGGTGGCCCGTCTCCGACGCCTTCAGCGCGATGTCGATGGTCTCCGTGTCGCGCATCTCGCCCACCAGGATGACGTCCGGGTCCTGACGCAGCGCCGCGCGCAGCGCGATGGCGAAGTTCTGCGTGTCCGGGCCAATCTCCCGCTGGGAGATGGAGGACTTCACGTTCTTGTAGATGAACTCGATGGGGTCCTCGATGGTGAGGATGTGCAGGCTCTCCGTGTGGTTGATGTGGTTGATCATCGACGCCAGCGTGGAGCTCTTGCCGGACCCCGTCGCCCCCGTCACCAGCACCAGCCCGCGCTCGTTGCCGGCGATCGTCTTGAGCACCTGCGGCAGGCCCATGCCGTCGATGCTGGGAATCTCGTCCGGGATGATGCGCAGGATGCAGGCGAGCGAGCCCCGCTGCCGGTAGATGTTCACCCGGAAGCGCGCCACCCCCGGGAGGCTGTAGGAGGAATCGCACTCCTGCACGCTGTCCACCTGCGCCTTCATCAGCGGATCATTCATCACGTGCAGGGCCACCTGCTTGGTGTGATCCGCTTGCAGCTTTTCCATCTTCAACGGCCGCAGCACCCCGTTCACCCGGTAGATGGGGGGGTCCCCAGGCCGGAAGTGGATGTCCGAGGCCCCATTCTGGACGCCGACGGTGAGCAGCTTGTTCAGGGTGTTCAGATCCAGGGCAATGCCTCGCACTTCACGGATGGAGCGGAGGATTCTAGGAGAAGGGGCTCGATTCACTCCAGGATTGCAGTGAGGGAAGCATTCTCCCAAGCATACTGTACTGAACCTCCCCGCAAAACAGGAAAGGACAGTACCCCGGGGGATGATGGAACTGTCCTCGACTGCTCACCAGTGGCCTTCCACCTGCCCAGGCGGCCCGGATGCCCTGCCTGGAGGCCGTGGCGAACATCCGGGCATGAACGCACGAACCGAGCAGGCCGCTGGATACGAGGAGCTGTCTTCCGCCGACTTCGCCGCCCTGGAGGTGTGGGACCCCACGCAGGTCGTCATCACGCCGCGCATGGCGGCCCGGCTGTGGCTGCAGACGAGCCTGCGGCTGACGCGGGCGCAGAAGGAGCTGCACGACGCCATCTTCGCCAACGACGGCACCGACGAGTCGCTGGATCGCTTCGCCAGCGCCCGCGCGGAGCTGGACTCGGCGGAGGCGTGGGCCCTGCACGTGGCTCGCAACATCCCCCGTCACCGCTAGGACTCCACCCTCCACCCTTCCCCCCCGGAAGCGTCGCACACGGGTGGCGGTGGGCCGGCGCCGGGCACAAGCCCGCTCCCGTCCCGCCGTCACCCGTCGTCTTCCAGGCGGCCGGCGGAGGCGGCCCTATTCGTCCTTGCGCGAAACGCCGCAGGGGTTGCTCCCCGGGGCCCCGGAGCCGAGCTTCTGGAACAGGCCGCCCTGGAGCTTCACCAGCAGGCGCGACAGCTCCTCGAACTCGCCGGGCGACAGGCACGCGCGGGCCTCGTCATCCAGCCACTCCGTCGCGCGCTGGAGGGCGTCGAACTCCGTGCGCCCCGCGTCGGTGATCTCCAGGCGCACGCAGCGGCGGTTCTCCCCCGCGCGGCGCTCCACCAGCCCATCCTCCTCCAGGCGATCCACCAGCCGGCTCACGGCGGGCGCGTCGATGAGCAGCCGCTCCGCGATGAGCGCCTGACTGTGGATGTCCAGCACGTGGATGTACTTCAGCACGAGCAGCTGCATCAGCGGCCGATCCGTTTGCTCACCAACCTTCTGGCTGAGCAGTCGGACCACTGCGCGTCGCGTTGATGCCACTTGCTCAGCGAGGGTCATGGGCGTAAGAGATCATTGCATTCAACAACGGTTGTCAATTACATCGTGACCGCGTGCGGGGCTTTGGGGGTGTGTCTGCCACATACCCACCCGAAAGTCCTGTCGCTCCAGAGTATGGCCTCCCCCAGCGCGCTCCTCGTTCTCTTCCTCGCCGCCGCGCCCCAGGCCCAGCCTCCCGCGCCACCGGCGGGACAGCCCCCGCCCTCCACCCCGTCCGCGCCGGTCCCCTTCCAGCCGAAGGTGGAGGACCCGATGCTGGCCCCCATCCCCCCTGCCGCGGAGCAGGTGAAGACGTGGGACGAGGCCCTCGCGCTGGTGCGCCAGCGCTCCACGGACCTGCGCGTCGCCGAAGCCGGCATCGAGCGGGCCCAGGGCCGGTGGCGCCAGTCGCTGTCGCTGCTCCTGCCCAACGCCCGTGCCTCCGCGGGCGTGGGGTTGGACGTGCTCCACCCGGACACCCCCTCCGCCCCGGGCGGCGGCTTCGTGGGCGGGGGCGCCAACGTGAATGGCGGGACGGGGGCGAAGGTGCCCAGCGCACCCCTGGGGACGCTGTCGGTGTCGCTCTCCCAGTCCCTGGTGGATGTGGGTGCGTGGCGGGGCTTGTCGTCCGCGAGGGCGTCGGAGCGGGCCTCGGTGGCCACCTTCAAGGACACGCAGCGTCGGCTCACCCAGGGGCTGGCGCAGGTGCTGGTGGCCACGGTGGCCGCCGAGCGCGCCGCGGAGATCAACCGGGTGGGCCTGCGTCAGGCGCTGGAGCGGCAGGCCCTCACCCAGCGCTCCTTCGAGCTGGGCGCGGGCACGCAGTTGGACGTGGTGCGGGTGAGCCAGGACGTGGCGCTGGCGCGGCAGTCGCTGGTGGCGGGCGACGAACAGCTGCGCCAGACGCGCGAGGCCCTGGGCCTGTCGCTGGGCACCGACCACGGCGTGGGCGTCAACCCGGACTTCAACCTGGCCGGGCTGGTGGAGCAGACGCGCCGGGACTGCTCGCCCCTGGATGAGCCGGGCGCCCGGGCGGATCTGCTCGCCGCGAAGGCGAACGTGGACGCGGCCCGGGACAGCCGGCGCCAGGCGTCCGCGGGCTACCTGCCCACGCTCGGGGTGAGCAGCACCCTGCTGGGCCTCACCACCGAGCCCGGCTTCGGCCGCTTCGCGCTGTGGAACGTGTCCGCGGTGCTGTCCGTCCCCCTGTGGGAGGGCGGGCTGCGCGGGGGGCTGGTGCGGGAGCGCGCGGGCGTGGAGGAGCAGGCCGCGCAGCAGCTGGAGGCCGCACGCCGGAACGTGGGCGTGGAGGTTTCTCGCGCGCGGCGTGGAGTGGAAGTGTCCGAGGCGCTGTTGAAGACGGCGGCCGAGTCCCTCGACCTGGCGGACCGGACCGACCGGCTCACCCGGCGGGCCTTCGAGGTGGGACGCGGTGGCAGTTTGGAGCTGGTCCAGAGCGGAGCCGCCCTCCGTCAGGCCCAGCTCGCGTTGGTTTTGAGGGAATTCGAGCTCGTCCAGGCCCGCCTGGACGCGTTCCTCACGGAGGCCCGGTGCGACTGGTGACGAAGGTGCGCCCCCTGAAGGCGCTGTGGACGAAGACGGTGGTGGGCGCGGCCCTGGTGGCTGGCGTGGCCGGGTGCTCGGGCAAGACGGAAGTGAAGACGGCTCCCCCGCCGCGCGAGGTGCAGGTGGTGGCGCTGGCGCCGCGCGAGGTGCGGGACACCGGGGAGTACCTGGGCTCGCTGCTGTCGCGGCAGAGCGTCACGGTGCTGCCGCAGGTGAACGGCTACGTGCGGAAGATCCTCGTGAAGCCCGGCCAGAAGGTGGAGGCGGGCACGCCGCTGGTGGAGGTGGACGCGCGCCAGGAGACCGCGGCGCTGGACAGCGCCCAGGCCCAGCAGAGCTCCTCCACGGTGGACCTGGAGCTGGCGCGGCGCACCCTGGCGCGCACGGAGTCCCTCAACCAGGAGGGCCTCGCCAGCGTGCAGGAGCTGGAGCGCGCCCAGGCGGCCGTGAAGGCGGCGGAGGCCGCCCAGCGCGCGGCCGGCGCGACGGTGGCGCAGCGCCAGGTGCAGCTGCAGTTCCACGTCGTGCGCGCGCCGTTCGCGGGCACCATGGGCGACGTGCTGGTGCGCGTGGGGGACTTCGTGGGCGCGACCACGACGCTCACCACCGTGGCCCAGGCGGACGCGCTGGAGGTCAGCGTGTCGGTGCCGGCCTTCCGCGCCCGGTCGCTCAAGCCGGACACCGTGCTGGAGCTGTTGGATCAGCAGGGCAGGCCCATCCTCTCCAGCACCGTCTTCTACGTGGCGCCCCAGACGGACCCGCGCACGCAGCTGGTGGAGGTGAAGGCCGCCTTCCGCAACACCGTGGGACTGCGCCCCAGCGAGCTGCTGCGGGCGCGGCTGGTGTACTCCACCCGCGACGCGCTCCAGATCCCCGCGCTCGCGGTGGTGCGCCAGAGCGGGCAGCCCTTCGCGATGGTGGTGGAGAAGAAGGACGGCAAGACGGTGGTGGAGCGCCGCCCGGTGGCGCTGGGCACGCTAGGTGACATGTCCTACGTGGTGGAGGGCGGCCTGAAGCAGGGCGACCTCGTCGCGGTGTCGTCGCTGCACATGCTGAAGGACGGCATGGCCGTCATCCCCAAGCAGGTCTCCGCGCCGGACGAACCCGCGAAGACGCCGGAGCCGGCGCGCGCGGCGGACGTCCCCACCCGCGCCATGGCGCCCCGGAGCGCGGCCGGTGGCACCACCGGCGGCAGCCACTAGGCGATTCGAGAGAGGGCGTCACCCCGTGTTCGTCGACTTCTTCATCCGCAGGCCCGTCTTCGCCATCGTCTGCTCCATCATCCTGACGCTGGTGGGGCTCATCGCCATCCCCACGCTCCCCATCGCGCAGTACCCGGACCTGGCGCCGCCGCAGGTGACGGTCACCAGCACGTACGTCGGCGCGAGCGCCGAGGTGGTGGAGGCCGCCGTCACCATCCCGTTGGAGCAGGAGCTCAACGGCGTGGAGGACATGCGCTACATCACCTCCACCAGCAGCAACGACGGCCAGAGCACCATCACCGTCACGTTCGCCCCCACGCGCAACATCGAGGTCGCGGCCGTGGACGTGCAGAACCGCGTCAGCCGCGCCGCCGCGCGCCTGCCCGCGCAGGTGAACCAGACGGGCATCGTGGTGAACAAGGCCTCCAGCCAGATGCTGCTGACGGTGGGCCTGTCCAGCCCGGACAACCGCTACGACGCGAAGTTCCTGTCCAACTACGCGGACGTGAACCTCAAGGACGCCATCAAGCGCGTGAAGGGCGTGGGCGAGGTGCGCATCTTCGGCGAGCGCAAGTTCTCCATGCGCCTGTGGTTGGACCCCTCGGAGCTGGCCCGCCGCCAGCTCACGCCGCAGGACGTGGTGCGCGCGCTCCAGGAGCAGAACCTCCAGGTGGCCGCCGGCCAGGTGGGCCAGCCGCCCTCCAGCGACACCCAGCCGTATCAGATCGCCGTGCGCGCCCGGGGCCGCCTCATTGAGCCGGAGGAGTTCGGCGACATCGTCCTCATGCGCAACACGGACGGCCGCGCCGTCACCGTGAAGGACGTGGGCCGCGTGGAATTGGGCGCGGAGAACTACGCCACCCTGCTGCGCTTCAACGGCCGCACCGGCGTGGGCCTGGCCATCTTCCAGCTGCCCACCGCCAACGCGCTGGACGTGCGCGACGGCGTCATCAAGGAGCTGGACCGGCTGGCGCAGGCCTTCCCCCCGGGCCTGGAGTACCGCACCGGCACGGACACCACGCTCGCGGTGCGCGCCTCCGTCAACGAGGTGGTCCGCACGCTCATCGAAGCCATCGCGCTGGTCATCCTGGTCATCTTCCTGTTCCTGCACGGGTGGCGAAGCGTGCTCATCACCGCGCTCACCCTGCCGGTGTCGCTCGTGGGCACGTTCGCGTTCGTGTACCTGATGGGCTTCTCCATCAACACGCTCACGCTGTTCGGCCTCACCCTGGCCACGGGCCTCGTGGTGGACGACGCCATCGTCGTCATCGAGAACATCGAGCGCCTGATGGTGGAGAAGGGCCTGTCCGCGATGCAGGCGGCGCGCGAGGGCATGAAGGAGGTGGCCGGCGCGGTGGTGGCCATCTCCGTGGTGCTGGTGGCGGTGTTCATCCCGGTGGCCCTCTTCCCGGGCACCACGGGCTCCATCTACCGCCAGTTCGCGCTCACCATCGCCGCGTCGGTGGGCCTGTCCACCTTCTGCGCGCTGACGCTGACGCCCGCGCTGTCCGCGCGGCTGCTCAAGCACCACCACGGCCCCAAGTGGATCTTCTTCCGCAAGGTGGACCAGGTGCTGGACTGGACGCGCGACACCTACGGCAGGTGGCTGCGCAAGCTGCTGAAGCACCCCATGCTGGTGCTGGTGGCGTTCCTGCTGTGCATCGGCGCCACGGTGATGCTCTTCCGCGCGGCGCCCACGGGCTTCATCCCGGACGAGGACCAGGGCTACGTCATCATCTCCGTGCAGGGCCCGGAGGGCATGTCGCTGGCCCAGACGGAGAAGGTGCTCCAGGAGACGGAGGCCGTGCTCAAGGCCCAGCCGGAGGTGAACGTCATGTTCGCCATTGGCGGCTTCTCCCCCAGCGGCAACGGGTCCAACTACGCCACCGTGTTCACCGCGCTCAAGCCCTGGGAGGAGCGCAAGGGCAAGGACCAGTCCGTGGCCGCGCTGGTGGAGCGGCTGCGCGGGCCGCTGGGCAGGATTGGCAGCGCGCGCGTCATCCCCTTCCAGCCCCCCGCCATCCGGGGCGTGGGCAGCGTGGGCGGCTTCCAGTTCATCGTGGAGGACGTGGCCGGCAGCCACTCCCTGGAGGAGCTGGCGAACGCCACCCAGGAGCTGGTGCAGAAGGGCAACGAGGAGGGCCGCCTGAGGGGCGTCTTCACGCCGTTCAACGCCAACACGCCCATCCTGGACGTGGAGGTGGACCGCCAGAAGGCCAAGGCGCTGGGCGTGCCCATTGAGCAGATCTTCGGCGTGATGCAGCTCTACATGGGCAGCCAGTACGTCAACGACTTCAACTACGCCAGCCGCACCTACCGCGTCTACGTCCAGGCCGAGCAGCAGTTCCGCGACAGCCCGTCGGACATCGGCTCGTTCTACGCGCGCACCGACACCGGGGACATGATTCCGCTGGAGTCGCTGGTGAAGGTGAAGCCCATCGTCTCCGCGCAGGTCATCAAGCACTACAACCTGTTCCGCTCCGTGGAGATCAACGGCCAGGGCGCCCCCGGCGTGTCGTCCGGCCAGGCGCTGGAGGCCATGGAGAGCGTGGCCCGCCAGGTGCTGCCGCAGGGCATGTCCTCCGAATGGACGGGCATCAGCCTGGAGCAGAAGGAGTCCGGCGGGCAGACGATGATCATCTTCGGCCTGGGCATCCTCTTCGTGTTCCTGGTGCTGGCGGCGCAGTACGAGAGCTTCAGCCTCCCGTTCGTCATCATCCTGTCCGTGCCCCTGGCCATCATGGGCGCGCTGGGGTTGCAGGTGGCGCGAGGCTTCGCCAACGACGTGTTCTGTCAGGTGGGCCTGGTGATGCTGGTGGGCCTGTCCTCCAAGAACGCCATCCTCATCGTGGAGTTCGCGGAGCAACTGCGCGAGCAGGGCAAGGACGCGCTGGAGGCCGTCGTCACCGCGGCGGAGGTGCGCCTGCGGCCCATCCTGATGACGTCCATCGCGTTCCTCCTGGGCGTCGTGCCCCTGATGACGGCGTCGGGCGCGGGCGCGGCGGCGCGCAACTCGCTGGGCACCGCGGTGTTCGGCGGCATGCTGGTGTCCACCATCGTCAACCTCATCTTCATCCCCGGCCTCTACGTGCTGATGCAGAAGCTGCGGGGCGAAGCGAAGCGGTCCAGCGAAGCGGACGTCCTGCCGGCGGCGCACGCGCCCTGAGCTGACAGCACATGAAACGACGAACCGCCCTCCCCTCCCGACGTGGAGAGGAGGGCGGTCTCGTTTTCAGCGTGCGGGGGCGCGCCTTCAGATTTCGTGCGCGGTCTGCTCGTACACGAGGACGTGGCGGGAGACGGGCAGGAGGATGACGTTGAGCGTGCGCCAGTTGTCGCCGTTGGGGCCGGTGCTGAACTCGCGGAAGTAGCTCTTCACCTGCGCGTTCGCGGCGTCCTCGCCGTAGGTGTCGAGGATGGCCTGGTGCAGCGGCTGGAACTGCCCGTACATCCGCGCCTGGAACGCCGCATAGGTGTACGTGTCCGGGGACGGGTCGTTGCGGTAGCCCCGGTACTCGCTGCGCGCGAGCACCGCCGCCGCCGCCGCGTCCAGCGACGCGGGCGTCGAGTACGGCCACGCGAAGTCATACCGGTCCAGGAAGGAGTACATGTCCTCGCGGTACGCGTTGCCCGTGTTGAGCAGCGCCCGGAGGTTCCCCTCCAGCGGGAACTGGGCCAGCGTCACCGGGGCACCGGCCGGCGCCGGGGCGGGGTTCGGCACGCACGCGCCGCCCACGCAGGAGGCCTGGAGACGGTAGTTCTTGGCCAGGCCGTTGCTCCAGCCCACCACCACCAGGTACTCGCCCGCCTGATTGAAGGTCGCGAGCGGAAGCTTGCTCAGCTCGCCGTAGCCGGAGTCGTCGTCCCCGTAGCGCGGCATGAAGCCGTAGCCGTACTGCGTCTTCGGGCCGTACACGTACAGGCCGGTGTCCACCCCCATGCCCGTGCCCAGGTGCGTGACCTCCAGCGCCACCTGCGTGTGCGCCGCGACGGTGAGCGTGTAGCCCTCGTAGTTCGCCGACGTGCCGGTGTTCCCCGTCACCGCGCTGCCCACGGAGAGGTTGCCCGCGATGTAGAGGTAGCTGTCGAACGGCGTGGGCGGGGCCGGCACCAGCGACTGCGTCGCCGTCGTCACCGCCTCATCGCCCGCGAGCGCCGGGCCCTGCTCCGGCTGACCACCACAGGCCCCCAGCAGGCCCACCGCGGACATCCACAGCATCGCGCCACGCACTGCCATTCCACGCTTCATCGCTTCCGCCTTCGTTCGAGGAGGGCGGGAGGAACCCGCCCCCAGAGGAGGCGGTCCCTGTGACAGTTTGAAGACGGGAACTCAAGCAACAGTTGAAACACAGGCGCCCCCAGCAAGACGTGCAACAGGGGCGCCTGTCTCGGCGTCTTAGAAGCTGGCGGTGGTGGTGATGCTGCCGCCGGCGGCGGGCGTGTTGACGGTGTTGTTGCCACCGCCCTGCCACACGACGTTGCCGGCGCCGTCACGCTTCACGCACTTCCACTGGATGGAGGTGCTCGCGGGCAGGGCGTAGGTGGCGCGCCAGGTGGGGTACGCGGTGGGGTTGAGGATCTTGTTGGTGGCCGTGCCGCTCCAGCTGGACAGCTCCGGGATGCTGCCCGTGACGTAGACGTTCTGGCCCATCACCGTCGTGCCGTTGTTGCACACGAACTCCACGTTGGCGGTGGTGGGAGGAGGCGTGGTGCCGCCCGCGGTCCACACGGAGTAGTCCGTGCCGGAGGCCGCCAGCGTCCAGCCGGTGCCGGGGTTCCAGGCCGTGGCGCCAATCTTCACCGCCACCTTGCCGGCGATGGTGGCCGCGTAGAGGCCCGCCTCCGCGCGCAGGATGGTGACGGGGGACTCGGAGGTGAGGCCCGCGTTCTTGCGGATGGTCATCAGGTCCTTGATGGCGTTGCCCAGGCCCCAGTTGAAGTAGTGCGGCCAGTAGACGGTGGGGATGCCCGGGTGGGTCAGGATGTAGGCGTAGCCCTGCATCACCTTGGTGCACGGCACCGGCCAGTGGTTCTGCCCGTTGCCGCACGTCTCGCTGGGGCCCGTGTCGTGGTTGTCCACGAACGTGACGGAGCGGGACGGCCACCAGCCGATGGTGCCCGCGGGCTTGCCGTCGCTGGCCTTGAGGCGCGCGTAGTTGTTGTGGGTGAAGACGTCGTTGAGCAGGCCCTTCGTCGCGAAGTCGAAGGCGGCGCAGGTGCCGGTGGTCTGGTCCACCCAGCCGATGATCTGATTCTTCCAGTTGTCGGGGTTGTTCGCGTCGAAGTAGTTCGTGGGCCAGTGCTCACCCACGCAGAAGTACGGCGTGGTGGCCGTCACGTACTCCTTCACGTAGGAGCCGGCGAAGCCCTTCACGAAGTCGAAGCGCCACCCGGCGAAGCCCACGCCCTTCAGGCGGCTGTTCATCCACGTCTTCAGGTCCGCGCGGACGATGGCCTGCGAGTGGTCCAGGTCACGGGCGGCCGCGTAGCCCTCGCCGCTGTCGTTGTTGCCGCAGGCCGAGGCCCACTCGTCGCCCTTCGCCACCGCGTTGCAGCCGCTCCAGGTGGGGTTGGTGAAGTCCGCCCAGTTGGCGGTGCCCACGCGGTGGTTCACCACGATGTCCGCGATGGGCTTCACGCCCTGCGCGTTGAGCGCGGCCAGCGCGGCGGTGAGCTCCGCCTCCGTGCCGTAGCCGGAGTTGAGCACGTTGAGCTGCCGGGGCAGGTAGCCCTGGATGGAGGCCGCGTCGGACGGCGGCGGCAGCCACACCATGGTGAAGCCCGCGGACTTCAGCGTCGCCGCGCTGTTCTTCACCGTGTTCCACCAGCCACCGGCGTTGGCGGAGTTCCAGTGGAAGCCCTGGATCATCACGTCGGTGCTGGCGCCATCCAGCGGCTTGGCCACGGCGGGGGCGGCGGCGAACACGCTGGCCGCGGAAGCGGCCAGCAGGCGGGTCTTCAGCGTCATCGGGACCTCGGGGTTGGGGGAGGAAGCGGCGGCAAGCTAGTCCTGCCATCCCATGCAGACCAGGACCGCCCGTCTGGGCCGCCCTCCCACACGGCGTGCCCCGGCGACGCCGCGGTGCGTCGAGCTTTGCTGAACGGTGGAGCTGTCTAGAATCCCACCCTCCCCCGTTTCCACCCCCGAGCGTTGCCCTTGATTGAACCCGAGACGGCCCTCCCGGCCACGGCGCCGGTCGCCGAAGAGCGTTGGTCCTGGCCTCCCCTGTTCGGCCTGCTGGAGGTGCAGTTCGGCGCCGCCGTGGGCTACCTGCAGACGGCGGTGCCGTACTGGCTGGCGAAGGACGGGATGCCGCTGGCGCAGATTGGCGTGCTGTCGGGCACGGCCTTCTCGCCGCACGCGTGGAAGCTGTTGTGGGTGCCGCTCATCGACCTGGGGCCGTGGCGCCGGGTCTGGTACGGCGTGAGCACGCTGCTCACCGCGATGCTCATCCTGGCGTGCGCGCTGTTACCGGAGCCGGCGAAGCACCTGGGCGTCTTCACGCTGCTGCTGACAGCGTTGCAGGCGGCGTCGACGACGGCGCACGCGGCGCTCAACGGGCTGATGGCCACGACGTCGAAGCAGGAGGACAAGGGGCGCACGGCGGGCTGGCAGATGGCGGGCAACGTGGGCTCCACGAGCCTGATGGGCGCGCTGGCCCTCTTCCTCGCCAGCCAGTTCTCCCGGCAGGTGGCGGGCATCGTGCTGGCCACGCTGGTGCTGGCGAGCGGCGCGGGCATCTTCTGGATCACCGAAAGGCATGACGCGTCCACGGTGCCCACCGGACCACTGTTCAAGGCCGCGCGGGAGCGGGTGAAGGGCATCCTGGTGGACCTAGCGAAGACGGCCTTCAGCCGCGAGGGTATCATCATGCTGGTGCTGTGTCTGGCGCCGGTGGCCTGCGGGGCGCTCACCAACCTGTTCAGCGCGATGGCCCACGACTACCAGGTGCCGGAGCGCACGGTGGAACTGGTGAACGGCCTGGGCATGGGCATCACCGGCGCGCTGGGCTCCCTGCTGGGCGGCTGGCTGTCGGACCGGGTGAACCGCAAGATGGCGTACGCGCTGATGGGCGGCGCCACCGGCCTGTGCGCCTTCGCGATGGCGGCGGCGCCCATGACGACGACCACGTACATCTGGGGCACGCTCGCGTACAGCTTCGCGAACGGCGCGGCCTTCGCGGCCTTCGCGGGCATGGTGCTGGAGATGGTGAGCGAGGGCGCGGCGGTGACGACGAAGTACTCGCTGTTCGTCGCGGCCTCCAACTTCGCCATCAGCTACACCACCGCGCTGGACGGTCAGGCGTCCGCGTTCCGGGGCATCGGCACGCGCGCGAGCATCGCGGCGGACGGCCTCATTACCTTCGGCGGCATCAGCATCGTCGTGATCATCTTCGCGCTCTTCCTGCGCAAGAAGCCCGCGGTTCCCGCCGCCACCGCATAGGGGCTTGGCAACTGTCAAAGCACGCATTTTGAAGGGATTCTGCACCCTTAGCGCGGTCGGCACGGACAAGGACGGTCACAAGAGCGCCATCTCTTCGGGGCACGGCGTCGCGGAATCGGAGTACGATGCGACGCCGCTCCTTGACGACTTCCAGTCCATCCACCATCGGCAGGAAGTGTCGCTCGGGCTCGCTGGCTGGCTCCGTTGGTACAAGACTCGAAATCGGTCAGGCGGCCCCTGGATTGACCCGCCTTCGCTCCACTGACGCGGTAGTCGGGAGGACCTGGATCTTGCCAGCTTGCCTTCGTGCTCCTGAATCCCAGACAAACCACGCATACTCAATGCTGTCAGTGCCCTTTCCGGTGAAGGAAGGCCGGTCAGGCAGAACATAGACGTCCGGACAATGCTCCCGCATGAATGTATTCCGCTTGTTCGAGGCCAGGAAGTTGAGACGCAATAGCATCGCCACATGGTGGGACAGTTCCAGGCAGCGCGCTACGAATTCCATTGCGTCAAGATAGGGTGGATTGGTGATGGCCGCGTCGAATGGCCGTTCCGAGCGCAAAGTCGCTGGCGGCTGGTAATCCATGAAATCGCCAATCTCAATCGACTTGAGCCCCGGGATCTTCCTGAGGGGGGGTTCGAACCGCCGCTGGATCTCCACCGCCGTCCACCGCACATCGGCCCGGTCGACGGTCGATATGATCGCACCCTCGCCCGCGCAAGGCTCCAGCCAGTGCCCCCCCTTGAAGTGGACCGCTTCCATCAGACGCCGCACAGCCCACGACGGGGTCGGGTACTCGTCGAAGCCGGTTCGCCCAGCCCCTCGATTCGTAGAACTCATATGTGGGGCGCATACCAGCACATCCACCGCTACTTGTTGCTCTTTTTCGGGTGGACGCGGCGAGAGCGCTATCAGGGCTCTTTGGCGGCCACGTCGCTGCAAAGAGTGAAGGGCGCACCATTGGGCGGATACCCTTGATCCTCCTCCTTCAGGGCTCGGCAGGCTTCACACCAACTGTGGATACCATCCGGAGCATTCGCGGTGATTCGGTGGACGGTCACACCGAACTCATCCAATTTCCGAAAGGCATGTTCCTTCAGTGTGTTTCCGGAGCAATTCGGGCAGGCCTTGTACTTGCCAAGCGGGCTGCTCACACCTTTCCGAAGAGTCTGTTTGCAGTGATCACACGCAAAACCAGCACCAGGGAGAGTCATAGCCAAACCATGGCACGACCCACCGACCAACTCAATCCTACCCAGGCGTTCAGCCCGCTGGGTAGTCATTGACTCAGAGTGCAGGTAGAACCATTACGGAGGTCATGATGACCGCCAGTCTCCCAACGCATCAATCCCTTCGCGAACCGCGTCCCGGCCATGCGAAAGCTCAAGTGTATTGCTGGATTCACTGCGCATCTCATCCTCCAGTGGGCGCCGTCACCTGCTCGAACGACACGCCCAGGCTCCCGACTCTTTCGAGGGCTTCCTTGACGTCGTCCGACACGACGAACGCGGTCTTGAACTTCGTCAGCCGAAAGACCCGAGCACCCTCGGTCCTCAAGGGGTCGATTCGCAGGCCATAGATCCAGCGGTACTCTCCCTCATATTCAGGAAAGGAGTTCTCGGGGTAGTGCTGCACCTCCTGGCATCGCGCTTCGTCGATGCAATCCATCAATCTGATGGCATTGACGACGAAGTAGGACTCGGACTCTCGCTCAATCGACACTGGAAGAAGCTGCACATCGTCGGGAGCCAGGGTTCTGAAGACGTTCGCGACGGCTGCGTTGACGATGGGGGCTTGCTCTATCCCAGACAACACAAATGCGCGTTTCACACCAGGATGTGAAATCTGCGCCTCCATGGGTCCAGGATCGGGAAGCACACGACCCTCCGCGAACATCCAAGGCTCCTCGAACGAGCCACCGCCCGCAGGCGCAGGAGTCCTGACCACCCACTGTGGCACGTCAGCAATACCTACCCAGTAGAAGTCACGCGCCACCTCACCCCTCCATCTTCACGATGAGACTCCGCAACGGGGAGCCCGGCGTCAGAAGCTCGTTGGCAATCCTTGCAAGCTCATCGCTCAAACTGGCTCGACAGCTCTCCGTCGTGCGACATCGCGCGACCGCACGCTCAAGACGAACCACCACTGCGTTGTGATATTTCTCAGGGTGCGGTCCTTCATGACCATTGAGCCTCACCTTGTTTGAAGCGCTTTCGAGTGTCATCCCGGCTTTCTTGAAGACATCCTCGCATCTCGGTGTCCACGGGCCACCTGTAACAGCCGAAATCAGGTTCTTGTTCGTGCAGATGTGGTGAATTGGCCCTTCGGCATCGCCCGGAATACCGTTCGAGTACATCGCCACGGCAGCGGTAGCCCCTGGAGCCAGCGCCACGTTCAGCACACCCGCGGCGGGCATCGCGATGGAAGTCACGCCGCCATTCAGTGCCGTCCCAAGCTGGAATCCCGCTTCCGCCTGTACGCGAAGGGCGGCCTGGGAGAAGCCAGGGAGCCTGGGTCCCCGGGCTGCCATCGCGCTCTTTCCGCCCAAGGCCGTCGTGACGAGCAGCACCAGGACGCGCGTGCCGTTTGTGCCGAGCGTCTTGCCGAACCGATGCCCTATGTCCTGCAACTCGATGACACTGGCGGCCTTCTCTGCGTCGTCCCAGAGTCTCACGAAGCCGCGACCTATTTCCCAGACTGGCACGACACCGAGGTACGCCACCATCGCTGCCGTCAGGGCTATCGCGAGGACTTTGGTGATCGGCTCGGGAATGGCCATCGTGAGAAGCACGGTCAGTGCCGCCGACGTCAACATGGCCTTCAGCACAACCGGGTTCAGCAGCTTCCCGACCTCCGCCTCGACACTCCCCCACACAGTATCGAGCGCGAAGGACAGCGCCGTGAGCGTCCGGTCCCTCCGAGAGAACGCCAGCCCCGCCCCGCCCATCAGGCTCAGGCAGTCATTTGGATCGGGGCAGATGCGTGCGTACAACGACTCGGGGGGAGCATCCGCTCCCGAATCCGCGAGGCCCTTCGACGATGCAAGCAGCGTCCTGGACCGGGCCCATCCCCGTGCGTCCGCTGCATCCATCTCGCGGAAGGCAACGTCCATGCGCAGGTCGAGGATGAGCTGTGTGAGGGCCAATTTGAACTCGTCCTCGCCCACCTGAACTGGATCAACCTCCACCGACTCGTGGAGCACCTGCCTGCCGTCTCCAGCATCAAGGTGGACGACGCGAGCGGTCGCACATCCCCCCGCGAACAACAACAACGAGACAACTGCGACCAAACGCACAGGACCTCCAAAAGCCGGACCACTGCTGACCGTCAGTGAATCAGGCCCGGGCGGAAGCGCAGGGCCTCCACCCGGGAGAGGCGGCCCCTCGAATCAGGGCGTGGCCATGCCCAGCTTGGGCGCGGGCAGGTCCACGGACAGCTCCTGCGTGAGGCCCTCCGTGGCGTGGAAGCCCTTGCCGCTCACCTCTCCGGCGCGGAACAGGGCCCAGCTCTGGAGGCCGCGCTGGAACGTGCGCGTCATGTGCCACAGCTCCAGGCCGCTGTTCGCGACGAAGAGGTACAGGGTGCGCTTGGGGTTCCAGGGGTTGGGCAGCGCCACGGCGAGGCCGTCATCCGCGCGGCCATACGTCTTGCCCTGCCAGCGGAAGTAGCGCCGGCCCAGCTCCACCGGCAGCTTCTTCTCCGCCTGGAGCCGCGCGAGCAGCCCGTTGTCCTCCGCCCCACCGAACACCACGAGGTCGCGCTCCGCCAGCTCCGCGTCCGTCACCTCCGCGTCCGGCTTGAGCGGTGCCAGCTTCTCCGGCGACGCGTCCGCCAGCTGCTCGCGGTAGTTCAGCGCCAGCGTGCGCATGGACTCCACCTGGCGGGCGGAGCCGTACACGAAGAGCAGCTTCTCCCAGTCGTCCAGCGTGTTGGCCAGGGTCTGGTAGCGCTCGCGGGCCACGGGGATGTCGTTGCCCACGTTGAACACCACGCGCACCGGCTTGTCCGCGACCTTCACGGTGAAGGTGTCGCTGGCGCCCTTCACCTCCACGCGCTCCAGCGTGGCGCCCTTCTCCGTCTGCACCTCCACCAGCGTGGCGAACTGCCAGGGCTTGCCGGACTGATCTACCTTCAGCACCACCTCGTAGCCCTCCTTCGCCTTCTGGGCGCGCGAGGTGAGGCGCGGCGCGGGCAGCCCCTCACGCGCCACCCACTGGTTCACGAGCGGCGCCACGTCCCGGCCCGCGGCCGCCGACGCCGTCTTGATGAAGTCCTGGGTGGACAGCTTCTTGTTCGCGAAGCGGCCGTGCACCGCGGCCATCACCTGCGCGAACTTCGCGTTGCCCAGCGTCAGCCGCAGCTGGTGCAAGAGGTACGTGCCCTTGATGCGGGGCACCGCGTACTGGCCATAGCGCCCGTAGTCCGTGCGGGCGGCCGTGGGCACCACGTCTCCTTCGCGCGAGGAGACGTAGAGGTAGCGGGCATTGAGCTCCGCGAGCGCGTCGCGCTGCTGCTCGAACGCCTTGCCCAGCACGTCGTCCCCCTCCGGCAGGTCCTTGAGCTGGGTCCAGTACGCGGCCGAGCCGCTGACGAACCAGTTCTCCCCATCCGTGGCGGGGAACACCGTGTTGGCCCACAGCTTCTTCTCATCGAAGGCGAGCGCCTCCTTCACCCGGCTGAAGTCCTTCTTCGGCTTCTCCACCTTGGGCTCGGGCTTCTGCTTCGCCTTCGCGGCCCTGAGCTTGTCCGCCACGTAGACGGGGCTGAAGGCGGTGTAGCCCAGGGACAGGTGCGGCGTGGCGCCGGGCAGGTCCGGAATCCAGCGGCTGCCCACCATCTTCTCGCGCAGCGTCGTCTTGCCGAAGTGCGCCAGGAACATCAGCTTCTCCGCCATCTCCGACGTGGTGACCTTGCCGTCACACGCGTGGGGGCGGTTGATGGGGCTGGTGGCCAGCATCCGCGTGGCGCTCTCCACGTCGAAGCCGGCCTTGCCGTACCGGGCATAGGCCTCCTGGAAGGCGATGTCGCGGTTCCAGGTGTTGAAGGCCAGGTCCACCGGGGCGTTGCTCGCGTTGGGCACGGACTCCTTGCGCACCTCCGGGTCGCGGTTGTTGTTGTTGGCCCAGATGAAGTCCTTGAGGTTTCCGGGCGTGTCCGCGGGCTTGCCCTTGCTGCCGGTGCGCCACAGGCGCGCCTTGTTCGTGCCGAGCAGCAGGCACGCGCCCTCGTCCGTCTTGGTGTCCGCCAGCGTCCAGTCGTTGGTGTACAGGCCGTTGTTGCGGTCCTTGAGGATGCGCTCCACGTCGTCGATGGACGACGCGTACTGCGCCGCCCGCCGGATGCGGTTGCTCTGCGGGGTGCCGTCGATGTTGAAGGGCGTCTGGCCCACGGTCGTCTCGCCGATGACGATGCCCGCGTCGTTGATGAACCAGTCCGAGCCGCTGTGGATGCCGCCCGGGAAGGTCTGCATCACGAAGCGGCGGCCCTTCGTGGGCTGCACGTCCAGCACCACGTCCCAGTGGACGCCGGTGTAGCCGTTCCACATGAAGATCTGCCCCATGACGACGCGGCCGTCCTTCGTCGCGGACTTCGTGGCGACGAACGACGAGCAGTGGTCGCCCTCCCCCGCCCGGCCGTTCTCGTCCTCGCCCTTGAGGAAGGTGCGGCCGGACAGTGGGGACGCCGTCACGCGGTTGGCGTCCTCCAGCTGGCCCAGGTCCACCGCCGAGTTGAGCGCGACGATGTCCAGCACGTCCAGCTCGCGCTCCTTGCCATCCGGGCCCTTGAACTTCGCGCCGCCCACGTTGGCGCCGTCCGCGATGCCCTTCATCTCCTCCAGGAACTCCGCGTCGAAGCGGCGCAGGAAGAGCGAATCCGCGAGCAGGCGCACCTGCGCCCAGCCCTTGCCAGCGTCCGCCTTGTCCTTCTGGATGCCCAGCTTCTCCATGTAGCGGACGATCTCCTGGGGCACGAGCTCACCGAACTGCCGGCCGCGCTCGTAGGGCTCGCCCTCGATGTGCACGTACACCCAGCCGCCGTCGTCATACCGGAAGCCCTTGCCGGCCCAGCGCACGCTCTCCATGGGGACGTACGCGGTGATGTCGTCCACCTCCTCCAGCTTCACGTCGTCGAACCACGCGGTGCCGGTGGCCTTGCCGTTGTGGCCCAGGTGCGCCTGCACGCGGTCGGTGGACTGGGTGGCGAAGAACATCACCTGCACCCGGCCGCTGGCGTCCGCGCCCTGCGGCGGCGAGCAGTTGGTGAAGGGGAAGCTCTGCATGGACAGACATGCGCCCAGCGCCGTGGGGTAGCGCGCCTGGGCATCCGCCTGCACGCCCTTCGTGCGCACCCACGCGCTCAGCCGGTAGAGGCGGCCCACCTGGAGCTTCACCGCGTCCGACTGCACGGTCGTTTCGGCGCCGCCCTGGGGGCTCTCAATCACGAGCCCGCGGCTGCCCTCCGCCTTCGCGTCGGTGCTGGTGGACACCTTGCCCTGGCCGGTGACGGACCAGCCCTTGGGGAGGCCCGCGCCAGCGGTGGCTTCAAAGCCTGCGTTGGGGACGGCGACGGGCGCGGGGGCCGCCCAGGCGGGGGCCGCGGCACAGGCCAGCAGCGTGGACCCAAGCAGACGGGAGCGTTTCCACATCAGTCGGAGGTGGGGCATGGCTTGCTCATCTCGTACTGGGAGTTGGGAAGTGCGGCGCGGCATCCTGTCACGCCGCCCCCGAGCGTGCAGGCCATGAATGACTCGCACCTGCCTGGCTGGCGTGATAGGGGGCGCATGTCGCACGCCACCTGACGTCTCCGATGGCGGTCTCCCCCGTTCGCGGGCCGGACCGTAGGACGTCTCGGGTGGCGCTTGTTGTCGGCCCAGGGCCTCCCGACCTCCATCCAAGGCCGTCGGGGTACACCCTCCGTGACAACGACTCCCAGCAAGCAGGCGCTGCTTCGCGACACCATCCAACACATCGACATCAAGGCCTTCGACGTGCGCCCGCTCGTCCAGGCCATGGGCCACATGGCCTTCCAGGCGCGCAACCTGGGCCGCGCCGCCAGCCTCTATGACACCATGCTCCGTGACGAGAAGTGCGGGGTCATCCTCTGCCTCGCCGGCAGCCTGTTCTCCGCCGGCCTGAAGCAGGTGGTGGTGGACATGGTGCGTCACCGGATGGTGGACGCCATCGTCTCCACGGGCGCGCTCATCGTGGACCAGGACTTCTTCGAGGCCCTGGGCTTCCACCACTACAAGGGCCGCGCGGACGCGGACGACAACGCGCTGCGCGACCTGAGCATCGACCGCATCTACGACACGTACATCGACGAGGACCAGCTGCGGGTGTGCGACGCGACCATCGCGGCCATCGCCGCGGAGCTGGAGCCCCGGCCGTACTCCTCGCGCGAGTTCATCACCGAGATGGGCCGCTACCTGGAGACGCACGCGAAGAACAAGGACAGCGTGGTGCTGGCGGCGCACCAGGCGGGGGTCCCCATCTTCTGCCCGGCGTTCAGCGACTGCTCGGCGGGCTTCGGGCTGGTGCACCACCAGTGGCACCGGGCGGGGAAGCCGCAGGTGTCCATCGACAGCGCCAGGGACTTCCTGGAGCTGACGAAGTGCCGGCTGAAGCTGGAGGACTCCGGCCTCTTCATGGTGGGCGGCGGCGTGCCGAAGAACTTCGCCCAGGACATCGTGGTGGCGGCGGACTTCGTGGACCAGCCGGTGTCCATGCACAAGTACGCGGTGCAGCTCACCGTGGCGGACGAACGGGACGGCGCGCTGTCGGGCTCCACGCTGCGCGAGGCCAGCAGCTGGGGCAAGGTGTCCACCGTGCACGAACAGATGGTGTACGGCGAGGCCACGGTGACGATGCCGCTGGTGGTGGGCGCCGCCTACCATGAGCGCGGCTGGACGCAGCGGCCGGAGCGCCGGCTCGTGAACGCCTGCCGGTAGCGGCTTCGCGGGCCCCCGCGCTCCGGGTGCCGGGGCGCGGGGCCCCTTCCGAATTCAAGAGCAAGACGCGGAGTGCTGGCCTGGAGCGCCGGGGTTAGTTTCCTGGCGTGGTCATGGAGACCGCTGGGAGGCAACGCACGTGAAGACGAAGGTGGAAGCCCTCGCGGCGGTGACGCTGGGCGATGCGCGCTGGGCCTCGGTCGTGGCGCGGGATGAGGGCGCGGATGGGCGCTTCTTCTATTCCGTGAAGACGACGGGCGTGTACTGCCGTCCGTCCTGCGGGGCCCGGACGCCCCGGCCGGAGAACGTCGGCTTCCACGCGACGACCGCCGAGGCGGAGCAGGCGGGGTTCCGGGCATGCAAACGCTGCAAGCCGGGCCAGCCCTCGCTCGCTTCACGGCACGCGGATCAGGTGGCCGAGCTGTGCCGCTTCATCCAGGGGGCGGAGCAGCCACCGAGCCTGGAGGCGTTGGCGGAGCGCGCGGGCCTGAGCCCCCATCACCTCCACCGCGTGTTCAAGGCCGTCACCGGGCTGACGCCCAAGGCCTACGCGGCGGCGCACCGGGCCGAGCGGATCCGCACGGGCCTCGCGCGGCGCGGCTCCGTCACCGAGGCCATCTACGACGCGGGGTTCAACTCCAGCGGGCGCTTCTACGAAACCTCCAGCCAGGTCCTGGGCATGACGCCGACGAACTTCCGCGCCGGTGGCGCGAACACCGAGATCCGCTTCGCGATTGGCGAATGCACCCTGGGCCCCATCCTCGTGGCCACGAGCGACCGGGGCGTGTGCGCCATCCTGATGGGGGAAGACCCCGACGCGCTGGCGAAGGACCTCCAGGACCGCTTCCCCCAGGCGACGCTGGTGGGCGGGGACGCGGAGTTCGAGCAGTTGGTGGCGCGGGTGGTGGGCTTCGTGGAGGCCCCCCGCGTGGGGCTGGACCTGCCCCTGGACGTGCGAGGCACGGCGTTCCAGCAACGCGTGTGGCAGGCGCTGCGGGAGATTCCGGCGGGCGCGACGGCGAGCTACACGGACATCGCGGAGCGGATTGGCTCACCGAAGTCGGTGCGGGCCGTGGCGCAGGCGTGCGGCGCGAACGCGCTGGCCGTGGCCATCCCCTGCCACCGGGTGGTGCGCAACGACGGTGCCCTGTCGGGCTACCGCTGGGGCGTGGAGCGCAAGCGCGCGCTGCTGGACCGGGAGGCGAACCGATGAGGGCGGGAGGCGCGCTCGCGAAGGCTCCCATGGCTGGGATCGCGGCCCGGGTGGGCGCGGTGGCGTGGGACATGGTGGCCAAGGAGCTGGATGCACGGGGCTGCGCGAGCGTGGAGCGGCTGCTCACCCCCGAGGAGTGCGAGGCCCTGGCGCTGCTGTACGACGTGGAGGATGCGTTTCGCAGCCGGGTGGTGATGGCGCGTCACGGGTTCGGGCGGGGGGAATACCAATACTTCGAGTATCCCCTGCCGGAGGTGGTGTCGGAGCTGAGGACGGCGCTGTATCCCTGGCTCGCGCCCATCGCGAACCGCTGGAACACGGCGATGGGCATCGACGTGCGGTATCCGGATGTCCACGCGGACTTCCTCGCGCGCTGTCACGCGGCGGGACAGGCGCGGCCCACGCCCCTGCTGCTGCGGTACGGCCCGGAGGACTACAACTGCCTGCACCAGGACCTGTACGGGGAGCACGTCTTCCCGCTCCAGGTGGCCCTCCTCCTGTCCGAGCCGGAACGGGACTTCACGGGCGGGGAGTTCGTGCTGTCGGAGCAGCGGCCCCGGATGCAGTCACGGCCGGAGGTCGTCCCCCTGCGACAGGGCGACGCGGTCGTCTTCGCGGTGCATCACCGCCCGGTGCAGGGCACGCGGGGCACCTACCGCGTCAACCTCCGGCACGGCGTCAGCCGGGTGCGCTCGGGGCAACGACACACCGCGGGCATCATCTTCCACGACGCGACCTGAAGCGCCGCGCGGCATGGAGTCGATTGCCGCCGCTCCCAAGCAGGGCGACCCACTGCCCGCAGGCGCGTTCCCGCTGGTTCGAGCTGAATCCCCCCACGTCGCGGACCGCGCATGGTGACAGGAGACACCAGGGAATGACGGCGGTCATCAGGCCGCGCCGCGCGGCGCCGCGTTGGCGCGCATCCAAGCCGAGGAAGATCAATGGATTGCGCGTGCCCCCAGGCTTCCAGGGCGCTGGCACGCCCGCTGCTATGGGTGGACTCAACGCTGAACGCGGCAACCACCCTCTTCTTCCGAAACGAGTTCCCCCATGAAGCTCTCCTCCGCTCGCGGCTCCTCCACCAACGCCATCCGCCGTCCCCCCGCGCAGGACATCCCGTCTTCCAAGCCGAGCTCGCCGAACGTACCCCAGAAGCCGGACGCCAGGCCCTCCTCGCCCAACGCTCCGAACGGCCCCCAGAAGCCGGACTCCAAGCTCTCCACTCCCAACTCGCCGAACGCGCCCCAGAAGCCGGACGCCAGGCCCTCCTCGCCCAACGCTCCGAACGGCCCCCAGAAGCCGGACTCCAGGTTCTCGTCGTCCTCGCTCCTCGACACCGCCACCCAGCTGCCGGACGCCATGCTCTCCGCGTCCTCGCTGCTCAACGGCGCCCAGCTGCCTGGCCCCATGCTCTCCGCGCCTTCGCTGCCCAGCGGCGCGCAGTTGCCGGACGCCACGCTCTCCGCGCCCTCGCTGCCCGGCGGCGCCCAGCGGCCTGACGCCACGCTCTCCTCGCCCCTGATGCAGTCGCTCCAGGCGGACGGCTTCTCCGCCGGCGGCTCCAGCAAGACCGAGAGCCTCGGCAAGCTGCTGGAGGGCATCACCTCCGTGATCAGCAGCATCACGGAGCTGGTGCAGGCCGCCACCCAGGGCGTGCAGGCGGTCTCCCAGGGCGTGCAGGGCGTGGCCCAGGGCGTGACGGGCGTCGTCGGCGCCGTCGGCACCGCGGGCAGCTCGCTGCTCGGTGGCGCGCTCGGGCAGGCCCACTCGGATCCGACGGCCGGCATGAGCCAGGCCCCCACCATCGAGTAATCCGACGGCACCCCGCTTCGGATGAGACAAGCAGCCCCTCTCCAGCACGGGCCGGAGAGGGGCTTCGTCATCACGGGGATCCGCCGCGGGTTGCTTCGCGTCGACGGTGGACTCGCCCACGATGCTCAGGCCGCCGACGCCAGGCCTGGTGCCGTTGACGGTGGCACGCCGCTCACCGTCGCCCAGGCGGCCGTGGGCGCCTTCAATGCCCTCCTCCAGCACCTGCTTCACCACCCCGGGCTTTGAACTCCGGCGTGTACTTCCTGCGCTCGCGTCCCGGCATCGTCGTGGACATCCTTCGGTCACCTCATCTCGGGTGTCCGCAGAACCCGGGAAGGCTCACCCTGGGATTGCGCGCCGATGGAGCGCAGTCCGCCGACGGAGGGGCCGTCCAGCCGGGCGACCTCCCAGTGCGTACTTCACGGCACTCCAGCTCAGCAGCCGCAGGTGCTGAAGACGGTCTGGTATTGGTATTCCGTGTGCGTGTAGGTGCCGGCATCATTGAAGCACACGCGGTAGCTGGACTGCTGGTTGGAGCGGCCACTCTCGTAGCGCCGGACCGCCGTCTGGCCGGAGGGGCACACCGGGGGGCGGTTCGCGCTGCCGCCTTCGCCCAGGATGGACTCGGCGTCGTCCTCCTTGAGGAGCCGCTCGCAGACCCAATAGAAGTCACACATGGTGGAGGGGGCACAGGAGGTCGTGCCCGTGTTGGTCCAGCTGGACCAGGTGCCACACGAGCCCAGCTCGGCCTCCACCGTGGCCAGCGCCGCCGCTTCCTCGGCCGCAGCCTCCTCGGGCGTCATGACCCCACCACAGGCCGTCAACGCCAGACTCGTGCACACCAGGGCCACCGCGCGCAGCAATGAGGATCCAGGCTTCATGGATGATTCCTTGGTCCGGGGGGCTCCGGAATGGAACCCGGCCGTCTGACAGGACTCATGCTATCCACGAAATCCCCGCAAGACGAGCGCAGACCTGGAAGGCAGGCTCCGTCTCTTGGGAGTATTGTCCAGTCGACGTTTGCGGGGACACCGAGACCGGACGCCGTACGCGCAAGACGTCTGCCGTTGAGGAAATGGAGTCCATGGGGGGCGCCCGTCGGAGGCTGCTCGCCAGAGCCTGTCCGACAGTCGGACAGGTTCGCGGCATGCGCCCCCGTCGGGGAGCCTCGTCCAGATGGCTCACCCGGAGCGGGGCGAAGCGTGTGGCGGACGCTCCACCCGCCTGGCTGACGGGTGGAGCGACTCCACGGGAGTCTTCAGCCAGAGGTGGCCACGGTGAAGGACTGGGGGGCGAAGTTTGGGCTGTTATTGCCCGCCGCATCCGTCGCCCAGGCCTTCACCGTGTGCACTCCCAGCGTCAGCGCCTTCGTGGGAGTGAAGCTCCAGGTGCCCCCGGCGGTGGCCTTGGTGGTGCCCACCTTGACGCCATCCACGATAATCGCGACGGAGAAGCCGGCCTCCGTTCTTCCGCTGTAGGTGGGCGTGGTGTCGCTCGTCACCGAACCAGCGGCCGGAGTCAGCACCGTCGGAGGCGACCGCTTGATGCGCAGTGTGACGGAGGTGAACACCTCGGTGCTGGTCCCATTCACCATGACTTGATGACTCTCGTAGCGCACCGGCGTGATGAGCAGGTCGCTCGCGATGTTGCTGACAACCGCCTTCGGGCCAAACCGCCCGACCTGCAGCGTCCCCATCGCCATGCCCGTGCATCCCTCGCACTTGGGTGCGCGGTACACGAACACACCGCCTCCGCCGATCTGGTTCACGCTGTTGACGCGTGACTTCGGCACGGCGACGAACAGCCGCATGTCAGAGTCGGGGCTCTCCCAGACGGCCCCCAACGGCAGGGGGCTGGCGCTGTCGGCGTTGTTGTCCACCGGCCGGAGCGTGACTTCAATCGAGCCACCGGCTTCGATCGCCGGGTTGACCTTGATCAGGTCCGCCTTCTTCGTCCAACCCAGCCAGTGGAGCTGCGGGAGGTTGTAGTTGTCCGAAGGAAACCGGCCCATGTTCGTGCTCGCGTCGCCGTAGGCGTCGACATCGCCCGTGGCATCGAGCCGGTTGCCGTGCGCGAGGCCAAGGACGTGTCCGGTCTCGTGGTAGTAGGTCCGCATCAGGCCGTCATTGAGGTAGATGCGGTGCGCACTGGCCCTTGAGCTTGCGCACATCCCCAGGGGCATGAGGTACACGTTCAAGAACGCGTTCGGCTTGCTGTTCTTCACGGCGTAGCCCTTCGCCGTCTCGCAATCGCTGCTCGTCACCCTCACGGTCTCGTCTGGGCCGAGGAACTGCAAGTGCACCTGGTTGTGCGACGCCACGGCGAAGAATTCATACATCGCCTGGATGCGGCTCCGACTCGTCGCGATCGAGGGTGTTTCGCGCCCCTCGAGGACGACGCGGATGACCTTGGCCGTATGCGTCGTGTTGATCGCGCCCAGCTTGCTGTTGAAATTCCTGACGCAAGTCGGCTCGTTGGCGGCACAGACGTAGCTGGCTGGCGACGACGCCTCGTCGGCGGACTGAACCCGGAATGATCGCACGTTCTCGTTCGCGCTCGCGCCGCTCGGGAACGAGGTCCCGCAGAGGCTCGTGTCGTATTGGACGACAGTCGATTCGCCGGCGCAGCCCGCGGCAGCATGGAGCGTCACGGTCTTGCCAAACGGAACCTCGACGAAGGAGGCATCCGTGCCACCGAGCGTGTAGCAGCCGTCAAGCTCGGCTTCCTGCATGACCGCGGAGTCGCCATCGCAGCCCACGCGCACGCGAACGCGCGGCGCATGGGAAGCGATGAGCTGAGCGCGCAACGTGGGCCAGTGGGTGGACGTGCAACGCCCTGCCTTCACCTCATCAAGGAAGAGACCGTCTTCGAGCTCCGGGTGCTCGTAGGTCTGGCACGTCTGCCACAGCTCGCTCCAGTGCGGCCAGTCACAGGTCCCCGCATCGACGTACTCCTGCACGCACGAGAGGGACGCCTCGAGTTCCGAGGAGAGGAGTGCCTGGCGGGTGGTGGCCACAGCCCCCTGACGCTCTGGAGACGGCTCCGCCGCGCCACCACATCCTGTCACCAACGCCGCGCCCATCACGACAGCCACCACGAACGTCTTTTTCATGTTTCCCACGCTGGTAGCTCACGGTGCCCGTGCGCCACCGCCCGTCATGTGCGGCGGCACGACAGCCTCAATCCAATGAATCGGAGCCTCAATTCGTGGAGTCGACCAGTTATCCTGGAAAGGCCGTAATAATGACTTGTCCGCCTATTGATCGATTTAGGCAAGCTTTGATGTGACGCGCAGTGCGATTGCCGTATGACCGTGGGTAGGAAGCCCTCTGTGGGGTAGCCCTGAGCGGTCAGGGCTTCCCATTTCAAGACCTGAGGAGAAGACGGTCCATCCTGCACGGATCGAACTGCCGGGGTGCTGCTATGAGTGCGAGACACTCAAGGAGACCCATGGGAAACGCATCCGGCAGGCAGAAGCAGAAGCCGCTCATCCTCGGTCCAGCTCCCGGCTCCGGCATGGGCGCCTACGCGGCGACGTTCGACACCCTGGAAGATCGCGAGATGGCCATGCTCAAGGAGAGCAAGGCTCCCGATGCCTTCTACCTGCCCTGGGCGACGGGGGATGTCACGGAGTGCGGGATCGATCTCACGACCCACAACCTCACGTACTTCTTCACCGCGAACCTGAGCGGTTGCAGCCTCTGGTACAAGTTCCAGGATGGCCGCATCCTCATCCGGCACGAGGCCCGCACGGACAGCGCCTCGCAGAACCTGCACAAGCTGGCAGGCTTCAAGTGTGTCGTCGACAGCAGCCTGAACAAGGACGACATCCAGCTCTCGGTGGACCCGGAGACGATGGTTCGCAAGGCGCGGTACTACGTCGTCTACGCGCTCTTCGACCACGAGGCTCGACAGGTGGAGTTCCGCGCGCAACTGGTCGCGCAGGAGACGAACCTGCTCAACCGGCAGGAGTCCTTCGATCTCGTCAAGGTCACCACCACCGTCGTCAACTTCCCCAAGCCTTAGCGCTGTGTGGCCCACCTTCCAGGCTCGGCGCGGCGCTCGGCTCAGAGCCGAGCGAGGATCTCCGCCTTCGTGCGCGCGTATTCCTCCGGGGTGACGAGCCCCTCGTCCGCCATCCGCTGGAGGTCCGCCAGGCCCTTCACCGGATCCCCCGGCGCTGGAGCGGCCAACGCCCCCAGGCCGCTGAAGTGCCTGCCCAGGTCCTGCGGGACGACGGGCCCCAGGACGACGAGCCTCTGAAGGTCGTTCGGGTCGACCTTGACCTTCAGCCGCAGGCCCACGTCCATCACCCGCACGTTCCAGTCGTGCCACCGGCTCCTCAACCGGACCTGATACGGCGCCAGGCCGGGCAGCGTCACCTCCAGCAGGAAGTCGAAGACCTGGCTGCGGTTGATGCGCATCCCGGTCCCCTGGAGCCGCAGCACCGTGGCCTCCGCCGGCAGCCCATGCTGGCGCAGCCAGGCGCGCTTTCTCTGCCGTTGAATCAGGTGCCAGGCGAACCAGCTCGCCCCAAAAGCGAGGAGGCCCCAGCTTCCCATCAACACCGCCGCGAGGATTTGTTTCTCGCTCATCACACCCTGCTTCGCCAGGCACGCCGCCTGTGCAGCCCCGTCCCGGGCGCAGCCGGAGTACCGCGCGGGAATCCTACTCCTCCCAAGGGGTCAGAGCAGCGATTCCGGCACGTCGACGTGGCGCGCACGCAGCCACTCGCCGAGCGCCTTGCCCTGGGCATCGAAGCGGGTGGACGACGAGACGCCCTCCCCCAGCAGACGCTCGACGACGAAGTTCAGGGCGCGCAGGTTCGGAAGCACGTGCCGGTGGATGACCAGCTCGCGCGTCTCCGGAAGCAGCGTGCGCAGGTGCTCCTCCGTGAGGGCATGCACCAGCCAGCGCCACGCCTCGTCGGTGCGGACCCACACGCCGATGTTCGCGTCCCCGCCCTTGTCTCCGCTGCGGGCCAGGGCCACCCGGCCGAGCGGCACGCGCCGGACGGGCCCCGCCGATGGAGGCGCGGGCAGCGGCGGCACGGCCACCGCTTCCAGCGCGCGGGAGGCATCCGTGGGCGCCACGTCCAGGCGCTTGCCGTCCGGGAGCACCGCGACGTGCGGCACCTTGCGCGCATCAATGAAGGCTGGCGTGTAGACGCCAAAGGGCGAGCCGTCACCGGGCAGCGCCGGCAGGAAGAAACCGGGGTAGCTGGCCAGCGCGAGCTCCACGACCGCGCCGCTGAAGGACCGGCCGACGACCTTCGCGTCCGCGTCCTTCACCGCCACCCGCAGCGTCGCGGAGGCCTGCTCCTCGGTCGCGGCGTCGGCGTGGTCGGTGCGCGCCAGCGTGTAGAGGACCTCCGCCGGCCGGGGCTTGAGCGTCGCGTCGAGCTGCGCCCGGACGAGCGCGGCCTTCTCCTCGATGTCCAGGCCCACGAGGATGAAGCTGGCTTCGCTGCGGAAGCCGCCCAGCCGGTTCAGGCACACCTTCACGTCCGGCGGAGGCGGCTCACCGCGCACGCCGGACAGGCGCACGCGGTCGGTGCCCGCGGATTCAATGGCGATGGTGTCGAAGCGCGCCGTGGCGTCGGGGCCGGCATAGCGCGCCCCGGCGATTTCATAGACGAGCTGGGCCTTCACGGTGTCGACGGTGACGGCGCCGCCCGTGCCCGGATGCTTCGTGATGATGCTCGAGCCGTCCGCGAACACCTCCGCGAGCGGGAAGCCGGGCCGGCGTGCGTCCAGCTCACCGAAGAAAGCGAAGTTGCCCCCGGTGGCCTGGGCCCCGCATTCGAGCACGTGGCCCGCGACCATAGCGCCCGCGAGCCGATCCCAGTCGTCGCGCTTCCAGCCGAAGTGGGAAGCGGCGGGCCCTACGACGAGCGACGCGTCCGTCACCCGCCCGGTGACGACGATGTCCGCGCCCGCGTCGAGGCAGGCCGCGATTCCCCAGGCGCCCAGGTACGCGTTCGCCGTGAGGGACTCACCGAAGCCGAACTCGTCCGCGCGTCCGACGAGGTCATCGCCTTCGACGTGCGCGACGCGGACGGAGAGGCCCAGCTTCGTCGCGAGCACACGCAGGTCGTTCGCGAGCCCCGCCGGATTGAGGCCGCCCGCGTTCGCCACGATGCGGACCTTCTTCTCCAGCGCGAGCCCCAGCGTCTGCTCCAACTGGCGCAGGAACGTCCGGGCGTAGCCGCCCTCCGGGTTCTTCAGCCGGTCGCGGCCCAGGATGAGCATGGTCAGCTCCGCCAGGTAGTCGCCGGTGAGGACGTCCAGCGGACCGCCCTCCAACATCTCCCGGAACGCGGAGAAGCGGTCACCGTAGAAGCCGGATGCATTGCCGATGCGCAGCGTTCGAGCGTCCATTCTCACCCCTGGTACCGTGGAAGGAAGGGGCGTCCCCGTCCCTTGAAAAAGCAATCATGATTGCTTTTTTCCATGCCGCGCAAGAAGGTTGTCGACATGAGCGGTCCGGCGGGTTCAACGACGCGGCAGGAGCAGGAGCGCAGTCGGGTGACGCGTCAAAAGCTGATGGCGGCGGCCATCGACGTGCTCGTGGAGCAGGGCTGGGCCGGGGCGACGACGGGCGCCATCGCCGAACGGGCCGGGGTGTCTCGCGGCGCCTGCCAGCACCACTTCCCTACACGCGCGGTCCTGGTCGCGGCCGCGGTCGAGCACGTCTTCCGCCAGCAGGTGGAGGAGATCCTGCGGCGCGCGAAGGACCTGCCGGAGCGCCGACGGCGTGTCGAGCCGCTGCTGAACCTGCTCTCGGATGTCCACGCCGGCCCGCTCTTCAAGGCCGCGACGCACCTGTGGGTGGCGGCCGTGGCCGATGCGGAGCTGAAGGCGCTGCTGCTGCCGCTCGAACAGGACGTGGGCCGGGAGGTGCACCGGCTCACCCTCCAGTTGCTGGGCCTGGATGAACGCGACCGCGAGGCCCGCGAGGCCGTGCGCGCGACGCTCGACCTCATCCGGGGCCTGGCGCTCGCGAACCTGCTCCACGACGACACCGCCCGGCGCCGAAAGGTGCTCGCGCACCATGCTCGAACGCTGGAGGCGCAGCTGCTGCCGAAGCGCGCATCCAAGGCCGCCGCCGGGTCCTGACGCTTCCGGCGGGCAGAATGCGCCGCTTGGCCCTCGCGCGCTTCAGGCCGTCCTCCAGGCGTCCGCTGCGGGCAGCGGTGTTCCAAGCGGCACCCTCGCCAGGAGCGGGACGAACTCGAGCGCGGTCAGGGGAGGCATGGCCTCCAGTTCCGCCACCCTCAACAGTGCCAGCCCGTCCACGTAGAGCTTGCCCGTCGTCGCTCCCACCTCGGCATCGAAGTCGAGTCGCCGGCCGTACTCGTTGAATTCCCGCTTCCGCTCGCGGAGGAGCGCTTCAAACGCGGTCTGGAAGCCATTGGCGTCCTTCTCGAGCAGGGCCTGGCAGGCCTCGCGCCGAGGGTCGGCGCCACCCTCCAGGACGTCTTCCCAGCGCGCCAGCACTTGGTGCAGCGCGTCCGGGGTTCTGGGGTGGGCCAGCAATTGGCGGAGGAACTAGGCGAAGAGGAAGTCCTCTTCGTACTCCACACCCTCCAGGTGGCGGTGCGTCGACAGCCGGGCAATGGACCTCGCGGTCACGAGGTCTCCGGCGGCCAGCGCATCGCTGAAGCCGATGTTGTCACTTCCCGGCAGTCGCTCCGCTGGGAGGGGCATCGTCTTCGCGAGCGACAGGAGGTGGAGCCGGGCCTGCCCCGACCTGCAGAGCTGCCCCGCGAAGGCCTCCACATCGGCCTTCTGCAATAGCGCGCAGATGCCGAGCACCCGGTACGCCACGCAGATGTTCGAGACGTGGTCAGCCTCGTACTCGTCCTGGCGCACCATGCCCTCCAGGCTGGAGCGGAGGGTGAGGGACATGTTGTACCGGGCAACGTCCACGTAGTCATGGTTCATAGGGTGATTTCCACCTCCGAACCCACGGGGTACCAGGTGATGCCCGTGATGCCTTCCTGCTCCACCTGCGCCTTGAGGTCCTTGCGGACGATCATCAGCCGGGGAGCCGTGGCGGTGCGGAAGAGCTTCGCCGACGAGTCGAGCCCGTCCTCCTTCAGGACCAGGCGACGCAGGTACATGAAGCGGTCTGGCTTCAGCGCGTCCCGGTCCCCGTCCGACCGGTCCATGTCCACGCAGTCCTGCGTCCCGATGACGTTCGCGAGGTAGCAGTCCTCGCTCGCGACACGGCCGCGATGGTTCAGCAGCACGAACCGGAGGAATTCGATGTCGGCGCCGGAATGCCGCGCCAGGAATTCCTTCATCCGCTTCGACACCATGAAGTAGTTCACGGCGTTCGCGATGACGTCCGCGATCTTCAACCCGGGTTCTTGTTTCGCCATGCGGAACGGCAGCCCGTCCGGGTACTCGCTTCCCATGCGGATGCCGCGCGCGGGCTTGTGGATCTTCGGCATCCCTTCTGGAAGGTTGAAGACGGCGCAATATCCGTCGAGCGCCGCCCACTCCAGGATGAAGTATTCGCTCGTCACCGCCCCAGTCGTCTCCATTTCCAACTCCGCCACCCTGCCTATGTCTTGAAGACGTCGTTGACCTTGGCCGCGACCTTCTGGGAAATCGCAGCCGCTCGTCCGACATTGACGAGAACCCTGTAGGTATTGTCTTCCCAGGTTTCGATACCAGACTGTCCAGGCCGCCGATGATGCAGCGGTCCACCTGCCCGAGGCGGAGCCGCTCGGTGGCATCACGCAAAGCCTCAAAGAGGCCGGCCTCACCGAAGAGCAGGCGCTGGATACGGGGTGGAACACTGGGTTTCAGATGTTTGAGGAGGGTCGGGATCAACTGTGTCGAGTAGACCTCTCTTCGCGCCTCGTGCTCCTCGGGCAGCAGGCCCTGCTCTTCCAGCAGTCGGCGGTGGACGTCGCTCGGAGCGACGACATAGAGCGCGCATCGTGAGAGGTCGGTCAGCTCCACGCTTCGCGCAAGGTCTCGAAGCCCCGCATCCGCCAGCGCGGCGAGCCTGCCGAGTCCGGTGAAGCCCGCAGTCACCCAGGGGATGGAGTGCCCCCGGGCGGGTTGACCTTCGCCACCATCCGGGTCGAACAGCCGGGGCTCGTCGAGCGGAGCAATGCGTACGATGCCCGCCCTGCTGGCCGCGCACCCGTCCACCACACCGCTCCCGAGCGCCGAAACCATCCCGACTCCTGTGACGGCAAGCATTCCGGCTCCTCGACTCGCTATCCCAGGAGGACCCTGCGTGCCCCGGGTGCTCGTCTCGTCCTGGGTGAATGACGCCCGCTGGTGCAAACCGAGGATAGCGCAAGCCCTGCCGTTGGCAGGCAGGTAAGTTTGGGCATACAGGGAGAGGTCATCTCAGCAGTCACACCCGAGCTGCTTTCTGGGAAGGCGTCGGAAGGTCACATCCAGCCAGGGCAGTCGCGGCCGCAAGAAGTTTGGCGAGTAGGCCTGCTCCACGCCCCTTGCCGCCGGCCGCCTGCGCCACTCCTCCTACCCGCTCTCCCCTATTTCTTCCCAGTCATACCCTGCCAGGACACACGCTACTGGCGGCGCCCACGGAATTCTTCAGGTTGGCGCGGGAGCGCCGTGCCGGAAACCCTTGCCGGTTGCTCCGAAGTGCGGCTTCGATTCCCGCCGGCCCCGCGCGGAGCAACCCGCCGCTTCGCGCCCGGAAGAACGGTGCGCACCATTGTGAAGCCTGGCTTCAAGGCCCGTTGCGCCAGTTGCGTCTATTGCCCGGACGGCGCCCGGCGTAGTTCTTCCATACAGCCCCCGGAGAGGTCCACGGGTCCCGCCGGAGCAATGGAGTGCACAGCCCGCCGCCGCGGCTCCGACAGCCCTCGGCGATTTCCCGACGACCGCTTGAAGGTCATCCTGGAAGGTCCACCGTCATGCCGATCTCCCGTCGTTCCATCCTGGGAACCTTCGCCGCCTTGGCCTCGCTCCCGGTCCTGGGTCAGGTGAAGGAGGCGAAGAAGCAGGCGAAACCCATGCGGATCGGCGTCATCGGCGCGGGGTGGCTGGGCGGCGCCGTCGGCCAGGTCTGGGTCCGGGCCGGGCACGAGGTGCTGTTCTCCTCCCGCCATCCTGACGAGCTCGTCTCCATGACCCGCCAGCTCGGTCCCCGCGCGTCGGTGGGCACGCCACGCCAGGCGGCGGAGTTCGGCTCCGTCGTGTTGTTCGCCGTCCCCTATGCCGCGCTTCCGCAGCTTGGGCGCGACCTGCGGAAGGCGCTGCGGGGAAAGGTCGTCCTGGATGCCTGCAATCCCCCTCCAGGCCGCGACGATGCCCTGGCGCGCGAGGCGCTCACCCACGGCGTCGGCCCCACCTCCGCGAAGTACCTGCCAGGCACGCGGCTGGTCCGGGCCTTCAGCGCCGTCGACGCCACGGCCGTCGAAGCCTCCTCGGGCCGGCAGAGCGGGCTGCTGGCGGTTCCCATCGCGGGGGACGACACCCCGGCCGTTCAGGTGGCCGCGCAGTTGGTGCGCGATGCCGGCTGCGAGCCCCTGGTGGTGGGCAACCTGGCAGCGGCCATCCGCTTCCAGCGGGGCGGCCCGGGCTTCCGGGCCAACACGACGCTGCCGGAGCTGCGTCGCCTGCTCGGCCTGCCCGAAAAGGACTGACACCCCACCGCGAGCCGTGGCGCGTCCGGCCGCGCCCCACGGCAGCGGAGGCATCCCGTGGCCGTCATGCGCGGACCTCCGCTTCATGCCAGGTCCAGTGACTCCGGGGCCCAATCCCAGCCAGAAGCGCGGGGCCCCGACGATTCAGTCCTCCTCCAGCGTCACGATCACGGGGGTGATGAAGGGCTCATCATCGTCCGCGCACCGCAGGCGGTAGTTGGCGTTGAGGGTCACTCCGACCTTGCCGTCCGCGGTGTCGCGCCCGCCGGTGCCCTGGGTGATGTCGAGCGTGATGCCGCAGGCGAACTTCCCCTCTGAAGGGGGGATGATCCAGCCGCAGGTGCCGGGGTTCAGGGCGAAGGTGGAGGCGCCCGTCATCGTCGCGGTCAGGTCGCAGTCGAGCGGGGACAGGGAGACGCGCAGGCGGTCCCGCGAACCTCCTTCCGCGGTCAGCTCGAGGGAGGGGTTCAAGGGCGGCGACGCTTCGAGCATCGCCGTGCTGAATATCGTCATCCTGACGGGATGGGTGCCGGTGACGCTGGAGCGCGTGTCCCGGGGTTGAACGTCGGGGCTGTCTTGCTCGTCACCTTCGCCACAGGCGGAGCCGAGCAGGCAGAGAGCAGCGGTAGACGTCAGGGCAAGTGCACGGAACATGGGCGGGCTTCCTTCGCGAGAAAGAGGGCCGTGAGGCGAGCCGCGCCTGGAGACGTTCCACCCCTGGAGATATTCATTCAGCGAGGCGACGGGATGCGCCCGGGAGGAACCGGGGTTCCCTTCCGAGACAGCCGCACCTCACCGGCCCACGGAATCCTGCTCCGGGGGCCGGGAGCATGTTGCGGCTCAGCAGCTGCAGGTGCTGAAGACGTTCTGGTATTGGTATTCCGTGTGCGTGTAGGTGCCGGCCGCGTTGAAGCACACGCGGTAGCTGGACTGCTGGTTGAAGCGGCCGGGGTTGTTGTACCGCTGGGCCGTCTCGCCCTCCGGGCACACCGGGGCGGCGTCCTCGCGCCCTCCCCCGCCGACAAGGGACTCCGGATCGCCCCCCTTGGCCCACGGTTCGCAAACCCAGTAGAAACCACACGAGGGCTGGGGAGCACAGGAACTCTCGCCCGTGTTGCTCCAGCCGGACCAGGTGCCACAGGAGCCCAGCTCAGCCTCGACCGAGGCCAGCGCCGAGGCCTCCTCGGCCGCCGCTTCCTCGGGCGTCATGGCGCCGCCACAGGCCGTCAACGCCAGACTCGTGCACACCAGGGCGACCGCGCGCAGCAATGAGGTTCCAGACTTCATGGACGACTCCTGGGTCGGTCCAGGGCTCCGGAATGAAGCCTGACCTTCCGACGCGCAATCATGGCAGTCAGGACATCCCCGCCAGCGCTGCCCGGGCATGAACCGCCCGCCCGCCCCCCTGAAGTATTGTCCACCCGACGTTCCGGACTCGGGGCATCCGGGCTCCCTGCGCGTCTGGCGTTGGGACTGGAAATCACCGGGTGCCTGGGGTGAGGGAGCGGCTCTGGAGCGAGGGCCGCTACGACGTGGACATCCACGAGACGTGGGAGAGGTGGCTCCAGCCGACCCTGCCCTCGGGGTGGGACCCGATGGTGTGGCAGAGCGCGGCCGACACCTTCATGGACACCGGCCGCATCCCGTAGCACCTGGGACACGCGCCGCGCCGCGTCCTCGAAGACTCGCACCCGCCCTGCGGGCACCGGCACCTATGGGTTCAACACCTGCACATGGGCCACCGACTTGCCCTGGTGCGTCCCCGGCCACGTGAGCAGGGGCAGGCCCCGCTTGTCCGGGGCGAGTGAGAAGTACCCATCCGGCGTGACGGCGACCGGGGTGGCACTCCCGCCCACGGTCGCCCACGTCGTGCCGTTCCACTTGCGCAGGTACAGCGGGTTGCCCGGCGCGCCGGGCGCGCCCGTCATTTCGGCCCACAGCAGCGTCACCCGGCCACTCGAGTCCGCGAACATCCGGGGCTGTTCCACGGCCTTGCGCTGGATGCTCACACCGCCGCCCAGGGCCACCCAGGCGCCATTGTTCCAGCGGGCCACCCGGATTTCGGACCCCTCGTTCGCCGTCCCCGGGGGGTTGTACTGGTTCCAGGCCACGAAGATGACGCCCGCGTTCGACACGTAGACCTTGGGGGCGTCCACCGTGGAGCCGGGGGTGATGGGCAGCCCGGCGTCACTCAGCATCACCCAGTCGCCCCCGGTCCAGTGCGCCACGCGCAGGACCCGGGTGAGGGATGGCTCAAATCCAAACTCCATCCAGGCCAGGACGGGTCCCCCGGCGGGATGGGAGGCCAGACTCAGACTGCTCAGATGGTCGTTCGTGGGCAGGCCCTGGGCGCTGGGATAGGACTCCCAGGCCGACCCCGTCCAATGCCGGACGACGAGGCTGCTGTTCGAGAAGGAGTGGGCGAGGAAGGCGAGGATGGGCTGTCCATCCGAGCCCCGGGCCAGCACCTGGGACGTCTCATCCGCCCACGACCCGTAGCCGTCCGCCTTCTGGGGCGGCCCCAGCGGCTCCCAGGCATTGCCGCTCCAACGTGAGACGTTCAGTGCGTAGGAGGAGAAGAACTCGTCGTGCGCCACGACCGGCGCGCCGCTGCCGTCCACGATGAATGCAAAGGATTGGGTGCGGGTGATGGGCGCGGGGGTGCCGCCCGGCACGTCCAACGCCGTCCAGCTTCCATTCCAGGGAGACGAGGACAGGTCTCCGTCCCAGCGCTCCACCCGAAGGATGTTCTCGTTGCTGTAGAAGCCCGTCCGCTCCAGGTGGGCGACATAGGGACGCATCGTCGTGTCCATGGCCACCTGCGGCAGCGTCACGTCACCGCGGATGTAGAGCTGTCCCCGGGGATCGCCCAGGGGCTGCCAGGACACGGAGCTCACCTCGATGGCGGACAGGAGCGCCAGGCCCTCCAGCGGCAGGAAGTCCATTTCGAGGTTCCCCGAAGGCACCGGCACGTCGAAGACGGCCTGGTAGGCAGTCCGCGTGCCCACCGCCTTCGCGATGTCCACCTGGGGCAGGTAGATCTGCCCGTTCACCTTCACCTGGAAGACGCGCGCGCCCGGGGACTCGGTGGGTTCGACCAGCAGCAGCTTCACCCGGAACACACCCCGATTGCCCCCCAGCCACACCCGATAGTGAGCCATGCCCTCCCGGGCGCTGTTGTAGAGCAGATCCTCCGTCGTGCCCTTCACGTCGCCAGTGAACTGGAGCGTGCGTCCCGCGACGAAGCCCAGGTCCTCGCTCCACGTACGGCCCTGCGCGTCGGTCACGGAGGGGCCTCCAACGTTGATGCGCGCGAGCGACACCTCCGCCAGGGCCTCCTTCTTTTCGGCCAGCACAGGCACGGCCGGGGGTGGCTGGCTTCCCGGCGCATCGAGCGGGGTACAGCCCGACGTCAGCGCCGTGAGGCCCGCGAGCGTCGCGACGAGGGTACGGATGGCGAAGAGGAATGGGGACGGCATGCGTGCTCCGGTGGTGGGGTACGCGAAACAGCCTGCCCGCCTTCACCTCCGGGGCGCATGTCACAAATCGCCGGTCCATCTATAACGGTGGGTGATGATTCAACTCCAGCGGCTCGAAGGCTTCTATTGGGTGGCGCGCATGGGCGGCTACACGCGGGCAGTGCGCGCGTTCCCCTACCCCATCACCCAACCGGGCATCTATCAGCAGGTGAAGCGGCTCACGGAGGAGGTGGGTGTGAAGCTCTTCACCCGCGTGGGCAAGGACCGGATGGCGCTGACGCCCGCGGGGCGGGAGCTGTATGCCTTCGTGGCCCCTTTCCTGGAGGGGCTGCCCCAGGTGGCGCGCTCTCTGAAGACGGGAGAGCGAGGAGGGACGCTGCGCATCCATGCCTCCAACCTTGTGCTGCGACATCTGTTGCCACCGTGGTTGGGCCGGCTGCGCGGCGTGCGTCCCGACATCCAGGTGCGTCTGTTCGAATCCGCGGCGCCGGAGCTGGCACGACTGCGATTGGGAGAAACGGACCTGCTGGTGGACCATCTGCCGGAGCTGCCGCATGACGTGGAGTCGCGCGAGGTGGGCCGGGTGAAGGGCTTCATCGTGCTGCCTCGCGCCCACGCGCTGGCGCGCTCCAGGAGCGTGAACCTCAAGCAGTTGGAGGCGGAGCCCTTCATCGGCTACGGCTCCGACCATCACCTGCTGGACCTCCAGTTGAGGGCCCTGGCCCTGCACGACGTGCATCCCCGGCAGGTGCATTCAGCGGACTCCGCGGAGAGCATCCTCGCCTTCGTGGCCGCGGGGCTGGGCTTCTCCCTGGTGCCGTCGTTCCAGCCCGAGGGGCCGCGCGCGGCCGGCGTGGTGGCCTGGCCGCTGACGCGCCCGCGAGCGGAGTTTCCCATCCATGCCGTCTGGCTCAAGTCCAGGCAACCCGCACCCCTGATGGCGGCGGCGATGGCGCTCGCACCCGTGCTGGAGCGATGAAGGCTCCGCGAGGGAGAGGGCCCTTCCTACGGGCAAGCCCTCTCATGCAGCGAAGGGGGCACCCTCCCCAGCCTGCGCGCGCCCGGGACCTGTGATAGAAACTCATTGCCAATTTCGCGCGGGGCCCTTCGCGCCCTGCCGTGGAAGGAACGGCGCCACGAGAGTCCTTCAACCCACCGGGCCGGCGGGGGACAACTCGCACCGTAAAGAGGTTCACATGCACAGCGTTCTCCACCGAGCAGGTCCGCTCCTGATGGGGGCACGAAAGCTCCTGGGTCTCCTGCTGCTCGGGATGGCAGTGTCCCATTGTCGAGGCACCCCACCAGGGGAAGCGGATGCCGGCGTGCCCGAGGATGCCGGCCGCCCTCCCGCCCAGACCTTGCTGCAGGATGCGGCCCTGCTGGACGTGGACACCCAGCAGCGCTTCCTGGCCGCGGTGGCCCGCGACGGCGGCACGCTCGTCCAGGAGTTGTCGACAGGTATGACGTGGTCCGTCGCCCCCAGGGCCGAGTTCGGAGACTTCTCGCGCGAAGGCGACGTCCTCGTGCTCCAAGGCCCCGCGACGAATGACGTCCGAGCCCTCTGGGTCTGGAAGCCCGGGCAGACCCAGGCGCACGAGATTGGCCAACACTGGTCCTCGGTGGTCGTGCACGAAGGCACCCGGCGCTACCTGGCCTTCACCGAGAAGACCCCTGACGAGGCAGTGGCCGTGCGCATGGTGCCCTTCGAGACCTGCGCGGCCGAGGCCTGTCCGGTTCGCACGCTGTTCCGGATTGAGAATGACGCCTCCTACCCCGTTGCGCGCATCCAGGCGGGCGACCGCTTCATCTGGCTCACCAAGAAGGAGCTTGTCTGGCGCATCGACCTGGAGTCCGGAGAGGTCAAGTCGATGGAACACTCCGCGACCTGGCTGCGCTTCTCTCCTTCGCGCAACCGCTTCGCGGCGCTGACACCAGGGCAGCACATCCGGATGTACGACACGGCCACGGAAGCCTTGCTGTGGGAGACGACCGCGGAGGCCAGCACGTGGGGATTCACCTTCTTCGTCCTCGATGAGGACTCGGTCATCCTCAACGTGAACCAGACCGAAGAGTTCGGCGGGTTCCCTGAGGATCGGAAGTCCTTTCATTGCAGCGCGCAGGGATGCGTGCAGGTGGCCGCCGCGCAATGCGAACTCGAGGCGGGAGACTCGCCACGGCTGTTGGGGTGCATCCGCCGCAACTCCCCCACCCTCAATTACTCCTATGACTCCATGCTGATGCGTACGCCCGGGGTGGTGCTCTCCCAGCGCGCAGATGTCTTCTCGGATTCATACGTGAGTGAAGACACCGAAACGGTCGTGTGGCTGACGGGAAAGCCCTCCGAGCCGGGGCTCAAGCTGGAATGGGAGGGAGTGCAGCCTTCCCAGCCCCTCATCCTTCCGGAGCCCTACTACCTCCGTGGCGGCGTCTTCGTGGAGAACCCCCGGCGGTTCGTCTACAGCGTCGACAAGACGCTCCCAGACGGAGACAAGGAGCGGGTGCTGTCCGCGTGGGACGGGCAGACGGTTCAGGAGCTGTCCCGGATCGACGGCATTCCAGGCCCATTCATCTTGAGGACCCAGCCGGACACGCTCTACATGACAGTGCGCGAATTCAGGGGGGATGGCGGCACCCACCCCATCGTCATCCAGCGCTTCACTCCCTGAAGCCTGACGAAGCACCAAACCAGGCACAGCCGTGGCCGTGAAACGGGGCACCGGCATGGGGGCCCCGGCTAACGCATGAGGCTTTGCGCTTCACCTCGGCCCCGAAGGGCCGAGGGGGAACCCCCTCAGGCCATGCTGGCGCGGACTTCCGAGGACGCCTGCGCAGCTTGCGGCTGACGAGCGACGAGCCTCCCGGTGACGCCCTTGGGCAGGACGACGCCGAAGAAGAACCCCTCTTCGAAGGGCTCCGTCGAATCGACGTGCGCCTTCGCCCGGGCGGCGATGGTCGCGAGCGCCGTGCGCAGGAACACCATCGCGAAGTCGCCACCCACGCACGCGCGCGGCCCCCGTCCAAACGGGAAGAAGTGACCGCTGCCCAGCGGGTCGCGGGCCGCCCCACCGTCCAGCCAGCGCGCGGGGTTGTAGGTCTCCGGCTCCGTCCAGTGGGCCGGGTCCCGGTGCAGGTGCTGGTTGGAGATCATGATCATCGCCCCCGCCGGCAGCGTGACGCCGGCGAGCTGCGCGTCCTTCGACGGCGTGCGGGTGAAGACCCGGACCGCCGGCAGGAGGCGCAGGGATTCAAAGGCGCAGGCCTCCGCCCAGGGCGCCCTGCCCAGCTTCTCGAACGTCAGCGGCCCGTCCCCCAGCGACGCGGCCTCCGCCGCGAGCCGCGCCTCCGCCTGGGGGTACTTCTGGAGCTGGTGGAACGCGCCCACCAGCGTGACGCTGGAGGAGTAAGCGCCGCCGTAGAAGATGCCCCCCAGCAGGTGCGCCAACACCTGGTCATCAATCCCTGGCGTCTCGCGCAGCGTCCACGACATCACGTCCACGCCGTGGGGGTTGGGGTTCTTGCGCGCGGCGCGCACCCGGTCCGCGAACTGGCCGTAGAAGCGCGCCTTCGCCTCGTCGAAGCCCTTGGGCGGTGAGACGAACTTCAACGGCAGCTTCGACTGGATGCGCGCGTCCGCGCCCTTCCCCAGCAGCATGAAGTCGTCGAACACGGAGGTCGGGAGCTTCTCCCCCACCGCCGCGACCGCGAAGGCGTCGAAGGTCAGCTTCCGCATCGCGGTGGTGTAGTCGATGGCGGGCTCCTTCAGCAGGGCCTCCACGGACTCGACGATGGACCGGTGCATCGGCTCCACCTGGGCGGCCAGCCACCGCGGAGACCATGGCTGCTCCATGGGCTCCAGCTTGCGCTTCTGGGCCCAGTCCCCGCTCAACTTCGCGATGAAGACCGTGTCGTCCGTCACCGTGGGCCGGACCTGCTCGCTGATGTTTCCCTTCTCGAACTCCATCCGGCGGGGGGACTCCAGCACCTCCGCGATGACGGCGGGGTCGTTGAGCACCACGCCGGGGCTGGGCCCCATCCAGATGAGCGTGACACCACCGTACTCACGGCCATACCGCGCGCAGACATCCCAGGGCTGGTGCCCCAGGAAGTCGCCTGCGGTGCCGAGCACGCCGGGCTGCGGCCCGGGGAGGGAGGCGAAGGGCTTGCGCCGGGAGCCGAAGAACAGGTTGAACAGGCCACGAGAAAGCAGGTTGGGCATGGGCATCTTCTCCAGGCGTCTCAGACGGTGATGCCGCAGGGGATCCGGTCGGGCTGCAGGACCGTGTAGGGCACTTCGCACTTCTCGTTGCGTGCCTTCACAGCGTCGCGCTGGGCGCGCAGCCGGGCATGGAAGCGGTCGCGGATGGCGAGCACCTCCGGCTCCTGGAAGTACTCCTCGTACCAGCCGCCCTCGTGGAGCAGGTACTCCTCGTCGTCGCCGAAGCTGGACAGCGCGCGGCCGATGGAGACCTGCCAGAGCATCTGGGACTTGGAGGGGATCATGTCCACGATGTCATCCGCGCCGATGAGGCCCTTCTTCGTCGGAGGCGCCTTGCGCATGCACAGCGGCGCGTTGGGTACGAAGGCGTAGTGTTCGTACTGGAGGTAGTTCACCGCCGCGTGCTGGACGCTGACCGTGAAGAGGATGGTGGTGAGGATGTCCACCAGGTCGGAGACGCGCTTCAGCTCCGTGCAGGGCAGCTTCTCCACGGACATGCCGTGGGTGGTGAGGTCGGTCCACCAGCGCTGCATCTCGGCGTCGTTCGCCAGGTCCGCGTCGGACCTGTAGAAGTGCCCGAGCACCCCGCCGACGTACTCCTCGAACGCATCCCACAGGGGCAGCGCGTCGTCCCGGTAGGGGTAGTGCGGCAGCACCGCCGGGTCGAGCACCCCACGGCGCTCGATGTCCTGGCGCGGCCGGTTGTCCGTGAGCCTCCAGCGCTGGTAGCCCTTCTTGCCCAGGAAGACGTGGCCCTTGTCGGGACCGCCGGTGGCGATGATGTCATCGAACACGCCGCCCTCCGCGAGCAGGCCCCTGCGGGCGCCGTCGTTGATGGCGAGCGTGTAGCGGAAGTGCCGGCGCAGCAGCTTGTAGACGGGGTGCGGGTCCGGGAGGTTGCGCATCGTCGCCATGACGAACGGCTCCGCGATGAAGTGCGTCCGCAGCGCGTGCCCCACCATCTGGTGTGTGTTGCCCTCGCTGCACCGGACGTAGATCTTCGCGGCCAGCCAGTCGTATTGACTGTCATTGGGCGTGAACACCGGATGCTGCTCCGGATCCTTCCCGAGCTGGATGGCGATGGGCCGAAGCTGCCGGGTGTCGTCCAGGTACAGGAGGCAACGGGACGCGGGCGACCAGCGCCGCTCCTCGACGCCCTCCTTGTCGACCTTCTTGAACATCGGCACGTCGTCCAGGATTTCGAAGTCGAGCAGGAAGATGCGCTTCGCCGCCAGGGCCTGGGCCAGCGAGGTGCCCGGCGACAACAGGCCGTGCAGCTCGCCATCCGTGAGCGCGAGGCCCGGGGGCAGCGCCGTGATGGACTGGATGTGGACGGGGGTGATGCCCTGGACGGCCTGCCGGGCGAACTCGTAGTCGTCCTTCCAGCGGTTGGCGAGCTGGGGCAGCTCGATGCCCTTGAAGAAGTCGAAGATGTCCACGAGGCCGTTCCAGGCCTTGCTCAGCACGGGCATGTTCAGCTTGATGGCCGCCAGCGTCTTCGCGATGACGACCTCGTAGCTGCCGTCCACGAGCCCCCGGTAGAGCTCGTCCTTCGGGAGCGGCTTCGCCTCGCTGATGTCGAGCGCGCCGGGCAGCCCGGCGGTCGCCTCGGGCGCGCGCCAGCCGTACATCTGGTGCCGGGCCTTGAGCTGCTCCAAGCGGGCAGACGCCGCGCGCTCGTTCTTCACCTGCTGCGGCAGCCGCGCCGTGCCCTCCAGCACCTCGGCGGTCGCCTTGCCCAGCACCCAGCGGTGGTGGGGGAAGAACCAGTGCTTCTCACCGGCCGTGACACGCACATTGTCGAGCAGCCAGTCGCTCGCGACCCCATTCCCGGTGTTCGAGAATCGGAGCAGCAGCAGCTCTCCCAGGTCGTGGGACTGGACCGTGTAGGAGTCCTCCGCGCCGGCCTCGAAGTCGTTGTGGAAGCGCTTGTCCAGCAGGCGTGAGTCGCTTTCACCCTGAGTGCCAACCAGGATGACGGAGATGTTGGCGTTGGTCCCCGCGCCGAGCCGCGAGTTCGTGCGAATCGTTAGCGTGTATTCGACAGTCATGGAATCCCCCTATCACGGGCGCAGGAAGGTACGACGCTGAAAGCGGACCCGGCAAGGCATGGTAGCTTCCGGGTGCGATGACACCCGCCTCGAACCACTCCTGTCCTGAACCTGATTCCGCGATGCCCTCCCGGGCGATGTCTGGGATTGAGGCACCGGGCCGATGAGCACCACCTGGCGCCGCCTGATGTCGTCCCTGGGGCTCAAGTCCCGCGGCACCGAGCCCGACCTGCTGGAGCCGGACGAGCTGGCCCGGTGGTACGCGGGGCTCGACCTGGAGCAGCGGCTGGCCGTCAGCCGGAATCTGGCCGCGAAGGTGCGCGCCCCCCGTGCGCGGAGGGACCCGGCCACCCTGCCCGCCGTGGCCACGGGGCGCCTCGTCTTCGAGCAGGACGGCCCCCAGGGGCCCATCCCGCTGCACCACCTCAAGGTGGAGCTGTGGGACCGGGACTTCGGCACGCCGGACGACTTCCTGGGCGAGGGCTTCACGGATGCGGAAGGGGCCTTCGCGATCCGCTACGACCCGGCGGACGCGGGTGAAGGCGACCTGCCGGACCTGGAGCTGCGCTTCTTCGAACCCCAGCACACGTTCCGCAAGGACGGGCGGGTGGTGGAGACCTGGCGGCGCATCGGTTCGGAGCAGGGCCCGGACGACCACGGCGGGCTCCGGTATGACTTCGGCACGGTGCGGGTGCCCTATTGGGAATACGACCCGGCGTCGCCCCTGGCGCGGTTGCTCGTCGTGGAGGAAGGCACCCCACCCACCGCGTATGCGCCGGGACGTTCCCTGGCGATGCTGAAGGCCGTCGCGCCCATTGAGCTCATCAAGCGTCAGCACCTGCTCCAGGGGCAACTGGGTCAGGCGCCGAGCCTGGAGAAGATCCAGGCGGACTATCCGGAGTCGACCACCGCCCGAATGGAGCGGGAGTCACCGGGCTCCACCCGGAGCGACGCGTATTTTGGCGAACGCCTGCTCAACGGCATGTTCTCCAGCATCCTGGACCGGGACCCGGAAGTGCCCGGCGATGCCCAGGCGTTCCGGCTCTACCTGCCGTGGAATGCGTACGAACAGGACGGCATCCACTGCCTGCCGGACGTGGACGTGCGGCTGCGATTGGTGGAGGGCAAGCTGCTGCCCGTGCGCATCATCCTGGGCCTGCGGGAGCCCGGGGCGACGGCGCCCGGTTCGCCCGTGACACGGCGGACCTTCACGCCCGCGGATGGCAGGGATTGGGAAGCTGCCAAGCGGATGGCGCGGGTGAGCGCGACGCTGGACGTGGAGCTGGGGAACCACCTGGGGCAGTGCCACTTCAACATGGAACAGTATGCCATTGCCGCGCACCGGAACCTGCGACGCAATCCCTTGCGCTGGTTGCTCATGCCCCACCTGCGCGAGGTGGTGTTGATCAACCACTCGGCCAACGGGTTCCTGGTGGGGTCGACCGGATACATCACGCGCGCCAGTGCCCTGACGGAGCAGGGAATCAACAAGCGGCTGGAGCACCTGATGGGCAGCTACGACTGGAAGGGGTTCGCGCCCGCGGCGCCTGTCTGTGAGGGGCACCGGTATGCGCGGGCGGGACAGCTCTTCTGGCGGCTGCTCGGGGAGCACATCGACGCGTTCTTCGCGGAGCATGGGGCGGACATCTCGGCGCAGTGGCACGAGGTGCGCAGGTTCTCGGACGACCTCGTCGCGCATTCAGCGCCGGCCTTCGTGTGTCGCTATCTGCGAGCGAAGGTGCCAGGGAAGGAAGCCACCTGGTTCGTGCGCTCCGAGCGCATGGACCTGGATGTGAAGGCCGCGGAGCCACCTCCGAAGGCGGTCAGCGCGGTGACGCGGACGGATGCGCCCCAGGCCGGCGAGCTGGAGGGGCTCAAGAACCTGTGCCGGTACGTCGTCTTCTTCGCGACCTTCCGGCACGCCTGGGCGAACAACCTCCAGTGGGAGGACGCGGGCGAGGTGCTGTATTCGTGCCTGGGCCTCCGGTGGGGCAAGGACGGCGCCCTGCCGACGGAGGAGGACCTGGACGCGGCGCCAGAGCCGGATGAAGCGACGGAGATGCTGTGGATCTCCTGGATGCTGTCCAAGACGAACTACGGGTTCATCCTCTCCAACGAGGAGGAAGACGTGCATCCCCGGTTGCTGGAGCTGCTCCGGGCCCATGCGGCGGAGTTCTCAGCGCTGGGCCTGGACGTCCGGACGGTCAGCTCACGCATCAACATCTGAGCTGCTCAGGGCTTCACTTTCACAAGCTCGGCTAAAAACAATCGATCATCATCATCCGTCCACATGGGCTCCATTTTGGGCGATTCCAAAAACCCGGCAACAAGAAGCTCCTTTCGCATTTGCGCAAATGCCGACAAATTCGCATTAATAGTTTTAAATGCCCTACAGACAGCGAGCTCAATAAACTTCGCAGGCACCTTTTCCACACTCATTTCAAGCAAACCAAGCTCACACAAAGCGCCACCAATCTGTTCTATATCGCTCTTGGCGCCATGAAATGATTTATTCGAATCGAACATTTCAGCAACACACTCACCGGCAAGGCCACCCGCCTTCAAGGCGATACGCCGAATCAGCTTGAATTTTCGCGAAAGAGGCGCCGTATCCATCCAAATGTCCTCAAGGGCATCAGTCCATCCATGTCGCGTTTGCTTCAAATTGATTCTCGTTGTATGGACCTCAACCCGGCGAACTTGAATTCCACAGGCAAGCGCGACGACAGCATGCCCAGCCTCGTGGGCAGCAACGTGTTCTCGCGAAAACTCAAGCACAGCAGCATCACCCATAAATCCATCCCTTCATCTACTTTATCAATTCAGGTGAGATTTCCCTCCTCATCCAGCCAAAGCTTCACCTCTCATGGGCGACCAATCATTGTCGCTGCGTTTGTCTTGCCTTACTTGATTAGTACGTCCAGGGGAAGCGCTTGAAGTCGCGCTTGCGCTTCTGGACGAACGCGTCCCGGCCTTCCTGCGCCTCCTCCGTGCCGTATCCCAGGCGCGTGGCCTCTCCCGCGAAGAGCTGCTGGCCCACGAGCCCGTCGTCCGGGAGGTTGAAGGCATACTTCAGCATCTTGATGGCCGTGGGGCTCTTGGTGTTGATCTCCGCCGCCCACTCCAGCGCGACCTTCTCCAGGTCCGCGTGCGGCACCGACGCGTTGATGGCGTTCATCTGGAACGCCTCGTCCGCCGTGTAGGACTGACCGAGGAAGAAGATCTCCCGCGCCCGCTTCTGCCCCACCTGACGCGCCAGCAGCGCGGACCCGTAGCCGGCGTCGAAGCTCGCCACGTCCGCGTCCGTCTGCTTGAACATGCCGTGCTCCTTGCTCGCGATCGTCATGTCACAGACGACGTGCAGGCTGTGCCCGCCTCCCGCCGTCCAGCCGGGCACCACGGCAATCACCACCTTGGGCAGGAAGCGGATCTGCCGCTGCACCTCCAGGATGTGCAGCCGCCCGAGCCGCGCCGGATCCCCCGCCTCCTCCCCGGGCTCATACTTGTAGCCGTCCTTGCCCCGGATGCGCTGGTCTCCCCCAGAGCAGAACGCCCACCCGCCGTCCTTCGGCGACGGCCCGTTGCCCGTGAGCAGCACCACGCCTACGTCCGTCATGAACCGCGTGGCCTCCAGCGCCCGGGCCAGCTCGTCCACCGTCTTCGGACGGAACGCGTTGCGCACCTCCGGCCGGTTGAACGCGATGCGCACCGTGCCCTGATCCACCGCGCGGTGGAACGTGATGTCCTTGAACTTGAAGCCTTCCACCGGCTGCCAGCGGGAAGCGTCGAAGAGGTCCGAGACCATGCGCAGTCTTGCTCCGAAATAGGGGGATTGAACGGCGCGGCACCCTACCAGTTTCCCGCTCGAAGACGCCCGCGCTAGCGTGCACGCCATGCCCACGAGCCTGCTCGTCGTCCATGTCCACATCCACGTGCTCCCCCAGCACGTCGACGCCTTCCTCCAGGCCACCCTCGCCAACGCCAGCGCCAGCGTGAAGGAGCCCGGCATCGCCCGCTTCGACGTCTGCCAGGACACCGAGGCCCCCACCCGCTTCGTCCTCGTCGAGGCCTACCGCTCCCCGGACGCGCCCGCCGCTCACAAGGAGACCGCCCACTACCTCACGTGGCGCGACACCGTCGCCCCCATGATGGCCGAGCCCCGCACCGCCCGCCGCTACGCCAACCGCTTCCCCGACGACGCGGGCTGGTGACATGCCCCCCGTCACCTTCGAGTTCGCCACCGCGAACCGCGTCCTCTTCGGCCCCGGCCGCGTCACCGAAGTTCCCGACCTGGTGCGCGCCCTGGGCGGACAGAAGGTCCTGCTCGTCACCGGCACCAGCCCCGCCCGCGCGGAGCCCGTCCGCGCCGCGCTCGAACGCCTGGGCATCACGTCCGCCTCCTTCCGCGTCGCGGGCGAGCCCACCGTCGACACCGCGCGCGAAGGCACCGCCGTCGCCATGGACGCCCGCTGTGACGCCGTCGTCGCCCTGGGCGGTGGCAGCGCGCTCGACGCGGGCAAGGCCATCGCCGCGCTCGCCGCCAATGGGGGCGACCCGCTCGACTACCTGGAGGTCATCGGGCGCGGACAGGCCCTGACGAAGCCGTCGCTGCCGCTCATCGCCGTTCCCACCACCGCCGGCACCGGCTCGGAGGTGACGCGCAACGCGGTGCTGGGCTCGAAGGAGGCCGGCGTGAAGGCCAGCCTCCGCAGCCCGCTGATGCTGCCCCACGTGGCCCTGGTGGACCCCGACCTCCTGGAGCACGCCCCGTCGGACGTGCTCGCGGCGGGCGGCCTGGACGCGCTGTCCCAGCTCATTGAACCGTTCGTGTCCGTCCGCGCGCAGCCGCTCACGGACGCGCTCGCGCGCGAAGGCATGCAGCGCTCGGCGCGCTCGCTGCGCAAGGCGGTGCTCCACGGCCCCGGGCCCTCGGAGCGCGAGGACCTGGCCATCGCCAGCCTCTTTGGCGGCCTCTGCCTGGCCAACGCGGGCCTGGGGGCGGTGCATGGCTTCGCGGCGCCGCTGGGCGGGATGCTCGGCGCGGCCCATGGGGCGCTGTGCGCCGCGCTGCTCGGGGCCACGCTGGAGGTGAACCTGGACGCGCTGCGCACGCGCGCTCCGGAGCACCCCGCCCTCCCCCGCTTCCGCGAAGTGGCGGTGATGCTCACCGGCCAGCCGCAGGCGCGGGCCGAGGACGGCATCGCCTGGGTGAAGGACCTGGTCCAGGCCCTGCGCATCCGGGGCCTGCGCACCATGGGCCTCACGGACGCGGACGTGCCCGGACTCGTGGCGAAGGCACGCGCCGCCAGCAGCATGAAGGGCAATCCGCTGACGCTCAGCGACGCGGAGTTGACGACGGTCGTCCAACGGTCGATGTGAGAACCCCCATGAAACCCGCTGCGATGATCCCCGTGGTGCTCGAACGCCTTCGCGAGAAGTACCCCGACGCGAAGTACGAGCTGAACTGGAACACGCCCTACGAGCTGCTGGTGGCCACCATCCTGGCCGCGCAGTGCACCGACGAGCGCGTCAACCGCGTCACCGCCACGCTGTTCCAGAAGTACCCCGGAGGCCCCCAGGCGCTCGCGGACGCCGACACCGCGGAGCTGGAGGAGGACCTCAAGCCCACCGGCTTCTACAAGCAGAAGACCAAGACGGTGCAGGCGATGAGCCGCGCGCTGCTCGACGACTTCAAGGGCAAGGTGCCCTCCCGCATGGAGGACCTGGTGAAGCTGCCCGGCGTGGCACGCAAGACGGCCAACGTGGTGCTCAACACCGCCTTCCAGCAGGCCTCCGGCATCATCGTGGACACCCACGTGGCCCGCGTCAGCCAGCGGCTGGGCCTGTCCAAGCAGGAGAAGCCAGAAGCCATTGAAGCCGACCTCATGAAGCTCGTGCCGAAAGAAGACTGGACCTTCTTCGGCCCGGCCGTGGTGCTGCACGGCCGCTACACCTGCATCGCCCGGAAGCCGAAGTGCGCGGAGTGCCTGCTCAACGACGTGTGCCCGAAGCTGGGCGTGGCCGCTTAAGGCCCGCGTCACATGTGCGCGAGCACCATCAGCGCCACGATCCAGTCCATTCCGACCTGGAGGACCGTGTACGTGGAGCCGTCGAACGACGTGCCCAGGCCCGCGCCGAAGTGCCCGATGGACCCCGCGAAGACCTTCATCCCCACCTCCGCGCCCACGTTGAGGGGGGCGCGGCGGTTGTCCAGGGAGGGCCCCACGAGCACCCGGGCGTAGGGCGCCGCCCAGTTCGTCAGGAAGTGCTGGTAGCCCACGGTCGCGTTCAGCGACGACTCCGAGCCGAAGGACACGTTGGCCCCCAGGGTCAGCCGGCGCGCGCCCAGCCCCAGGGGCTGCACGTTGACATCCAGCGAGCCGCCCAGCCCCCCCTGCCACGGGATGCGCCAGCCGAGCGCGAACTCCACCGTCGACTTGTCCAGGCCGAGCGACTCCCAGCGCAGCCGCGACGCTCCCGTGACGTCACCGCGCGCTTCCCGGAGGTCCGCGAGCGCCAGCGCGCCCTCCTCCAGGTCCTCCTCGTAGACCTTGCGCAGCGGCGGCTCCGCGCCGTCCAGGTCGCCCTGCGCCATCCGGGACTTGCCCTGGGTCAGGCACGCGGACGTCGACCCCATCGCGCACGCCAGACCGAAGGCCCGGTCCGCCTCCTCCATCCGGTGGTCCACGGTGAGCTGCTGTCCCCAGGCCTCGCACGCCGACGCCCTTCCGCCGTTGCAGTGCTCCTCCAGCGTGGGAACCCGCGTCTGCCCCCCTCCCGTCGTCACGCACGCCACCGTCAACAGGCACGGCAACAGGCACAGCCAACGCCCAGGGAGCGCGAGGGGACCACGGGGGGCTGGAGCCACGTCCATGGTCCACATTCAAACACAACGCGGCGACACCGGGGGTGTCGACACAGCGCGTTTCGCGCGTGTTTCACCGCTCTTCGCGCGGTCCCTCCCCATCGTTGATGCCCCCCGGGTTGCGGCCGATGTCGGGCCCGTCCCCGTTGCGCTCGTCGGCCTCCTGCTCCTCGGAGTTCAGGGCACCCGAGCCGCCCACGCCCTCACGGAAGCCGTCGGCGGCCTCGCGGCTGGACTCGCGCAGACTCTCCGCGGCCTTGCTGGCCCCGTGCTGGACGTCCCGGGCGGCCTCGCCTACCTCCTGTCCCACCTGCCGGGCGTTCTCGTTGGCGGACTGCTGCTGGCGCTCATTGCAGCCCGCCGCGAGGCTCACGGTCCCAATCACCCCCAGCACGACGAGCCCATTGAACCGGCGTGTCCACATGGTGTTCTCCCTGTAGGGGCCCCGCAGGAGGAGCCCGTCCTGTCGTCAGAACCTAGGCACGGACCCTTCCGGGCGGAGTCCCGCTCCCCGCCCTGCATGGCCTTGGGGCGCCGCCTGCCTGTCAGCCCCCTGCCGCCCGGGCCCGGCGGAAGGCTTCCGGGGACGTGCGCCACCAGCGGTTGAAGGCGCGGTGGAAGGCCGCCGGGTCCGCGTACCCCAGGAGGAAGGACACCTCCGCGATGGACATGCGCCGCTGGAGGAAGCCCTGGGACAGCTCGCGGCGCAGGGACTCCACGATGCCCGCGTACGTGTAGCCCTCCGTCGCCAGCTGGCGCTGCAACATCCGGGGCGGCATGCGCAGGGCCCGGGCCACGGCGACGAAGGAGAAGTCGCCGCCTGCCAGCGTCCGGCGCACCTGTTCGCGCACCCGGCCGACCAGGGTGTCCATCACGGGCAGCCGCTCCAGGACACCGCGGGCCGGGTGTTCGAAGACGGCGTGGACCACCGGATCCGCGTGGACGAAGGGCCGGTCCGCGTCCTCGTGGGCGAACTCCAGGTCGCTGACAGGCGCGTCGAACTCCAGCGGACAGCCGAAGACGGCCTCGTGTTCGCGCAGGTCCAGGGGGGCCGCGTGGGTGAAGCGGGCTCGCAGCGGACGCACCGGCGCGCCGGTGAAGACGCTCACGCCCTGGGCCAGCTGCGCCAGGGCCACCTCCGTGAGGTGCCGGTGCGCGGGACGCCAGCAGGGGCCCACGGGGGTGAAGCGCATTCGCACGCCCCGGGGGGTGTCCTCCACGAGGAAGCGCTCGCCGTCCCCCCACACCCGCTGGTAGCGGCAGCCTCGCGCCAGGGCCTCGCGCAGGTTCGCGCTGGTGAGGATGACGAGCGACGCCGGGTCGTCCGCGTCCATGCCCGCCATGTGCAGCCCCAGGTTGTCATCCCCGGAGAGGGCCACGGCCCGCTCCAGGATGTCGTCCAGCACGGTGTAGGGGATGCGCGCTTCGGGGTCCTCCAGGTCTGCCCACCGCAGCCCCGCGTCCTGGCAGAGCCGTTCGGCGGACACGCCCCGCTTCGCCGCCGCGAACAGTCCCTGCCGGGCCAACCGGGCGGAGAGCGAAGGAGGAGCGGAGGGCGCCACGGCCGGGACGCTAGCGACGCGATGGCGCGGACGGCAAGCCGCTGTGTCGCGGACGGACAGTGCACCGGACACGCACGGGCGGCACCCTGACGCACGGCAAGGGCGCGGCCACCTACGTGCTCGGAGTGCCCGTGCGGAGCGAAGGGGTCACTTCGTCAGTCGCTACTGTCATCCTGCGAATCCGTATCGGAGGCATCTTCGGTTTCATCCAGGTGGTCGAGCGCGATCTGAAGCTGTTCCAGATAGAGCGGCACGACCTCCACGGCGGCGACGCCAGTGAGGACCTGGCGCGCAGCACCCAGGTCTCCTGCCATCTTCAACTTGTGAGACTCCACCAGGGCCCGTGAAAGCCGACGCGATCCATCGTGGATGCGTTGATGCACCTCCCGCAGGAGCGCAGCCGCTGTCTCGGGTGAGGCCAGCGCCTGATGTGCATCCTCGGAGGAGAGCGCCACGTCCATTGCTACCCGGGGAAGCAACTCTCGCAGTTCCTCCGTCACCGCCAGCCCACCATTCACCAACAGTTGGCTTCCCAGCTCCCGCACCCGGTCCCAGTCTCCCAGCGTCATCCCTTCCCTCCCTTCCCCTGACGACACATCTCGAACGGCCAGGCGTGCTGTCCCTTGCAACGTTCCATGCAGGCGTTGCAGTCCCCCGTCCAGCGCGGCTTTTTCTGGCTCGCGCAGAGCGTGTACGTGTCAATGCAGTGCTGCTTCCAACCTTCGTCCGGGTCGTCTGCCTCGGTACGCGTCGCCTTCTGGGCCTCATGCAGACTCTGCATCAGCGTGGCGGCCTCCACGGCCTCGGACGCCGTCATCCCGCATGCCTCCGCGCTCCTGAACTTCTTCCAGCAGCACAAGGTGCTTGGCTCTCCTGGACGGCAGGCGTCCGCGGCTTGTGTCAGGGAATCGCGCGCGAGGCTCCGCCCTGCCGCGGACGCAGGGAGGGCGCCCCCGGCAACGAGCCACAACGCGGAGGCCATTCCCATCCGTCGCGATGAACGCCTGTACCGCACGGGGCCTGCTGGGCTCATCGCTCCGAAGTTCATGGGTTCCTCCGCGCCCGGATGAGGCCCGTCAGTGGCCCGTGTCTTCCGGCGAGTCCGAATAGGGCTCGTCCCCGCCGTGGTCGTCCACCGGATCCTGGGGCTCGTCCGGCACGTCGACCACCGCGTCGTTGTTGTCGGGATCCAGCTCCACCTCCCCGTCCGCGTCGACCGCTTCCACGGGCCCGCGGAGGTCCTCCGGCTTGTCGAACTTGAAGCCGGGGTTCACCGCGTCCACCTCGTCCGCGCAGCCGGAGGGGCCCAGGAACAGCCGCAGCGCCTGCACCGTGTCCCAGTGGCTGTCCTTGTCGAAGAGGATCGTATCCGTGACGGTCTCCGACGCTCCCGCCGGCAGGCTGAAGTCCCCCACGGTCGTCTCCTCCAGATGGCAGGAGCACCCGTCCTCGGCATACGCCCGCAGACACGCCGTCCCCGACGCGCGCCGGCCACTGAGATTCTTCACCGTGTACGTGATGAAGTAGTCGCCTGCGGCCCGGTCCTGGCGCAAGCGGACGTCGGACACCTCGAAGTCCGCGGGCTGTGACGTCTCCATGTCCCTGGGCCGTGCGAAGCCCTCCGGCACGGGCCGGCCGGTGGGCAGGGCGTGCAACAGCTCGCTGCTCGCGTCGGGGGTGCGCTGCTGGCAGTACTTGTTCGTCGTGAACAGCCGCACCGACCGGGTCTGCTTCCAGAACGAGGGCGTCACGAGCGCCCGGTCCTCGAACGTGTCGGACGTGCCGCCCTTCACCGTGATGGCGCTCAGCCGCAGCGCTTCGATGACCGCGCCCTTGTCATCGTGCAGCCACAGGCACGCATCCCCGCGTCCCTGCACCGTGCCCGGATTGGTGAGCGTGTAGGTCGCCAACAGGCGGTCGCCGTCGTGCGCGAGCTTCACATCCGAGAACCGCAGCGGCCGGCTCACCTTCGCCGCCACCACAGGGGCCCCGGCATCGGGCACGGCCACCGCCGACGAGACCACACCCGCGTCGAGGGCGGCGGGCACCACGGCCTCCTCCTTCTTGCAGCCCGTCCCCCACCCCACCGCGCACCCCAGCAGCAGCAGCACCCCGACGACACGTCCGCGCCGCATGTCACGCCGAATCATGAAGACCCCCTCACAGCCGTCCGGCCCGGTCTCATATGGGACACCGCCCCGACGCGGCAAGTCAGCCCCCGGCACCGGCAGCGGACGCGAATGCCGGGTCTTCCGCACCCGCGCACGCGCGTGCTTGACGCCGCATGCGGGGGGCGCTCGGATGCGCGCACCTATGCCCATCCCCCAGCTGCGCACCCGCGCGGAAGCCACCGACTACCAGGAAACCTCCCGCAGCGCCGACGTGGTCGCCTTCATCGACACGCTCGTCGGCCAGACGAAGCTCGCGAAGCGCGTGGACTTCGGCCAGAGCGGAGAGGGCCAGCCGCTCATCTCCCTGGTCATCAGCGACCGCAACTGCTTCACGCCGGAGCTGGCGCAGAAGCAGAAGAAGATCATCGTGATGGTGGAGGCCAACATCCACGCCGGTGAGGTGGAGGGCAAGGAGACGCTGCTGGGGCTCGCGCGCGACCTCACCCTCACGCCGCTGGGCAAGAAGCTGCTCGACAGGCTCTGCCTCGTCTTCGTCCCCAACTTCAACCCGGACGGCAATGATCGCATCAGCCCGGGAAACCGCGCGCTCGACCTGAAGAACCTGGAGGGCCAGGTGAACCCGCCGGGCGGCGTGGGCACGCGCTACACGGGCGAGGGCTGGAACCTCAACCGCGACAACATGAAGCAGGAGGCCCCGGAGACGCGCGCGCTGGCGAAGCTGTACCAGGCGTGGTGGCCGCACCTCTTCGTGGACTGCCACACCACCGACGGCAGCATCCACGCCTTCGATCTCACCTTCGACATCCCGCACGGCAACGCGGAGCTGTTCCACATGTCTCGCGACTACAACCGCGAGCTGGCCGAGCGCGTCTCCGCCGCCGTGAAGAAGAAGCACGGCTTCGACAGCTTCTGGTACGGCAACTTCCTCAAGGAAGGCGACCCGCGCTCCGGCTGGCACACCTACCCCGCGCTGCCCCGCTTCGGCAGCCACTACCGGGGCCTGCTGGGCCGCCTGGACGTGCTGCTGGAGACCTACAGCTACATCGACTTCCCCCGCCGCTGCGCCGTCATCCGCGCCTGGGTGCTGGAGCTCATCCGCGACGCCGCCCGCTACGCCAAGGACTACCGCACCGCCACCTCCTTCGAGGAGGCGACCATCATCGCCCGCGGCAAGTCCCCGGACGTGAAGGACCTGGTCGGCATCAACTACGGCGTGGCGCAGCGCGACGCGGAGGGCGCGCTGGTGTTCGACTACCCCGCCTACGTGCTGGGCAAGGACGTCGCCGTCATCAACTCCTTCGACGAGGCCAGCATCGAGGGCCGCCGCTACCCGGGCAAGCGCCGCAAGGTCTACAAGGCGCCGCACTACCGCACCTTCGTGCCCACCCAGGCGGTGAGCACCCCGGCCGCGTACCTGGTGCCCGCGTCGCTGGCGTCCCGCCTGGAAGGCCACGGCATCCGCTTCGAGAAGCTGGCCAGCGCGCAGCGCTTCCAGGTGGACAGCTACCGCATCGCCCGCCGCGAGCAGACCTTCAGCCCGGACGTGGCCGCCAACGTGCCGCCGCCGGGGCAGAACGAGGTCCCGCTCAGCCAGAAGCCCAAGCCCGTGCGCTTCGAGACCATCCTCACCGTGGCCCCCGAGCGCTCCGAGCGCGAGTTCCCCGCCGGCACCCTCAAGGTCCCCACGGACCAGCGCACCGGCACGCTCATCACCTACCTGCTGGAGCCGCACTCGGACGACGGGTTCTGCCGCTGGCAGTTCCTCGACGACAGCCTCACGGTGGGGGAGCTGTACCCCATCCACCGGGTCGTGGAGGCCACGCGCGCCCCCTTGAAGGTGGAGTAACCGTCCGGCCAAGAACGGACGGTCCTTCGCGCCCTTTTCCCCCGGGTCTGTCGGGCCCGGGGGCATTGGCCCTAGACTGTCCTTCGCAGGACCCGCGAGAGACAGGCGGGGGCACGCGGGAGGCCCCGGATGACAGGCATGCAGCGGACGCCCCGGGGCACGCGCCTTCGGGAGGACACCGGCGTGAAGCGCGCGGGACTCGCCGTGGGTCTGGTGCTGTGCGTGGCCGTGGGCTTCGGCGCCATGCGCGCCTGGAGGCAGCACGCCCCCGCGCCCGACAGCCGCGCGCTGTGGCTGTTGGACCTGCCCACCCGGCCGCTGGAAGTGCGCCTGAGCCTTGGCGCCGCGGACGCGCACCGCCCCTATGCGCCGCCCCGGAGTCCGGACACCCTGGCCCGTCCGGTGCCGCTCGGGCCGCTGTCCGCCCTGGAGGAGCAGGGCGACGGGCACGGGGTCGCGGTCAGCTACCTGCTGCATGGCGACACGGAGCAGGCGCTCGCGCACCTGGCGCGCACGGCCCCCTCGCCGGACCGGGACAGCGACCAGGCCGCGGCCCTGCTCCTGCGCGGACGGCATGACGAGGCCCTGACGCTGCTGGATGCCACGCTCGAAGCGGCGCCCGACCATGCGCAGGCGCGCTGGAACCGGGCCGTGCTGACGCGCGACCTGGGCCTGTCGCTCGTCGCCGCCACCACCTTCGAACAACTGGCCGCGAAGGCGGAGCCCGGCTGGAGCGAGGAGGCGCGAGGGCAGGCCCAAAGCCTGCGCGACCGCCTCCAGTCGCGGGCGGAGGCCTGGAAGGCCCTGCGCGATGCGTTCCTCACCCGGCTGCGCACCCCGGACGCGCCGTTGCCGGTGGAGGCCTCCGGACGCTTCCCGGGCCTCGCGCGCGAGCGGTTCTACGACGTGCTGCGGACCTCGCAGGACGCGGCGCGGGTGCGGGAGCTGCTGCCGCTCGCGAAGGTGCTGGACCATGCGTCCGGGGACACCGTGCTGGAGGCCACCGTGCAGCGGGTGGCCGCGCTGGACTTCACCCGCCGGGCGCCGCTCGCGCGGGAGTACGCGAAGCTGGTGCTGGACGAACACCCCGCCCCCGCGGAGCTCATCGAACGTCTCCGGAAGGAGGACTCGGCCCGCGACCTGCTGCTGGAGGCCCTGCTGCGCACGCCGGGCGTGGCGCGCACACAGGAGGAGCTGCAGGCCCTGACGCGCGACGTGACGGACCCATGGATCCTCTCGCGCGTGGCGCAGGAAGGGGCACGGCTGGACGACCTCGCGGGACAGGGAGCGCAGGCGGGAGACCGGCTGCGCGCGGCGCTGTCGGAGTGCCGTGCGCGCAAGCTGCCCCTGCGCTGCGTGGACCTGCTCACGCGGCTGAGCCAGCGCGCGACCGCGTCCAACCGGCTGGTGGAGGGAGAAGAGGCCGCGCGCGCCGCGTGGCAGGAGGCCGCCGCGCTGGGTGAGTGGGAGCGCGAGGGCGCGGCGCTGGTGATGCTGGCCAACGCGACGCGCTTCCAGGTGCGCATCGCGCTGTCGCGTGCGTACCTCATGGAGACCCTGGCCCGGCAGCCGGAGGACTGTCTGGCGCGCACGCAGGCGCACCGCAACCTCGCGTCGTTGGCGCTGATGCGCTTCCGGCCCCGGGAGGCCCGGCAGGAGCTGGAGGACTCGCTGGCCTGCGGGCAGACGCCCGGACTCCAGGGGGCGTGGATCCTCGCGGACCTGGCGCGCCTGGATCCACGGCCGTCCGACGAGGCGCGCCTCCGGGCGGAGCTGGCCCGGGTGACGCCGCTGCGGGAGAACGCGGGCCGGCGCGTGCTGGCCACGCTCATCGCGGGCCGCTTCGCGGTGGACCGCGACTGGCGCGCGGGCCAGAAGGAGCTGCGCCGTGCCATCGCCGATGCGGAGCCCCTCCTGCGAAGCAACGCGGACGCGAAGGACGCCCGGGTGGTGGCCTACCGGACGCTGGCGGTGAGCGCGGGCCATGCGGGGGCCTTCCGCGAAGTCCTGGACGTGGTGGCCGAAAGCCTCCAGGTGCCCCTGCCGGACGGCTGCGTGCTGGCCGCCGCCGTGGAGGACGAGCGCACGGTGACGGTGGCGCGTGGACACCAGGGCCAGCTGAAGGGCCACTACGACGCTTCGCGAACGACCCCGCTGCGCGATGACCTCTCGGGGCTGGTGCCCGGGGAGCTGGTGGACCTGCTGCGCGACTGTCCCAGCGTGTCCGTGCTGGCCGCGCCGCCGCTGGACAGCCGCTCGGGCATCCTGCCGCCGGACCTCGCCTGGAGCTACCGCGTGGGCACGGGCGCGCATGGGCCGCCGACCGCGAGCCCCCCGATGCATGTCGTGGTGTCGGACGTGGAGCCGCCCGCGACCCTGAGGCTGGCGCGCCTGCCCTCCTCCGCGGAGGTGGACCTGGAGGGTGCGCAGCGGCTCTTGCGCCTCAAGGGCTCGCAGGCCACGCCGGAGCGCGTGCTGGAGGCGATGGAGCAGGCCACCGACATCGACATCCACGCGCACGGCGTGGTGGACCGCGCGCTGTCGGACGCCACGGTCATCGCGCTGTCGCCGCAGCAGGACGGCCGCTACGCGCTCACCGCGGAGGAGCTGCGCCGTCGGCGGTTCCTCGGCGCGCCGCTGGTGGTGCTGGGCGCCTGCAGCGCGGCCCACCTCCCGCCGCTGCTGCACCAGACGTCATCGCTGCCGCAGGCCTTCGTCGCCTCGGGCGCGCGCGCCGTCTTCGCGGCCACGGCGGAGATCCCCAACGACGCGGGGGCGTTCTTCCGCGCGGTGCGCGAGCGCATCCTGTCCGGCACGGAGCCCTCGCAGGCCCTGCGCGCCGAACGGCTCGACTGGCACGAGAAGCAGCCCGGAATGCGCTGGGTGGACAAGGTGCTGCTGTACCAGTAGCCCCGCCAGGGCCGGCGCGCGAACCCCAAGGCCTGCTCCACGGGCCCCCGCGGGCAGGCCCTTCAGTCCCGGGGAGGCAGCGGCGACGGCAGCGGCTCCGCGTCGGAGTCCCACGTCACGTTCGGCTCCGGCAGCGCGAACGCCTCGAAGGAGACGGCGACTCCGCCCTCCGGCGCGACGAAGCCGTACCACCAGCCCACGGGCAGCAGCAGCAGCTCCCCGGGCGACAGCTCCACGTCCAGGCTCAACGGTGCCTCCCCGCCCTCCGCAGGCGAGGCCACGCGCCGCAGCTCGAAGGCGGGGATGAGCTGGAGCCGCCGCACCCCGTGCACCTGCGCCAGCAGCACGTTGCGCCGCGAAGCGCGCAGCGGGACCTCCGCGCCCCCAGGCTCCCACCACAGGCGGGGCTCGCACGCGCGCACGTCCGCCAGCGTGAGGCCCCCTGGCGCCGGCAGCTCCCGCGCCAGCGGCTCCAGCCGAGGCTCCCCGAACAGCGGCACGCAGCACGCGTGACGCGCCTCCCGCTCCCCCAGCCGCGCCGCCACGCGCTCCGGGGTCCACTCCCCCGAAGTCAGCGAGGCCGCCCAGCCATCGCGCAGCACCACCGGCAGGTTCTGGAAGTAGTAGCGCTCGAAGAAGGCGGCGGGCGTCAGCGCGGCGTGACGGTCCACCCGGGGCGGCGCCTCCGTCTGCAGGAACAGCTCCGCGTACACGTCCAGCAGCCCCTCCAGCTTGCGCTGCATCCCCACCGCGCGCAGGGCCCCCTCGACGAAGGGCTCCCGCGCTTCCGCCTCCACCGCCTGACGCGCCCGCTCCGCCGTCACGCCCGCCTTCTCCAGCGCCGTCACCAGTTCCCCCCGCGCCGTGCCGCGCAGCAGGTTCTCCACCAACCACCGCCGCCACTCGGGCGCCAGCGGCGCTCCGCCATCCACTCCCACTTCGCGCGAGGGACTCATCGGTGCTCCTCCTGGGGCGTGGCCCCCAGCCAGCCCTCCCGCCAGCAGGTGTTGAGACCGGGGGTCTGCTCGAAGCTCACGAACGTCACGGACAGGCTCGCGTCCAGGGCATGCAGCGCATGCCACCAGCCCACGGGGATGAAGAGCGTGTCTCCCGGCCCCACCTCCACCGTGTGGAGCGCCACGCGAGCGAAGTCCGGGAAGCGCGCGGTGTCCGGCACGAGCACGTCCACCGCGCTGTAGAAACCGCGCTCGTTGGCCATCCACGGCGTCTCCCACGATGGCGCCAGCCACACCCGCTTGCGCCCCCACACCTGGCAGAAGAGGACGTTGAGGTGGTCGTGGTGCAGGTTCGACAGCGTCCCCGCCGGCCCCAGCCACAGGTGCACGCGGTCGGGTTCGCGCAGGTCCGGGTGGATGTAGCCCTCCGGCCCTCGCAGGTCCTCCAGCAGCGGGAGGAAGGCCTCGCGCAACAGCAGGCTGTTGCGCGCCACCAGATACATGTCGTTCGTCGGCGCACCGTCGAAGCGGGCCAGCAGCTCGCGCAGCGGCACCTCCCGGCGCAGCCGGTCCGCGTGGAAGTCAGGCAGGGCCTGGGCCTCGCGTCCCGCCATCACCTCCACCGTCTCATCTCCGAAATGCTCGGCCATCCACGCGGGCGTCCACCGCCGCATCGCCGGCCAGTCCTCCAACAGCCCTTCAATGACCACCGGTCGGTTGCGCCGGTAGTAATGGGTGAAGAACTCCGCTGGAGACAGACGCTGACACCGCTCCACCCGCGCCTCACCCCGCGCTTGTCTTTGCAGCTCCGACCGCGTCGCGAGCAGGGATTCCAGTGAACCCAACCGTGTCGCATGGGTCCGACCGTCGCCCACCGCGGGGTGGTGTTCAGCTTCAAGGACCATTTCCCGGACGACCTCCGGCGCCACTCCCGCCGCCTCCAACAGGGCTCCGAGCCTCGCGGAAGAAACCCCACGCACAAGGTTCTGCGCGAGCCACGTCTTCCATTCAGGGGGGATGATTGATTTCAGCATCGGCCCCCCGTGTCGGGCTGAACCTGTTGGGTTGTCCACATCCACCTTGAGCGGACTCCATGACGCCTCCTTCGAACTCGCACAAGATCGTCCCGAATCCCTCGCCGCCCTTCTCGCCCGGGGAATACGAGAAGGAAGACCCGCGCCGGCGCCCGCCGCCCGAGCCCCCCGCGCCCACGCCGCCACCGCCCACGCCGCCGCTGCCTGAAACAGAAACGCAGCCGGCCTGAAATCTCAACGCGACGCCTGCGAATGCAAGGCACACCTCCTCAACCGGAGGTGTGCCACCGTGCATTGCCGCCCGGCAGGTCCAGGGATTGGAACGTCACCGACACGCTCACGTCGAGCGCATGCACCTGGTGCCACCAGCCCACCGGGATGAAGAGCAGCTCGCCGGGCCCCAGCACCACCTCGCGCACGTGCGCCGTGCCGAAGGCGGGGAAGCGCGCCAGGTCCGGCGCCGACGCGTCCACCGCGCTCCACACGTGCGTGTGGTTGTACACGCGCGCCGTCTCGAACGAGGGAACCAGCCAGAAGCGCTTGCGCCCATGCACCTGGCCGAACATCACCGAGTCCACGTCATGGTGCAGCGCCGTGCGCGTGCCGGCCGGGCCCACCCACAGCTTGATGCCTCCGGGCGCGGGCCGGGGGTGCAGGAAGCCGGGAGGAAAGCGCACGTCGTCCAGCAGCCCGCGCAGCTCCGGCCGCTCCAGCGCGAAGTTGCGCGCGGTGAGGTACAGATCATTGGTGGGCCCGCCGTGCTCCAGCCGGTGGAGGAAGTCCGCCAGCCGCATCACCGTGCGGCACGCATCCGGGGACACGTCATGGTCCAAGCGGGCCTCGCGGCCCGTCATGACCTCCACCTCCACGTCCCCGTGCGTGCGCGCGAGCGCCTCCGGCCGCCAGTGCTCCAGCAGCGGCCAGTCCTCCAGGAAGTCCTCCAGGATGACGGGCTGGTGCGCGCGGTAGTAGCGGTCGCGGAACTCGTCGGCGGACACGCCCCGCCGCCGCTCCACCCCCACCCCTGCCTGTGCATGCAGCGCGGCGCGGACGTCCAGCAGCGACGCCACCTCCGCGCCCAGCGCCACGTGCCGGGCCCCCGCCTCCACCGCCGGGTGGCGGGCCGCGCGCTCCACTTCCCGCCGCGCGTCCTCCGCGTCCACCCCCTCGGAGACCAGCACCCGGGTCAGCGCTTCCGCCGCCACGCCGCGCAGCAGGTTCTCCGACAGCCATGCATGCCACGAGGGTGACAGGGCCATGTCGCCACTCTAGGCCACCCGAGAAGCGGCACGGCAGGGGGGCATCCGCCCACACGCGCGTCCCACTGGAATCCTTCAGAGGCTCAGGGCGCCCTTGAGGCCCAGCACGATGACGTTGCGCGCGTCCTCGTTGGCGCCCGGGCGGATGAGCTGGAGGTTGGGCCGCAGCACCAGCCACGGCGTCGCGCGGAGGCTGTAGAACAGCTCGCCCAGGTACTCCGTGCCGGGGACCCGCGTGGTGGGGTCCTGCAACCGCTTCAGCCGCTGGGACGTGACGTACCGGCCATTGGAGTGCGTGCGGCCCAGCGCGAACCCCACGTCGTCATCCGCCCGGCCGAAGACGCCCGTGTACTCCAGGCCCGCGGTGTACTGGCTGTCCACATTGGAGGTGTTCCGGTCCGTGTGCGTGAGGCGCACGAAGACGTTGAGCCTCTGGGCCTTGTTCGGCGCGTTGGGGACGTGGGTGACCTGCTGGCGCGCCACGAAGTACGCGCCATAGCGCCCGCTGCGCACCTCGCCGTCCAGCAGCACGTCGCTCGCGTTGGATGTGTCGTACCAGGCGCCCAGCTTGTAGAGCCCCTCCAGCGTCCCCCCGAGGAACTTCGGGTTCCACCCCACCTCCAGCGGCAGCATCACCCCCGTCGCCCCGCTGAAGCGCCCCAGGTAGAAGGACGGGTCCAGGTTGCGCGGGTTCACCTCGTACGCGGCGAGCTGCACGTAGCCCCCCTTCGCCACGTCCAGGCGCAGCCGCGTGCCCCACTGGCTCACCGGCCAGTTGAACCAGTAGTTGCCCACGAGGTTGCCGGGCTGCGCGCCGCAGAAGGACAGGTTCTGGAAGTCGCAGGGGAAGTCCGCCGTGTCCTCGCCCATCGTGACGCGGCCCAGCTTCCAGTGCACGCGGCCGTCCCAGAAGCGCTGCTCGTACCAGAGCTGCGTGAGGCGCCCCACGTTGCCGCGGCCGTACACCTCCTGCACCAGTTGGAGGTTCCCCAGCTCCATGTCCGCGCCCAGGTTGTTGCCGTTGCGGTGCGTGAAGGTGAACTGGAAGGTGCCGCCCTTCACCCCCGCCAGCTTCTCCAGGTCCACGCCGAGCCCCACGTCGAGCTGGCCCGCCTGCCGCAGCGCATGCCCCTTGCCGCCGCGCGCGTTGAAGGCCAGCTCCGTCGCGTAGCGGACCTGGAGCGCCACGCCCATCTCGAAGAGCAGCCCGCGCGCGCCGCCCCAGCCGCCGGTGAGCCCCGGGGGCATCTTCGTCTCGGCCGCCAGCCCCGTGCCCGAGCCCAGCAGGGCCCACGCCAACATCCCGCCCACCCAGGCCTGCTTCCGCATCGCCGTCCGGCCCTCCCCCACGCACGCCACCGTTCCTCAATGGCAACGCGTCCGGGGATGTCCAGCCGGCCAGCGGGACCGTCCGTCACCTTCCCGGCACCCATCCCGGCCTCCTGGAGGGGCGTGGGGTGAGGCGAAGGACGAAGGGGCGCCCGGGGTGTCCACCACCGGGCGTCACGGGCCGGGGCCTGGTGCTCACGACAGGACCCCGCGCCGTCCCGCGCGGACACGCGGGACGGGGGGCCTTCGGAAGGCGGTGCTGACTACTTCTGCGGCAGCGGCACGGTGCGCACGTGCAGCTCGCGCAGCTGCTTCTCGTCCACGTCGCCGGGCGCGCCCGTCATCGTGTCGGTGCCCGTCTTCGTCTTGGGGAAGGGGATCACGTCGCGCAGGGACTCCGCGCCCGTCAGCAGCATCACCAGCCGGTCCATGCCCAGCGCGATGCCACCGTGCGGGGGCGCGCCGAACTTGAGCGCGTCCAGCAGGAAGCCGAACTTCGTGCGCGCCTCCTCCTCCTGGATGCCCAGCGCCTGGAACACCTCCGACTGCACCTTCGGATCATGCAGGCGGATGGAGCCGCCGCCGATCTCGAAGCCGTTGAGCACCACGTCGTAGCGGTGGCACTTCACGCGGCCCGGATCCGTCAGCAGGAACGGCACGTCCTCGTCGTGCGGACGGGTGAAGGCGTGGTGCGCCGCCGCCCAGGTGTTCGTGTCCTCGTCGAACTCGAAGAGGGGCGGGTTCACGACCCAGAGGAACTTCCACTGGCCGCCGCTGCCGTACTCGGGGATGAGGCCCAGCTTCTTCGCCACGTGCACGCGCAGGTTCGCCATCACCGTGTGCACCAGCGACTCGCGGCCGAACTGGAACAGCAAGAGGTCGCCCGGCTTCGCGTTGCACGCCTGGTTGATGGCCAGCCGCAGCGCCGGCGTGATGGTCTTGGACAGCGGGGACTGGGTCCACTCGCCGCCCTCGCCCACCTTCGCGCGCGCCAGGCCCTTCGCGCCCGCCTGCTTCGCGAAGTCCTCCAGCTTGTCGCTCTCCGCGCGGGACAGCGCCTTCTCCGCCGGGACGACCATCGCCTTGACGATGCCCTTCTCCTGCACCGCGTCCCACATCATGGGCACGCCGCCCTGGGCGCCATGCTCCCGGATGAGGTCGGTGAGCACGATGTGCTCCAGGCCGAACCGCAGGTCCGGCTTGTCGTTGCCGTACTTCGCCATGGACTCGTAGAAGTCCATCCGCTGGAACGGCGTGGGGATGTCCAGGCCCAGCACCTCGCCCCACAGCTTCTTCAGCAGCCCTTCGATGATGGTGAAGATGTCGTCCTGGGTGACGAAGCTCATCTCCACGTCGATCTGCGTGAACTCCGGCTGCCGGTCCAGGCGCAGGTCCTCGTCGCGGAAGCACTTCACGATCTGGAAGTACCGGTCGAAGCCCGCGACCATGAACAGCTGCTTGTACAGCTGCGGGCTCTCCGCCAGCGCGTAGAACTTGCCCGGGTTCAGCCGGCTGGGCACCAGGAAGTTGCGCGCGCCGCCCGGCGTGTACTTGCCCATGAAGGGCGTCTCCAGCTCCAGGAAGCTGTTCCCGTTCATGTACTGACGGGTGAGCGCGTTCATCTTCGAGCGCGTCATCAGCGTGCGCTGCAGGGGCCCCCGGCGCAGGTCCAGGTAACGGTGCGACAGCCGCTTCTCCTCGGACGTGTCCACGTTGTCCTCGATGAGGAACGGCGTGGGCTCCGAACGGTTGAAGATGGTCAGGTCCGAGGCCTTCACCTCGATCTCCCCCGTCTTCATCTTCGGGTTCACGTTCTTGCCGCGCGACAGCACCTTGCCCTTGATGCCGACGCAGAACTCCAGGCGCAGGCTGCCCGCGATGTCATGGGCCTCCTTGCTGTCCGGCTCGAACACCACCTGCGTCAGCCCCTCGCGGTCCCGCAGGTCGATGAACACCGCGCCGCCGTGGTCGCGGCGGTTGTGCACCCAGCCGAAGAGGACGACCTCTTCGCCGACGTTCGCGGCCGTGAGCTGACCGCAGGTATGGGTACGCTTGACCTCGGAGATGAACGGGACCGCCATGGAGACCGCCTGCGTTTTGTTCGTGAAGGAAGGCCGGGCACCATAGCGGATCGAGGAAACAGCGCGTCAAGGAATCCCACCCGGGGTGGGCCCGCGTGCTGGCCGCCCGCCAGGCGGTGCGCCCGGGGGAGCCCGTCCGGGTGCGTGGGCCTGCCGTGGCCCCCAGCGGGACGGGCCGGAAGACGGACCGGCGGAGCCTCGAGCCTGCTCACACCCGGAGGGGAATACACGTTCTGGGCGGTCCGGAGTAAAACGGAGTCATGCTCCGAACAGTCATCACCGCCGCCGTCGGGCTGGGACTGCTGGCCTCTGGCTGCGCGCCGGACAGCGAGGCGCCCGTCAAGGTCTCCGTCCTCTCCCGCTCCAGCAACGGCCAATACGTCCCCACCCAGGTCGAACTCACCACCATCGAGGACATCGTCGGGCTCAAGGGCTCCGTCGGCGACCTGCAAGGGGGCGCCCGCATCGTCATCGACGTGAATGATCCGGCGCTCGGCAACGCGACGGAGGACACCATCGCGGAGGTGCTGCTCAAGAAGGCCGGCCACGACGTGAAGGCCAGCTACATCACCCAGCCGGACCCCACCACGGGCGAGGACGTCCTGTGGCCCGCGGACTTCCACACCTGGAACATGGCGACCTCGTATTACAACCTCGAGCGCGCCAACGAGTACTTCCGCACCGTCGGGAACGTGAAGGTGGCCGAGTTCGAGCCGGTCCCCACGCTCTACTACTTCCCGGAATTCATCATCGCGCAGACCAGCAAGGAGCCGGCGCGCGACAACGCCATCTTCTACCCCATCCTCCAGTCGTTCCTGGTGCTGCCGTTCGAGCAGATCCAGCGCGCGCCCCTGCCGCTCAACGCGGCCGTGATGGCGCACGAGTACTCGCACCTGGTCTTCAACCGCCTGGCGTACGCCACCCAGTCGCTGCCGGAGGCGTTGATCGTCTGGTCCCAGCAGAGCCCCAGCCTGGGCGCCAACGTGCTCAAGTCCTTCGACGAGGGGCTCGCGGACTACCACGCCTACGGGGCCACCTGCCGCAGCCCCAGCGGGTGTGATCCGCGCTTCCTCTCCACCACCTTCGACAACGGCCCCTTCTCCGCCATCACGGACGAGCGGGACCTGTCGCGCTCGGACCGCTGCATGAGCCAGGATCTCTACAACAGCCTGGTGGGCCAGGACGTGAACACCTTCTCGGCCAGGGGCAACGAGTACAAGGTCGGCACGCTGCTGGCGACCGCGCTCTACCAGGCGGGCCGCGCCTCCGGACAGGAGGCGGTGCTCCAGCGCGCCGTCGTCGCCGCCTACTACGACACGAACGAAAGCAACCCCGGCATCTTCCAGCTCACCCAGCGCTTCCTGCCCAACCAGGAGCGGTTCAGTCTGGCCGTGCCGGCGCTGGCCATCATCGGCCACATCGGGGACCTGGAGCTGCGCAAGGCGGTGTGCAACGAGTTCGTGGACCACCTGCGGATCCCGCGCGAACAACTCATCATCGACAACTACTGCCCGCCCAGCACGGCGGCGGGCTCCACCTGCCCGAGCATCGTCACCGAATGAGGCCCGCTCCCTTGAACACCCTGCTCAAGGCCTGCCTCGCTGGCGGCCTGCTCCTCGCGGCTCCCGCGCTCGCCCAGTCCGACGAGGACGACCCGTACGCCTATCCGGACGACGAAGCCGCCCGCGCCGCGGACAAGGCCCGGCAGGACGATGACGAAGCCTACGAGCGACGTCGCAAGCTGGTGGACGAAACCGACGAGTTCCGCGAGGCCTCCGAGCTCGAGAACGACGACGGCTTCAACAAGCTCTCCCGCCTGGACGACCCCAACCTGGGCGTCGCGGTGGAGCTGGGCGCCGGCATGCTCCTGGTGGACAGCGCCCGCGGTGACTTCTCCGACAACCGGCCCGCGGTGGGCGTGCGCGCCACCTGGGAGTTCGGCCGCTCGCTCGACAATGAACCCCTGCGCGAGGCCCTCTTCGCCGACCTGCGGTGGCTCTACGGCAGCCTCAGTGACGGCACGGATTTCATCAAGGGGGACACGCGGCTTCACTACTTCACCCTCGCGCCCGCCTACCTGTTGCGCTTCGGGCAGTCCGCCTTCGGCATCTACGCGCAGGCCGGCGGCGGCATCGCCTACCAGAACACCGGCATCACCGTGGGCGACACCGAGACGAAGGTGAACGGCCTCAAGCCCGTCATCCAGTACGGCATCGGCCTGCGCGGGCGGCCCGCCCTCTCGCGCAACCTGCACCTCACCCTGCGCATCGAGGCCATGGGCCTGCGCCGGGGCTACGCCAACGACTTCTTCGTGGGCGGCAGCGCTGGCGTCGGCTTCTGAGCGGACCTCCCAGCCCCCCGCCCCCCTTCCCTCCAGGGAGGCCGGAAGCGGGGGCTGAACTTTCTTCCCGCCCCGTCCGCCCCGTCCCACCTCCTTGCTTGGCGTTCCAAGGAGGTGGGCCGCTGGCATGCACCCTGCTTACATCCGCGCCGGGTGGGGGAGTCAGGGGCGTAGGGCTGGAGGTGGAAGATGAAGGGCGTTCAGGAACAGGGGCAGGGCAAGCACTGGGACCCCGTGTGCGGCAGGCAACTGGAGGCCCCGGAGGGCAATCCGTCATCGGAGTACAAGAAGCGCCGGTACTTCTTCTGTTCGGAGGGCTGCCGCACCGCCTTCGAGCGTCAGGCGGAGCGCTTCCGTCTCAACGAGCTGGCGCGGGCCGGCGCGCTGATGTCACCGGGCCGGGTCCGCTGGGGGCTTGCGTAGATGGCAGGCGGCTTCACGCCGCCTGACGCAGGTCCTTGAGGCGCAGCGACAGCTTGCGCTGTCCCCGGAAGGTGTCGAAGCCGGCCTGGAAGGCCAGGTCCACCGGCCCCTCCACCATCGACACGCGATCCGCCATGCCGAAGCCGATGGCGTCCAGCTCCGGCGCGTCCAGCAGCGCGAGCTTGAGGTGCCCGGCGCCGCTGACGCCGGACTTCGCGGGCAGCACGCGCGGGCGCGCCGTCTGGCCCCGCAGCACCAGCACCGGCTCCGGGTTGCCCTGACCGAAGGGCCCCAGCCGCTGGAGCGACTCCACCGCGGAGGCGTCCAGGTCGCGGGGGTTCACCACCGCGTCCACGCGGCAGCGCGGAATCAGGTCCTCGGGCGACAGGCGCTGGAAGGCGATCTTCTCGAAGGCCTCGCGGAAGGCGGGCAGGTTCCCCGCGTCCACGGTGAGGCCGGCGGCGTGCTTGTGCCCGCCGTAGCGAGTGAGCAGGTCCGAACAGCCGGTGAGCGCGTCGTACAGGTGGAACGCCTCGATGCTGCGCGCCGAGCCCTTCCCCACCCCGTCCTTCACGCCCACCATCACCGTGGGCCGGTGGTAGCGCTCCACCACGCGCGACGCGACGATGCCGATGACGCCCGGGTGCCAGCCCTCGTCGTAGAGCACCAGCCCGCGCGCGTCCCGGTGCTCCTCCGCCTGCGCCAGCGCCTGCGTGAGGATGCTGCTCTCGATGCCCTGGCGCTCCGCGTTCGCGCGATCCAGCACCTGCGCCAGCGAGCGCGCCGCCTCCACGGAGTCCGCGCACAGCAGCTGGAGGCCCAGCGACGCGTCGTGCAGGCGTCCGGCGGCGTTGATGCGGGGCCCCAGGCGGAAGCCCACCTGCCCCGCCGTGACGGTGGCGTCCGGCTCCAGCCCGGCCACCTCCTTCAGCGCGCGGATGCCGGGGCGGCGGCCCTGGGACAGCTCCTGGAGGCCGTGCGCCACGAGGATGCGGTTGGCGCCGGTGAGCGGCACCACGTCCGCCACGGTGGCCAGCGCCACCAGGTCCATCAGCGACTTGAGGTTGGGCTCCTTGCGCGTGGCGAAGAAGCCGTCGTCGCGCAGGCGCTTGCGCAGCCCCATGCAGAGGTTGAAGGCCACCCCGGCCGCGCACAGCACCTTCGTGGGGTACTCGCAGCCGGGCTGGTGCGGGTTGAGCACCGCCACCGCGGGCGGCAGCGTGGGCGGCACCGTGTGGTGGTCCACCACGACGACGTCCAAGCCCATCTCCCGCGCGCGGGCAATCTCCGCCACGGACGTGATGCCGCAGTCCAGCGTCACCAGCAGGCGCGTGCCGTCCTGCGCGATGCGCTCCACCGCGCCCAGGTTGAGGCCGTAGCCTTCATCCAGCCGGTGCGGGATGTACGTGGCCGGGGTGGCGCCCAGCTCCTTCAGGAACAGGTACATGAGCGACGTGGAGCTGACGCCGTCCACGTCGTAGTCCCCGTAGAGCGTCACCTTCTCCTTGAGGCGCAGCGCGCGGAGGATGCGCTCCACCGCGCCCGTCATGCCCTTCATCCGGAACGGGTCCGGCAGGTCCGCCAACCGGTCCGACAGGAAGGCCGACGCCGCCTCCGGCGTCCGGTAGCCGCGATGCAGCAACACCCTCGCCGCCAACGGGTGCAGCGAGAGCTCTCCCGCCAGCAACCCGACCTCCTGCTCAACGACGTCTGGAAGCAACCACCGCATGGAGAAGGACAGTACCTCAGACGTCCGACCCTGGCAGGGCAACCCTTCCTCTCACATCTCCCTCCTGTACGGTTGTTCAGACGTGCGCTCGGCCGCCCTCCTGCCTCCAACCTGCACGGCGGGTGCGCGGTGCCCAGCTTGGAAGCACACCACCGGACAGAGAGGTCGCGCATGCTTCGAAGAACCCTCCAGTGCGGCGCCCTGCTCTTCCCGCTGCTGGGCGCGGGGAGCGCGCTCGCGGAGAAGAAGCAGGGGGACGTGAACGTGTTCCTGAAGGGCGGCGTGGGGGACTACACGGGCGCCCTGGGGGAGCTGTCCAGCACGGGCCCGCAGTGGGGCCTGACGCTCAACGTCCAGCCCACCACCTTCCTGGGCCTGGAGGTCGGCTATGAGGGCTCGCAGAACAAGGTGAGCGACACGCGCCTCTTCGACGGACCTTCGCTGGTGCGCAACGGCGGCAGCGCGCTCATCAAGGTGTCGCCGCCCTTCCTGACCGCGGTGCGCCCCTTCGCGGGCGTGGGCCTGGGCCTGTCCTACGTGGACGTGCGCGGCGCGGGCGCGGGCCTCTACGACTCGGACCTGATGGAGGAGGTGCCGCTCGCGGTGGGCCTGGAGTTCAACACCGGGGGCCTCACCGCCGGCGTGCGCGGCACCTACCGCGTGCTCATCGACCAGGACTTCGCGGACGCCGCGGCGAACGACGACGGCGGCGGGCTGATGGACGCGTCGCTCACGCTGGGCGCGCGCTTCTAGCGAAAAAGCGAAGGCCCTCGCTTCCACGGGGGAAGGAGGGCCCTCTCTTGCATCAGGACACCGGGACGGCTCAGGCCGCGTTCGGCTCCTGCTTGGCGCCTGAGTGCGCCTCGCGCTGCGCCGCGCGCTCGTCCAGCCAGATGACCACCGGGCTGGCGATGTACACGGACGAGTACGTGCCCACCAGGATGCCCACCAGCATCGCCATGGCGAAGTCGAAGATCTCCCCCACGCCGAAGATGAGCAGACCGATGAGCGACAGCGCCGTCACGCCGGAGGTGAGGATGGTGCGGCCCAGCGTGTCGTTGACGGCGATGTTGATGATCTCCGGCATGCCCTTGCCCTTGTACTTCACCATGTCCTCGCGGATGCGGTCGTAGATGACGATGGTGTCGTTCACCGAGTAGCCCACGATGGTGAGCAGCGCGGCGATGGACGTGAGGTTGAACTCGCGCTGACTCACCAGGTAGTAGCCCGCGACCATGGTGACGTCGTGGAGCATCGCGAGCAGCGCGCCCGGACCGAACTTGAAGTCGAACCGGAACGCCACGTAGATGAGGATCGCGACCATGGAGTACAGCAGCGCCATGACGCCGCGGTTGCGCAGCTGCTTGCCCACCTGCGGACCCACGTAGTCCACGCGGCGCTGCTCGAAGTCCGGCTTCTCCATGCCGGCGCCCAGCGCGGCGAACACCTTGTCCGCCATGCCGCTCGCGACGACCTGGTAGTCGAAGCCGTTGCCGCCCTGGTTCGCGCCCAGGTCACGCACCTCCTGCACACCGATGCCGGCGCCCTCCACGGCCTTCTTCACCGCTTCGGCGGACATGGGCTGCGCGGAGCGGAAGTTGACGATGCCGTTCGCCATGTCCGCGTAGACGCTGCGCGTCTCGCCCAGGCCCTGGATGGCGACCTTGGCGCGCTCGGCGTTCTCCTCCGTGAGCTGCGTGACGCCGCCCATGCGCAGCAGGAAGGTGTTCTCGTTGGCCGAGCCCACCCGCTGGACGGTCACGTCGTGCAGACCGCCGGCCTGCGCGCGCTCGCGCACCTGCTCCTCGGTGGTGGGCGAGTTGTACTTCAGCTCCACCACCGTGCCGCCGGCGAAGTCCACGCCGAAGTTGAAGCCCACCGTCGCGATGCCCACGAGGATGGCCAGGTTGAGGAGCGTGGAGATGAAGAGCGCCGGCTTGCGCTTGCTGATGAAGTCGAAGTTCGTCTTGTGCTTGAGAATCTGCATGGCGGGTTCCCGTGGCGCCTGCGCCGGTTAGACCGACACCGACTGCGCATTGCGGCCGTGGACGAAGTAGGTCGTGATGACGCGCGTCACGACGATGGACGTGAACAGCGACGCCACCAGACCCACGATGAGCGTGGTGGCGAAGCCGCGGACGGGACCCGTTCCGGTGAAGAACAGGATGAAGCCGGCGATGAGCGTCGTCACGTGCGCGTCGAAGATGGTCCAGAAGGCGCGGTCGTAGCCCTGGTCCACCGCCGCGCGCGCGGTCTTCCCGTTGGCCAGCTCCTCGCGGATGCGCTCGTTGATGAGCACGTTCGCGTCCACCGCGATGCCCAGCGTCAGCACGAACCCCGCGATGCCCGGCAACGTCAGCGTGGCGTTGAAGAAGGCCAGGCCCGCCAGGATGAGCAGGCCGTTGAGCAGCAGCGCCACGTCCGCGATGATGCCGGCCTTGCGGTAGTAGATGGCCATGAAGACGATGACGAGCGCCAGTCCCACCACCGCGGCCAGGCTGCCCTTCTTGATGAGCTCGTCGCCCAGCGTCGCGCCCACCTGACGGATTTCTCCCACCGTCACCGGCGCGGGCAGCGCGCCCGCCTTGAGCACCAGCGCCAGCGTCTGCGCCTCGCCCAGCCACTCCTCGAAGCTGCGAGAGCCCGCGCGGCCCATGGTGATGCGCGCGCGACCGCCGCCAATCTTCTCGTTGATGTTCGGCGCGGTGTGCACGTTGTCGTCCAGCACGATGGCCATGCGCCGGCCCACGCCCGCCTCGGTGAGCTTCTCGAACTCGCGAGCGCCCGCCGGGTCGAAGGAGATGTTCACCTCCGGCTCGTTCATCTGGCTGACGGACGCGTCCGCGCCCGACAGGCTCTCACCGGTCAGCGGCACGTTCTTGTCCACCAGGAAGCTGCGGTACGCGATGCAGTCGTTCTTCTTCACCGGGTTCGCCACGCACTCGGTGAGCACGTCGCGGCCCTCCGGCGCCTTGTCCTTGGCGTACGCCAGCAGCGCCTCGCGGTTGGGCGAGGACAGCTGCGGGAAGCCCCCGTCGTCCACGAGCGTGATCTTGCTCTCCTCCGGGGGCGGGCTCTGGGTGATCATCTGCGCGAACACCTGGGGGTTGGTGTCGTCCACCATCCGGAACTCCAGCTGCGCGGTGGTGCCCACCAGCTCCTTCGCCTGCTCCGGGTTGCTGCGGCCCGGCAGGGAGATCTGGATGGAGTCGGTGCCCAGCTTGCGCACGTCCACTTCCGCCACGCCCCACTTGTCGATGCGGCGGCGGATGACGAGCATCGCCTGGTCCACGGCCTCATCGCGGAAGCGGTTCACCTGGCCCTCGTCCGGCTTGAGCACCAGCGTGCCGCCGTTGCGGGACTCCAGGGTGAAGTCCGTGAAGGTGGCCAGCACCTCCTTCTGGATGGCGTCCATCGTCGCCGGATCCTTGGCCGTCAGCGTGAGCTCCAGCCGCTCCGGATCCGTGTCCGCCGTCACCTCGCCCAGCTTCTTGTCGTTGACGTACGTGGCGATCTGCTGCCCGCGGCGCTCGGTGCGCTTCTGCAGGGCCGTCTTGGTGTCCACGCGCATGACCATGTGGATGCCGCCCTGCAGGTCCAGCCCCAGGTTGAGGCGGTACTTCGCGGGAGGCGCCCACGCGGGCAGCCGCTGCTCCAGCACGGCGATGTTGTTGCGCTCGGCGCGATCCAACACCACCAGCGAGTAGTACGTGGGGACGAGGAACCAGAGCGTTCCCAGCGTCACCGCGACGATCATCCCGAACTTCCAATACCAGCCGCGGTCCATTTACTTCTCCTCCTTCTTCTCGACGGGGGTCGCCGTCGGGGCCGCAGCCACCGGAACGGTCCCCTTCGCGCTGACCGCCGTCTTCAGCACGCGCACGCGCACGCCGCTGGCGATCTCCACGGTCACCGTGCTGTCATCCACCTGGTGGATGCGCCCGAGGATGCCGCCAGACGTCACGACGTCATCCCCCTTCTTCAGCCCCGCCAGCAGGGCCCGGTGCTCCTTGAGCTGCTTCTGCTGGGGACGGATCATCACGAAGTACATGATGGCCACCAGCACGGCGAGGAAGCCGAAGGTCCCCAGGGGGGAACCCGCCCCGGCCTGCGCGAGAATCAGGAAACTGTCAGCCACTCACGGCCTCGTGGTTTGAAGGGAGGATTCGGAAACAGAAAGCCTGTGTGCCCGCCCCCGTCCTGCGGGTGGGGGCAAAACATCCGAAAGGGTGGCCTCTTAGCAAGGGCGCCCCATGTGAGCAAGTGAACGCCGGAAGCGCGGCAATCCCGTTGGTCGCTCACCGACCACGGGTCCGCTCGGCCTCCTGGGCGTGGGCACGGGCCCGGAAGTCCTTCGCGAACGTCGCGAACCGGTCCTCGGTGATGGCGCGGCGCACATCCGCCATCAGGGTGAGGAAGTAGTGCAGGTTGTGCAGCGTGTTGAGGCGCATCGCGAGGATCTCCCCCGCCGCGAACAGGTGCCGCAGGTAGGCCCGGCTGAAGGTCCGGCAGGTGTAGCAGGAGCACGCCGGGTCCACCGGCCGGGGGTCCTTGGCGTAGGCCGCGTTGCGGATGACCAGCTTGCCCTCGGAGGTGAAGAGCAGGCCGTTCCTGGCGCACCGTGTAGGCAGCACACAGTCGAACATGTCCACGCCCTGCTCCACGCACGTCACCAGGTCCAGCGGCGTCCCCACCCCCATCAGGTAGCGCGGACGGTCGCGGGGCAGCAGCGGCGCGGAGTAGGCCACGCCCGCGTGCATCGCCTCCGGGGCCTCCCCCACGGAGTAGCCGCCCAGCGCGTACCCGGGCAGGTCCACCGCGCAGATCTCCTCCGCGTGGCGCTTGCGCAGGTCCTCGTGCAGGCCCCCCTGCACGATGCCGAAGAGCGACGAGCGCTCGCGGCTCCACGCCTTCACGCACCGGTGCAGCCAGCGCGTGGTGCGGGCCAGGGACTTCTCCAGGTAGGGCCGGTCCTCGGTGGACGGGGGGCACTCGTCGAACGCCATGATGACGTCCGCGCCCAGCGTCTCCTGGATGGCGATGGAGCGCTCCGGCGACAGCGAGTGGCGCGAGCCATCCAGGTGCGACTGGAACGCGGCGCCCTCCTCGGTGATCTTCCGCTTCTCCGACAGGCTGAACACCTGGAAGCCGCCGCTGTCGGTGAGCATGGGCCGGTCCCACGAGATGAAGCGGTGCAGGCCGCCCATCTCCTGGATGAGCGGCTCTCCGGGGCGCAGCATCAGGTGGTAGGTGTTGCCCAGGATGATCTGCGCATCCAGGTTGACCAGGTCGTCGGGGCCCACGCCCTTGACGCTGCCCACGGTGCCCACGGGCATGAAGATGGGCGTTTCAATGGGGCCGTGGGGCGTGTGCAGCCGGCCGCGGCGCGCCTTGGTGCCGGTGTCCTCGTGCAACAGCTCGAAGCGCACCAGCCCCGGGGGCACGCGGGTATCGCCCTTCTCCTTGCGCTGCTCGTCGACCACGGCACTCACTCCTTCACCAACATGGCATCGCCGTAACTGAAGAACCGGTAGCCCGCGCGCACGGCCTCCTGGTACGCGGCGAGCGTGCGCTCACGGCCCAGGAGCGCGCTCACCAGCATCACCAGCGTGGAGCGCGGGAGGTGGAAGTTCGTGAGGAGCACGTCCACCTGTTGGAAGACATAGCCGGGGCGGATGAACATCGCCGTCTCGCCGGGCCCGGAGCGCAGCCGGCCCGTCTGGGGGTCGGTGGCGGACTCCAGCGTGCGCACCACGGTGGTGCCCACCGCGACCACCCGGCGCCCCTCCGCCTTCGCGGCGTTCACGGCGGCGGCGGTGGCCTCCGGCACGGTGAAGCGCTCCGGGTGCATGTGGTGCTTGTCCAGCACCTCCTCGCGCACGGGGAGGAAGGTGCCGGGCCCCACGTCGAGCGTCACCTCCACGCGCGAGATGCCCCGGGCCGCGAGGCGCGCGAACACGGCGTCGGTGAAGTGCAGTCCCGCGGTGGGCGCGGCCACGGCGCCGGACGCGCGCGCGTACACGGTCTGATAGCGCTCGGCGTCCGCGGCGGCGGGCTCACGGGTGATGTAGGGCGGCAGGGGCAGCCGGCCGGCCGCGTCCAGCAGCGAGGCCAGCGAGGCGCCCGGGGCCGCCAGGAAGCGCACCCGGTACTCCCCTCCCCCCAGCGCCTCCAGGACCTCGGCGGACAGGCCTCCGGCGAAGGTGAGCCCCTGACCGGGCTTGAGGCCCTTGGAGGCCTGGCCCAGGCAGACCCACTCCAGCGCCTCGGGCGCGCCGCCCAGCGCGGCGGAGGTCAGCGTGGAGGTCGCGGCGGGACGGACGACCAGCAACTCGACGCGGCCTCCGGTGCCGGACTTCTGGCCCAGCAGGCGGGCGGGGATGACGCGCGCGTCGTTGAGGACGAGCAGGTCGCCGTCGCGCAGCAGGTCCACGAGGTCGGTGAAGTGCTGATGGCTCCACGCGCCGGTGGCGCGGCTGACGACCATCAGGCGCGACGCGTCCCGGTGGGGCAGCGGCGCCTGGGCGATCTGCGCCTCGGGGAGCTCGAAATCGTAGTCGGAGAGGAGGGACGACACGGGGGCAGCGCTTGTAGCAGTCCCCGCGCCCACGCGGAACCATGCGGGGCGCGACAACGGAGTTCAGTAGAGCTGCTGGAACTCGGCGCCCGGGTAGTAGTGCGAGAGGATCTCCCGATACCCCTTGCCCTTGTCGGCGAGCGCCTTGGCGCCCCACTGGCAGAGGCCCGCGCCGTGGCCGTAGCCGCGCCCGGTGAACAAGTAGCCCTTGCTGGAGGCCTCCACCTCGAAGTCCAGGCTCTTGAGCCGCGTGTAGCCCAGCCTGCGCCGGAACTGCACGCCGTCCACGGAGGAGCCATCCGCGAGCGTCACGCGCGTGACCCGGCGCGTGGCGGTGCGGCCGGTGACGCGCATGCCATCGGGAGAGGACTTCAGGGCCTTGCGCAGCTCGCCCTCGGAGAGGGTCGCGGACCAGCGGCTGGCGGGCAGCTTGCCGCACGGGCAGTCGACGGGCTTGAGGTAGGGCAGGTTCCGTCCGAGCGCGTCCTGGCCGGATTCGGTGTGGCCGCCGCAGGAGGCGTGGAAGTACGCCTCGATGGGGGCCAGGTCGTACGTCAGCACCTCCCCGCGGGTGGCCTCGACCGCGGCGCGCGTCTTGACGTCCTCGCGATTGACGCCGCCGTACACCTGATGGAGCACGCTGCTGCCCATGTGGAAGGCGGCGCCGTACGCATCCAGCTTCTTCTGCAACGCGTAGGTGCGAGCCGCGACGGCCTGGGCCTTGAGGGCCTCCAGGGGGAAGGACACCGGCATCTCGCTGCCGAGCACCGCCGCCAGGTAGTCCTCCAGGGGGATGACGTTGATGAGCTGGAGGCTGTCGCGGAAGAGGCGGACGACGACGTCGCCGCGCACCTGCGAGTTGCCGGCCTTGAGGGGCTCGTTGCCGGGTCCGCCCGCGTCCAGGGCGGCCAGTCCCCCGCGAAAGCGGACGGCGTCACCCATCACGGGGGCCCCGTTGACCTCCAGCCGCCCGCTCCGACGGCGCACGGTGGCCTGTCCCGCGCCAATGGCCACGAAGGTCCCATCCTCGGCGTCGGGTCCGAAGCCAAGGCCGCGACCGCTCACGCGGACCTCGTTCCCGGGGTCATCCATGGCAATGCGCATCGTCTCCACGGCGAACGCCCGCGACGAGGCGAGCAGGAGCAGCAGCAGTGCCACACGTTGCAACATGGTTGAACAGTGTAGGGGCGTGGCGATCCGCCTCAAGAAATCAACCGACCCAAGGGGCCGCCCGAGGGAACCGCCACCCAGGGGCGAATCGCCCCATCGCCGCCGAGTGGCCGCCGAGGCCCGCGAAAACCCCAGGCGGATGCCGCAGAATGGACGCCGAGTGACCGCCTCCGGACCTGACGCCTCCCGCCTGTCCACCGAAGCCCTCGGCACGGCCCTCCGTGGATTGGAGCCGCGCATGGCCGCCGTGTTGATCCGCCGTCTCGTCGAGCGGCGCTCGCTCGCCGAGTGCGCGACCTGGTATGGAATCACCACGGAAGCCTTCTCGGTGCTGCTGTTGCGCGCTGGCGTGGCGCTGGCCCGACGCGCGGCCCCGCCCGCGAGGGAACCGGAGGGAGCGGAGGAAGCCGCTGCCTGGGAACGCATGCTGGCCGCGGCCCTTGAGAAGGACAGCGCCCCGGTGCCAGTGGCCCTGGCCCCCGTGGCCCAGGTGTGCCGGCGTTTGCAGGAGCTGGGCCCCCAGATGGAGGCCGCGCTGGAGCAGGCCGCGAGGGCGGACGCGGACTCACCTGGAAGGGCCCGGGAGGAGTGGCTGCGGAGGCTGGCCGTGGCCGCGCTCCTCGCCCTGACCGCCTGGCTGTACTGGACCCGTCCTCCGGACCCGGAACCCCGGCCCGAACGCCGCATGCGCTCCCCGGAGCGCCGCTGACCCACCGGGAGCGACAGCCCCAGGGCCACGGCAAGCCAGGGCGTCGACAGGCCCCCCGTGGAAGTCAGGGTGACAAGGAGGGCCCCCACCGCTCCCCCGACCGGATCGTTGCCGGCCGGGCCCAACTGCCGTCTTGCCCCGTACCGGCCCATCCCAACCGCCATGCTCTACACGGGCCCGTTGTCGGACCCGCCCGAGTCTCAGGGGGGCAGGACCTGGCCGGGAGCACCCTGGGGACTCCGAGCCGTGGGTGGGCCCAGCATGAGCGCCCCGGTGGCTGGACGGCGCCGGGAGCGGACGCATATGGGTAGGGCATGCGAGCAACCGGATCGTGGGTGGCAATCCTGGTCGTGGGAATCGGATGGGCGGGCTGCGCGAAGCACGTGGACACCCGGGTGGCCGGGAACGACGACGCGGCCATCGACGGAGCCACGGCGCGATTGGATGAACTCCGGGCCCGCGAGCAGCAGGATGACCTGGACTGCGCGGAGCAGTGCGACGTCTCCACGAAGACCTGTGCCACGGCCGAGCAGCTCTGCGGCCTCGTGGACCGGAACACGGATCGCGACGACCTGCCGCCCCGCTGCGCACAGGCGCGGGAGCAATGCGCGGGCGCGGGAGACGGCTGCGCGCGGTGTCAGGGCGGCTGAGCCCCCGGACGCGATGGAACCGCCCACCGGGAGACGCTCGCCCATGCGTCCCCCGTGGCTCCATGCCTATGATGGGTCCGACTCAGGAGCCTCGCCATGACCACCCGCCTCTCCCTGTTGCTCGCTGCTTCGTCGCTCCTGCTGGCAACGCCCGTCCTCGCGGAAGACGAGGGCCTGTCGCCCGAGAAGGTGGCGGCCATCCGTCGCGACGAAGCCGCGGCACAGACGAAGGTGGAAGCGACCTACGGCAACCGGAAGCCGTCGGAGATGAGCAACGCGGAGCGCGGACAGTCCATCCGCGATCAGCAGGCGGAAGCCGCCAAGGTCATGGAGAAGCACGGCATCTCCGCGAAGGAGTACGCCGGCTACACCGCGAGGATGTCGCCCGAAGACAACGCCCGCGCCGCCAACGAGGACAAGCGCCTCGAGGACAAGGCCAAGGCCGACCAGGAAGCCGAGGAGAAGAAGCGCGCCGCCGGTGACCAGGAGGTCCACATCCAGCAGGGCTTCAGCGACGCGGAGCCCGTGGAGCTGGAATCCGCGGAGGGAGCGGAGGTCTCCGTCGACGTCGACGCCAACCTGGAGTCCGGGCCGCCCGTGGACGTCGGGGGTGCGGCGGCCGCCGCGCCGGCCTCACCTGGCCGGAAGGCGTCGAAGTCCGCCCGTCGCGGTCAGTAGCACGCCCGACGCCTCCTGCTCAGCCCGCGTGAACGAAGCACGCGGGCCAAACAGGCACGGACCTCAGCGGCCCTGCGAAGCCAGCTCCCGCGAACGGGCCTGCCACACCTCGTCGTACGGACAGGAGCAGTCGGTCTCCTCCGGTTCGGGGTAGGCGTACGTCTCGCCCTTGTAGTTGCGGAACAGGGTCTCCCGCTGGCCGCGCTCGATGACGTAGTCGGGCTGAAGGGTGACCTTCCCGCCCCCGCCCGGAAGGTCCACCGCCAGGTGCGGCACGGCCAGCCCGGTGGTGTGCCCGCGAAGCTGCTGGAGGATCTCCAACCCCTTGGCGATGGGCGTGCGCAGGTGCTCGCACCCTTCGGCGACGTCCATCTGGTGCAGGTAGTACGGCCGCACGCGGCTGCGCAGGAGCTTGTGGGACAGCTCCTTGATGATCCGCGCATCCGAATTGAGCTGCCGCATCAACACGGCCTGGTTCTCCACGGGCACGCCATGGTCCACCAGCCGCTCGCACGCCTCCCGGGCCTCGGGAGTCACTTCCTTGGGGTGGTTGAAATGGGTGATGACGTAGACGGGCGCATGGCGGCGAAGCAGGCGCGCGAGCGAATCCGTCACCCGCATGGGCAGCACCACTGGCACCCGCGTCCCGATGCGGATCATCTCCACATGCGGAATCTCACTCAACGGCCCGAGCAGCGACTCCAGTCGCTCCTCCCCCAGCAGGAACGGATCCCCTCCGGAGATGAGCACGTCGCGCACCTCGGGATGATTGCGCACGTAGTCGATGCCCCGGCGCATCTGGTCCTTGGTCAGCTCCGCCTCGCCGCCCTTGGTGATGCGGCGCCGGGTGCAGTGGCGGCAGTAGACCGAACACGTATCGATGGCCAGGAACAGCACCCGGTCCGGATACTTGTGGACGATGCACTCCTCCGGGCGGGTCTTGTCCTCGCCAAGCGGATCCTCCAGCTCACCGGGCCGCACGCGGGCCTCGGCCCGCACGGGGATGGACTGCATGCGCACCGGACATGACGCATGATCCGGATCGATGAGCGACAGGTAGTAGGGGCTGATCCCCACGCGGAACAGGGAGGACGTCTCCTGCACGCCGGCGCGCTCGTCGGGGGTCAAGCGCACGTATCGCTCGAGCTGCTCCAGGTTGCGCACCGCATGCCGCTGCTGCCAGCGCCAATCACCCCACTCCGCATCCGTCGCGGAGGGGAACAACCGGGCCCGCCCTTCGGCACTGACCGAAGGGCGCGCGAACACGGGCGGCGCCGCGCCGACGGAGGAATCCATCACGCGGCCTTCGGCTGCTCCCGCCACCACGCCTGACCGGACTCCGGCAGCGTGTCGATGGGATCGTAGTACTCGTACTTGCGCTCAAGCGCCTCGGCGTCATTCGCTTCGACGCTCGTGCGGTAGTTCTTGGTCCAGTAGGAGATGCCGCGCTCGCGGTCGTACTCGGCCACCTGGTGGATCCAGCGCTTGCCCACGAACGGCACGTCACAGACGATGCGCGGCGTGGCGAAGCCCGGCATGTAGCCCATGATGTCGTGCTGGAGCTTCTGCGCCTGCGCCACCGACAGCCGCCAGTGCTCGCTGTTGGGGATCATGTCGCACATGTAGAAGTAGTACGGCAGGATCTTCGCGTGATCGAGCAGCGTGAAGCACAGGTCCAACAGGGCCTTGGAGCTGTCGTTCACGCCGCGCAGCAACACGCCCTGATTGCGCACGTCCCGGAAGCCCATGTCGAGCAGCTTGCGCACCGCCTTGCCCACCAACGGCGTCAGTTGCTGCGCGTGGTTGACGTGGGTGTGCAACGCCAGGTCCACGCCGCGCTCGACGGCCTTCTTCGCCAGCCGGTCCAGCCCCTGCAGGACGCTGTCCTGGAGGAAGTGCTGCGGCAGGGCCATCAGCCCCTTGCTGGCGAGCCGGATGTCCCGGATGTTCGGGATGTCCATCAGCGCGCTGACGAACGGCTCCAGCGCCTGGATGGGCAGGTTCGCGATGTCGCCGCCGGACACCACCACGTCGCGCACGGTGGGCGTGCGGCGCAGGTAGTCCAGCATCTGCTCGTAGCGCTCCTTCTGGCCTGTCGCGAACTTGTGCTTGGCCACCTGGGGCACGTCGTTGCCGACCAGGTCCATGCGGGTGCAGTGGCCGCAGTACTGCGGGCAGGTGGGCAGCATCTCCGCCAGCACCTTGGTGGGATAGCGGTGCGTCAGGCCCTCGACGACCCACATGTCCGCCTCGTGGAGGCTGTCACGGCTGGCGCGCGGGTGGTTGGCCCAGTCGGTGCGGCGATCCGCGAGCGCCGGCAGCATGTACCGGCGGACGGGGTCCTGCCACAGGTCCTCCAGGCTCATGGTGTTGAGCATCTGGGGAGGGACGAGGATGGACATCGTCGCCCGCTCCTTCTGGTCCAGCTCCATGCTCATCGCCAGGTCATCCGGCAGCAGCGACCCGAGCGTCGCCTTCAGCTCCCGCAGGTTCTTCACGGTGTGCTTGCGCTGCCAGACAGAGCTTTCCCACTCCGCCTGCGTGACGTCCTTGAAGCCCGGGATGCGCCGCCAATCGGGCTCCACGAACTCCTTGCGGAGCGGATAGGTGAATGGCTGCTGCGCGGGGCCAGCGTCGGGCTTGCCTCGAGTGGACGTCGTGTTCATGGACACATCACCTCAACGGATGGAGCGTCTGCGGCGAGGCGTCATAGCCCGCCCCCCAACATCCCTGCTCAACAATCGCAGAGGGCTCAACATGCCCTCTGGTCGGTCGCCCCCGTTCAGCTCACGGGGACGTTGATCAGCTTCGCAACGTTCCCCTCTTCGATGACGACGACCTGGGGCTTGGTCGACTTGCCGTTGAGCTTGAAGACGACCTTGCGCTTGCCCACGGGCAGGCTGAGCGGGTTGCCCAACGGGACGGGACTGACCCGCCCCGTGTTCTTCCCGTCCACCCAGATTTGAGCGCCGGCCGGGGAAGTGCTGCAGGCGAACTTCCCCACCGCGTTGCTCGGCGCCGGCTTGGGAGGCTTCGGCGGCGGTGCGGTGACGACGGGCGTAGGCTTCGGCTGCTTCGGCTGCTTCGGCTGGGCGGGCGTCGTATCAGGAGGCGGCTGCGGCACGGCCTCCAGCTTGACGGCAACCTCCACCTCGGCGTCACCAGAAGACTTGAAGTCACCCGTGAAGGGCTTGAAGCCCTCCCGCTTCGCCGTGAAGGTGTACGTCTTGCCGACCTCCAGGTCGGAGAGCCGAACCCCGGGAACCTTCCCCAGGGCCTTGCCGTCCACGGTGATCTCCGCTCCGTCCTGGCCTTCAAACACGGCGGTGAAGGTCTTCGGGGCTGCCGGGGCGACCGGCTTGTCCGGGGGAGCGTCGGGCGTGGTCGGCGGAGGATTGTTCTCGGCCACGGGCGGCGGCGCCACGGGCGGCGCGGGAGGTGGGGTCGCGACCTTGGGCGTCAGCACCAGGGGGACGACTTTCGCCTCCTGTCCTGCGACGACCTGGACCTGCTGCTCCGTGGGATTGAAGTTCGGGGCGGAGGCGCTGACCTGATGCAGGCCCTCGGAGAGCTCCACCACCTCGTTTGCCTTCACGGGTTGCCCGTCCACCAGGACCGTGGCGTTCGTGGGCCTCACGACGAAGTTGACGTACCCCGTGGAAGAGCCACCAACCGCCATCACCAGGCCACCGACGAGCAGCACGGCCACCAGCGCGGCCGCACCGATGATGGCGGGCTTGGGGATCGGCTTCTTCTCTCCCGTCGCCTGGGGCTTGGGTTTGGGCTTGGCCACGGCCTTGGCGGGCGGAGCCACCTTGGGCGGCTTCGACCCCTTCTGCGGGATGGTGGCCGGACCGTCGGGCTCATCGTCGTAGCGTGGGTCGTCGGAGTCCTGCGCCTCGCTGTCGTAGGCGTCCTGGTCCTGATGCTCGAACTCATCCGCCGGGTCATCGTAGGCGTCGTCCGCCTCGGCCTGCGGGCGCAACCCGTTGTGGCGGGAGCCCACCGGGACGGTGATGTTGCCCGTGGTCTCCTCTTCCTCAGGATCCAACACCGGCGCGGCGGATCCACCGCGAGCACGGGCGGGCGGCGCGGTCGGAGCCGGTCCAATCATCGTGGCGCCGCCGTAGGCCTCGCCGCCCTCATCCCCGATGATGACCTGGGACTTGGGGCCGCTCTTGTTCTTGCCCCGGGGCCCCTCATCGCGCCCGAAAGGTGAAGCGCTGGTGTGGTGTCCTGCCCGGTCAATGGGGTTTTCCGAGCGGCCCGTGATGCTGTCATCCACCACGACGCTGCTGTCGGCGATCCGGGTTTCGGGCGCGCGGAACGTGTGCGTCGAGTCCACGATCTGCGTCTTGTCCGCCGCGCCATCCATCTCCGCCAGCTCCTCGGCGGTAGGCGGGGGAATGTAGCCAGGCGTGGGCTGCGCGGGTGCCGTCGAGGCGCGTCCCGCAGGGGACCCGGCGGACGAAGCCGCGGGGGGCCGCTTCTGCGAAGTCGGCCGGGGCGCCGCTGGAGGCGGGACCGTCACACCGGAGTGTTCGATCTGGTCCGGGCGCTCGACGGAGGCATAGCGCTCCATCTTCTCCGCCTCGCGGAGCATGTCCTCGGCGAAGGCCTCCTTCATGAAGCTGGACAGGTGCTTCGATGAATAGATGGCGTCCCCCGCGAGGAGGAAGCGCATCAGGTCTTCCTGCAGGTCCGACGCCCACTGGTAGCGGTCCTCGGGCTCGCGTGCGAGCGCCTTGAGGACGACCTTCTCCAGCCCCGCGGAGATGTTCGGATTGAACTCGCGAGGCAGCGGAATGTCCGCGTTGCGCACCTTCTCCAGGGTGGAGAAGTCCGACTCGCCGACGAAGAGCTTCTCGCCGGTGAGCATTTCGTACAGCAGCACGCCGACGGCGAAGATGTCGCTGCGGCGGTCGATGGGCATGCCCCGGACCTGCTCCGGGCTCATGTAACCGAACTTCCCCTTGAGGATGCCGGCCTGCGTCTTCTGCGACCGGTTGGCGGCCTTGGCGATGCCAAAGTCGATGATCTTCGTCTCGCCCTCGTAGGACACGAGGATGTTCTGGGGAGAGACGTCACGGTGGATGATGCCCAGGTCCTGGCCACGCGCGTCCTTCTTGCGGTGGGCGTAGTCCAGGCCCTCACACATCTTGGAGACGATGAACACCGCCTGGGCGGTGGGCATGATCTCCTTGCGGCGGCGATAGCGCTCCAAGAGCGTGCGCACATCGCGGCCGGCCACGTACTCCATCGCGATGAAGTAGGTGTCCTCGTGCTTTCCGAGTTCGTGGATGTGCACGATGTTGGCGTGGTTCAGCTGAACGCTGATCCGCGCCTCGTCGATGAACATCGTGATGAACTCGTCATCCTCGGCCATCGTCGGGAGGATCTTCTTGATGGCCAGGATGCGCTCGAAGCCCTCGACGCCGAAGGCCTTCGCAATGAAGACCTCGGCCATGCCGCCGACGTTGATGCGCTCAAGGAGCAGGTACTTCCCAAAGAAGGTCGGCTTCTTCATCTCGCGGGGCTGCCCGGCGCCGGCGAGTACGGACCGCGGCAGGCGGTGCGCAGACCGGGGGGAGAAGAGACTCTAGATCCTGCGGCAACGGCGGTCAAACATCCACGATGACGCGATTCCCCAAGGAATCCGAGAACTTGGCCCCCAAGGGCCACCATCCGCCACAACCCGGCGCCCCAGGGGGGCCACAGGGCCGTCGAACCTGGACGAAACACGATGTCCCTCCCGGCCCGCGACAGGCACTCCGCAGCGGTCCAGCAGCACTCCCGGAGCCTTCCAGGAAGGCAGCCGCGTTGTCCCCAACCCGGCGATACCGCCAAGCGCAGCTCTTCCGATCAGAAGTTCTCTGACGCAGCCAGGGGTGTGGGGAGCCGCAGGACGCACGTGGCGCCCTGATTGGCACCACAGCACGCACGCGGCACGGAAACATTCACCAGCCGCCTCAGTCCCCCCAGCTTCGCGCACGGGGTGGCGGTGCTCCGGGCTTTCCGCCTGGCGTCGCATGCGAGGCCCGCTGGGCCCGCGACGGCCCTTGCGGTGGGCACGCTCGCGCGAGGCAGGGGCAGCCCGCAAAGCGGAAAGCCCCTGGCGCCTTTCGGCACCAGGGGCTTTCCTTGAAAAAGAATCCGGCAGCGACCTACTCTCCCACGCGGTTTCCCGCGGAGTACCATCGGCTCTGGAGGGCTTAACTTCCGTGTTCGGGATGGGAACGGGTGTGACCCCTCCGACATTGCCACCGGAAAAGCGATTGACGGTGCATACGAAGGGTAAGTTGCAAGCTTCTGCTTGAGTGAAGCCTCTTCTTTGAGAAGAAGAGTGAAACAGCTGTTGTCTTCCGGGCGGACGCCTTGCTTCGCGTCCTGGCCTCGGCCTTGGCCCCGAATCCCTTACTCCCCGGTTGGGGCATGCAAGAGAAAGGGGAAAGTAAGCCGCTCGACTTATTAGTACTGGTTAGCTTAACGCGTTACCGCGCTTACACACCCAGCCTATCAACGTGGTAGTCTTCCACGAGTCTTCAGGGGCTTGCGCCCGGGATACCTGGTCTTGAGGTCGGTTTCCCGCTTAGATGCTTTCAGCGGTTATCCAATCGGCACATGGCTACCCAGCGATGCCTCTGGCGAGACAACTGGTACACCAGCGGTGCCTCCAACCCGGTCCTCTCGTACTAAGGTCAGAGCCTCTCAAGTATCCTACGCCCACAGCAGATAGGGACCAAACTGTCTCACGACGTTTTGAACCCAGCTCGCGTACCGCTTTAATTGGCGAACAGCCAAACCCTTGGGACCTGCTCCAGCCCCAGGATGCGATGAGCCGACATCGAGGTGCCAAACCTCCCCGTCGATGTGAACTCTTGGGGGAGATAAGCCTGTTATCCCCGGAGTACCTTTTATCCGTTGAGCGATGGCCCTTCCATTCAGGACCACCGGATCACTATGACCTGCTTTCGCACCTGCTCGACCTGTCGGTCTCGCAGTCAAGCTCCCTTATGCCATTGCACTCGACGCCCGGTTTCCAATCGGGCTGAGGGAACCATCGCGCGCCTCCGTTACTTTTTGGGAGGCGACCGCCCCAGTCAAACTACCCACCAGACAGTGTCCCAGTCCCGGCTGACGAGACATGGTTAGACACCAGAAATCAGCAGGGTGGTATTTCACCGTTGCCTCCACCGAACCTAGCGGCCCGGCTTCAAAGGCTCCCACCTATCCTACACAGCCAATCCCTAGTGTCACTGTCAAGTTGTAGTAAAGGTTCACGGGGTCTTTCCGTCTTGCTGCGGGTAAACTGCATCGGCACAGCTATTTCAATTTCGCTGAGTCCCTCTCCGAGACAGTGCGGAAGTCGTTACTCCATTCGTGCAGGTCGGAACTTACCCGACAAGGAATTTCGCTACCTTAGGACCGTTATAGTTACGGCCGCCGTTTACTGGGGCTTCGGATCATCGCTTCACCTTGCGGCTGACGAATCCCCTTAACCTTCCAGCACCGGGCAGGAGTCAGACCCTATACGTCGGCTTGTCGCCTTCGCAGAGTCCTGTGTTTTTGGTAAACAGTCGCTACCGCCATTTCTCTGCAACCTCTCTCGGCTTCGGCTGTACGCCTACACCTACCAGAGGCCCACCTTCTTCCGAAGTTACGGTGGAAATTTGCCTAGTTCCTTGGAGGAGAGTTCTCTCAAGCGCCTTAGGATTTTCTCCTCACCCACCTGTGTCGGTTTGCGGTACGGACACCCTGCAGACTCCCTGCGGGACTTTTCTTGGAAGCAGAGCATCAGCGACTTACCCCTTGCGGGGCGCCATGGGATCTCGGGGATAGCTGCCGCGCCTTTATTCGTACGCGACACCCCTACGTCTTTAGACTGACACAACCACCGGTCAGCTCGCCTAGCTTTCTCCGTCCTCCCTCAGTTCAACGTCTGCAAGATGGCGCAGGAATATTAACCTGCTTGCCATCACCTACGCCTTTCGGCCTCGGCTTAGGACCCGGCTAACCCTGGGAAGATTAACTTGACCCAGGAAACCTTGGGTTTACGGCGAGGGGGTTTCTCACCCCCTTTATCGCTACTCATTTCGGCATCAGCACTCCCAGTCGCTCCAGCAGCCTTTTCAGTCTACCTTCGCTGCAACTGGGACGCTCCCCTACCGCCATACGCGCCTGACGCGCATGACCCGAAGCTTCGGCACTAGTCTTGAGCCCCGTTACATTTTCGGCGCGGCCTGTCTTGACCAGTGAGCTATTACGCTTTCTTTAAAGGATGGCTGCTTCTAAGCCAACCTCCTGGTTGTCAATGACCTGCCACATCCTTTCTAGTGTTCACTTAGACTAGATTTGGGGGCCTTAGCTGTCGGTCTGGGTTATTCCCCTCTTGCCAATGGACGTTATCACCCACTGACTGCGTCCCGGGATAACAATTGCCGGCATTCGGAGTTTGGTACGGTTTGGT